>CAJYLO010000010.1 GCA_913776245.1 uncultured Chryseobacterium sp.
CTTCACTCACCAAAGCCAGAGACTGCATCGTTCGCGGACCAACACCTTTCAGCATCAGCAAATCTTCAAAATTCTCAGGTTCATTTTCTCTCGCCAGCCAAAGAATATTGCCGAGCTTTTTCATATCAACATCACTCGCCAAAACCTCGTGATGAGCGGGCAATATCAAACGCTGAAAATCCTGCATCCATTTCTCAGAATCAGTTTTTGTAATGTCAACGATGCCGTTTCGGTTTTGTTCCGCTTCGGAAGATGTGAGGTTGAGAATATTACCACGATTAACGCCGGAGATTCCCGTGTGAGGCTCATTGACAAAAGAACTTACATTTTCTGAAAGCCAATGATAGCGTCTCGCCGTGCCGTCAGAATCGTGCATCCCTTGCTGAACAACCGCCCAATTCCCTTGGTCAGACAAAATAAAATTATGCAGATAAAGCTGATAACCATCCTGAATTGCCGTATTATCAACCTTCGCAGAAAGTTTACTGCAACGCACCAATTCGTTTCCGTCAAGTCCTGTGGAATCAGCAATTTTCAAAAGTTCATTCGGTGCATCTTTGGAGAACTTGCCTTTTCCTCCGGCGATGTAAATCCCAAGAGATTTAGAATTCGGATTGATGGCTCTTTTCAAAGCGCCCATCACCGAAGTTGTTATTCCCGAAGAATGCCAGTCCATTCCCATCACCGCTCCAAAACTCTGAAACCAAAATGGGTCGGCCAACCGTCGTAAGACTTCATCTTTTCCGTAATCTGCCAAAATTACTTCCACAATCGCCAGTCCAAGCTTGGACATACGCTCATACAACCAGGGCGGAACCTGACCGTAATGAAGGGACAAATCTGCAGTTCCGGAACGTTTCATTTTTTATTTTTTAATCGCAAAGGCGCAAATTTCATTTAGCAATTCAACTCTTTCAAGACGCAAAACTTTGCGACTTTTATAACATTGTGATTTAAAATCCTTACGCCTTTGCGATAAATTAATTTTCAAAATAAGCATTCAGATTTTCAAGATTATTTTTATCGCTTCCCGCAAAAATTTCATTATCTGTAACAAAAACCGGACGTTTCAAAAAACTGTAATGGTCCAGAATCAGCTTCTTAAAATCCTTTTCCGTCAATGAATTGACATCAATTGCTCTTTCCTTGATTTGCGTCGATTTTTTACTAAAAAGTGCTTCGTAAGATTTCGTTTTTTCATACATTTCTTCCAGTTCTGCTTCGGTTACGGGCTGCGATTTTATTTCTCTCAGTTCCCAGTCAGACAGATCAAGAGGTGACATTATTTTCTTGTTGGTGCCGCAGGTTTTGAGATAGAATACTTTTTTCATTTTTATTAAAGTCAAGAGATTTAAAATAGAATTTGAGAATTACAAATTTAATGCAAATGTCAAAGGAATAAAACATAAATATTGAGTAGTAATCTAAAAATTCTTCCCTATTTTTGATACGTAAAATGAATAGAATGGAAAACAAACCGGTGACGTTTCAGTTTATTTCTGAACCGACAGACGTTAATTTCGGCGGTAATGTTCACGGCGGAAGCGTGATGAAATGGATAGACCAGGTCGGTTATGCCTGCGCCAGCAACTGGTCCGGAAGCTATTGCGTAACTGTTTATGTTGGCGGAATCCGGTTTTATAAACCCATAAAAATCGGTGAAATTGTGAAGCTGGATTCTAAAGTGATCTTTACGGGAAATTCCAGTATGCACATTTCGATTGATGTGTTTTCCAGAAATGTGAAGGAGAAGAAATTTGAGAAGCGAACG
Source organism: uncultured Chryseobacterium sp. (assembly GCA_913776245.1). Taxonomy (GTDB): domain Bacteria; phylum Bacteroidota; class Bacteroidia; order Flavobacteriales; family Weeksellaceae; genus Epilithonimonas. Next base: position 1,772 of record CAJYLO010000010.1, read on the forward strand.
CACTGCATCATCGTATTTGTAGCCGTTGACGAAAACGGGAAATCCATCGAGGTTCCGAAGTGGAATCCTGTCACAGAAAAAGAAATCCAAATGGAACAATACGCCATCAAACTCAAAGACCTGAGAAAAAATATAGAAGATGAAATGAAACCTTTCCTATAATTTTTTGAAAAAAAACATTGCAGAATTAAAAATCATTTCTAAATTTGTCCCAATGAAACTTATGAACAACAATAACTGGTGGTGGCTTTCAAACTCTTTGTCGGGTCTGAAAGGATTATCGGTGTTCTAAAATTCTGAACTAACTATAACTCAATCATAATAGACTTTGACAAATTTTGTTGAAGTCTTTTTTTATTAATGGCTTCGACAAGCATTAATAAAAATGAAATTATTTAAAATGAACTTGGAAAACATAATTAATATAAAAACTGTCGTCAAATCTCAATTAGCAGATTTGTTTACACCAATCGGGATTTACCTTCGTCTTCGCGACCAGTTTCGTGACACGATTCTTCTGGAAAGTGCCGGAAATCAAAATTCTGAAAATTCGTTTTCTTTCATCTGCGTGAATGCTATTGCCGGAATCGAAATCCGAAATTACGACGAAGCCGAACTGAAATTTCCTCTGGAAAATCCTACAAAAATCAATCTGAAAAATGAAAAATTATCAGACTTGATGCAGGAATTTTCCAATTGTTTCAAATGCGAAAAACCCAACCACGAGATTGGAAAACAGGCTCAGGGATTTTTTGGTTACACAAGTTATGATGCGATTCCGTTTTTTGAAAATATCAAATTTAAGGAACAATCTGAAGACAATAAAATTCCGTTGATGCGTTACAGATTGTATCAATATGTGATTGCAATCAATCATCATAATGACGAAATGTTCCTGATTGAAAATAAAATCAATGGATTGAAATCAGAACTTTCAGCATTGGAAAACATCATCAACCAAAAAAATGCTCCGGTTTTTCCTTTTGAACTGACTTCGGAAGAAACTTCGAATTTGCAAGATGAAGAATTTCTGAAATCTGTGGAATTTGCGAAGAAACATTGTTTCCGTGGTGATGTTTTTCAATTGGTTTTAAGCAGAAGATTTGAACAGAAATTCCAGGGTGATGAATTCAATGTTTACCGGGCTTTGCGGAACATCAACCCTTCTCCTTATCTATTTTTCTTCGATTATGGCGATTATAAATTGATGGGATCCAGCCCGGAAAGCCAGTTGATTATCAAAAACGGAAAAGCCATTATTCACCCGATCGCAGGAACTTTCAAAAGAACCGGAAACATCGAGAAAGATTTGGAATCTGCGGAAGAACTTAAAAAGGACCCGAAAGAAAATGCCGAACACACAATGCTGGTAGATTTGGCAAGAAATGATTTGAGCATTCACGGAAAAAATACAACGGTTTCAAAACTGAAAGAAATCCATTTCTTTTCTCACGTCATTCATATGGTTTCAGAAGTCGTAACCGATGTCAAAGAAGATCAGAATCCGTACGAAATGATTGCCACCACTTTCCCGCAAGGCACTTTGAGTGGCGCTCCAAAATACCGCGCAATGCAATTGATTGATGAACACGAGAAAACATCCAGAAGTTATTACGCAGGTTGTATCGGCTTTGTCGGCTTTGACGGTAGCTGCAATCAGGCGATTATGATTCGTACTTTTTTAAGTAAAAACAATACACTTTTCTACCAAGCCGGCGCGGGAATCACCGCAAAATCGGTTGCGGAAAGTGAATTGCAGGAAGTTAATAACAAATTAGGCGCTTTGAAAAAAGCAATTATTAAAGCAGAGAAATTATGAAAATATTAGTATTTGATAACTACGATAGTTTTACCTATAATTTGGTTCAAATCATTGAGCAGATTGTCGGAGAAAAAGTGGATGTTTACAGAAATGACCAAATTCCGTTGGAAGACATCGAAAAATACGACAAAATCATTCTTTCTCCCGGTCCGGGAATCCCGGAAGAAGCTGGAATTTTGTTGGATGTTATTAAAAAATACGCGCCTACCAAATCTATTTTCGGCGTTTGTCTCGGTCAGCAGGCTATTGCGGAAGCTTTTGGCGGAAGTTTGATCAACCTGTCAGAAATCTATCACGGTGTTGCGACGGAAGCTGTTCAGATCAATGCTCACAAAATTTTCAACGGTTTACCGGAAACTCTGGAAGTTGGCCGATACCATTCCTGGGCCGTTAATCCTGATGATTTTCCTGCAGAATTAGAAATCACCAGCGTTGATAAAAACGGAATGATTATGAGTTTGAAACACCAATCTTATGATGTTCACGCAGTTCAATATCATCCGGAAAGTATTCTGACGCCCGATGGAAAACAGATTTTAGAAAACTTTCTCAATAATTAAACACAAATGAAACAAATCCTACAATATCTTTTCAATCATCAGACTTTGACAAAAGCCGAAGCCAAAGCGATTCTGATTGAGATTTCACAAAATAAATTCAATGAAAGCGAGGTCATTTCATTCATCACCGTCTTCCTGATGCGCACGATTACGCTGGAAGAACTTACCGGCTTCCGTGAAGCTTTGTTGCAGTTGGCAAAACCTGTCGATTTGGGAACCTCAGATTTGGTGGACATCGTTGGAACCGGCGGAGACGGAAAAAACACATTCAACATCTCAACTTTGGCGAGTTTCATCGTTGCAGGAACCGGACAAAAAGTAGCTAAACAAGGCAATTACGGAGCATCATCCATTTCAGGTTCATCCAATGTTTTGGAAGAAATGGGTTACCAATTCAAAGCTAATTCCGAAGAATTGAAAGCCGATTTGGAAAAAGGAAACATCTGTTTTCTGCACGCGCCGCTGTTTCATCCCGCTTTGAAATCGGTTGCGCCATTCAGAAAACAGCTTGGTTTAAAAACTTTTTTCAATCTTCTGGGACCTTTGGTCAATCCTGCACGTCCCGATTTCACAATGATTGGCGTTGCAAATCTGGAGATTGCAAGAGTTTATCAATACCTTTTGCAAAAGCAAAAAAGCGAGTTTATGTTGGTTCACGCTTTGGATGGTTACGACGAAATTTCTTTGACCGGCGACACGAAAATTTTCAATAAGCACGGAGAAAAAATCTATTCCGCCGAAGATTTAAAATTCAAGAACATTGCACCGGAAAGTATTTTCGGAGGCAATACAAAAGAGGAAGCTTCTAAAATTTTCCTTCAAATCCTGGAAGGAAACGGAACTGAAGAACAAAATTATGTCGTTCTTGCTAATGCTTCAATTGCTTTGGAAAACACCGAAAAATATGGAAATTATGAGGATTGTCTGGCGCTAGCAAAAGAAAGTCTGGAAAGCGGAAAAGCGTTACAAAGTTTGAAAAATGTTATTAAGTAACTTGAACGTTTGTCATTCAGAACGGAGCATCGCGGAGTGAAGAATCTTTAAATTAGAATATGAAAACTTTAGGAACGCATAATTATTTCGTTTATATTCTGACAAATAAGAATAAAACAGTTCTTTATACAGGAATAACGAATGATTTGAAAGGCAGATTATTTTGGCATATGATCCTGAATCTCATACTAACCACTTCACTTATAAATATAAATGCTTCTTTTTAATTTATTACGAATTTTTCCAAGATGTAGAACAAGCAATTGCAAGGGAAAAGCAGATAAAAGGTTATTCACGAATGAAAAAAGAAAATCTTATTAAAAATATCAATCCTAATTGGGATTTTTGGAATGATAAAATTGAATAAATTTCTAATAAAAATATTAATTCTTTTCGAACTAAAATATAAAATCTAAAAAGATTCTTCGCTGCACTACGTTTCGCTCTGAATGACAAAATCCAAAAAAAGAAAGTAATATGAACATCCTAGATAAAATCATCGCACGAAAAAAGCAAGAAATCGCAGAAGCAAAATACAAAATCTCTGTTGAAAAACTAAAAGATTCGGAGTTGTTTGGAAGACCAACTTTTTCGTTAAAAGAAACCATCAAAACAAAATCCGGAATCATCACAGAATTCAAAAGACAATCGCCAAGCAAAGGCATTATTAATGATAAAATTTTACCTTTAGAAGTCGTTTCTCAATATGAAAAATTCGGAGCAAGTGCTGTTTCTATTTTAACTGATAAAGATTTTTTCGGTGGAAGTTTTGATGATATTTTGAGTGTCAGAAATCATCTTAATATTCCAATTCTGAGAAAAGACTTTATGATTGACGAATACCAGTTTTACGAAGCCAAATCCATCGGAGCCGACGTTATTTTGCTGATTGCAGCTTGTCTCTCTCCAACTCAGGTTTCAGAATTTACAGAATTGGCGCATTCACTAAATCTTGAAGTTTTACTTGAAATCCATTCCGAAGGTGAATTAAAATATATTAATAATGACGTAGATTTTGTAGGAATCAACAACAGAAATTTAAAAGATTTCAAAGTGGATTTACAACATTCCGTCGATTTGAAAAACCAGCTTCCGAAAGATATTTTGTCTGTTGCAGAAAGCGGAATTTATAACGTAGAAGATTTCAAATTCCTGAAAGGAAAAGGTTTTGACGGGTTTTTGATGGGTGAATATTTTATGAGGAATGAGAATCCGGGAAAGAAATTTTCTGAATTTATTTCTAATGTAACAATGTAACAGTTTATCAATTTAACAATGTCTGAAAACCATCAACCAAAACTAAAAGTTTGCGGATTAACACAACTCGATCAGATTCAGAATTTAATTGAGTTGAACGTTGATTTTCTGGGATTTATATTTTATGAAAAATCGCCAAGATATGTTCTTAATCATTTGAATTTGAGACAAATTGCTGAACTCAATCATCAAGGAAAAGTTGGTGTTTTCGTCAATGAAGATTTAGAAAATATTATTGACATTTCTGAAAAAGCAAAATTGAGTTTCATCCAGCTTCACGGCGATGAAACAGAAGATTTTATTTCAGAATTAAGACAAAGATTAAACAGAGAAATTAAAATTATAAAAGTCATCAGAGTCGGAAGTCAGAAGTCAGAAGTCAGAAGTGAAATCGCAAAAGTCTTCGACTCCGTTCAGATCGACAACTATCAACCATCAACCATCAACTACCTTTTGTTTGACACAGATTCTAAAGCATTTGGAGGAACAGGAAATGCTTTTGATTGGAACATTTTAAATGATATCGAAATTCCTATTCCCTATTTTTTAAGTGGTGGAATATCATTAGAAAACTTCAATCAACTGACAACTATCAACCATCAACCAATCGCTCTTGACATTAATTCAAAATTTGAAATCGAACCTGGAAATAAAGATTTAGAAAAAATAAAACGTTTTGTAAATTTATTAAACAGTCCCAAAGGGACGACTTAATACAGAATAGGATAAAATCCTATACAAAAAATACAAATTGAAATTATGCCACAATCTCTAGTTAAAAATTACATCCATATCATTTTTAGTACGAAATATAGAAATGATTTTATTGATGAAACTATCGAAAATGAACTATTTGCTTACATTGGTTCGGTTTGTAAACAATTTGAAAGCACAGCAATCCAAATCGGAGGAACAGATAATCACATTCATATTCTTTGCTTGCTCTCTAGGAAGATTGCATTGATGAAATTAGTACAAGAAATAAAAGCACATTCTTCGAAATGGATAAAAACAAAAGGAAAAAAGTATGAATCTTTCTCTTGGCAAGACGGTTATGGAGCATTTTCAGTTAGTCCGAATAATATTTTTGCTGTGAGAAATTATATTAAAAATCAGAGGGAACACCATAAAAACTATGATTTCAAAAAAGAACTAGTAAGCTATTATAAAAAATATAAAATTGAGTACGATGAGAAATATCTTTGGGATTAAATTGCCATCAATTCTCATTTAAATTCGATTAATAGGATTGCATCCTATTCTTTATTAAATTACCACTTCGTGGCTATATAAAAATTAAAAATATGAACTACCAAAACCCAGATAAAAATGGTTATTACGGCGATTTCGGAGGTGCTTTCATTCCGGAAATGCTTTATCCAAATGTTGCCGAATTACAGGAACAATATATCCAAATCATCGAATCTGAAGAGTTTCAAACTGAATTTCAGAATTTACTGAAGAATTATGTAGGACGTGCTACTCCACTCTATTTTGCGAAAAATCTGAGCGAAAAATATCAGACTCAGATTTATCTGAAAAGAGAAGACTTGAACCACACCGGAGCGCACAAAATCAACAACGCTTTAGGACAGGCTTTGCTGGCTAAAAAATTAGGAAAACACAGAATCATCGCCGAAACTGGTGCTGGCCAGCACGGTGTGGCAACGGCAACGGCCTGTGCATTATTGGGCTTAGAATGCATTGTTTATATGGGCGAAATCGATATCCAAAGACAGGCGCCGAATGTTGCCCGGATGAAAATGCTTGGAGCAACTGTTATTCCTGCAACTTCGGGCTCCAAAACCTTAAAAGACGCTGTGAATGAAGCTCTAAGAGACTGGATCAATAATCCTTCCACCACACATTATATTATCGGCAGTGTGGTTGGTCCGCATCCGTTTCCGGATTTGGTAGCGAGATTTCAAAGTGTGATTTCGAAAGAAATCAAGGAACAACTGAATGAAAAAATCGGGAGAGAAAATCCGGATTATGTGATTGCATGTGTTGGCGGCGGAAGCAATGCGGCAGGAACTTTTTATCATTTCGTGAACGAGGAACATGTAAAATTGATTGCTGCGGAAGCCGGTGGTTTGGGCGTTGATTCGGGAAAGTCTGCAGCGACAACTTTCTTAGGAACTTTAGGGATTCTGCACGGTAGTCAAAGCCTTGTGATGCAAACCGAGGACGGACAAGTGATTGAACCGCATTCTATTTCCGCAGGTTTGGATTATCCCGGAATTGGTCCGATGCACGCCAATTTATTTAGAACCAACCGTGCGGAGTTTTTCAGTATTAATGATGATGAAGCTTTGAAATCCGCATTTGAACTGACTAAAACCGAAGGCATTATTCCGGCTTTGGAAAGCGCACACGCTTTAGCTGTTCTGGACAAGAAGAAATTTGAAAATGATGATGTGGTCGTGATTTGCCTTTCTGGTCGTGGTGACAAGGATATGGAAACGTATCTTCGAAAGCTGGATGATGGAAGTCCGATGACGGATGTTTCTTAATACTATAAAATCATTTATAAAAAATGTATAATATTTCCGCTGATTTCGATTATTGAACAGATAAAATCTGTATAATTTGCTAATCTCTGTGACATTAAAATTAAATTAAAAATATGAACAATCATAACTTCCAACATCCAGCATCCAGCATCCAGCCAAAACTTTTAAACATATATTTCACCGCCGGAATTCCAACTTTGGAAGATACGGGAAAAATTGCCAAGCTAATTCAGGATTCCGGAGCAGATATGATGGAGATCGGTATTCCTTATTCTGATCCTGTTGCAGATGGACCTGTGATTCAGGACGCGCATTCTCTGGCATTGAAAAACGGAATGTCTATTAAAAAGCTATTTGAACAATTGGCCGAAATCAAAGAATCTGTGACGATTCCAAAAATATTAATGGGCTATCTGAATCCTGTTCTCCAATTTGGATTTGAGAACTTTTGCCAGAAATGTTCAGAAGTAGGCGTTTCAGGACTGATTATTCCTGATTTACCACCCGTTGCCTTTGAAAAACAATATGTTGAAATTTTGAAAAAATACAATCTGAATTTCACGTTTCTCGTAACGCCGGAAACTTCGGAAGAACGCATTAAATATCTGGATTCTCTAAGTTCGGGATTCTTATATGCCGTTTCCAGCTCATCAACAACAGGAAGCGATAGTGTCGTTTTGAAGAACGAAAATTATCTCAATACGCTGGCTTCATTGGATTTGAAAAACCCAGTTTTCATTGGTTTTGGAATCAAGAATAAGGATGACTTTGAGAATGTAACGGAAAAAGCACAAGGTGGAATCATTGGAACTGCTTTTGTGAAAATTCTATTGGAGAATGAAGATTGGGAAGCGAAAGGAGGAGATTTCATCAAAGGGATCAAATAAAAATATCGAAGATTAAATTACCCACAAAATCACTATAGTCTGCGAGAAAATAATTATAATAAAAAAGAGTTTCAAGATTTAGAAACTCTTTTTTATTATTTTGTTTCAGGATTATAAGGAAATCTTATGACTGCTGACTTCATCAGGGATTTGGTGAGCGCGTCTGCAGAAGCAAATGTACCGCCATTCTCCCACGTATAATTCCAGAACATTCTTCCGCTCGCCTTGTCAATGATAGAAATATCTGCAGTAGTAACTTTGGAGTTGAAAGCCGGTCCTGCTAAAAGGTTTGAGAAAAAAGCTTCCGCATTGGTCAATGGTTTTGCCATTGAAATTTTAGAAACCACAATAGCGTCGACGCCAAGAACTTCTGCTATTTTTTTATAAGGTGTCTGGGATATTACGATATTGTTGTTCTTCAAAATTTTATTAGTAGAATCGTTAGGAAGAACATAGATATTGAGTTTTTTCAATTTTATCCTTTCCTGGAATCTGTCGTACAACCCGGCCTGCAATTTCACACTTTCCAGTTTTTCCTGGGCTTTCACTTTATCGGCTTCTACAGATTTCTTGATCTCAATTAGTGCATTAGTTGGCAGGATCGCTATAGTTTTATGCTGCTTTACAATCTGTTCTGTGTTTTCTGCTTTATAAACAGGTTCACAAGAAATTGCAAATATCGCAACCATAATCAATAAAAAGTGCTTCATAGTTTTTTTTGCGAATGTAAATAAAATATATTTGCAAAAAAAATCAATGAAAAAACTCTTTGCATTAGTACTGGGAATCGCAAGTACAGTTGTTTCTGCACAACACTTTAATGTTGCAGACTATCCGAAAGGCGTTTACGAAACTTTTGAGGATTTCAGAAGCAAAACACCTTCCAAACAAGTTAATCTTTCTGAGGCTTACACTACGGATCAGGTTGCTTATCGTTTTAATGATATGGATGATAAAGGCAAGAAATTCAAAAAGGCATTTGCAATTTCTGACGGGAAAAATCTATACATCCATGTGGTGAATCTTTTAAAAAAATTCAATTCAGAAGATAAAGGCCAATCATATGATGGCGGCATTTATTACCTGAAAGCTGAAAATCACGGTGGTTATCTTTTTGTGCGTGACTATTTTGTGAGCAACAGTGCAGCAATGTGGGGCGGCCTTATAGCAACTGCAGCTGCAAGAAGACAGAAAGCAGTTATCTATGAGGAGGATAAGGAAAGCTTCAATATGTTTAAAAACATTGACGAGTTCAAAACTTATATGGAAGTCAATTATCCTAAAGTAGCGTTGGATCTTGAAAAGAAAAATGCCGACGGAAGCAAGAAAGAAGAAATTGATACCATTATCAAAAACCTAGATAAGATCAATTAACAATAAAAAAATCCCGGAGAATCTTTCTTCGGGATTTTTTATTCTTAGTCTCTTTCAAAAATGGTAGAGAATGCCGATGTGACCAGTGACAGCAATATACTGAACAGCAGCGCCCACCAGAATCCATCCACCTGCATGCTTCCCATTACGTAAGCCGCAAGCATTATTATCAAAGCATTGATAACAAAGGAGAACAATCCAAGTGTGAGAATCGTAATCGGCAATGATAAAATTGAAAGAATCGGTTTTACAATCAGGTTCAAAAGACCTAAAACAATGGCGAAAATAATAGTTGCACCAAAGCTGTCAAAATGCACACCTGAAAGAATCTTACTGAGCAAAAATGCTGAAATCGCAGTGATCAGCAAACGGATAATAAAGTTCATAGTTTAAGGTTTTATTGATTATTCTTTTCTATTTCAAAAACCAGACCTAATTTTTAATTTTCTGGTAAACTTTCACTTCTTTATATTGTAATGCCTTCTCGTTCCTGAATTTATCCTGAATTAAAATACCGGAAAGATGATCTGTTTCGTGCTGGAAAATCACTGCCGTAAAGCCTTCCACCATTTCATCGTGCTTATTGTTATCAAGATCATAATATTCCAGTCGGATGCTGTAGCTCCTGTAAAACGCCTCCCTGAATTTGTCTATAGAAAGGTCGCCTTCCGGGCCTTTGTTCAGGAGTTCGGAACGCCAGATGATCTTCGGATTGATAAAATATTCCACAGGATAATCAGTTTTATCAAAACGTTGCACCAGGATCACCCTTCTATTGATGCCAACTTGCGGCGCAGCAATGCCAACACCGCCTTCCGTAGCTGCCAGAGCCAGTCTCATACGTTCGATAAGAACCGGAAGTGTTTTATCTTTAGGCGAGATCTCCTGTGACTGAGCCAGTAAAACCCTGTGCTGATGTTCATTATTGATCTGGTATATCGGTAAAGCCATTTTGGTATCACCTGCCAGAATGAAGGCTTTTTCATCTTTCGTAAATTTCTGAGAAAATCCATTAACACTTACAAGAAGCATCAATATAAAAGTAAAATTCAATCGCATCGTTTATTTTATTGTCAAAGATAATATTTTGATTTCATCAAATCACTACGTTAGATTTGGGCACCTTTATCCGTCCTCCGTTCCCGCTTTTTTGTTTTTCCAAAGAAAAAACAAAAAGAGCTCCACTCAGGCCGGGGTGCGCTTCGCCGATTAGACATTGAGAATTTCGAATCACGTTTAGCTCAAAATCAAAGTTATCTTAAAGCTCAAAAATGCCCTTTGCCAATTCCGATGGATAGGACGTTTACTGAATGTTATAAAAACACACGTACGTTTTCACTAAAACCACCGTACGTTTTGTTCAAAAGATACGGTGCTTTTTATCAAAAGAAACGTAGATTTTTGTCGAACTATCGTCAGAAACAAAAACGTTCCCCAGGAAAAATCCTGAAGGAACGACAAATAAAGAGAGAAAAATGTAACAACATACATCGGGTTTCACCCGACGCTATTAACCTTAAGCCACTTCGTGGCTTACCAGACTAAATATTATTTCTATTACGCTAATCAATGACTTCATTCTTTCTTCTGTTGAAAACCCAGAAGATGATTGGGAAAATCAGAAGCGTCAAAACCGTTGCAGTAATCAATCCGCCAATAATCACTATTGCCAAAGGTTTCTGAGACTCGGAACCGATTCCGGTAGACAATGCGGCGGGAAGTAGTCCAATAGAGGCCATCAAAGCCGTCATTACAACCGGTCTGGTTCTTACCTTCACGCCTTCCATTATGGATGAATCGAGAGACAAGCCGTTCTTCACATTCTGGTGAAACTCGGAAATCAGAATTACACCATTCTGGATACAAATCCCGATCAGGGCAATCATCCCGACTCCGGCAGAAATCCCAAAGTTCATATGCGTCAAATGAAGCGCAATGATAGCACCGATAAGAGCAAACGGAACATTCGCCATCACCAGAAGCGAATCTTTCATATTCCCAAACAAAATAAACAATAGAAAGAAGATCCCAAGAATACTGATAGGAACCACTTGGGCAAGACGTTTGGTAGCACGCTGCTGGTTTTCAAACTGGCCTGTCCAACCAATGGAATAACCGTCCGGCAATTTGATTCTCGCCACTTTTTTCTGGGCATCGGCAATGGTTCCGCCCAAATCCCTGTCGCGAATCGAAAACTTAACCCCAATGTAACGTTTGATATCATCACGATAGATAAACGCGGCACCGTTATCCTTTTCAATGGTACTGATTTCTTTCAGCGGAATTTTTGCGCCGTCCTGAGTCGGAACCATCAGTGCTGCTATATCTTCTTCATTTCTCCTGTAATCTTCTGCGTAGCGCAGTCTGATCGGGAATTTTCTTTCGCCATCAAACATTTCGGACGCTGTTTTCCCGCCAAATGCCATTTCCAGAACCGCCTGGGCATCGGCTGGCAATACGCCGTAAGCTGCCATTTTATTCCTATCCAGCACAACACTGATCTCCGGCTGACCGATATTCTTGATGATTCCCGGTTCTTTTACACCATCCACATCTTTGATGGAGGCTAAAACTTCTTCTGCCAATCTATCTAATGTGTGAAGGTTATCGCCATAAATCTTGATTCCGTTTTCCGCTTTGAAACCGGCGACAGCTTCCGCCACATTATCAGAAATCGGCTGAGAATAATTGAAGGTAATGCCCTGATAGTTTTTCAGTTTTTTATCCATCTCTTCTACCAGTTCATCATAGCTGATTTTCCGTTTCCAGTCCTCCCTTGGCTTCAGGCTCACTGCGAACTGAACAAAACCGAATCCGTTCGGATCTGTTCCGTCATTGCTTCGTCCTGTCTGAGCCAGAACATCTGTTACTTCGGGAAAAGTGAGGATTTCTTTTTTAAGATCGTCGGCAGTTTTCAGAGATTCTTTAAGGGATGAGCTCATCGGCATTTCTGCAGTGATCCAAAGTGAACCTTCGTTCAGCTGAGGCAAGAATTCGGTTCCGAGGAATTTTGCTGAGAATAAGGTCAGCGCTAAAACTACGGTTGAAACGATCAAACTCATTTTCTTATATCTGAATGTAAACCGAAACCCCTTCATTACATAGTTATCCCAGAAATTTACGAACGGATTGTTCTTTTCACGCACATTCTTTTTTAACAATAGATGCGACATTACCGGAACCAAAGTCAGCGTAAATATTAAAGCGCCCAATAAGGCAAAACCTAATGTAAATGCTAATGGCGAAAACATCTTACCTTCCACTTTCTGGAAAGAAAAAATCGGCAATAATGAAGTGATGATGATTAGTTTTGAGAAGAAAATCGCTTTTCCGAGTCCGGTTCCGGTCTGTTTGATCCAGCCGGCTTTCGCCATCTTGTTGAAGCGCTCCATGCCGTACTTGTGAGCTTTATGGTCCAGCATCACAAATAATCCTTCCACCATTACAACGGCGCCGTCTATGATAATCCCGAAATCAACTGCTCCTAAAGATAATAAATTGGCACTCATTCCCGCCATCCTGAGGCAAAAAAAAGCAAATAACAAGGATAACGGAATGATGATGGAAACAATAAGAGTCGTGCGCCAGTCGGCCATAAAAATCAGGACAATCACTGTTACGAGAATGATTCCTTCCAACAGATTATGCATTACTGTTTTGGTGGTGAAATCCATAAGATTCTGGCGGTCATAAAAGGTTTTCATCCTGACATCTTTCGGGAGGATCTTATTGTTAAGCTCATCGATTTTGGCTTTTACCGAGAGGAGAACTTCCTGCGCATTCTCGCCTTTTCGCATCACCACGATTCCTTCTACTGTATCTTTTTCTTGGTTTAGTGATGCCTGTCCTACTCTTGGAAGCGAACCTTCGTGTACATCGGCTACATACTTTACCAGAATCGGGTTTCCGCTATCATTATGAATGGTAATATTCTCAATATCAGAAATCGATTTTACCAAACCGATCCCACGAACTACGTAAGCCTGGCCACTTTTCTCAATAACATCACCACCTACATTGAGATTGCTGGCAGAAACAGCATCGAGAACTTCATTCGGTGTCAGATTATATTTTTCTAATTTTCTCGGATCGATGCTTAATTCGAATACTTTATCCTGACCACCGAAAACGTTGATATCTGCAACACCTGGAACACTTCGGAGTGCTCTGTCCACCACCCAGGTCTGCAATGTCAGAAGATCTCTGGAATCCCTGTCTTTACTTTCCAGCGTATACCGGAAAATCTCACCGGTTGGTCCGTAAGGCGGCTGAACTTCCGGATCAATGCCTTCCGGCAAACTCACCGTTCTCAGCTGGTTATTGACCATATTCCTGGCAAAAATATCATCTACACCATCTTCAAATAAGATCTTGACAATGGAAAGTCCGAACATTGTGGTACTTCGGACGCTGGTCTTTTTCTGAACCGGACTCATTGCCAGTTCGATCGGTGTGGTGACGAAACGTTCTACTTCTTCCGCGCTTCTCCCGTTCCACTGCGTGATGATGACGATCTGGGTATTGGTGACATCCGGGAATGCTTCAATCGGCATATTCCTGAAACTGATAAAACCTGCCACTGCTAAAATGGCTACCCAAATGAATGTGAAGGCTTTATTTTTAAGAGAAAAGGCTATGATATTTTTGATGAATTTGTTCATAGGGTTTGATTTATGAGTTTATTGCAATCTATTATTAACGCAAAGTCCGTAAAGTTTTTTTTGACGAACTATGTGTTTTTTAAGTCGCAAAGCCGTAAAACTTAGCAAAGACTAAAAAATTGAATCGCAAATGCGTGAGGGCGAAGGGCATTGTTGGAGCTCTCCCGATAAAAACTTTGCTGAGTTTTTATCGGGAAGCGACTGCCCGCAGACCGACCCGCTTGTTTTTGCCTTGTTGAATAGTTCTTTTGATTGACTAAATGTGATTGGCAAAAACAAAGGGACACGCCCAAAATTTAATTATTCAAAGAGCGGTAAATCAATAACTGATTATGCGTAACTACCGTTTCTCCTTCCGCTAGACCTTCGGAAATATAAGTGGTGTCTGAATTTTGTTTCAGTATTTTGATCTCTTTGACTTTGATGTCCGTCGGAGATTTATAAACAACGGCAAAGTATCTGTTATCGTCAAAAATCACTGCTTTGGAAGGAATGGCCAGTGCGGTCTCATTTTCTGAAGATGAAACTCTGACAGTTGCTTTGCTTTCCGGGATCAGCAATCCCTGAGAATTATCCAGCACTACCCTTGCCTGCATTGCATTGGTGTCCGGGTCTATGATTTTGAAGATCTTGTCAATCTTGCCGTAAAATACTTTATCCGGATATGATAAAGTCGAAACCTGCGCTTTCATTCCAAGGCTGATCTTATCTATATCGGCCTCATTAACATTCATAATAGCCCAGACATTTCTGGTATTGGCCACATCAAAGATATTTTCACTTCTGTCACTTCTGAGCTCCATATCCTTATTAATGTCCTTATGAACAATGTAGCCATTAATGGGCGAGATCACACTGTAGATATTTCCTTTTCTGACATTATAAACCGTACTCACAGCATTTGAACGATGCAAGGCATCTTTGGCTTTCTGCACTTCGCTTTGGGCTTCCAGAACATCTTTTTCGGTATTCAGCTTTCCGGCATACATTTCCTTAGCTACCCGGAGATTATTTTCCGCAACAGCAAGATCGGTTTTTGCATCGCTTACGTCTTTCTGAACTTCTGCAAGCTCCGTGCTTCTGATGGTAGCCAGAACCTGACCTTTATGGACGTAATCTCCCAGCTCAACATTCACACTAAGAACATTGCCTCCCACCAGAGGAAATATGTCGATATACTGGTTTTTATCCGCAGAGATCTTTCCATAAAAACTGTATTCATCTTCTATGAATTTTTTTTCTACTGTAGCAAAAGTCGTTGTTTTCAGCATTGTTTTGCTTAGTTCAAAGCCTTTTTCCTGCACAGGAATACTGTCTTCCGTCTTGGAACAGGAAAACAGAATGGATAATACTACAGGGATTAATATTTTTTTATGCATAGCAAACTTATTTTATTTTAAATAGATAAAAGATAATAGATGAAAGATAATAGACTTACAATCAGTTGTTTATTTATTGGCTTTTATCTTTGATTTATTTCACTTACTTAATTTGATTAAATCCTGTTTTTAGTAAAAAATTTTGGTCTGTACAAGCCGATTAATCTGCTCCGCCGAGATCATAATCTGCTTTTTCATTTCATAAACCTGCAAAACGGTCTGTCTGTAACTCTCCATAAAATCCGTAAAATCTATCAGGCTTATGTTTCCGTTTCTGAAATTTTTCAGAATACCGTCATAGACAGTCTGCAGATTCTCCAAATCAACAGGCTTCAGCTGAAAATACTGATCGTAATGATTTTTCCAGGTTTGGTATGCTGATTCTACCTGCGTTTGTAAATTAAGTTTCTGATACTCGGAGTTTTTTTCATTCTGCTGAATGGCAAATTTTGCCTTTTCCACGTTGCCTTTATTAGCTTTCCAAAGCGGAATCGGAATTCCGATCTTCAGATTGATCTCATTTCTGAA
Source organism: uncultured Chryseobacterium sp. (assembly GCA_913776245.1). GTDB lineage: Bacteria > Bacteroidota > Bacteroidia > Flavobacteriales > Weeksellaceae > Epilithonimonas. The sequence continues at coordinate 17,746 of CAJYLO010000010.1, forward strand.
TGTTCCAGAAGCCTGATCGTATTCGGCTCCAAGATTAAGATCCGGCGTATTGAGTGATTTTTGCCACTGCGCATACAACTTGCTATTGTCTATCAGTTTCAGATTATAGAGATAGTCCGCATTATTCTGTAAAGCTTTTTCCTTGAGAATTTCCATATCTCCAAAAGGCTGTGATACTAAAATTTGATTTTCTTCAGGCTTTGAGATCTCTGGAACAATATTGTCAGAAATCCCCGTCAGCAGCTTCATGTTTTGCTGAAAGCCAAGAATATTATTATTGATCTCGATCTTATCGTTATTAAGCTGAATAACGATGCTCTGTAGCCTCACATAATCTTTGAGAGAGATATTCCCTTTATCTGTCTGAACTTTGTAAGCTGCTAAAAGCTCATTCATATACCTGAGCTGCCCATCTATGCTGATTTGTTTTTTTTGTTCGTAGATCAGGTTATAGTAAGTATTTCTCAGTTCCGAGCGGAGATCAAAAAGCAATTGGTTGAACTGGAGCTGAGAAAGTTCTTTACTGGATTTAGCAAACTGAATTTCATTTCTTTTTTTTCCACCGAGATAAATGAGCTGTGTGATTTCTGCTCCTTTTGATCTTCCGGCGTCAAAAGCTCTTTTGTCCTCAGGATTATAGGCATTGATGTAACCTTCTATCTGCGGCAGTTCCCATATCCTGGCCTGCAAAATATCTGCATCTGCCATATTTATATTATACTGGGCGGCAAGAAGCTGGAGATTGTTTTTTTGAAAAGCGACTTCACAATCCTGAAGAGACATCTGCTGCTGTCCCGATAGACAGACAAATGCCGAAACGGATAACACCAGCGTTGTAATTTTATTCATTTTTATCTCGTTTTGGTAGGGCAAAAATGAATTTTTCAGATTAAAACGGACTTAAATGCGCCTTAAAAAAAGCTTAATTATGGGATTTGATGATGAGTGAATTTTAAAAAGTTTGATTTAAATTCTCACAGTCACAGGAAGAATTTACTTATTAAAAGTTACCGTAAAAAGATTCTGATTTTCTGCTGCGGAACTGTAGGAGATCTCGGCATTGTGATACTCCAGAATACGTTTTACAATCCGGAGTCCAAGGCCCGAACCTGTCTTGCTGTGCGAATTGCTGCCACGCATAAAAGCATCAAAAAGCTTATCGCGTTCTTCCAAAGGAATTGTGGAGCCGTGCGAAAATACTTTTACGATAATCCTGAAATCGGTCTCCATAATTGAAATATCTACTTCCTCATTATCCGAATATAACGCTGCATTTTTGAAAAGATTGATAAATGTGATCTCAAGAAGGGATTTGACGCCTTTTACAGTAAGAAAAGCATCGTCAATACTTTTTTCATCAATAAGAAAATCCATTTTAAATGAAGGAAAATTACGATTTACCGTTTCAAAAGCATTAAATACCACTTCATCTATCCGTACTTCTTCATAAACGCTGGTAATGCCTTCTTTATCAAATTTAGACAACAATAAAAGAGATTTTGTGAGATCCGATAACTGATAAACATCCAGAAGCATCTGCTGCAAGGTCGATTTGGTTTTAGGAGAATGGTTCTCCAACTGAATAAGATTTTCCAGCTGGAAAGCCATTCTGGTGAGTGGCGTCCGGATCTCGTGTGCAGCGCTGGAATTAAAATCTTTTTGTGACTGAAAGACATCATTCAGACGGCTGGTCATCAGGTTAAATGATTTTGCAAGCACTCCGATTTCATCTTCGGAATTTTTTACTACGACTGGCGTTGTGAGCTTATGAACACTGATATCGGCAATTTCGGATTTTAGTGACTCCAAAGGTTCCAGAAACCTGGAAACGAGATAGTAACTGAAAAACCAAATCAGCAGCACACTTACGATGTACGAAAATATCAATGTGTATTTTAAAAAGGCAAGTTTAGATTGTCCCGTAACATCCTGCGCACTGGTCAGGATGTAATAGTTTTCACCTTTTATGGTTCTTAACGCAGCATAGATTTCCGGGACCGAGCGTTCATTATATATGGTTTTTTCTTTGTCCAGCTCATCAAGAAGCGTTTTGTCCCAGGTTACTTTTTTATCCTTAAGAGTGCTGTAAACCAATTCCTTTTCGGCATTCAGAATGATAATATTTTCATTGAGAAGTACATTATCCGAATTTTCATCAAAGAAAAGCGGTGCTTCTCTTTCAAAGTCATTCGCTTTTTCTATAAAATTGACTGTAAAAACCAATCGTTTCTGGAATCTAAGTTTAAATTCATCCCGTCGGAAATCATTAAAAGATACATAAATCACAAACATCATAACGCCAAAAATCAATGAAAATGCTAAACTGAGGCTGAATGCTATTTTACGTTTTAATGACATAGATTATTATAATTGATAGATGATAGATGATAGATGATGGATGATGGATGATAAATGATTATAAGTGATGAATGATGAAAAGACTCTCAGATTCTAAAACTCCTAAAGTGGACTCAGGTAATAACCAAATCCCGGTCTTGTGTGGATCAGTTTTGTCTTATAATTCTTATCGATTTTTTTTCTTAGAAAATTGATATAAACTTCAATAGCATTATTGGTAGACTGAAACTGATTTTTCCAAACTTCATCCGAGATATATTGCTTGGACAGTGTCCTTCCATTGGCTCTTGCAAGCAGCACCAAAAGCTGGAATTCTTTTACGGTAAGCGTGATTTCCTCGCCGGCACGGAACACTTTGCTGTCCTCCGGATAGATCTCCAGATCGTCTATCACTATTTTTTCTTTTTCTTCTGATTTGGGAGCCTGTCTCCGCATTTGCGAATTAATTCTCAGCAGCAACTCTTCCAGCAGAAATGGTTTCACCAGATAATCATCCGCAGCTCTCAGGAATGCTTCTTTTTTCTCTTCGATTCCATCATAGGCAGAAATGATGATAATTGGCGTTTCCGCATTAGTTTCCCTGATGGTTTTACAGATATCCAGCCCGTTAACCTTCGGAACGTTGATGTCCAGGAGAAAAATATCGTACGGATTTTCTGAAAACATCTTCAGGAACACCTCACCATCTTCCGCTTTATGTGTTCTGATGGATTTCGATTCCAGGAAAAGGGCAATTTCTGATGATAAAACGGCATCATCTTCTAAAAGTAAGGCCTGCATTGGATTATGAATTTTATACAAATATGAGGAAAATATTTTTTGGAAAGCGTTATTAAACTTAATAGATAATCATAAACTAATTGATATAAACTGTTTAATATTACCATTCTAAAATTCATAAAATAAAGCGTATTTTTGGAGAAATAATTCAACGACAGTGAATTCCATTATCAATAAAAAAGTAAAATTCCAGGAACTGGGAACTAAAGATTATCAGCCAACCTGGGATTATCAGGAAGAATTACTGAAAAAAAATCTGGACACCAAGATCTATAACAGAGAAAACCCAGACAATCAGAAGCTTACGGAAAACTTTCTTCTTTTTGTGGAACATCCGCACGTTTATACTTTAGGAAAAAGCGGACACGAGGAAAATCTTCTGGCCAATGAAGCTAAGCTTAAAGAAATCAACGCGACTTATGTGAAGGTAAACAGGGGCGGAGACATCACTTATCACGGATTTGGACAAATAGTTGGCTACCCTATTTTGGATCTTGAAAATTTTTATACAGACATCCATCGCTATATGCGTGATCTGGAAGAAGCGATAATCCGGACTATTGCAGAATATGGCTTGAAAGGCGAACGCTCCAGTGGTGAAACAGGCGTTTGGCTGGATGTCGGAAAACCTTACGCAAGAAAAATCTGCGCAATGGGCGTAAAAGCGTCACGCTGGGTCACGATTCACGGATTCGCGCTGAATGTCAATACTGATATGCGTTATTTCGAATACATTATTCCTTGCGGAATCACTGATAAGCAGGTGACTTCACTCAAAAGAGAACTTGAGAGAGATGTTGATATCGAGGAAGTAAAAGAAAAAATAAGGAAGCATTTTACAGATGTTTTCGGATGCGAATTGATTTCATAATTGATAATTGATGAATGATCCTTTGTCATTTATCAATTATCATCTTGATTACATCGTCATTCCGATATCTATTCCTTTGATTTTTCTATATAAATCCGTAGCAAAATTATCGGTCATTCCGGACACAAAATCAATAACACCAAGCACTTTCTGATAATCTGTTCCATCTTCATAGAAAAACTGCTTTGGCAGTAGTTTCAACGCTTTTTTGTCATACGATTTTCTTTCATCTGCAGATTTCAAAATCGATGGAATAAAATGATCCAGCAATTCGTACATCACGTTGTAGCCAGCATTTTCGATTTCCACAACAGCTTTGTGGTTGTATATCTTTTCTATTGAAAAACTTTCGATATCCTGAAGTGTCTTATTTTCAGATTTGTAAATATCCAAAAGACCTTTTTCTAAATTACCTTGTAAAATTTTGTCGAAATTATTTTTATAAAGTTCAATGGACTTATTAATCAATGCATTGATAACCTTTGCTCTGAGATAAGAAATCTGCTCATTTTCATTGCTGATAGAATCCAGCTTCTGTTCTACTCTTTTGATGTCATCCGTTTCTGACTTTACGAGTTCAAAAAACAGGCTTTTACAATCGGCAGTAGAAACGATTCCCAGTCTGTGCGCATCTTCCATATCAATGATGTTATAGCAGATATCATCAGCTGCTTCCACCAGCCAAACAAACGGATGCCTTTTGAAAATATAAGGATCATCATTTTCCTGTAGCATTGACGTACTTTTTGCAATTTCCAGAAAAATATCCTTTTCATTTTGAAAGAAGCCAAACTTTTTACGATGGATCACGCCTTTCTTTTTAGCAATCGCTTCACAAGGATATTTTGCAATGCTTGCCAGTGTCGCAAACGTCAGCTGAACACCACCTGCATCTTTTCCCTGTTGTTGCTGGGCAAGCACTCTTATGGCGTTGGCATTTCCTTCAAAATTAACCAGGTCTGCCCATTCTTTTTCATTGAATTTAGGTTTCAGTTCGGTTTCATTTCTGTCAAAATAACTTGCTATCGCATCTTCTCCGGAATGTCCGAATGCAGGATTACCAACATCGTGGCAAAGGCAGCCTGCAGCAATCACATTGCTCAGATTATGAAGATAAAAATTTCTGGAATCTTCATTCAGATCATTTGTATAATTATCGTGAATAAACTCACCAATAACACTGCCCAGACTTCTTCCCACAGATGAAACTTCCAGAGAATGCGTAAGTCTGTTATGCACAAAAACACTTCCCGGAAGCGGAAAAACCTGCGTCTTGTTCTGCAATCTTCGGAATGCCGAGGAAAAAATAATCCGGTCAAAATCCCTTTGAAAATCTGTCCTGGAAACTTTTGTATTAGGATTATTTCCTGTGCGCTGACTTGTATAAATTGAATTGAGATCCATATTGACCTCAAAAATAAGGGATATTTATTTTTTAGCGGAATAATATTTGATTTTTCCATAAAAAATATCAATATGCCAGAAGGTCCAACCATTGTTTTGATGAAAGAAGAGCTCCGAAAATTCATTGGACAAAAAGTAATATCCATTGACGGAACCGTCAAATTTGACCATAAGCTTATTGCTGATAAGAAACTTAAGGAAATCAGACTCTATGGTAAACAAACTTATCTTATTTTTGACAATGTCAATATCAGAATCCATCTTTTAATGTTCGGTTCCTATGAAATTGATGAGCAAACCAAGCCAGACAAGAATCTACGCATAGGCCTCACATTCAAAAACGGTAAAGCATTTTTCTATACCTGCTCCGTAAAACTATTGCCCAATGATTTTCTCGAGACCATAGATTGGGAAGCTGATGTGATGAGCGATATCTGGGATCCAAAGAAAACCAAAGCCAAGCTGAAAGATAATCCTGAAATGATGGTGTGCGATGCCCTGATGGATCAGGATATTTTCTCCGGCGTTGGTAATATCATCAAAAATGAAACACTTTTCCGCATTGGCGTGCAGCCGGAAAGCAGGCTCGGAAAAATACCTGCAAATAAAATCAATGAGCTTGTATCGGAAGCCCGGAACTACAGTTTCGATTTTCTGAAGTGGAAACGGGAAAATACTTTAAAAAAGCATTGGAAAGCTCATCATAAAAAAAATTGCCCGGTGTGCGGCCAGCCTCTTACCAATAAAATTACCGGGAAATATAAACGGAGAAGTTTCTACTGCGAAACTGACCAAAAATTATTCTAAGGATTCGCAATTCTGGTGAAAACATCGTGTTAAAAGGCTTTTATAAGCAATCTGAGTTTGATTTGGCAATTATTTTGACTATCATTGACAAAATTTTAGTTATGAAAAATAAATACTTTTTGATCTTGTCATTAGTTTCTTCTTTTGTAATGGCACAGAAAACCATTTCATTCGAAAGTACTGAAGGCTACACAACAGGTAACATCCACGGACAAAACAATTGGGAAGTAACGCTAAACAGCGACGAGCTTCCTATCAATGGCCAGACCATTACAACTGAAAGTGCCAGTGCAGGCAGCAACGCCTTAAAAATTGCTGTGGATCTTAATGAAGATTTCGGATGGTTTCCGATCTATGGCGCCGCAAAAATTCTGGATCAGGGATTTGATTATAAAAACACAACCGTAGAATTCGATGCTTATATATCTGAACTGGAAGGTTCAACTTTTGAATTCGGAACTTATGGTGCGGATAATGATGAGTTTGTTCCTATCTCTACATTTTCTTTTAATTATACTGGTAATCTGGAAGTTGTAAGCAGTGTAGATTATGATTATGAAGCTACGGAATTTACCTGGCAGGCTAATAAATGGTATAAGCTAAAAGCTGAGATCTCTGAAAATCAGATTAAATATTATGTTGATGGAACCTTGGTTTACACCGGAACTAACTTTTCAAAAACGGATGTACTGGGAATTATTTTCCTTCACGATAATTTTGGCGGCTTTGCTTACATCGACAATATTAAAATTAATGATGAAGTCATGGCTGTGAATGATGTCAAAAAATCTAACATCAGGCTGTATCCAAATCCTGTAAATGATATACTGAAAATCGATGTTCCAAATAATGAAGCAATTATCAATATCAATATTTATAATATTGCCGGACAGAAGGTAAAAACATTCTCATCAATGAAAGAAATCAATATTGAAAGCTTACCAAAAGGCAACTATATGATTGACATCAATACTGATAAGGATAAAAAATACACCTCGAAATTCATCAAACAATAAAATTGAAATCCTGCTTCAACAGCAGGATTTTTTTATTTAACTTTATTAAAAATATAATTTGATGAGTAATATAGAAAAAGATACGCTTAACTTCCTGTCGGAACTGGAACGTAATAACAACAGAGATTGGTTTAGTGACCACAAACATCTTTATCTGAAGGCTAAAGATAATATGGAAGCTGTTGTCAATCAGATTATTTCCGGCGTATCGGATTTTGATAAAAGTATGGAACGGCTGGAAGCCAAAAATTGTATTTTCAGGATCTACAAGGACACCCGGTTTTCCAAAGATAAAACGCCATACAAAACCAACATTGGCGCTTCACTTGTGGAGAAAGGACCGAAAACACTTAATCACGCTGGTTATTACATTCACATAGAGCCGGGCAAATCTTTTCTCGCAGGCGGCGTTTATATGACGGAACCAAAAAATCTGAAAGCCATTAGGGAGAAAATCAGCGCTGAAGGAGAAGATTTTCTGAAGATCATTAATAAAAAATCATTCAGGGACAATTTTGAATTACGAGGTGACAAACTAGTAAAAGTTCCGCAAGGCTTTGATAAGGATAATCCAATGGGCGACTATCTGAAATTTAAGCAGTTCACAGTTTTTCATTCACTTTCTGATGAAGATGTGGTCAATGAAAATTTTATTAATCACACTGTGAAAATCTTTAAAGAGATTTATCCATTCAACCTGTTTCTGAATCAAGCAATTTCGGATTGATCCATTTAACTTTCATATCAACAGATTAATCCAATATATAAATTATGAATATGAAAAATCTGTTGTTTCTTATCCTCTTAAGCTGTGTAACAACTTTAAACGCCCAGATCACAAAAAAATTTAACATCAATGGTGTCGAAAGGAAAGCTATTATCTACGAACCAGCGACTAAAACTGAAAAAACACCTGTTGTTTTTGTTTTCCACGGTCACGGCGGCAATGCTAATTTTGTAAGCAGAAGAATTGACATCCAAAACTATTACAAAGATGCTCTTGTTATTTTTATGCAGGGATTGCCGGGAAGAAAAGTTCCCGGAATAGATCCTAACGGGATTATGAACGGATGGCAGATTTTTACAGATGATTTGGAAGGCCGGGATATTAAATTCTTCGATGTTGTCTTTGCAGATATTCATAAAGCTTATAAGATTGATGACAACAGGATTTACCTAATCGGACATTCTAACGGTGCGCGTTTTGTGAATGTCCTATGGATGACGCGAGGCGAAAAAATTACTGCCATCTGTTCCGCATCTGCTCAGGGTGGCGAAATGATTTCCGGTGCGGTTCCTATTTCAGTTTGGATGTACATCGGAAAAAACGACAAGATAGTTCCACCACAAAGTCAGGAATTATCAATTCCTATTGTGAAATCAAATCTCGGAATTTCAATGGCAGGAAAAACGGATAATGATAAAACTATTTTCAAGGGTAAAAACAATACTGAACTTGTCGTTCAGAGTAGTAATGCCGGGCACGAATTTCCAAAACAATCTCTTCAGGAAATTGCAGACTTTTTCAGAAGGCATGAAAAATAAGACACATACAATTTACTTTATATAAATAATATTAAATATTTATATGTTAATTATTTAGACCATTTAATTTAAAAAATAAATTAACACAAAAAAAAATAAAGACTGCCATTATAGGCAGTCTTTCAAATAGAAAAATTAAAATTTATTTTGCTTTAAAATACACTCTTCTATTTGCTCTGTTTTTCCATTCCGGACATTTCGAAGCGGGATCACATTCAGGATATTTCAGGTCAAACTTTCCATTACCCTGGGCTTCTAATTTGGAAGCATTAGCACCATTCGAAATTAAATATTGTTTTACATTATTTGCTCTTCTTTGAGATAATGCCTGATTATAGCTTTCCGTGCCTCTTGTGTCTGTGGCACCTACAACTACATATGAACCATTTGTAGAGTTGATATAACTGATTGCACTATTCAAAATAGGATTGTTACTTGGTAAGATTCTGTCAGAATTAAGATCGAACTCGATTCCATTCATCACGGATTCATCTGCAGAAGCAACTCCTCCGTTATTTGAATTAGTAAGCGGGCAACCGTTATTTTCCACAGGACCAGGAACAGTTACACACTTATCATTAAGATCAATTACACCGTCCATATCTACATCTAATGCCACACCAGAACCATCTACTCTGGCACCGGCCGGTGTATCAAGCTGTCTGTCCCAATCGTCGCAAACACCGTCATTATCGGCATCGCCGTTTTTGCAAACTTTAAAATTATCCACCTTTTCTTCAAGCTCGTCTATTCTGCTGTATATATTTCTCAAAGGATCAACCCACATAATATGATCAGCATTTTTTCCAAGTTTAACGGTAAGACCCAAAGTTGTATTAAAGAAATTATCTGAAGTATGAGAGCTGATTCTGTTAACAGCGCTGTATTGATCTCCGCCACCATCGAAAGCATCATCTCCTGTATAAACATACATGAATCTTCCCTCAATATCTACTCTGTTACTGATTTTATATTTCAATCCTGCACCAGCCTGTCCGAATAATGAATTGAATTTGAAAGCCTTTCTTTCGGTCATCAATCTTTGCCCGAATTCATCTTTTTGGTAAGCACGATATGCTAAAACTCCGGCTCCGGCATAACCGTGGATTGCCCATCTGAAATCCGATTTCCTGTCAACTCTTCTTAATAAATTTGACAGATTGATATCCCCTAAAAGGGAAATTGCGTCGTATTGTGTTCTGCCAGCAACCTGAAGATTAGCAGCGGCATTTGCAGGAGCTGCATCTTTTGTGTTGAAATACCCTTGTCTTGTTTCGCCACGATCGTATTGAAGTTTTAGTCCAAAAGCGTGAGAAAGAGCCTTGTCAATGCTGAAATATGCCGAATATCCAACAAGTGTATTACCATCCTGAATGGATTTCAGATCTGCATTCTGCATCAGAGGTATACCGCCACCAAAGGAGATAGACCAGCTGTTATAACTTGGAGTAGTATCCATAGACGTACTTGCAGATGTCGAAGCAGTCTGCATCATGTCCTGAGAAAACATCACGGCCGGGCATAGCAAAGCCATAGACAAAATAGTTAATTTTGATTTCATAAATAATAAATTTTAATTGTTTTATTTGTTAAAAGTATAATTGAAATTATACCTCTTTATCTAAATACCGTTGTATTTAAAAGAATTATCTTCCATTATTCAATTACCATACCATTAATAATAACTATTTATTATTTTGAATAATTCAATAACTTAAAATTAACATTTTTCGATCGAGTTATAAATTTTTAAAATTCTCAAAATCAAAAAAATACAGGATTAAATTGTGAAAAAACTAAATAAAATCAGATAAAGAAATTTACTTAAAAATAAAAATCAACATAATCATTCCGAAAGATTTTTTATAAATTTCCTTGACAGTAATGAAGATAAAAACTAAAAATTTGAAAATTAATTATAGATTTACAAAAACAAATCCCAATGAAAACCCGAATTCTCCTTTTTGTGACCTTTTTACTATTTTCAAACAATTCATTCTCCCAAAATAAAACATCAGAAGACAAAAAACAGATCCAGCTTATAATCAATACATTTATGAATTGTCTTACAAAAAAAGACAGTACAAAATTTTACAGTTTATTTCATTCTGACCCTGTAGTTTGGGCTGGTGTTACAAAACATAAAACCTTCTCTCAAGAGTTAAAAAAAGATGGAAACGCAAAAGACAGTTTCAGATCAGATTATAAATCTTTTTACAGATATTTTTATGATAAGCCAATTGAAGAAAAGTTTTCTAATATTAAAATTTTAGAAGACGGATATATTGCAACTGTTATATTTGATTACAGCTTTTGGGAAAAAGGAACAAAGATGAATTGGGGAAAGGAAAGCTGGGCTATGATAAAAGCAGACGGAAAATGGAAAATAACATCCGTAATATTTTCAACAGAAGACGAAGCCATAAATCCTGAACGACCGATTAAAAATAAATAACTATAAAAAAAACCTCTCAAATGAGAGGTTTTTAAATGTTACATATAAGCTTCGATAGGCTCGCAGGTACAAATCAGGTTTCTGTCGCCATAGGCTTCATCTACCCTTGCAACGGTAGCAAAAAATTTATGTGTTCTCACCCATTCCAAAGGATAAGCTGCTTTTTCCCTTCCGTACGGTTTATCCCAATTATCAGAAATTACCAGCTGCTCCGTATGAGGTGCATTTTTCAAAACGTTATTAGCAGCATCGGCTTCGCCGCTCGCAATTTCCTCAATTTCTTTTTTGATATTGATTAGAGCTTCAGCAAAACGTTCGATTTCTTCTCTGCTTTCGGATTCTGTAGGCTCAATCATCAATGTTCCGGCTACAGGGAAACTTACCGTTGGTGCGTGGAAACCATAATCCATCAGTCGTTTTGCAACATCTGCCACTTCAATTCCCAGAGATTTGAACTGACGGAAATCCACGATACACTCGTGCGCTACTCTGCCATTTGCGTTGGCATATAAGATAGGGAAATGTTCCGCCAATAATTCTTTAAGGTAATTAGCATTTAGAATCGCATATTCCGTTGCTTTTTTCAATCCATCAGTTCCCAGCATTTTAATGTAAGCATAAGAAATATTCAGAATCAGACCAGAGCCATAAGGTGCAGCGGAAATTCCTTCAATCGCATCTTTAGTTCCTACAGGAATATTGGCATTGGTTGGAAGGAAAGGGACCAAATGCTCAGCGACACAGATTGGGCCAACGCCTGGACCACCGCCACCGTGAGGAATTGCAAAAGTTTTATGAAGATTCAGGTGACAAACATCTGCCCCGATATTTCCCGGACTTGTAAATCCAACCTGAGCATTCATATTCGCACCATCCATATAGACTTGTCCGCCGTGCTCGTGCGTGAGTTTCGTAATTTCCTTGATATTGGCGTCAAAAAATCCATAAGTTGATGGATAAGTAATCATTACTGCAGAAAGATTCTCGGAATGCTGTTCTGTTTTGGCTTTAAAATCTTCAAAATCGATTTCACCGTTTTCAAGATTCTTTACCACCACGATTTTCATTCCCGCCATTGCTGCAGATGCCGGATTGGTTCCGTGTGCTGACTGTGGAATCAACACGATATTTCGATCACCTTCGCCTCTGTTTTTATGATATTCTCTGATGACCATCAGACCAGCATATTCACCCTGAGCACCAGAGTTGGGCTGAAGTGATGTCCCTGCAAAACCTGTAATCTCTGCTAAATCCTTTTCCAATTGCTTGATCATTTCCTGATAGCCACCAGCCTGTTCAGTCGGTACAAACGGGTGAACACTTCCCCATTCCGCCCAGGATAAAGGAATCATTTGTGTGGCCGCATTCAGCTTCATTGTACAAGAACCAAGAGAAATCATTGAATGGGTCAGAGACAAATCTTTTCTTTCCAGACGCTTGATATAACGCATCAACTCGGTCTCTGTATGATATTTATTGAAGACTTCTTCCTTCAGGATTTCATCGGTTCTCAATAATTCTTCCGGAATGGAATATTCTTCTTTTAATGATACTTTATAGCCTTGTTTTCCTTTGAACTGAGCAAAAGCTTCTATAAGATGGTTTAGCTTATCAACAGTAGTCGTTTCATTGATAGAAATACTTACAATTCCTTGAGAGAAATAATTAAGGTTGATCTTTCGATCTCTCATCAACAATCTTAATGATGTTTTTTCCTCCTCGTGAAGTCTGAATTTAATCGTATCAAATACAGGTTCATCCACCACATCATAACCTAAAACCTTTAAAGCATCATTAACGGCATTGGTTTTATAATGGATCTGATCCGCAATGAACTCAAGGCCTTTTGGTCCGTGATAAACGGCGTACATCCCAGCCATTACAGCCAGTAAAACCTGGGCAGTACAAATGTTGGATGTTGCTCTTTCCCTTTTGATGTGCTGTTCTCTGGTCTGAAGTGCCATTCTCAAGGCACGTTTTCCGTACATATCCTGGGAAACACCAATGATTCTACCCGGAATATCTCTTTTATAGTCTTCCTTACAAGCAAAAAATGCAGCGTGAGGGCCGCCATAACCCATAGGTATGCCAAATCTCTGAGTGGTTCCGACAGCGCAATCTGCACCCATTGCTGCAGGTGATTTCAGTTTCACCAATGCCATAGGGTCACAAGCTACTACAACTTGTAAATCAAATCCTTTTGCAGAGCTGATGAAATCTGTATAATCCAGAACAATTCCGTTCTTACCCGGATATTGAAGCAATACCCCGTAATATGAATCATTGAACTGATGATTGGCATGATTGCCTACAATGATATCAATGCCAAGACCTTCCGCTTTAGTTTTAAGAACCGAAATGGTCTGTGGCAAAACTAAATCAGAAACAAAGAATTTCGTTGAGTTATTTTTCTTTTGGTCTTTAGTCCTGTTGTTAAAGAACATATGCATCGCTTCAGCGGCTGCTGTAGATTCATCAAGAAGAGAGGCATTTGCCATCTGGAAACCTGTCAGGTCACAAACTACAGTCTGGAAGTTAAGAAGTGCTTCTAATCTACCCTGAGCAATTTCTGCCTGATATGGTGTGTAAGCCGTATACCAGCTTGGGTTTTCTAAAATATTTCTCTGGATTGGAGAAGGAAGAATGGTATCATTGTAACCAAATCCGATGTAGGTATCAAAACCTGCATTTTTAGATGCCAATTCTTTGGAATGAAGCAACATCTCATACTCCGAAAGTGCATCTGACAGTTCAAGATCTTTTTCCAGCCTGATGCTGTCCGGAATGGTCTGAGAGATCAGTTCATCAATACTATTAACCCCGATTTTGCTAAGCATTTCCGCTTTATCAGCTTCATTCAGGCTGATGTGGCGGCTTACAAATTGCTGTGTGTTCATTTATAAACTTTGAATTAGATTTTTACTAAAAAGGTTCGTAAAAATACTACTTTTCAAAGAATTAAGCAATGAATAATATCATAATTGAAAACATCTATTTCCTATCAGAAAGGTAGTTTTTAAGATGAAAATCGACACTGTCCGAAGTCGAAATAAACTGATAGCTAAGAAAATCAGAGATTTTTTTATTGGAAATCCTGGAATCAAGCTTAAGTGCATCCAGCGACGTTTTACACAATATTCTTAGAACAGGAAAGATAAATCCAAAAATACTTAGAACAGGTAAAATATTAAGTATATGTTCCGAAACAGCTTTTGCAGGCTTCTTTCCCAATGCAGCTCTCACCTTATCGGAAACCATACTGAATTTAGAATTTTCAGCAATGACAATATAACGTTCGCCAAAAGCATTATTTTCCATCAGCATTATGGCGACAGCCGCTACATCTCTTACATCAACAAATGCTGTTCCACCTGTATATGTAAATGGATATGCCGACTTGGCAAAAAAATCGCCGCTACTCTTTCCCCAGTTTCCGGAACCTATTATTAATCCCGGATTGATGATGATTGTATTAAGTCCTTCCGCAGATGCTCTCCAAACCTCCATTTCCGAAAGATGTTTTGAAATGGCATAACCTGAATGATCCAGTTTTGGGTTAAAATCAGAATTCTCATCCATCATTCCCTCTTCATTATAACCATCCAAAACTGCTATTGAACTTACAAAAAGAAATTTTTTAACTGAAGAATTCTCAACAGCATATAAAAGATTTTTTGTACCCTCAACATTTGTTTTGTTCATAGCCTCGTCGTCCTGAGGATTGAAACTGACAACAGCCGCACAATGATAAACTTCTTCTACATCTATCAATGCATCCTGAAGAGAATCAACATCTTCAAAATCAACATCTATCCATTGGATCTTATCAAAATAAAAATCAGGCTCATTTGTAAAAAAGCGATAGGAAGCTCTGACTTCTTTCAGATCGCTAGAAGGTCTTTTTGTTGCACGCACTTCTTTGCCTTGCTTCAAAAGCTCAAGAACAATAACCCTTCCCAGGATTCCTGTGGCGCCGGTTACTAGAATCATTCTTTTAGGGATTTGAATTTTAAAAACCTGATGATAAAAACAGAATTGGCTAATGAAAAAACTAAGATAGTTCCAAGAAAAAACCAAAAACTTCTGCCTTCTAAATACCAGCTGCCTTTTCCTGCAAAATTATCCCTAACCACAAGGAATAAAAGTCCCAGCAATAAAAGATTAACTAATGCTGAGAAAATCAGGGTGAATTTATAAATTATTTCCTGGTATTTTTTCATTATAATAAGGCAAAGATAATTTAATTCAGCAGAAAATCCTTCACTGCAGCATTAAAGTCGACGGGATTATTCGCCTGAACCCAATGTTCTGCATTTTTAATTTTAATGATTTGAGAATCCGGAAACTGCTGCTTTATCAGAAATTCGTCTTGAGGTAAAATATAATTGGAATTGGCGCCTGCAATGAATAAAGTCGGACCATTGAAAATACCAAACTTTATGGCATTGGAAACAAATTCCGTATAATGCTCCGCCAAAGTAACGAGATTGAATCGCCACGCCAGTTTCTTATCATCTGTCCAGTACAGATTTTTCATCAGGAACTGAATCACAAACTTCTCGTGGATATATTCGCCCAAGACTTTTTCAACATCTTGTCTCGATTCAGCCGTATTGAAATCCACAGATTGCAATGCTTTAATAATTCCCTGATGATGAGGCGGATAAGCTTTTGGCGAGATATCAACCACAATCAATCTTTCTAAGCGCTCAGGAAAATTAATCGCAAATTGCATCACGGCCTTGCCTCCCAAAGAATGTCCGAGAAGATTGGCCTTTTGAATGTTATGCGCATCCAGATAATTCAGAATATCATTGGCCAGATCATCGTGTGTCATAGAATCCGAATGAAAACTGCGGCCGTGATTTCTCAAATCCAGCAAATGTGTCGGCATTAGTTCGCCAAATTCTTTCCCGAAGCTGCCCCAATTATCCAGCATTCCGAACAAACCGTGAAAAACCAAAAGTGGCGTTTCTGTTCTTTCTTCTCCGTACATTTTTGAATGTAATACTTCCATTATTATTTATTTGACTATAATCCTAACTTAAAATATTCTTCCATAAGTACTTCTTTGCAATTTTCCCAATCAAAATCTACGAACATTTTAGGCTGTGGAAAGAGGTCAGCGTCAGTAAAATAAGTCAAGGATTTCAGCATCATAAAATCAGTATGATTGACATATTTTTGATTATAAAATTCAATCATCTCTTCCAACGAGAAATTATTCAGAAGAAAAAACAAATCAATAAAGTCTTTCTTTGTTCCTCTTCCTTCAATTGCATTTAGTTTCATTGCGGCAATATCTTTTGGAGAAGCCATCCTAATATTCTCAATATTAAGCCTTTGGTCTAAAAAAGGATATTTATGGTTCACAAAATCTACTTTAATCTGATTAACAGAACACACCAAAATATTTTTGCTTCCGGCTTTTTTTTCAACATTTCCAAACTGTTCAAGTTCTTCCAATATTCTCTCTTCTTCAATTTCTTTTTTCCCAAAAAAATCCAGGTCAATAGAATTACGATGTCCGATTTGCAATGCCAATGCTGTTCCTCCAACTAAAACAAAATCAGAAAAAAATTCTGATTCCATAATTTGTCTCAGGAGTTCCAGTAATTCTGGACTGACTGTCTGTGTTTGTAACATCGGAATTCTGTTTTATCAATTTTGAAAATGGTGGCCAAGAATGAAAGTGACACAGCATCAAGACTTCTCAGATTCAAAGAAATTTCCTTTATCTTATCTTTTCCATAAAGGCTTTTGAGCAATTCCCAATCTCTTAGTTTGCCATATTCTACAACACGTCCTACCATGAATTCTTTGTATTTATCCAAATCAAAAGTCGATAAATCTACATCCCAAAAGAGATGTGGAGAAAAATCATTGATGGTAATTTCCGAATCCATATTCAAATTTATAGAAATTCTACCATTTTGCCAATCGCTTCAGGTAAGCCTGAACTGTATTTTCCAAACCCAGATACAACGCTTCCGAAATCAGAGCGTGACCAATGGAAACTTCTAAAAGATTCGGGATGTTATCTGCAAAATATTTTAAATTATCCAAAGACAAATCATGACCAGCGTTGATTCCCAAGTTGTATTTTGTTGCCTCAACAGCTGTATTGTAATAAGATTTTATCGCTTCTTCTTTATTTTCAGTATAATGTTTTGCGTAAGCTTCTGTATATAATTCGATTCTGTCTGTTCCGGTTTCGGCGGCAAATTTCACCATTTCCGGATTGGGGTCAAGAAAAATCGATGTTCGTATTCCGGCATTTTTAAATTCAGAAATGACAGATTTCAGAAAATCAAGATTCTTTTCGCAATCCCAGCCCGCGTTGGAAGTAATTGCATCATCGGCATCCGGAACCAAAGTGACCTGTTCCGGCTTTATTTCCAAAACCATATTGATAAACGGGCGATGCGGATTTCCTTCAATGTTGAATTCCGTTTTCACCAAAGGTTTCAGATCATAAACATCTTTTCTGGTAATATGTCTTTCGTCCGGTCTTGGATGGATGGTGATGCCCTGCGCTCCGAAACGTTCAAGATCCATCGCGACCTGCGTTACACTGGGAACATCGCCTCCTCTAGCATTTCTAAGGGTTGCAATTTTATTAATATTGACACTTAGTTTAGTCATTTTATTGGTTTTTGGTTGTCAGTTGTTAGTTTTTAGTTTTTACCATCAACTAACAACCGTCAACTGATTATTTTTAAATTTTATGTACTTGCATTATTTCCAGGTCAAATTCCTTGGATGCAACTAAAAGATGGTCGAAAATATCGGCCTGGATCTGCTCGAAATGTTCCCATTTGGAATCATTGGCAAAACAGTAAAGTTCCAGTGGCATTCCTTGTGGTGTAATTTCCATTTGCCTTACCATAACTGTTCCGTTATGATCAATATTCGGATTATTTTTCAGGTAATTCATTGCATACATCCTGAACGTTCCGATATTGGTCAGCTGCTGTCCGTTTATAATTTCATCTGCATTCTGGAGCGTTGCTTTTTCTTTATCGATCTCCTTTTTCTTTTCCACAAGATAATCGTGTATCAGGTTGATTTTCAGTAATTCATTAAATAATGCATCGTCCAGAAATTTAAATGACTTGATATTGAAAACAATTGATTTTTTAATTCTTCTGGTGTTGGTTTCCGACATGACCTGCATATTTTTGATTTCCGTGGTCAGCAGATCGTAAGTCGGAATTGTGGACAAGGTTTTATCGAAGTTCCTGATTTTTGTGGTCAGCAAATCGATGCCTTCAATGTTTCCTTCAATGGAATATTTAGGAATCGAAACCCAGTCTCCCACTTTCAGATTTTTGGAAGTGGCCACATGAATACCCGTAACAAATCCTAAAATAGTATCCCGGAAAACCAGAACGATAACCGCCGTAATCGCTCCCAGGCTTCCCAGAACCGTTGTACTGCTGATACCGAAAATTACACAGACGGCGATGACACTGAAGATGAACATCCCGAAAATCCTGACGGTTTGGGAAATAGAATTGATGGCAATTATTTTATAATAATCCTGCTGTATCAGGTAATAATTCTGCAAAACCTTTATAAACCTGAAAGCCATATTCGCCACCGCTAAAACTACCAGAAAACCTATAAGTCTTTCAAGAAACACAAAACTTTTCGGATGCCTGTAAAAAATCGAAAACAGAGCATAATGTCCCAGCCCGATTCCAAGAATATTCGCTACAGAATTGGTAACTTTAGCTTTGTATATTGATTTCATTACCGGATATTTCTCTTTATCAAAGAAAAATCTGAAAACGATGTTTATGGCAGTTTTAAGGATGAAGATCAGAAAAGATATAAGGAAAAGAAGAAGCGCAAATTTCAGCGCAATCTGTCCTGCCAGTACAAAATCATCCGGAAAAAAATCTTTGCAAAAAAAATGGATCTCGTCACTGATCCTCTGAAGAAAGTCTTTATAATCGTTGATTTCTTTTTTCATTCGTCATTAATTTTATTACTAATGCTCCGTTTATCAATTGGTGTCTTATTTGCATAAACTCTCACCGAATAATTTTCAAATTTAAGGATAAAAAAAACGTTAGCTTTACTTTTGAAAACTGTATTTTAATAATTTTAAATTATGGACCCTGTTTTTATTGACATT
This sequence comes from uncultured Chryseobacterium sp., assembly GCA_913776245.1. Lineage (GTDB taxonomy): Bacteria > Bacteroidota > Bacteroidia > Flavobacteriales > Weeksellaceae > Epilithonimonas. Next base: position 37,125 of record CAJYLO010000010.1, read on the forward strand.
ATTGCTCTTGTTCTGCTCTTTGCAGGACTTTTAGGAACATTTCTCCCGATATTGCCGGGACTGCTTCTAAGCATTTGCGGACTTCTGATTTTCAAGTTCGGAACAGAAAATACTATGCCGATGATGTATGTCTGGATTTTCGTTTTACTCACACTTGTATCTACCGTTCTCAATTATGTGATCCCGGCCAAAACCAATAAAAAATATGGCGGAACACGTTATGGAAGCATCGGGTCAGTTGTAGGAACGTTGCTGGGTTTATTTCTATTTCCACCATTTGGATTTTTCTTCGGGATGTTGCTCGGCGTTTTCATTGGTGAATTGCTGCACGACTTCAGCGACATCAAAAAAGCATTCAATTCTATGAAGGGAGCCTTCATAGGTTTTGTTTACGGAACCGGATTTAATATGATGGTAGGGCTGGCAATGTTTTTGGTAGTTGGCTATTATATATTTTTTTAATTTAAAATCAATACAATGAATTATAAACTATTTCTCCTGGCGCCTGCAATATTGCTTTTGACAAATTGCAAAACCAAAGCTCAGAATGAAACTCAGAATTCTGACGGAATGGTAAGCATTGGGCTTAATAAAAGATTGACAATTCCCGGTTCCAAAATTACTTTAGAACTAAAGCAGGTTTCTGAAGACAGCCGATGCCCGGTAGATGTAACCTGTGTTTGGGAAGGGATTGCTGTTGTAGATCTGACAGCTACAAATGGCAGCGAAACCAGAAATATTCAGTTAGCAACCAAAGATTTTGAACCTAAAAACACTAAAAAAAGCATCAATTATGCTGGTTATAAGATCTCTTTACAGGATGTCAGACCATATCCGGGCGGAAAACAGGAAGCGCAATCCATAACCCTGAAATATGAAAAAGAGTAAATGAATAAATTAAAAAAGTCACAATATTTAATAGTAGAATATTGTGACTTTTCACTTTAGTAAAGTCTCAAACACTCCAACTCTCAAACACTCTTACTAAATTAACCCCAGACAATCGGGTTTTTACCTTTTTCCATAAGATAATTGTTGATCTTTGAAAACGGTCTGCTTCCAAAAAAACCTCTGTAGACAGAAAATGGTGACGGATGCGCCGATTGAATGATGTAATGTTTACTTTCATCGATAAGTGAAGCCTTTTTCTGCGCAAATGCGCCCCAAAGCACAAATACAACGTTTTGCTTTTTTTCTGAAATCTGCTTGATGATAAAATCTGTAAAAACTTCCCACCCGAGATCTTTATGAGAATTAGGCTGATGCGCCTGTACTGTTAGTGTTGCGTTAAGAAGCAATACTCCCTGCTTAGCCCAGTCCTGCAGATCTTTATTTTTTCTTTCTACACCAATATCCTCTTTCAGCTCAATAAAAATATTTTTAAGTGAAGGCGGCGCTGTAACATTTTCTGAAACCGAAAAGCAAAGTCCGTTCGCCTGGCCGTCATTATGGTATGGATCCTGACCCAGAATAACAACTTCAACATCATCAAATTCAGTTAGTTCCAGGGCGCGGAAAATATCGGATTTCGGGGGAAAACATTTAGTTGATTTATATTGCAGCTTCACTTTTTCCCAGAGATTTTTAAAATAATCACTCTCTTTAATGGGTTGCAGAACTTCTTTCCAGGTCATTTTCAGAATTTATTACAAAAATATATTTACCAATCTACATCAGCAAATACATTGACATTTTATTGAAAAATTAAGTTAATAAATCATAAAAGACCTTTGGCTTAATTTTTATTGTAATAAATTCGGGCGATTTTTCGAATATTATTATCTATTAAAACCGCCTTTTTTAGAATGAAAATCTGGAATAGTTTTATTTTTTCAATATTGTTTATGGCTAGTTTACCTGCACAGAATACCATTATAGTAGGCACTTACACCAACAGTGAAAAGTGCAGCAGTGGCGGAATATATGTTTTCGACTTTGATGAAAATACATTTAAGTATAATCTGAAATATCATACAGAAAATATCATCAACCCAAGTTTTGTAAGTCTTAGTCCCGACAAAAACCATCTTTTTTCTGTGAATGAAAATGGTGATAAAAGCACGGTAACAGCTTTTTCGATGGATGAAAAAACAGGAACACTCATCAAAAGAGATGAAAAAAAGACCGAAGGTGAAGACCCTTGTTTCCTGATTTCCGATGATAATAATGTAATTGTAGCCAATTACTCAGGCGGAAGCATCAATGTTTTCAAAAGGTTAGAAAACGGAAAGCTGTCTGAGGTCATTCAAAATATCAGATTTGAAGGAGCCGGATTTAATCCTAAAAGACAGGATAAGTCACACATTCATCAGGTCCAGTTCACGCCGGATCATCAGTTTGTTCTTGCAACAGATTTAGGACTGGACAAAATTTATGTCTTCAGATATAACCAAACCGGAGATCAGCCATTGGAAAAAATCACTGAGTTTGATGCTAAAAAAGGTTCAGGCCCGCGCCATATCGCATTTGAAAAAACGGGAAAACTGTTTTACCTTGTTCAGGAACTGAGTGGTGATCTGTCTGTTTTAAGTTTCAGCGATGGAAATATCAAGCTGGTTCAGGAGGAAACATTATTGTCCCGAAAAGTAAGGTTTAATTTCCGTGCGGCCGATATTCATTTATCAAACAATGAAAAATTTCTTTATGTTACCAATCGTGATGATGCGGATGATATCACAACTTTCAAAATACTAAAAGATGGAAAAGTAAGAAAGATTCAGCAGGTTAAAACTACTGGCAGAAATCCCAGAAACTTCGCCATCAGCCCGAATAATAGACTGGTTTTAATAGCCAATCAGGACACCAACAGAATCAACATTTTCACACGCGACACGGCGTCCGGTGAGCTGACGGCTACAAGAAAATCAATCCCGGTCTGTGCACCTGTGAATGTGATATTTTATGAAAAAGGAAAATAAATTTTGATAAGATATAATATTTTAACAAAAATAAAGTTTTAATAGTTTAATGTTTGCAGACTCAATGTGTGATAAAAAATTTATTCTTTCACTTTTTCTCATTTGTATCTCCGGTCTCGTTTTCTCGCAGACTGAGAAAGAAACCGAAATCGAAAATGTAACCATTCAGACCGTTAAAAAATATAAGAATAAAAAGGAAAACCCTGCCTATGCGATTATGCAGCAGGTCTGGAAAAAAAAGAAGTCCAACGGTCTTCTGCTCCATAAAGATTATCAATATAAAACCTACGAAAAAATTGATTTCCGGCTTGGCAATATAGACAGTGCTTTTACCAAAAAAAGAGCATTTAAAGGGCTGGATTCAATTCTTTTTAAATACAATGATTCTTCAGAGATTTCGGGTAAAGCTGTGCTTCCGCTTTTTATTACTGAGAGTGTTTCGCAGACTTACGGGAAAAACGATCCTAAAAAAGAAAGAAAAGACTTACTGGCCATAAAAAATTCCGGTCTTAACAATAACCAGATTGTTGCTAAAACAGTCCAGGGAATGTTTAAAGATATCAATATCTACGACAACACGATCAATTATCTGAACATTGGCTTTACGAGCCCTGTTTCCACCGAAGGTTTTGCCGTTTTTGACTACAATATTACAGACACGGTTGAAGTGAACACCATCAGAAGCTATGAAATCCGTTTTACGCCGAAGAATCCCGATGCGCTGGCTCTGAAAGGACGCCTGTTCATCTCGATGGATCAGTATAATGTGATGAAAGTGGAGATGGAGACCAACAAAAAAATCAACATCAATTTTGTCAAAAATATTGCTACCGATTTGGAATTTGATAATCCCGATGATTCCACCTTTATCCCGATCCGTAACGAAACAACGCTGAATTTTACGCTGAACGACAAGGAAGGCGCAAAAAACATCATTGCCAGAAGAACCGCTAACTATACCAATTATGAATTTGATAAAGGTCTGGAAGATTCATTCATCAACAAAATAATAATTCCTGAAGATGAATCTATTGCAAAAGATGAAACCTACTGGCAGGAAAACCGCGCGGAAGCACTGACGCAAAGCGAACAGAACATCTACAAAATGTATGATGAGCTGGAGGAAGTACCGAGATACAAACATATCATGAAAACCGTGGAAATCCTGAATTCCGGCTACATCCATTTCGGAAAATGGCTGGATGTTGGAAATATTTTCCAGTCTGTTGGTTATAACGATATTGAAGGGCTGAGGCTGCGAGCCGGAGCCAGAACCTATTTCGGAAAAAACGATATGTGGCGCATCCAGGCTTACACTGCATACGGTTTCCGGGACAAGGAATGGAAATATGGCGCTGAAGGAAAATATATGTTCAATAAAATCAACCGTTTTATGGTGGGCGCTGGCACCCGAAAAGATGTGTTGCAACTCGGCGTCCAGCTCACAACTGATGAAGGGATTATGACACGGTCTTTCGCTTCCTCTTCGGTCATCAATTCAGGTGATAATACAGCTTTAAGTTCCGTCAATCATACCAATTTTTTCACGAGCATTGAACCTTGGAAAAATATCCAGCTGAGATTGGATGTGACACAACAAAGCATCACAGCCGCAGATCCTGCTCTTTTCAACATCAGCTATATCCAAAATGGCATTTTAAAAACCAGATTAGACGATTCCAGATTGATATTCAGTATAATGGCCAGGCCGGGCGCAAAATTTTCGACTTACGGTGTAGAGCGTTACGAAATGACCGCTTTAGCAACCAACCCAACATTTATTTTAAAGTATACCAAAGGATTTAAAGATATTTTTAACTCAGATTTCAATTATAATAAGCTTCAGTTTTATTACTACCAACCTGTAATTTTAGGAAACTGGGGAAGATTATTTGCTAATTTTGAAGCCGGGAAAAACTTTGAATCTCTTCCGCTCGCATTACAGAATGTATTGCCTGCCAACCAATCCTACGGATTACAAAGAGGTGTTTTTTCATTGATGAATTATTATGAATTTGTGGCAGATTCTTATGCCGTTTTATTTCTGGAACACCACTTTAATGGTAAAATATTTTCTCAGATTCCGCTCATCAGGAAGCTAAAGCTGAGAGAAGTTGCCTTTTTCCGCTCCGGCGTTGGAAGCTTAAAACAAGGCTCGATTAATATGAATGCAGGCAATATGCAACTCAGTGCTCCTGAAAAGCCTTACTATGAATATGGTTTCGGAATCGAGAATATTGGATTTGGTAATTTTAGGATTTTAAGGGTTGATTTCAACTGGCGCGGCAATTACCTGAATCACAATGTTACATCTACACCTGTGAGAAAATTCGGGATTCAGTTTGGTTTCCAGATGAATTTTTAGGACATTTGCCAGATTCACTTTTTCTGTTTTCTATAAATTTCTAATTAAATCCGTTCATGAAGTTCTCAAAACTCATTCTGCTATTCAATTTTATAATTTTTACAAATCTTTATTCTCAAAGAGAATTTGTGTTTTTCGGATCATATAACTGGGAAAAAGGTTCAGAAGCCGTTTATGTTTATGAACTCGATACCGAAAACGGAAAGCTGACGAAAGTAGCATCCTCTTCGGATGTCACCAATCCGGGCTATATCACAATTTCACCTGACGGAAAATATATTTACGCTTCTTCCGATGCCAAAACACCTAATTATGGAACGGTGAGTTCTTTTGCATTTGATCCGGAGAAAAAAACATTGACTTTTCTCAACCAGCAAAAAACTGGCGGCGAAAATCCGGTTTATGTTAATGTTGATAACAGCGGAAAATGGTTGATCAATGCAACCTATAATCAGGCCTCCATTTCTGTTTTTCCACTGTTAGATAATGGAAAAATCGACTCCATAGTTCAGCATTTCAAATTCACGGAAGGAAGCGGCGTAAATCCGAAGAGACAGGAAAAAGCACATACGCATTCCGTGGTTTTTTCACCGGATTATAAAACTGTTTTATTCGCAGATCTGGGAGCAGATAAAATTTTGCAATATCCTTTTGATGCCAGTCAGAATAAGCCTTTGACAGATAACAAAAGTACATTCATCAACACAAAACCCGGCAGCGGACCAAGACATATCACATTCAGTAAAAACGGAAAAATAGTTTATTCGATTGAAGAACTGGCCGGGATGATTTCGGTTTACGATTTTTCTGATAACAACTTAAAAGAAATCCAGAGAATTGCAACGCATCCTGACAAGATCAGAGACGGTTTTGAAAGTTCCGATGTTCATATTTCGCCCGACGGGAAATTTCTTTATGCAACCAACAGAGGAAAGGAGAACAATATTGCGATTTTTAAAGTTTTGAATGACGGAACATTAGAATCTATAGGCTATCAGAAGACGGGCGGGAAACACCCGAGAACATTTGTAATTGACGAGACCGGGAAATTTATTTTGGTAACGAATGTCAATACCAGCACGGTTACTGTTTTCAAAAGAAACCTTGAAACCGGAAAGCTAAAAAAAATCGGAAGACCTGTCAGAATAAAAAATGTGACCTGTGTAAAAACTAAAATGTATTGATTCAAATATCTATAAAAATAAACACTTCGACTCCGCTCAGTGTGACATCTCTAATACTAAATTAAAAAAAACTGTCAGTCTGAGCGGAGTCGAAAACTTATCATTATGAGTATCTCTTTTTTTAATTCTATAATTTAGAATATAATTATCTTATCTTTACAGAATGGACGTCAGAGCAAAAAAACACCTTGGTCAGCACTTTCTTACAGACCAGAACATCGCACGGAATATTGTAGATTCTCTGTCTTTTGAAGGCTACAAAAAAGTATTGGAAGTTGGTCCAGGAATGGGCGTCCTTACCAAGTTTTTGCTGCAAAAAGAAGCAGATATCTATGTGGCGGAAATTGACCAGGAATCTATCGTCTACCTCAAAAAGCATTATCCGAAACTTGAGGAACAACACTTTGTAGGCGATTTTCTGAAAATCAATATTCCGGAATTTTTTGGCGAAGAATTGGCTGTGATCGGGAATTTTCCTTATAATATCTCTTCACAGATTTTATTCAAGATTATTGATAATTTTTCCTTTGTTCCGGAAATGAGCGGTATGTTCCAGAAAGAAGTGGCTGAAAGAACTGCTGCAAAACCAAGAACAAAAGATTACGGTATTTTGTCGGTGCTGGTTCAGGCTTATTATGATGTCGATTATCTTTTTACGGTTCACGAAAATGTGTTTAATCCGCCACCAAAAGTGAAATCCGGTGTCATCCGAATGAGCCGGAATCTGAAACCCGGATTAGATGGAAATGAAGTTCTGTTCAAACAGATTGTAAAAGCCGGTTTCGGACAAAGACGTAAAAAAATGAGCAATGCCCTGAAAGTTCTCGGTATTCCTGAAAATATGAAATCTCATCCTTTCCTCGATATCCGTGCAGAAGAATTATCTGTTGCAGATTTTATTGCGTTTACGAATGAGTGGAAGTCGGGTCTGTGAGTTTGAGAGTTTGAGAGTTTGAGAGTTTGAGAGTTTGAGGGTTTATCTGAAAACTAAATCATAAACACAATCTTGTTGTTCCGTAGAATTCTAAACTTCGCTGCCGGGATTACTACAGTAGGATAAACCTGTTTTTTTGAACAATGTTTTACCAAAAGACCAATCCAATAGCCCCGATTGCAGTGGAAATCCTTTTTCTTTTCTTTCGCATAAGGAAAAGAAAAAGATTGGAACGGAAAGCGGGATAAAGCTCCTGAAAATTTGTTATAAAATCCGTATTTTTGTGGTATGGAAAAAGTGGTATTAGTGAATCCTCAGGATGAGGTTTTGGGACAGATGGAAAAATTGCAGGCCCATAAAAACGGACTTTTGCATCGTGCGTTTTCTGTCTTTTTGTTCAATGAAAAAGGAGAAATGCTTTTGCAAAAGCGTGCCACCGAAAAATATCACTCGCCGGACCAGTGGACTAATGCCTGCTGCTCGCACCCGAGAATCGATGAATCTTATCTTGACGCAGCAAAAAGACGCATCAAAGAGGAGCTGGGAATTGACTGTGAGCTGACGGAAAAATTTCATTTTATTTACAAAGCCGATGTAGGCGAAGGACTGTGGGAACACGAACTGGATTATGTTTTCACCGGAAATTTTGAGGGTAAATTCGACCTGAATCCTGATGAGGTTTCCGAAGTGAGATATGTTTCGGTTGCAGATCTGCAAAAAGAAATTTCTGAAAATCCTGAGCATTTTACCGAGTGGTTTAAAATTATTTGGGCTGAATATCGCAATCAACTTAATTAAAACCACAAAAGACAAAAGAGTTTTGCCTTTCTTTAACTTTCGAGAAATCCCATTTATTTTAAATCTTTTTTGACAATTAAATGCTTATAAGAGTTCAATCCGAAAATATTCCTTAATTTTATTACTAAATCTTACTTTTATGAAAGCTTTGGTAATTGGCGCAACGGGCGCTACCGGAAATGATCTTGTCAATCAGCTTTGCCTGGATAATGATTTTGATGCTGTCGAAATTTTTGTAAGGCGGCGTTCCGATTTTCATCACGAAAAAGTCAAAGCGCATATTATTGATTTTGACCGCCCGGAAGAATGGAGCCATCTTGTGAAAGGTGATGTTGCATTTTCCTGTCTTGGAACCACTTTAAAATCTGCCGGAAGTAAACATAACCAGTGGAAAATTGATTATGACTACCAATACCAGTTTGCAAAAGCGGCAAAGGAAAACTTAGTGGAAGATTATATTTTAGTCTCCGCTTATGGAGCAAATCCCAGATCCAAACTATTCTATTCCCGAATGAAAGGCGATCTGGAAGAAGCCGTAAAACATCTGAATTTTGAAAAAACAACCATTTTCAAACCCGGTATGCTGGAGAGAAAAGACACCGACAGAAATGGTGAAGTATTGGGATTGAAAATCATCAAATTCTTCAATAAAATCGGGCTTTTCAAAAGTCAGCGGCCTTTGCCAACATCTGTTCTGGCTGAAGCGATGATCAATGCATCGAAGATAAAATCCAAAGGCTTTTCAGAAATCAAACTTCACAGTATTTTTAGCTTTGCAGATAAAACAACATAAAAAAAACCAATCTTGAGTGATTGGATTGGTTTTTTAAGCGCAAAGTTCGCAAAGATTTTTTTTCAATTCGATTGTTTTTAAATTCGCAAAGGCGTAAAACTTAGCAAAGATTGAAAAAGAAATTAATTATTTCTGTCTTTAAGATATTTCTGCCATTCCCAAGTGGTTTTAAGCGCTTCTTCCAGAGTCGTTTCCGACTTCCAGTTCAGCTCTTTTTCGGCTTTATCGGCATTAGCATAAGCAATGGTAATATCACCTTCTCTTCTTGGGCAGATCTGGTAAGGAACTTCTACATTATTTGCTAATTCAAAAGCCTTAACCACTTCCAGAACAGATGAGCCTTTGCCAGTTCCTAAGTTGTAAATATCCAAAACCGTTTCTTCTTCGGAATGCATCAGCTTTTGCAAAGCAGCAACGTGCGCTTTGGCAAGATCTACAACATAGATATAATCACGAATAGCGGTTCCATCTGCCGTTGGATAATCATCTCCCCAAATGCTCAATTTTTCTCTGATTCCCGCAGCGGTTTGCGTAACATAGGGAACAAGATTATTCGGAATTCCTGCCGGCAATTCTCCTAACAAAGCGGTCGGATGTGCACCAATAGGGTTAAAATAACGCAACAAGGTAACTCTTTTATTATAAGCTCTGGAAAAATCCTTCAGAATATCTTCGCCCATTTGTTTGGTTTTTCCGTAGGAAGATTCGGCTTCTTTAAGCGGTGTATTTTCGTCAATAGGCATTTGGTCCGCCTGTCCATAAACCGTACAGGAGGAACTGAAAATGAAGTTGGAAATATTTCTCTCTTTAAACTCCTGGAGAACATTTATTAAAGAATATAGATTATTTTCATAATAATCCAAAGGCTTAACCATACTCTCGCCTACTGCTTTAGAAGCCGCAAAATTGATGCAACCTTGGATGTTATGCGCATCAAAGACTTGGCTTAATAATTCTTTTCTCCTCAGATCAAAAGGATAAAATATTGGCCGTTTACCTGTAATTTCCTCAATATTATCCAGAATAAATTTTTCCGAATTGGATAGGTCATCCACGATGATGACATCAAAATTATGATTAATAAGCTCTACAACCGTGTGTGAGCCAATATAGCCGAGACCGCCTGTTACGAGTATGGACATATTTTTATGGTTATGAATAATGATTTAAATGATATTATTGTTTTCCAATATCTTCAAGTTCGTTAAAATTATAGTCGTCCCATTTGTATCGAAATACCAGTATAATCAAAAAACCGATAAATCCAATTGCATAAAATAAAAAATCCGGAATAGTATTTCTCCAAACAATTTTTTTGATAAAAGTCATTATAGCTAATATGCTTAAATTTGTTATCAAATGGATCTTTAATAATAATATTGAAATTCTATACTTTTCTAACATTGATATTAATAATATTGTACTAAATATTGCATTTAATACAATATAGAAATATGCTACTGAAAAGAAGTTATTGATTGAAAATATTGAAGCTGCCGAAAAAAAGCTAACGGAAAAGAAATATACAATAATAAAAAAAATATAAACTAATTTTACTGTAAATAACTTCTTTCCCATCTATTTATCAAAAAACTCCAAAACAGAATCCGTAATATATTTCAGTTGTTCTTCATCCAGCTCGGTGTGCATTGGTAAAGAGATAACCTGATCCAGCAGTTTATCAGTATTCACAAAATCCGCAGGATCGCTTTCCTGATAATAGGCTTTTTGTTTTCTGAGCGCAACTGGGTAATAAATCATTGCCGGGATTTCTTTTTCTGCTAAAAACTGTTGGAGCTCATTGCGTCTTCCGTTGATAATTCTCAATGTATATTGATGAAAAACATGTGTTGAATTTTCTGCCCGCTTTGGGGTAAGAATGTGCGGATGATTGGCAAAGGCATCATCATAAAAATCTGCGGCTTTTTTTCTGGCTTCATTATAGGCATCCAGATTTGGTAATTTTTTCCTCAAAATTGCAGCCTGCACACTATCCAGTCTTGAATTAACACCTACCTCATCGTGATAATAACGCTCATACATCCCATGATTTACGATTCCTCTAAGCCTGTGAGCCAGTTCATCATCATTGGTAAAAATAGCGCCACCGTCTCCATAACATCCCAGATTTTTGGATGGAAAAAATGATGTCGTTCCGATAGTTCCCATTGTACCAGATTTTTTTGAAGTCCCATCAGAGAAAATAAAGTCTGCACCTATGGCCTGTGCATTATCTTCAACCACATAGAGATTATGCTCTTTGGCAATTTTAAGAATTTCTTCCATATTACCACACTGTCCGAAAAGATGAACAGGAATGATCGCTTTCGTTCTTGGTGTGATTGCTTTTTTTACCGCTTCCGTATCAATTGTAAACGTATCATAATCTACATCTACCAGTACAGATTTCAGCTTAAGGAGATGAATAACCTCCACGGTTGCTGCGAATGTAAAATCTGCTGTAATCACTTCATCACCTTCTTTGAGATCAAGAGCCATAAGCGCAATCTGCAAGGCATCAGTACCATTGGCACAAGGAATAACGTGTTTCACATCCAGGTAATTTTCCAGATCGGTCTGGAACGATTTAACTTCCGGACCATTAATAAAAGCTGCCGAATCCATTACATTCAGTACCGCATTATCAACTTCACTTTTTATTTTATAATATTGGCTTTGCAGGTCAACCATCTGGATCTTTTTCATAAAGGAAATATTTTATTTATTGATTACAATTACAAATTCATCAATATTACTTAATGTTTTTATAAGCAAGAAATTTATTTTGTAAATTTACATTTATTTATTTGTTTAAAAAATCAAATCAAGGAAACGTGAAGAAAATTTTTACAATTTTATCGGTGGGAATCTCATTGTTTTCCGCTGCTCAGACCGAATTGGTCTTTGTTTTTTTCAAGGATAAGCCCAATAAAGCGGCTTTCTATAACAATCCTCTGTCTGAGCTTACACAAAAATCCCTTGACAGAAGAACCAATCTCGGAATACCACTTACCGACCAGGATGCGCCTATAGAAACAAGCTATGTACAGAATGTAAAAAACCTTGGTTTTACTGTAACCGACTATTCCAAATGGCTGAATGGTGTAGCCGTGAATGCAACAAAATCCCAAATCACCCAACTCTCACAGCAAAATTATGTAGACCACGTGGAAAGTTTCGTAAGAAACCCCGCGGGTGGCAAAAGCAGCGAAAAAATGGAAAAATTCCGAGAATTCAGCAGCAGAGAGGCATTAACGACATATAACTATGGCGGCGGTCTCAATCAGATCAATCAGATCAATGTCAGGGCTTTGCATGTAGCGGGTTACACAGGAACCGGAATGACCATTGCAGTTATAGACACTGGATTTCCCTCAGTAGATACAGGTACAGCTTTCAAAAGAATGCGTGATAATGGAAAAATCAAAGGCGGTTATAATTTTATTAATAAAACCACAGACATCTACAATACCAATCTTAACGGACACGGGGCGATCTGCCTGGGAGCAATTGGTGGCTATTTAGACGGTCAGTTCGTAGGAACAGCTCCGGACGCAGATTTCTATCTTTATGCTTCAGAAGATGCAGCTGTAGAGATCCCTGAAGAACAACTATACTGGATAGAAGCAGCCGAAGAAGCCGACAGAAAAGGTGTAGATGTCATATCAACATCATTAGGTTATACCACTTTTGATGACAGCAGATACAGCTATACCTATTCGGATATGAATGGTACCACTTCTTTTATTGCAAGAGGAGCACAGATTGCTACAGAAAAAGGTATTTTTGTAACCTTTGCAGCAGGTAATGATGGCAGCAGCAGCTGGCATTATATCTCTACACCGGCCGATAATACAAAAGTCTTTACAATTGGAGCTGTTACCTCTCAGGGAAGCAGTTCAACTTTTTCTTCATACGGTCCAAACGCTGCAGGTGCTGTAAAACCGGATGGTTCTGCAAGGGGAACCGATACTTATACCGTTTACGGAAGCCAAGTGACCCAGGCAAGCGGAACATCTCTTGCCAATCCTGTAGCTGCAGGCGGTGCTGCCTGTCTTCTGCAGGCGCTTCCTAAAAATATTTCGCGGGAAGAAATCAGATCAAAACTGAGACAAAATGCATCACTATATCCTAATTATACCGGCCAGATGGGTTATGGAATTTTGAATTTCTATAAAACCTACCAATCTTATCTTGGAGTTAATGATGTAAGCCAAAACCAGGTAAAAGTATTCCCAAATCCTGCAAAAGATTTTATCAGCATTACAACAGAAAAATCAATTGAATCAGTTGATATCTATGATATGTTGGGAAGGTTGATAAAAACAATCCATTCAGCAAAAATTAATATTTCAGAACTGGCTAAAGGTACTTACCTTCTAAAAGTGAAAACAAAATCCGGTAATCTCATAGAAAAATTCATTAAAGAATAATCTTTTAACCATAAAAAAAAATCAAACCGCTTCCAATTTCTGGAAGCAGTTTGATTTTATAGCTATCATAATTACTTCAGACTGTCTGGTATGGAAATACCATTACTTCTTAAATAATCTACCAGGTCATCAAATTTTTCTTTGTAGGTACCAATACTGCATTGATGTGAAATGCTGCAGATGTCTGACGGGCTGACTTTCAAAATATTCGAAACCTTGGTTAAAGTATCAAGGTTTACCTTAACCTTCGAGTTTTCAATATCTGAATAAGCTTTTTGAGAAATCCCCATTTCATATGCCATATATTCCTGCGTTAGATCATTCTCTCTTCTTAGCTTTCTGATGTTTTCTCCGCACAGTCTCATCACTTAGGTTTTTAGTAGTTTTTGGTATATTTTAGAAGTATATCTATTAGATATGCACAAAGTTACAAAATACCTTTGTGAAAGTATTAAAAAAACAGCAGTGATCTTTTATTATCATCAATTATATAAATGATAATAGAGATTAAGGCATCAAGTGTAGTTATGGAGACACAAAAATTTTATTATGACAATTCAATTGTCAGGGCATTTCTATATGCAACCGTCACATTTGGTATCATTGGCTTTCTTCTGGGTCTGGCAGCAGCTTTAATGCTTTTTTATCCTGAGCTTCCGGAATTTCTTTTCGGCACAGATGATACAACAATACAAAGTTTAAGAAGTGGTAATATCCAGGGACTCATCCATACTCAGGGGGCAATGGGCTTCGGACGTATAAGGATGCTGCATACAAGTGCAGTGATATTTGCATTTGTCTGTAATTCATTTTTTTGTGGGGCTTATTACAGTATGCAGCGCCTTTTAAAAACCAGAATGTACAGCGATACCTTATCCTGGATCCATTTCTGGACCTGGCAGCTGATGATCCTATCTGTAGTGGTAACATTTCTAATGGGTATCAATACTTCAAAAGAATATGCAGAGCACGAGTGGCCGATAGACATTCTTATCACAATATCCTGGGTTATTTTCGGAATCAATATGTTCGGAACGATCCTGAAGCGCAGAGTGCGCCACCTGTATGTCGCCATATGGTTTTACATCGGAACCTGGATCGCAGTAGCGATGCTGCATATCTTCAATAATCTTGAAATTCCGCTATCTTTCACCAGCTGGAAATCTTACTCCGTATATGCCGGTGTAAAAGATGCTCTTGTACAATGGTGGTACGGTCATAATGCAGTAGCGTTCGTACTAACCACACCTGTGTTGGGGTTAATGTATTACTTCCTGCCTAAAGCAGCCAACCGACCGGTATTTTCATACAAGCTTTCGGTCATTCACTTCTGGTCGTTAATCTTTGTCTATCTTTGGGCAGGACCCCATCACCTTCAGTACACATCATTGCCCGGCTGGGCGCAGGCACTCGGAACAGGATTTTCCATTATGCTGATTGCACCTTCCTGGGGCGGGATGCTGAATGGACTTCTCACCCTGAGAGGTGCCTGGGATAAAGTCCGTGAAAATCCTATCCTGAAATTCTTCGTAGTTGCGGTTACCTGCTATGGGATGGCAACATTTGAAGGTCCATTATTAGCCACCAAATCCCTGAATAAGATCGGGCACTACACAGACTGGGTAATAGGTCATGTTCACCTTGGAGCTCTGGGATGGAACGGGTTTATGGCTTTCGGCGTGATCTACTATCTTGTGCCTTCGCTGTGGCGTACCGAACTCTGGTCAAAAAAATTAGCCAATATGCACTTTTGGCTTGGAACATTAGGTATCATCTTTTATGCTGTGCCAATGTATATTGCGGGCTTCACACAGGGTTTGATGTGGAAGCAGTTTAATCCGGACGGCACTCTGGTTTACAAAAACTGGCTGGACACAGTCACGGCAATTCTACCTTATTTCAAAATGCGTTTTATCGGAGGTCTGCTCTACCTGAGCGGCGCAATACTTATGGTGGTTAATGTATGGAAAACAATCCGTGCCGGCTCTTTCCAGAAAAATGTTCCTGCAGAAGCACCTGCATTAAAAGCATCGGGATTTGCAAGGAAGCAGGGAGAAGGTGTTCACCTCTGGCTGGAACGTACACCACTTTATCTTTCCATCCTCGCATTTATTGCCATAGCAATTGGAGGTATCGTTGAAATCATACCAACACTCATCATCCAGAACAATGTGCCAGAGATAGCTGCTGTAAAGCCGTATTCACCTTTGGAACTGGAAGGACGTGATCTTTACATCCGGGAAGGGTGCAATGCGTGCCACTCACAGATGATAAGGCCATTCCGGGATGAGGTGATCCGTTTTGACGGCAAAAACGGGCAATATTCAAAAGCAGGGGAATTTGTTTATGACCGTCCTTTTTTGTGGGGATCCAAACGTACAGGTCCTGACCTGCAGCGTGAAGGCCAAAGAAACCCGGACTCCTGGCATTTTAAACATATGTACAACCCGAGAATTACATCTGCCGGCTCCATCATGCCACGTTTTCCTTGGCTGATTACCAATAAGCTGAACCGTTCACAAATGACCGATAAGCTGAAACTGATGAAAAACAGCTTTAATATCCCATATACAAAAGCTCAAATCGATTCTGCCGATCAGTGGGCTGACCATCAGGCTGCGGCTATAACCGGAAGAATATTTTCCGAAGCAGGAGATCTGAAAAAACAGATACAGGATGAAAAAAAATTGAAAGGAAACGCTTTCATCCCGCTTGAGCAGCGCGAAATTATTGCAATGATCGCTTATCTGCAACGTCTCGGCACGGATATCAAAACAACAGATGTCAAAACCGCCAGTGCTAATTAAATCATTTAAAACCCTAAAGCAATGAGACCAAGAACCCTACTTTCTATTTTCATAGCAGCAGTTATATCCATTATCATTTTCGAAATATCAGATACTAAAGATTATACATCCTTACCATCCTTTTGGGGGCTGATGGTTATACTTTCCCTGATGATTCTTATTCTTAGCTCTATAGGTGATCTTGTAGAAAATGCAAGGTTCGGAGCTATGAATGATCTTGAAAAGAAACAATATCTCGAAGATAAAGCTACGCCTTATTTCAAAAAATTGTGGAACTCGGCATTCAAAAAGCAGTCTGCCAGTGAAGAGAAAAGTTTGCTTATAGACCACGGTTTCGACGGTATTACCGAACTGGATAATGCATTGCCAAAATGGTGGCTGGGATTATTCTATTTCACAATTACATATTGTGTCATCTATCTTGTGGCATTTGCATTCTCTGATTATGCTCATCCTGACGCTGAATATATCAATGAAGCCAAACTGCAGGCTGCAGCAATAAAAGACTATGAAAAAACCGCTCCTGCAGTCAGTATTGAAACTGCATCTTACAGTGCCGATAATATTGCCGAAGGTGAGCAGATATTTAACACGAATTGTGTCTCCTGCCATTCTCAGGGAGCTAAGGGAGGTATTGGTCCTAATCTCACGGACAATACGTGGATCAATATTAAGCAAAAAAGCCTGTTCAAAAATGTTTTCTGGATGCTGGAGAATGGCTCACCTAACAACCCTGCTATGAAAGCATTTATTAAAGAAGGGATCATCACCGGAAGAGATGCCGAAAAAGTAGCGGCATATATCTACCACATCAACCGTGAGAAGAATCCAGTTACAGTTGCACAAGGCGGTGCAGCACCTCAGGGAACAGAAGCTGACTGGCAGGAGTAATTTTCTTTTTCGACTTTATAAATGGGATTTATTGTTTAATATATCCCATTTTTTAATTAAAAAAGCTGGTGAGAAAATATCTCGCCAGCTTTGTGACCTCGGAGGGATTCGAACCCCCAACCGACGGAGCCGAAATCCGTTATTCTATCCAGTTGAACTACGAAGCCATTTTGTGTTCGAGCATTAATGAGTTGAAGTGTTTGAGTGTTTTGAGGTTGATGACAAATCTCTCAAATTCTACAATCCTCATACTCTCCTACTCTAAAAAATAATCTTCACACCGCCCAGAAACTGCGCACCCAAAACTTTGTAGCCCAGGTAATTCTGGTACTTGGCATTCAGAAGATTATTTCCGAGTGCAAAAATACTGAAATTTTTGTGAATTTTATACTCTGCGGATAAGTTTAAATCTGCAAATCCTCCAACTTTTTCATTTTTATTTTCTACAGAGGCATATTGGTCAGGATTAAAACCACTTGGCGTGATGGAATAAGAATTTGACGTTCTGTCCGTTACGAAATAAGCTTTAAAACCAAGGTTCAGTTTTTTCTCCAGCATCGTATATTTTGCACCGAGATTAAATTGCACCAAAGGTTTATAATAAACTTCTTCCAGATTATCCAGATTATACTTCATATAATGCAAACCGGCATCTACTACCAGGTTTTCCATCGGGAAAGCCTGTAAATCACCTTTAACTTCCATCAAAGTTCCGTTGTCATAGACTGAACTGAAAGTATTTGCAAAATCGTAACCTTTCCTTTCTGCATTAACATTGAAATCAAACAAATTATTATTATAAAAAAACTGAGCGTTATTCACTTTGCTGAAGCCTGCATTCACATCGTATTTGAAAGTCTGGTCCACATCACCTTTCATCCCGAAATAGAAATGGTATTTGGTTTCAGTGGGTGTTAAAACTAAATCAGAAACCAGAAAAGGATTTTCGTCCAGAAGATTACCATAAGTATTCAGTTTCAAACCGCCATTGATCCCGCCGTAGAACTTGAATTCATCTGCAGCAGCCACCAGAACTTCGGCTCTGGGAAACCAGTAGAATTTATTGTTCTTTGATTCTTCGGTTACATTATTTGAGTTTTTAGAATTAAGGAAACTAAAATCAGAACCGATCAACAAATAAGAATCGCCTTTATAGAATGTTACTTTTGGCGATAAGGTGAAATTGAACTGATTATTGGTATTCTTATTCAGAATGTCAAATTTCGAATTCACCGTTTCCAGACTCAGACCCAAATCGCCATTGGCTGTGATATTATTATAAACCGCAAAATCGTGCTTTGATAAATTGACATCCACATTCGCATAGTTTTCACTTGCATCAAAATGGTCACTAAGAAAATATGATTTTACCCGGACATCATTCAGAATATCGTTGGAATAATGATCATAATACCCATTCACACTGAATTTATTAACCTTCTGTTGCAAGTCCAAATCATTACTCATCGGCGTCAAAGCATAAATCCCGTAATAATTATAATTGTTGAAAGCATAATTCGCATCAATATTAAACTTCCCCGTTTCTGTGTAGATATTGGAAAATACACCAATTTTGGCTTCGTTCTGCTTGGAATCCCAATCGTAAACTTTTTTCAGACCGCTTGTGGAAAGATAATGCGCATCGGCTCCAATCTCTACATTGTCCTGGATCTTACCTGAAACATTAGCATCTGCCAGGAATTTTCCATAATTCCCATAACCCAACCTGAAATAATTGGATTGATAGTCATTGGAGAATTTTGGAGAGATATCTTCGCCCTGGATTTCGGTAGTTTTAAAATCGGAAACCGGCGGAACATTCACAATATCATATTTCAGATTGAGTGAATCTTCCTTTTTCTTGTTGTCCGGCGGATAATTTTTTTCCTGAACAACGGATGTTTTTTTCTTCTCGATTTTCTTGACTTCCGGTTCTCGTTTCCTGTTAAGAATCAACTGCTCTTCTTTGATTTGAGCACCTAATTCCGAGATTCCGACTGTTCCCAAAAATGCCAGAACGGCGATATATTTTAGTTTGTTCATTTAAATTTTATTTAAAATCAAATTAATCGCAAAGGCGCAATTTGTATGGATTCAAAATTCGTTTAAAAGTCGCAAAAAAAGATTCAAATCTTAAACTACAATTCTATCGGAGATAAAATCTTTGCGTCTCTAAAAACTTTTATTATTAAATTTTTTGCGACTTTGCGATTAAAATACAAAGCCAACATTTTACTTATTTTTTAATCTGCGCTTTCACTTCTTTTGCTTCTGCCACAATTTCCGGGAAATCGCCGTAGTTATTGATGATTTCGTCTACCGTGTAACTTGCCTGGTAATTATCTTTCAGTGCCAGATAGTTTTTCGCCATTATAACCAACGCTTTTGCGCCCCAATATTCTTCCGAAGCATAATTGTTGGCCAATTTGAAAATGGTTTCATTCGACGATTTGAAAGCTTTTGCTTTATTCTGATAAAATGCTTTGGCGTATAAAGCTTCTGCCGCAACTTCTGTGTTGGAAGATTTTTCCAAAGCCGAGTAAGCTGTTTGTGCATCCTTATCTTTGCCCTGATTCATCAGGCTTCTTGCTTTGATGACTTTCGCCTGTTCCAGAGTTGCTGCTGAATTTTTCGAATTAGCAATCACAGCATTAGCATATTTTTCAGCTTCAGCAAAGTTCTTTTCATCCGCATAGATTTTCATCAATTCAACAGAAGCGAAGTTTTTAATCGTAATATTAGTTGAGTTGGCACTTTGTTCCAGGTATTTCTTTGCATCAGCCACTTTATCCTGAGCCAGGTAAATCTGAGCCAATCGAACCTGCGCTTCCTGCTGATAATCATTCTGGAAATCGGCTACATTCTGTAATGGAAGCAATGCTTTATCCGTTTGTTTTAATTGATAATAACTCTCGCCCAACTCGTATTGCGCTTTGAAAAGATTGTCGCCGGTTGGACTTTGGTCCAAATATTTTTCGTAGTAAGAAACCGCTTTTGCATAATCTTTCCTGCTGAAACTTTCCTGCGCCAGATTCAGATTGATTTCACTGATTTCGGTTCCGGAAACATTCACATTGAGACCTTTTGCAAACTGTTCATAACCTGCAACATCGCCATTTTTGATGAAGGCAGGTTTTGCGGCGGCAACAATTTTGTCGGAATAAGCTGTATTTTTGTACTGATTCGCCAGTTGCCGGAATTCCGAGATCGCTTTATCATTCTGATTCAGATCGGTCAGATTCTGAGCTCTGTAAATCTGGGAGTTCGCGACAAGATCTTTATCCGGACTTGATTTAATAACTTTATCAAAGTAAGCATTAGAATTGTTAAAATCATCATTCTGAGCATAAGCTGATGCAATTTCATAATTCGCATCATCCGCATATTCCGAATTCGGATATTTTGAAATCAATGTTTTCAGTTCGGAAATCTTCGCCACCGTATCGCCTTTGAAACCTAATGCAAGAGCTTTCTGATACAAGGTATAATCGCTGGCATTTTCGGTTTTATTATAGATTTCAAGAGCTTCATTCAGTTGATTGTTGGCGTAATACGTATCAGCCAAACGCAGTTCCGCATCCGCTTTGAATTCCTGTTTCGGGAATCTCAGATATTCCTTGAAATATTCCTGAGCAGAAGCAAAATCCTTGGATTTGAAATAAGCGTAACCCAAATCATAATCCAACTGTTCACGTTCCGGAAAGCCTTCTGCTGTTTCGTTTTCAAGTTTGGTATAAGTCGCAATAGCAGATTTATAATCGCCTTTCTGGTAATAGGTCTGGCCCAGCCAATATTGCGCTTTCTTATAGAATTCTTTGTTTAAATTGAATTGAAGGCTGCGCTTAAAATAAGTTTCAGCGGCATCAAAATTTCCTTTATTAAATTCCTCAGACCCCAAAAGATAAGAAACTTCCTGCTCTATTTTTTTGATTTCATTGGTTTTCTGATCCACTTTTGAAAGCGCATCCAAAGTGGCTTTATAATCGCCTGAATACAAATAAGACTTCACCAGAAGCGACCTCATTTCCTGAGTTTTCGAGTTTGGATATTTATCCAGATACCTTTGAATTACTTTGGATGAATTCTCAAAAGGATTGCCTAATTCATAACTCAATTTTGCATATTGTTCCAAAGCCAGTTGCTGAACTTTCGCATCATAATTCATCTGCGACGCATTACGATAAGCCGATAAAGCTTCCTGTTTTTGATTATTTTGTAAATAAGCGTTCCCTAATTGGTAATAAGCATTTTGTGCGAGTGGCGACTGGCTGTTAATCAACTGATTATAATAGCCAACAGCTTCGGCATTTTTCCTCACCTGAGAAGAAACAAATCCCATTTCGTAAAGGTCGGTTTCGGACGGCGTTTGCTCCTTATCCAAGAACAACTTTAAGTGCGGATAGGCCGACTGATAATCGCCTTTCATAAAGTAGCTTTCTCCAACTATCTTGTGGATTTCCGTATCGTAGGCAGTCGTTTTCCCGTTGTTCAGGATATTATTGCCTTCGGAAATTGCCAGATCATAATTCTTCTGATTATAATACATCTGCACGTAATAAGGTTTTACAAGATGTGCATAGTCTTCATTATTCTTGATCTGGTCAAAGTAAACAAAAGCATTTTCATTTTGTTTATCAGCATAATAAAGATGTCCCAACATATAAGAAATGGCAGGCTTGCTGTTTTCATCCGCATTTTTGTAAGATTCTTCCAAAGCTTCAATGGCTCCGGCTGAATCGCCTGTCATAAATTTGGCATAACCCAGCTTCATAATATGCTGTGTGTTTTCCTCTTTGCTCAATTGATATTGATTGACTTTCTGCAAAGTTTCCAAAGCTTTTTCAAAATCCTTTTTTGCCAAATAATAATCTGCCAAAGGTCCGTTGGCCTGCGCAAAATAAGCCGACTTCGGATATTCCTTCATGAAAGAATTCAGTCCTTCTTCCGCATATTGCTGCTGCAAAATCACGCCAATCACATTGCTGAAAAACAATGCTGCTTCTTTCCTCGATTGGCTTAAGCTTTTGTTGTAAAAATACTGGCTGGAATATTCATATTGGGAAGCGTTGTAAACTTTGGTGTTGTATAGATTCTCTGCCAGACCAAAGTGATAGTCTTCTTTCTGGGTAAAATATTGAGATTGCTGCGCTTCGGAAATCCCATAAAGGGAAATGAGCGACGTTAATAATATTTTTTTTGAATTCATTTTAATTGAATTTTCTTAAATATGTTTGAAAGTCTTTGAGAATCTCGGACTGACAAAACGCTTGTCAAAGCCAGAGCTTCAACAAAGGTTGTTCCTTTTTCAACGAAAATAGCGAAAAGATATTATTTGTGGGCAGCTTATTTGATTAAATGTAATTTGTCATCTCAATTTATATTTACTTTTGATTGATTCTTTTCATCACTAATTTTAATACACCTGTTATGATTCTCAATTATTTAAGCTATCTCTTTGCTTCAAAAATAAACGAGAGCAGGGAATTTATCTACTCTTGTTTTTAAGTATAATGATATAGCAGGTTTGGGGCATCCTAGCTATTGCTTATTTAATTATTAAAATCAATTATTGAGGATCTCTGTTATAATATTTAATCGGCAAGCAAATTCCCATTTTATAGATATTCTGATATGCTTTTATTTCAGAAATTTGTAATTCAGTTTCGTTATTCAGAGTTGGATAGATAATTAAACAATCTATTATATCTGAATTTTTAACTTTATCCGAAAAGTGATGATAAACTTTCTTCAAGCGCGCATAACCCGCAACCTGTCTCATATCCTGATGCTCTTTGCTGTTTTCATAATGTAACTTATATTTAGCATCTATAATAACTGGTATTTCATTACCTTTTTCAGGATTATTATAAAAACCTATAAAATCCACTTCGTTTCCAAATGTTTTCCAATGGTATTTAATCTTTCTGTAAGCTTCATTTTCCAACAATCTTTTATACGCATATAACTCAAACAAACGGCTCATATCAATCCAATAAGGCGGTGTTTTTTTTCTGGCTTTATTAGATTTTGTGATTGAATAGGAAAAGTTTTTTAAAATGAGATCCCCTAAATGGATTGCATCTTTGTATTCTTTATAGAATTTATTATGCTTTACACTTTTTATTTCTTTGATATTTTCCAGCGGACTAATCAATTCGAATGCAGAAGAGATATAGTTTATACTGTTCCGGATTTCTGAGTTAACGGATGATAACAGTTCTTTATTTGTTGATAAGTAATTGTTTACAAATTCCAGTACCTTTTTTAAAAACCGGTTTTCAATACTATTAAAACCAAACTCCTGATATTTGCAAAAAGTATTTGTAACTTTATTTTTAAGGTGGTTTAATTTAATTGTTTTAGGAACTAAAATTTTACCTTTTATCCTGCTGTTTAAATTTTCTTCTACGGTATAATATGATTTCTTCAGTCCTTTCTTGACGATTGTTTTCATTAAATGTATGAACTGTACGACCAAAAAAGGTGATAAATAATCATTGTCCAAATGCTCTACTTCTATTTCGGGAGCATCCCAATCTATATCCAGAAGCTCAGATATTTCTTTGGTTGCATCAGGAAGCTTTATTATTTCTGAAAGCATTTTTACCACATCTACTTCCGGTAATGAATTTACTTCTTCTTTACTTTCAATTTTTGCTTTTGCTGTGTGGTCAACATCTACATCATCTAAATTTTCCTGAATACTTTCCAAAAGTCTATTATTTACTTTTGGAGAAACAAAAATATGATGGTTATTGGAAATCGTTCCAACTCCAATATAGTAATTGGCTTTTATCTTGCATTTCTCAACATTATTTTCTTTTATATTCTCATACTGAAATACAGAACATCTGTTATCTTTCCTGAAGTAGAGGCTCTTCTCAATTTCAAGGAATTCTTCAGTATGCTCCCAATGTTCGTAAAGCCTTATGAGCTTAGGCAAAGCGTTGTTCAATGTCTTTGATTTTTGCGGTTGCAGATTCATTAAAAACTCCGTCTCTAAGGTATTCATTAAGAATAGGAATTACCTCATACTTCATCTTCATTTTGAAAAAATTGTCTTTTTCTTCTTCTGATATCTTTTTCCTGTCCGCAATGAAATAACTATGACCTAAAGCCACATCTTTCGAAGAAAAATCATTAGCAAGGAAATCTGAATCTTCCGCATTTTCAAAATTGATTACCCCATCCTCTCCAACTTTAATAAATAATTTTGCAACTTCTACGAAGTCAGGAGTATTAAAAAATATATCTTCTGTATCTTCCAGTTTTTCTGGCAAAACCTCTACAAATGCAAACCTTCTTCTGATGGCGTAATCGATATGTCCTACACTTCTGTCTGCTGTGTTCATAGTACCGATGATGTAGAGATTTTCCGGTAAAATGATTTTTTGTTCACCATCTACTTCGTACATACTATCTAAGCCTTTTCCTCTGTACTCTAAAGCATAAATTAACTCCCCTAAAACTGAAGAAAGATTAGCGCGGTTTATTTCATCAATTACAAGAATATATTTTTTTTCATTAATTTTAGTTTGATTTGCAGGAACACTTTTACCACTCAAAAACTCTCTAAACATCTTTAAAACTACTATATAATAAGTTGCATGTTGTCTTGCAGAACCCGATAAATTTTGATTTTTTACAATATCCTGTCTGGTAAGATTATTATCTAAATAAGCTTTTTTAATATCTTTAAAACTCATTCTATGTTCATATCCTTTCCAGTTTTCACCAATGTATAGAAAAGCATCATCCATCAGGTCTACTAAATCTACATTATCTGATAATGGTATTTTGGTCTGCTCTAATGTTTCTGAAATTTTATCTGTAAATTGATTAAATTGATCTTCAATCCATTTTTCTAAGGAAAGTTCGCCAATGTCTTTTTTAGAATCTAAAAAATTATCTAATGCAACTTTAGCAAACTTGCCTATTGTTTTATTTATATTTTTATATTCAATTCTGTCTCCGTTTGATTCTGCTACAATACCTCTTACAAAATCTTCATAGGTATAGCTTGGATGAAATTGAATCAATTTAAATTGCTCATTATTCTCTAACACATTAACAGCATTAGAAATATTTGTAAAAATATACTTTGCGACAGCAAGGACATAAGGATCATCCCCACCTGTGTTTTTCGGAGTTTCCCCACGTTGCAGTTGTAATAGTTTTTCCTGAATTTTATTGAATGATGCTGACCATTTTTTTGTCGCTCTTTCAGATGAAAGTTCAACGCTATTGTTCGTTACTTTTTCTAACAGATAATAGTCTTGTGCTCCACTTGCATTAGGAATTGACAAACCTTTTTTCAAATAATTATGTAAATTAACATTTCCATTAGTTCCTATCATCTTAAGAGCTATTTCCTTAGCCAATTTAGTTTTACCAGTTCCAGGAGGACCTTGTAAGATGATTTGTTTTTTATAGTTAAGGATTTCTATTTTATCTTCTATTTGTGCCATTGTTTCATTACGCATTATTAATTTATTAATAACATCTATTATCTCTTGCTTTTGTATTTTTCTAATTCCTGGTTGAAGTTGATATATGAATTGATCACTTTCATCAAACTTAAAAAATTCTGCATTAAACACTAATAGATTTTCATCCTTATGTGGTATCTCAAGTTTTTCAAAATCGTTTGCATAGATTGGTAAATCAGCAATTGACATTGGTAAGGATTTTACTTTTGCAATTCCAAGTGCTGTAAAACCATCAGTTAAAAGAATAATATCATTAATATCATATTTTTTATCCGTCCAACTAACTACAATTCTTTTTTGTAGAAGATAATCAAAAAATAGAGGTGCATCGGAATACCACCGACATCCTAGTTTCCAATAGTTCATAGTTTTTAGTTTTAAATTAATATATTAGTTTTTATTTCATTTTCTCTTCGACCTTTTTATTTCATTCCCCCAACCATTAGGCACAATACCATTCTCACGCATCCACTCCAAAGCCTTATCAAGTCTATCCTTATATTTTGCTTTACCCGGATCCCAGTTTAAGAAATCCTCTTTCAATAAATGGTCTGTAATAGCTTCATTCCTTTTGATTCTATTATTCCAAACAGCATACAGGGTAGAGACAATTTCTGGTCTTTCATAGTTAGTGTTCTCAAATATTGCTATGAAATCATTGATCTTTTGTTTTTCTTCATTCGAAAAGTAACCATATTCTTTTACCGATTTGTTCTGATTTTCTCCACTGACTATTCTTTTCAAAGTTCCTTGCTGTTCAAAAGCAAACCATTTAGACTTTAAAACTTCATCCCAAAAAGTTTTAGTAAAACCTCCATCGTAAGGTCCGGCTGCCTGAACCGAATAATTCTGATTGAGATCTCTCTGCAGAACGTGGCACTCTATCAAGTGAAGTAATTTCTCAAACTTAGTTTTACCGAAAGACTTATCTTCTAATGACTGGTTGATAATATGTGTTGCCAACATCTTGCGCTGAACTTTTTTGTCTCTTGTGGATAAAGTGGGATAAGATAGACTTTCTTCCGCAACAATTCTTAAAATCTCATCTGGCTTTACATACTTTTTAGCAACATTTTTTTTAGGTTTCTTACCATTCTTCAACGCCAAAATCTCCTCCAGCAAATCTCTGGCATCGCCATCAGTCTCCAACTGCTCGCTCAGCTCGCCTTTGAAAGCTTTGTGCAAAATGGTTTGTGGCAAAGTTTCTATTTTGGCTTTTAGGTTTTTGTATTTTTCTTCTATGGCATCTGCTTTGGCGAACAGACTTTCTACACGGGAAACGATTTCTTGTTGTTCCTTTGTTGAAGGAAGTGGAACTATCTGCTCTCTCATCTTTTTAATACCATAAGCAGGTTGAGAAGTTGACTTTGTATCCGCTTTTATCAATTGTAATAAAACTGGACTATCCAAATAATAAAATAGGAACTTTGAATTCACTACATCTAAACGAGGCTTTATTAAAATTACATTTGCAGAAAGTGTATAATTTTGTATAGATGGGATAATAATTGGTCTACCAATAGTACCAATTTTTCCAAATATAAAATCACCATCCCTTAAAGTATATCTATTTAAATGTTCATTTAGAATATTTTCACTAACTTTTCTTGCGTTTGTAAAATCAATATCTCCATTTTTATCAATATCTCCAATACCAATATATGGTATTCCATTATGTACTTCAGAAGGAGTTCTATGACTGGGATGTGGATCGATTATATCTGCAATTATAGACAGTTTTGTTTCTCTCCAATTCTCCAACTCTTTTCCCTCTATCCATTCCTCCGTCAATTTCCCCGTCACCGCCTGCGTCAAAACCTGCTGACGAAAGTTCTTCAACAAAACCGGGATTTTCTCCATTGAGGTTTTTATCACTTCCAACTGCCCAAACAACCGATCCAGCTTTTCTACAATACGGTTTTGCTCGGATAGTGGGGGAAGAGGAATTGAAATGGTTTCATATTCTTTGTATTTTAAATTTCGAAGATTATTACTTCCGCCTTGATATTTTACAATTTCGCCTAAATGATAAAAATATTGAAGATAATGATTGACATAAAAGCTATTTAACTTTTTATCAACTCTTACTAATCTCAAAAAATTAGTACAAACTTTATCCGTTTCTTTTTCATAATTCAAAGCTTCATCGTCCACAATTACAGTTCTTCCAACTGGCTGTTCTGGACCACCACCCGAAATTTCTAAAAGAATATCACCAAATTCTAATTTTCTCGAATTAAGACTTGATTTTTTAATTTTACGTAATGACGCTGTCGAACCTTTATCTCGATTCCAATTTTTTATTTCACTTCCTCTAATACATAAAGCTTCAACATAGTCATCATTATCAAAAAGAATATCTTTCCCCCAATCTCCTCCAATTACATAAGAAAATATTTGATTCAACTCAGCCGTTACCCAATTCTTTGGCAATTCTTTCTCCATCAATTCAATTCTTTTATCATTGCATTCAGTTGCTCGGTAATGCTTTGCAGTTCTGCTAAAGCGTCTTTGGCAATATCAATCGGTTCTCCCAGATCTTCGCTGTTGCTCAGGCTACTGTCGGCAATCAATCCCAAATCGAGGCTGTAGTTTTTCTTTTCTATTTCTTCCAGAGAGATGCACTGCCATCTTTCATCAGTAATGGTTTTTCTTTTCTCATCATTTATTTCGGCTTCATAGTTTTTCAAGACTTGGTCTGCTCCAATGCCTCCGGTATAAGCAGTAATAAAATCTTCAAAAGCTTTTTCGGTAAAAGGGGTACGTTTTCCAAAACTCGGCATATTGGTACGCATATCGTAGAACCAGACGTTTTGGGTATTTGCTTCATCATTTTTGCCTCGGGTAAAAAACAGGACATTGGTTTTCACGCCTGCAGCATAGAAAATCCCCGTAGGCAAACGCAAAATGGTGTGCAAATTACATTTTTCCATCAGGTCTTTACGGATGCGCTGTCCGTCGCCATCTTCAAACAAAACATTATCTGGTAAAACCACCGCGGCACGGCCTGTTCCGTCGGTAATCAAACTTCGGTAGATATGCTGTAAGAAATTGAGCTGTTTGTTGCTTGATACATATTTAAGGTCATTTCTGGTAGGCTTTTCACCTCCTTTTTTAGTTCCAAAAGGCGGGTTGGCCAATACGCCGTTGTAGCCTTTCAGGTTTTCTCCCAAACTGGTTAAAGTATCACCGAGATAGATGGTACTTTCCATCCCGTGAAGTCGGGCATTCATCAACGCCAAACGGTGTGCATCACCCACCAGTTCAACCCCTGAAAAGGCTTTCTCTTCCTGAAATTTTATTTGGTCAGCTGACAGTGTATAACGGTAATCGTATTTTTCTTTCAAATAATGGTCTGCCGAAATCATAAACCCAAAAGTTCCACAAGCGGGATCGTTCCATTTTTCACCCAATTTAGGAGCCATTAGTTTCACCATTACATTGATTAAGGGACGAGGTGTAAAATACTGCCCTGCCCCGCTTTTCTTTTCTCCTGCATTTTTCTCCAAAAGACTTTCATAGATGTCTCCCATCACATCACGGTCAGATTCTTCGTACCAATCTAAGTCGTCTATTGCTTTTACCAAAGTATTAAAGTTGACAGGCTTCGTTAGCGTAGTAGAAGCATTGGTATAAATATCTTTGATGGATGCGCTGTCAGTTTTACTACTTACAGTAGCCAAAAATTCACGATATAATCTGAAAGCCTCAACATTATCAGTTTCTTCTGTAAACTTTGCCCATCGATACTCTTCAGGGATTTGCTCTGCAAAACCTTTCACTTCCGAAAGTTTAAGAAAAAGGATGTAAGTCAGTTCGTTAAGATATTGGTGATATGTCACCCCATCATCACGAAGTACGTTACAAAGATTCCAAAGTTTATTGGCTATTTCCTGTGCGCTCATATATTATTTGTTTCTTGCTGTTATTCTGCATTTGTCTTTTGCCATTCTCAGCTCCGCTAATGCAAGAGGATTGTGACTATCATTCAGCAAGGGTTTAAGTTTGCAAATTAAGTATTTTTCTTCTTCAAAATTGCTCGTTTTAAAAACAGCAATCTCTAAATTATTTTCGATCCAAAGAATAATTTTCTTTTGGTCTTCCTTTATAAATTTGTAATTATTTTGATTTGACATTCCGTTTAATGAGCATGCCTCTGGTAGGTATCCTAAGACTGCCCCAATACTTCTGAAAAAAGTTCCGTGACCTTTTGCATAAAGTTCTTGATTTAATCGATCTCTAAGTGTTTGCCCTTCTGCTTTACCAACATATATAATTTGATGCTTTCTCTCAGATAGAAACTGTTGAAAGGGTTTTGGTAATAAACATTTCTGTTTTAATCTTAAACAGTATAATCCATAAAAGTTCAATCCATTTATAAAATGATGATCGATAACAGAATATTTGGCATTTAATAAATTTAAAACTGAAGTAGAAACCTCCTGAAATTCATGTTTTATTGTACTATCAATTTTTGAATTAGCGATGTTAGAAATGACTTTTATTTTTCCGCTTGAAATTAATCTATCAAAATCAGAAGAGGTTATATTCTTTATATTAAAGTCAGTCATACGAAAATCAAGCTTCTGCATTTCGCGTCTAGCTTTTTTTCGGTCTTCCGGACTGTCTGCCTTTTCATAAGTAATGACAAGACCTCTTAATCTTTCAATTATTTCTTCTGAAAAATTCGTCATTATGCAGAATATAAATCGTTATTCAACCCAATAATCAAGTCCTCCAATTCATTATTAAAAATCTTATCAATTTTCTTAAAACCTCCTTCATCTAAGAACGGTTTCAAATCAAGATCTTTCTTGGTTAAAATGCTTTCAGCAAGCAACTGCTTTTCAAAACGGTCAATCCATTTCAACTGATGAATATTCCAGTCTCTGCTTGATTTAATCTTACTAATGGCATTTTTCACACGTTCTTGTGGTGAAATAAGGTCAACACCCATAGAGAGTGTTCTGATGTATGCAATAATATCTGCTGCAATGTCTATATTTTTTGCAGATTTCCAAGCCGTATTGAGAGATATTTCATTATAACCTTTTTCATCTAGAATCAACTTAAGTTCTTTCAAGGACTTACGGTCTAGTTCTTGTGGCTTATTACAAATGATATTAATCGCTGCAATGGCGTTGATGTTTTCTGCAATGAATTTCTTAAAGCCTTCAATATAATCTTCTGGCTTTTCTGCATTTCCATAGCCACGCGTCACTTCTCTAATAGAATCTTTGTGGGTGGAATAGACTTGTGTGTACTTATTATAGACTTTGTTATCCAGATAGTTCCAAAGTGAGCTGAGTTGCTCTACTTTTCGTTTTATTTCGGAACTGGGTGTATTTTTAAGGTCTGCAATTAATTCCGCAATTGATTTTCCATCTGTATGAAGTTGGATATGCTCCTGCTGCTCAGCTTTAACTAACTTAGCCTTGCGTTGTAGCTTGGCAACAATTTGTTCTATTTGACTGTTTAACCTCTGTTCATTTGTAATTCTTTCTGTTTCCTCAACCAATTGCTCGAAACTGTAAGATGGATTAGAAACCGTCTGCATCTGGGTATAATCCTGAAGTGCTTCGTATAACCTCACCGCATCATAAATTCTAAAAGCCTCTTTACCTATTTCAGGACATAGACGGGTGGCTCTTCCCAGCATCTGCTCATACAGAATACGGGAGCGAACTCGGCGCATAAAAACAATATTACAAATCGATGGAATATCTATACCTGTACTCAACAGATCAACTGTAATAACAATGTTTGGATATCTTTCGTTTTTAAAATCTCTTGTCAGCTGTGCATTCTCGTAAACACTTCCGGTAATTTTTTCAATCGCTTTGTTGTGCACTTCTACACCTATGTTATAGAACTCTTCTTTTAGCATATGCAAAATAGTATCAGCATGGCTGTCTCTCGCTGCAAAAATTAACGTCTTTTCATTACCATTGGGATCTAAATTTTCTGCTAAATATTTGACAACTGTTCTGTTGAAATTATCATTAAGAACCTGTTTGTTAAAATGCTCTACATCAAATTTAAGCTCATCATCCAGTGCTTCCAATTCTGTGATTTCTCCTGTTTCAGCATCATAAGCTTGTGGCTTCTCCCCTTTTTCCCATTTAATGCCTTCAGAATTAAGATTGGTAGAAATATTATAAGGAGGTTCATGGTCAACCAAGTTACCATCAATTACAGCTTGTCGGTATGAGTAATCAAAAACAGAGTCACCAAATATTTCTTTGGTATGAAGAGCAGGCGTTGCTGTCATTCCGATTTTAAAGGCATCAAAATAATCCAGCACTTTTCGGTATTGTGCTACATAATCATCCTCACTCCTTATTCCGAAATCATCTTCGTTCATTTCTTTGTCCAACTGATACCCTCTGTGTGCCTCATCTACAATCACACAGTCATAGGTGTCAACAGTTAAAGGTGGATCTGTGGAATAAAACAATCGCTTTACCATACTCTGAACGGTCGCAAAATGAAGCCTTGTTCCAAAATCAGGCTTTGTTACTGCAGTATCTTCGAATTTATAAATATCTCCAAACGACAACTGTCCTACCACTTTATTTTCTTTGATGCTATCTTTTGCCTGCGAAGCAAGCAACGTTCTGTCTGTTAAAAAAAGAATTCTTTTAAAACGGTCAGCTTTTATTAGACGATAAATCAAACCATTGATTGTTCTGGTTTTTCCCGTTCCCGTAGCCATTACCAGCAAAGCTCTTCTGTCTTGTGGCTGTTCAATTAGTTTATTTTCAACGGATTTGATCGCTTCTATTTGGTAATCACGTAGACTCAGACCTTGCGGTGAGCTCAGATAATCATAATCGCTGTCTTCTAATTTTTGATTAGCGGCTACTGCATCACGCTTATAGATTTCTTTCAATCCATCTGGTGATAACCATCCACGTAAAGGATAACCATTGTTGGTATTGATTCTAATATCCTGAAACCAAATACCGCTTTTGGTTTTAATTTGTTCAAGATATTTTCTGCCATTGGTCGAAAAAAGGAAAGGTGCTTTGTAGTTCTCCCACTCACCTAAAATCTGAAAACTATCATTAGCTGAGAGTTTCTCTGCATACACTTTAGATTGTCGCAAATCAGTTGAAATATCAAGCCCGTACTTCTTAGCTTCTACCAGTCCGTACAACTCAAGACCTATGAACAAAGCATAGTCCGCATATTTACTACCACACGGCCATTCTGCTATGGCAATATTTTTTCCTTTTTGCGGAAGTGTTTTATGGTATTTATAATTGATATTTACAGTATCACATTCCCACCCTGCATCTCTCAATTGTTTATCAATTAACTCCAAACGCGTTTCTTGTTCACTCCAGTCAATCCGGTTTGCAGATTCTATAGATTTTGCCCTTCTTGAGTTAATATTCTGTTTCGATTGATTTAAGATTTTAATCTTATTTTGATAATCCTGGATTTGTTCAGCTAATTCAGCTAGTTTCTCATTGGACTTTTCAGTTTCAACTTTTGATTGTTCCTGTGGAAGCTCGTAGTCTTTAATTTCAATATAATCATTTTCATAGGTTTCATAGAACCATCTTGAAAGGATAAATAATTTTTTAAGAATAAAGAGAGCTTCCTGTTTGGTACTTTCTCCATTATGCGAAGCATTATTACCAGATTTCCTGATAGTATGAAATATACTACCTATTGCATCAGGAAATATATTTCTATTTTGTAGGAACTGAATAGACTCCACTTGATTTCTGCCATTCAGATTCTCAACTTCCAAATCAGCAATTAACTTAATAAGCTTTTCACCAAAAAGTCTGGCTTTTGAAATACAAGAACTTGCATCCACGTAATACAAACTTTCAGCTAGTCTTGCTTGATTATATAACGAAGGATAAGACTCACAAAGGAAATTAAAACTAGACAAATCTGCCATATATTATGATAAATTAGTTTTTAATTCCAAATATAACAAAAAACCCAATTTATTCCTTTACGGTAATCCTCATTATCACAAAAAAAACCCATCCTTTCGGATGGATTCTCAGTTACTTCACCAGATGCTGCCCGAGGTAGAAACTCGTAGAGGCCGCCGTCTGCTTCACATTATTCAGGAAAGCATAGACCTCCATCGTTTTGCCGAGACAGTAGGCCGGCAGGGTGACATCGGCCATCAGGTCGGAGCGCATCACGATGCCCTCAAAGACCTCCCAGTTATTCAGCTCTTCGCAGTAGCACACGATGCTGACCTGGTCTGTAGGAGCGGCATCACCCTGCGTGCTGTTGTCCTCCCACTCCAGGTGCAGCACACCGCCGGGCTGCGTCGTGAGCACTGCGTTCTTGAAACTGGTGAGTTCGCCACGGGTGATCAGCACCTTGTTAAAGATCAGTTCCGGGAGACCTGCTACCATCTGAATGGCCGTGCTGATGGTGTAAGACACCGCCAGGTTCACCCGGGATTTCACGCCATTTCCCAATCCGAAGAAGCGGGACTGGATGTTTTTGATCGGTTGCAGAAAACTGATAGCCAGCTTAAACTTCATCTGCTGCTCCAGCTGCTTTTCCGTCGGGTTGCGTTTGGCGTTCTTAGGACGGCTGCGGATGATGTCCAGACCACGCCAGTTGGCGCCTACTACTGTTCCTACTTTACCGGAGAATCCACCAAGGATTCCTTTGTTTAATGTTGCCATAATAATGATTTTTTAAAATTAGTGGGACAAAGCTAAAGCACAAATCCAAAGCCTGTATACCCGTGACGGGGTTTGACCGGTTTTGACTGGTTTTGACCGGGTATCGTTGGCATTTCTTCGGGGCATGGCCGGGGTTTCTTCGGGTCTTCTTCGGAAAAAAGATGTTTTTTCCGAAGAACTTCGGAAGGATTGTGGGAGAATGATGGGAAAATGATTGCTAAAAACGGATAAGACCCTTTGGCGCTGCTCAGGATGACAGCGGCTGACTTTTGAAAATGATGAGATCATTTTTGTGAGCCTTGTGAAAGCTTTTGTGCCTTTGTGGTTAATTTTCTCGCAGATTATGGAGATAACGCAGATAAAATCCTTCGACGCTGCTCAGGATAACAGTAGCTGATTTTTGAAAATGATGAGATCATTCTTGTGATCCTTGTGAAAGCTTTTTTGGCTTTGTGGTTAATTTTCTCGCAAATTATGGAGATAACGCAAATAAACACTTCGACTCCGCTCTGGATAACAGCGGCTGACTTTTGAAAATGATGAGATCATTCTTATGATCCTTTTAAAGCTTTTGTGCCTTTGTGGTTTTTCTCTCTCAGATGATGGAAATTGCGCAGATAAAATCCTTCGACTACGCTCAGGATGATAGCGGCTGATTTTTTGAAAATTATGAGATCATTTTTGTGATCCTTGTGAAAGCTTTTGTGCCTTTGTGGTTAATTTTCTCGCAAATTATGGAGATAACGCAAATAAACACTTCGACTACGCTCTGGATCACAGCAGCTGACTTTTGAAAATGATGAGATCATTTTTGTGAGCCTTGTGAGTGCTTTTGTACCTTTGTGGTTTGTCTTTCTCAGATGATGAAAATTGCGCAGATAAAATCCTTCGACTCCGCTCATGATAACAGCGGCTGACTTTTGAAAATGATGAGATCATTCTTGTGATCCTTGTGAAAGCTTTTGTGCCTTTGTGGTTTTTCTCTCGCAGATGATGAAAATTGCGCAGATAAAATCCTTCTACGCTGCTCTGGATGACAACCTGCTAATTTTCGAAACAAGGACGACCTTTTGTGGCTTTATGGTTTAAAGCATACAGATGATGCTCTCCGACTGTTACATCAGCAGAGCTTCTATGGATTTCCGGGAATAGTAATACTTACCGCCAATCTTTATGAATTTAATTTTACCATCCCGGCGCCAGCGGTAGATGGTACTGTCACTCAGATTAAACTCCTGCTTAAGGTCAGCAGAATCCAGGATCTGTTTTTGGGGTTGAACACGGTTTGAGCCCGCTACATAATTTTTGATTTCATACAGCAGTGACAGATAGAGATCTTCCTGAAAGGCGGATGCCAGGTTTTTTGTTTTCATCATTTTTAGTTTTTTCTCAGGAATGTTTAAATATTCCAGATTGCATTTTCCCGAATAACGCAATTATTCAATATTTTATTTTATCTGCTTTTATTTTTAATGAATTTAATACACATCCCCTGATAACATATGCTTTGGTTTTCCGGTTTTTTAGGTTATTGCAAAACAAAAAATAAAAGCACATTTCAGAAGCTAATAATTGAGCGAAACCCATCTTATTTTTTTAAGTCCATGTTAAAAACATCAAAATTTTATTACATTTGTTTCTTTCATTAATTTTAACCTCATATGAATTCACTTTTCAGAAGAAAACATTACGCAGAAAATACGGACAACGGGCAACTGAACCGGGTTTTAGGCACCTGGGATATTGTATTTTTTGGTATTGCCGCCATTATCGGGGCAGGAAGCTTCAGCAGTCTGGGAGAAGCCATCTTCCGCGGCGGTCCGGGCGTTATTGTTTTATATCTGATCTGTGGTTTTGCCTGTGCTTTTACGGCACTTTGCTACGCCGAATTTGCAAGCAGGATCCCTACTGCCGGAAGTGCTTACACCTATGCCTACGCCAGTTTCGGGGAACTCATAGCCTGGGTTATCGGCTGGGCGTTGATTATGGAATATTCTTTCGGAAACATCTACGTTGCATTTTCGTGGTCCGATTATTTTACCAGCTTTATGGCAAGAATCGGGGTTCATATTCCGGATTATTTTACCTGCAGCTATACCGAAGCTAAAAAAGCTTTTCTCAATCATTCCACTAATACAGAGCTAATCAATGCATGGAAATCAGCACCGATGATTGGGAACCTCAGGGTCATTGTCGATATTCCTGCTTTGGTCATCAATGGCTTAATTACCTGGCTTTGTTATCAGGGCATCAGGGAAAGTAAGAACTTTAATAACTTTTTTGTTATTCTGAAGTTATTCGTGATTCTCTTAGTTATCGCTGTGGGAGTGGCTTATGTGAACACCGGGAACTGGTTTCCGGCAAGCTCCGTGACCTCGGAACCTTCTTTTATGCCGAATGGATTTGCAGGTGTAATGTCTGCAGTATCAGGCGTTTTCTTTGCTTACATTGGCTTTGATGCCATTTCCGTTCTCTCAGAAGAAACCAAAAATCCTCAGAAGGACCTTCCAAAAGGCATGCTGATTTCATTGGGACTTTGTACCGTGATTTATATTGTTCTGACATTAACGTTAACAGGACTGGTAGATTACAGGAAATTTGACGGCATCGGTGACCCGTTATCCTTCGTATTTGATAAGAGTAATCTCAATCTTCCTTGGATGGAATTCATTGTCTCTTTAATTGCCATTGTAGCTATTACAACCGTTCTTCTGGTTTTCCAGATGGGACAGCCGAGAATCTGGATGGCGATGTCCAGGGACGGGCTTCTTCCTAAGAAATTCCAGGAAGTGCACAGTAAAAACAAGGTTCCTTCTTTTGCAACCATTGTTACCGGGATTGTAGTCGGAATTCCTATTTTATTTACAGATAAATCTTTTATTCT
Source organism: uncultured Chryseobacterium sp. (assembly GCA_913776245.1). GTDB lineage: Bacteria > Bacteroidota > Bacteroidia > Flavobacteriales > Weeksellaceae > Epilithonimonas. The sequence continues at coordinate 74,293 of CAJYLO010000010.1, forward strand.
GGATTTTACCAGCATCGGAACCATTTTCGCCTTTGTACTGGTTTGCGGCGGCGTGCTACTGCTTCCGAATAAAGAAAAGCTGAAAGGAAGATTTCATTTACCTTATGTGAACGGAAAGCTGCTTTTTCCTTTAATTTTTATTGGAGGACTCGTATTTTTCTATTTTTATCAACCTGATTTTTTTCATAATCTTTCTAATATCACTGATCCAAATGAAGGTGAATTTCGCCTTGCTATTATTGTTTTTATTATTGTTAATCTGATGCTGTGTGCATTAGCCTTTCTCAAAAATCTTTCCCTGATTCCATTGATCGGTCTGAGTTCCTGTCTGTACCTGCTGACGGGGATGAGTCACGACAACTGGTTCTGGTTTGGACTATGGTTTGCTATAGGTTTGGTAATTTATTTCCTATATGGCTATAAGAACAGCAAACTAAATCACAAAAAAAATGGAATCTGAAAGAAAAATTACCAACTATAAAGATTTTTATCAATTTTATCTTACAGAACACAACAAACCGCTGACCAGAATATTCCACTTTGTCGGGATTTTGCTGGTTTTTGCGGTTATTTTCTACGTTATAAAATCGGGAAAAGAAAGATTTCTCTGGTACTGCCCTATTTTTGGCTACGGATTTGCCTGGTTCAGCCACGCTGTTTTCGAAAAGAATAAACCCGCAACGTTCAGGTATCCGTTCTGGTCGCTTATTTCCGATTTCAGGTTATTCTTTGAACTGCTTATCGGAAAACAGAAATTTTCAAATAAATAATTATAAACTGATTAGCTACAAAAATGAAGAATTTCATTAGGTCAAATATTTCACAGGAATCACTGGCATTATTACTTACACAGGCACCTGTAGCTATGTCTATGCTGATGGGTGATGAATTTCACATTAGAGTTGCCAATCCGCAGATGTTACAGCTCTGGGGGAAACCTGCCGAAATCATCGGCTCCAGATTAATTGATGCTTTGCCGGAACTGGAAGGGCAGCCTTTTATGGACATCCTCTCCAAAGTCCGGACAACGGGAACGCCTTACAAAGGCTATAAAGAATTATGCTACCTGGTGAGGAACGGTGAGCGGGAAGAATGTTATTTCGATTTTATCTATGCGCCGATTTATAATGACGACGAAACAGAAATCCTGGGCATCAGCGTGGTGGCGACTGAAGTAACCGATCAGGTTTTTGCAGAGAAAAAACTGGCGGAAACGGAATATACCTTTGAAAAACTGATCAAGGAATCTGACTATGCCATTGCGCTTTATAAAGGAAAAGATCTCATCATTGATGTTGCCAACAATACCATGATCAAAACCTGGGGAAAGAATGAAAGTGTTATAGGAATGAAGCTGGAAGATGCCCTTCCTGAGCTTAAAGGCCAGCCTTTTCTAGATATCCTGAAAGATATCTTTAAAACCGGGAAAACTTACTCTGCAACAGAAGATGAAGTCTTTCTAGAAAGAAACGGCGAACTGCAGACCTCATATTATAACTTTTCTTACAAACCACTTTTCAATGAAAAGGGTGAAGTGTATGCGATCCTTAATTTTGCAACGGATGTCACCGAAATGGTGCTTACCAAGAAGCAGCTGAAAACCAATGAAGAGAAGTACCGAAACCTTGCGGACAGCCTGCCCATTATTGTCTGGACTGCGGACAAAGACGGAAACATCGATTACTATAATAAAAGATGGTATGACTACACTGGTTTTGAAGGTGTCGACAGCCGGGAAAGCGCAACAAAAAAGATCCTTCATCCGGATGACCAGCAACGGGCTCAGGAACTCTGGACGTCCAGCAAAGCCAATAAAACCAATTACGAGATAGAATACCAGTTCCGGGACCGATCTGCCGAAGATGCCTACCGTTGGTTTCTCGGCCGTGCAATTCCTGTAAAAGATGCTGATAATGAGGTGATACAATGGATAGGAACCTGCACGGATATCAATGATTTTAAGCAATTCCAACAGCAGAAGGATAATTTCTTAGGGATTGCCAGTCATGAGCTGAAAACGCCGCTTACAAGCCTTAAGCTTTACTCCCAGTTCCTGGAAAAAAATCTCAGAAAACAGAATGACGATAAGAACGCCGATGTTGCAAAAAAAATGGACGACCAGATCAACAAGCTTACAAGCCTGGTTAATGACCTTTTAGATGTCACCAAAATACAAAACGGAAAAATACTTCTTAACAAATCAGATTTTGACTTTGATGAGCTTGTCCAGGAAATTGTTACCGAGCAGCAAATGAGCACCAGCCATAAAATCTATGTCGATTCTGAAAAAATCGGAAACATCTATGGTGACCGTCACCGGATTTCTCAGGTCATGAGCAATCTCATTGGCAACGCTATAAAATATTCTCCGGATTCTGACAAAATTCATATTTCTGCAAAAGCTACCGATGAAGACTGTGTGCTATTCTCCGTAAGAGACTTCGGAATCGGCATTCCGGCCGATAAAAAGGACAAAGTGTTTGAACAGTATTACAGGGTGAGCGGGAGCAAAGAACACACATTTCCGGGGCTCGGACTCGGGCTTTATATATCATCTGAGATTATCAAACGAAGCGGTGGCAGGATTTTTGTAAACTCTATCGAAGGAAAAGGATCAGAGTTTTGTTTCGAGATTCCTAAAAAACACAGATCAAATTAATAATCTAATTTACAATGTCAACATCAAAAAAAATAATAGTTGTGGATGACAGTCCGGCCATTCTGGACTCAGTCAAGCTGATGCTCAATATGGAAGGCTTCGAAGTTTCTAATTATGAACGCGGAAGCGATATGTTCAATTCCTTGCTGGAAACATCTACCAAGCCGGATGTGATCCTGATGGATATGTGGCTTTCCGGGGAAGACGGCAGAGATATTTGCAAAATGATCAAACAACACCAGGAATTCAAAAATATCCCTGTCGTTATAATGTCTGCCAGCCGTGGTCTTGGAGATTCGGCGATAGAAAGCGGCGCAATAGATTTCATTCCAAAACCTTTTGACCTTGGAGAAATCGTTGAGAAGATCAGGTATTATTCCAGTTCTGGTGAATAATCAAATATAGAGCTGATAATAAGATTGAATAAATCTTCTTAAATTATTGATATTATTCGCAGATATTTCAATTATGAAGGTGATACAACTTAAATAAGTAAAATCCGCATTATCAACGAGGGAAAACCACAAATCACAAAGCTTACAAGAATTATCTCTCAATTTTTAAAGAGTTTATAGTTGTCAATCTGAGCGTAGTCGAACAATTTTATCCGGATCATAATTTACAAAAATAAAAGGCCATTTAAATTTATTAAATGGCCTTTTATTATAACAAAATTTAGAAATCCACCGTTTCCGGATCTAATCCGGAAAAACCGGTTTCTTCCAGTGTTTTCAACGCTTTCATATCACTATCTGTAATTTTGAATCGTTCAAAATGCAGATTATTTTTGATATTCTCCGGATTTTCTGATTTTGGTAAAACAATCACGCCGGACTGCAGACAGAACTGAATACAAAGGATTGCCGGAGAAACATTATACTTTTCTGCAATCTCCTTAAGATCCTCATCTTTTAAAAGCCTTCCTGAGCCGATCGGACTCCAGGCTTCTATTGCAATTCCTTGCTCTTTGCAAAAATCCACCACTTCCTGCTGTGTATAACCCGGGTGAAATTCTATCTGGTTAACTGCCGGAATGACTTCCGCCGTCTCCAGAAGCGCTTTGATCTGGGGCAACATAAAATTACTGACTCCAATAGCCTTTACAGTTCCGGATTTATACAGGTCTTCCATTGCCTTCCACGTTTCCGCATTGATGTCTTTCCAGTTATCAAACTGTTTGGCGTTTGCCGGCCAGTGGATAAGCAGAAGATCCAGATAATCGGTTTTCAGTTTTTTGAGGGATTGTTCAGCAGAATACTTTACGCCCTGAGCGCTCCGGTTGGTATTCCAAATCTTTGTGGTGAGGTACAGCTCTTTCCTGTCCACACCGGACTCTGCAATAGCCTCTCCTATTTCCGCTTCATTTCCATAGATATCCGCAGTGTCAATGTGCGTATAGCCTGCATCCAGTGCTGCTTTTACTGTTTTCTGCACACTTTCCGTGGTCTGCCACGTTCCGAAGCCTATTTCCGGAATCTCCGTTCCGTTATTGAGAATTATCTTTTTCATTTCTAATTTTTAATTGTTCTGAAAGCCAAAATTACGCCATCAGCACGTGTTTTTAAAATAATATAACTGATGCATCATTCAAAAAATAATAATGAAAATTGTCTTCATTATTCCTAAATTTGAACTATGGAAAAAAAAGAATTCGGATTACTCGGGAAAAATATTTCTTACTCATTCTCCAAAAAATATTTTGAAGAAAAGTTTAAAAAATTGTTTTTAAACAACCATACTTATCAATTCTTTGACATTCCTGAAATCGGGAACGTTAATTCAGTCATTACCAATCCGAATCTTACCGGGATGAATGTCACTATTCCCTACAAACAGGCTATTATCCCTTTTCTTGATGAGCTGAGTGATGAAGCATCAGAAATAGGTGCTGTGAATTGCGTGAGCTTCAGAAACGGCAAGAAAACCGGTTTTAACACGGATGCTTTCGGGTTTGAAAAAACCTTACTCGTCCATAAGAAAGCTCATCATAAAAAAGCTTTGATCCTGGGTGACGGCGGTGCTGCAAAAGCCGTGCGCTATATTTTGGATAAACATCATATTGAACATCAAACCGTGTCCAGAAAATCTGAGATCAACTTCGAGAATCTGAACGAAGAGCTGGTAAAAGAATCATTATTAATCATCCAGACAACGCCTGTGGGAACATTCCCAAATGTGGATGAATCGGTTCCGTTTCCTTTTGAAGCAATTAGTGACAGACATTATGTTATTGACCTGATTTATAATCCCGCAGAAACGATGTTCCTGAAACAATGTGCCGAAAATGGCGCAACTACGCTGAACGGTTTTTATATGCTGGAACAGCAGGCGGAAAAGGCCTGGGAGATTTGGAATGGTTGATTGTTTAATTGCTTAGTAAAAATATTTGTTTATTTTCTTTACATAAGTATTGCTAAATATAATATGTATTATGTTAGATAAAAATTGGAAAAAATTTCTTCTGAAATCGGGCTTACCATTTGAATATGAAGTAAAAGAGTGTTTTGCTAAATTTGGTTGCACAGTCTGGGATGAGTATACATATTTTAAAAATGATGAGAATGAAATCCGCAAAGAATTTTCATACGATATTGACGCTAATTATTGGCCTATAGAAAATCCCTCATATTCATTCAACTTTATGATCGAATGTAAATATAAAACTGAACCGACTCAATGGTTCTTTTTACCAGATCCCTATTCTTATCAAGATGAAATAAATCAAAATTCATTTTTTCATACATTTGACCATTTTTTAGAAGACAAATTTATTTATAAACAATATCCATATTATAATGTTCAAGAAGCAATTGGACCATTTTGTCTTAAAGGGACAGAAATTTTTAGTAATAATTTTGTTGAAATTAATATTTTAAAAGCAATTAATCAATTAACATATGCCTTTGTTAATCAAGTCATAGCATCTATTGAAAGTCAATTAAATGACCCTTTTTTTGAAGAATGTACTTTTTTTAATATTCCAATTATAATTACAAATGCGGAATTAAATATTTTAAATGAAAAGATAACAACAAAAGATATCCAACAAGCCGAAAATATAAATGAAATATCTAAAAAATGTAATTTTCTTCTTTATCATAATAAAACATCAGAGTCTTTAAGACTATATAATATAAAATTATTGACCTCATATTTTAAAACAATTGATAAGAGGCTTTTTAAGTGTAAAAATAAGTCTTTTGGAGAAGATGTAGAATCATTTATAGATTTGATGTCAAGTATTTATTGTCCACAATCTTATTTTAATTATGCACCATGACGAAGCTCATAAAAATTATCAAGAACTTTTTAATTATATCAACTTCTTCTTTAAAGATTTAAAAAAATTAAAAACAGAAACTAATAAACTCACACTTAAGTTAAAGAAAGAATTAGAAAGATTAGATTCTAAAAAATAGCTATATCTAAAAATATTATCGGTTGAAAAAATAGACTATAATTATAATAAAAAGAGGTTAGAAAAGCCTACTATTTTCCACCCTACATTTTAGTATATTTTAGTTGAAAAAGTCGATGCTCAAATAAACTCAAGTTCACAGTTTTTCTCTCTGACTCACAGATAATCAACAATCACCCTCCACTTCTCCAGCTTCTCCTCCAACTTCACCGTATGCAGCGGACTGGTGGACGGCAAAACTAAAACCGGGATTTTGAAAGCTTTACCTACTAGCTTAATCAAGTTTTTATAAGACTTTTGCCCGTTGCAGAATATGGTTTTGATGTTGGGATGATTGTCAATCAATTCAAGAATATTGTTATCAATTTCATTTTTGATTTCAGTATCAAGACTACCCTTTCGTTCACAACTTTCGATAACATCCCAAAGTGCAATGTTGTGACGTTTTAGAAAATCGATTCTTTGCTGATAATCCGTTGAGAATTCTTCGCCAAAGAGATGAAACAAAATTTTCCAGAACTGATTTTGCGGATGGGCATAATACTGCTGCATTTCCAGGGACTTCACGCCGGGAACAGAGCCGAGAATCAGGATTTCTGAATGTTCATCAGCAATGGGTGGAAAAGAATTGATTCTGTTCATAATAAGTCATCTTAGCAAAACTTCTGACATCCAGCTTCTAACTTCTGACTATTTCAAATTATCCAAAATCTTAAACAAAGCATTACTGATACTTCCGCCCTGATAGTTATTCAGAATAATGGAAAAAACATAGTTCTTACCATTTTTAGAGGTCTGATAACCCGCAAAAGACTTGCTATCCTTAATCGTTCCGCTTTTCATTTTGATGCCATTCTGAGTTGGAAATCCATCATAAAAAACATCGAACCAGCTTTGCTTTTTAGCATACAGCAAAGCCTGTACCTGGGCTTTTGCCGAAACGTAATTCTGTGGTGAGAGTCCGCTTCCGTCTGCAAAATTAATCATCATCGGGTTGATCCCTTTCGATTTCCAAAAGTCTTTAAGAAAATCTACTCCTGTTTCGAAGGATGGGTTATTCCTTTTTTCTTTTGCCATTGTTTTGAGTAAAGTTTCTCCGTAAAGATTGATGCTTTTTCTCAGAAACCAATACACTATTTTATCCAGCGTTGGCGATTTGTACACAAAAATCTGATTCTGATTCGGCGCTTTTGATACTGGTTTTCCCGATAATTTTTCGTTGTAAAAAGTGGTGGTTTTCCCGGAAATAGTAATTCCATTATCTTCCAGCATTTTTCTGATCTCTGTTGCCAGCTGCATTGGCGGATTGGGCGTTGCGCCGGAAACCGTTGTAACTTTTCCAGCGGGTAGCATTCCATTAATCAATGCCGTTTCGGAATGTGGCGCTGTGAAAATCAGGCTTTGATCAGAACTGCCTCCGGTTTTCAGTTCATTGATCCAATTGACATTTGCTAAGTCGTAAGAAAAACTCTTGAATTGATTGCCATTAATATTAATATCAAACTGGTTTTCCCTCCAATTGACACCGAACGTTCCGGCGCCGTAATAATTGCCCATGTCATTCCACGGCCAGCCGCCTGGTGTACTCTGGAAATCGAAATAAGAATCATCTACAACCAGGTTTCCAGTTATTTTTTTTATTCCTGATTTCCTGATAGCTTCAAGTAATTGCTGCTTAAAATTCTCCGGCTTATAATTTTCGTAACGCCAGGTTCCCAAAGTCGGGTCACCGTTAGACGTGATGTACAAATCGCCGTCAAGTGTACCGTTCGATATCTTCCCGGAATAAGATGCGGTTGTTTTGAACTGATAATCTTTCCCAAGTGTTTCCAGCGCCGCAACAGATGTGAAAATCTTCTGTGTACTGGCGGTGGAAAGGCCTTTGTTTCCATTGTAATCGTAAATCTGGTTACCATTTTCATCGGAAACATAGAAAGAAAGACTGGCCGACAAAGCGTTGGAAGCGGACAGCATTTCTTTCACGGATTTATCCAGATTATCTGCTACAGATTGTGAAAAAACACATTGACAAATAATTAAAGGGATAAAAAAAAGCTTTTTCATTTCTGGTTTTGATAAAAAATTTAAAATGCAATCCGGTCTGTTTATATTTTAAAGATAGCTAATTTTTCCTTCTTATGATATATTATCTGTTCTCAAAAACCAACCACCTGATTTATTGCTCTTTATTATTTACAACCCAAAATTAAGAAACAAGCTGAATCTTGACTTTGCTTCAATATCACCACCGGCCAGATTGGTATAAGCTGGCAGCATCAATTCAGTTCCTAGGCTGAACTTACTGAATGATACTTCGAAACCAGCTTTTCCATACAGGGCACTTCCTGCTGTTTTGGGCATCACCTCCCTAAACTGGCGGTTCCAATCAAACACTTCGCCCTGCAAACCGATCTTGCCGGAAAAAATACTGTTTGTATTATTCCAAAGTCTGTAAAATCCTGTAGCAGAATAATTCCACTGATTTCCGAACTGATAATGTTTCTTATTTTCAGTTTTGAAGGTATAATCTGTATTGATGAGCAATGCAAAACGGTCTTTCTGAAATTTATAGCTCATTGCAAGCTGATAATCCCAACTTCCTGTTCCCAGCTGAAAACTCGGATTAACTCCTGTAATTCCCTTTTCATCAAATTTCCCTAAGGGAATCTTAACGCCCAATCCTCCATTGATCTGATGAAACGAATCTTTAGATTTTAGAATTTCATAGATCCCCATCAGACTGGCATCACCTATTCCGCTGATGCTAATGTTCCCCTGAAGTGTTTTTTTGCTATGAAACTGAAACGGAATACTTCCATAAATGCTAAGTTTTCTGGTAACCGGAATTTTCCCCCAAAGCTGAACCGTATTGAAATACTGATCCTGAGTAAGATCATCAACAAAGAGATTTTCTTTGGCTTTGTAATGCTGCGCAAAGTATTTGATCCCGATGAACTGCGGATTCAGTAAAGATTCAAATCCCGACGACCCGTTTCCGGCAGCACAGCCGCAGGCATCACAAAAAAATGCCTGATTCCTTGAAGCTGTAATAGCCCTGGATTCGTACCGTGGAATATAAAGACTGTCCGTTAGATTTTTCGATTTTACTGGAATAAAAGTAAAAAAGCAGATGATAAATAATATAAAGTATTTCATTTTTTAACAATTAAATTTTGGCTAAAGCCGAAAAGTATTCTACTATTTAAGACGGGCTAAAGCCCGCCACAATTGATAATTACTCTGCGAATGCTTTATTGGTTATAAAATTCTGATCGCTAAGGGTTTTCAGGAAAGCAATGATGTATTGCTTTTCCATAGCATTCATCCTGATTCCAATATGACCATCCTTTTTAAGCAAAGGATCAAGATTCGGCTGGTTTTCCACTAGATCCGAATAAAAATTAAGAACAGCTTCCAAAGTAGAGAACCGGCCATCGTGCATGTAAGGAGCAGTGTATTCTACATTTCTGAGACTTGGCACACGGAACTTCATATTATCATTCCAATCCAGTGTGACACGATAGCGCCCTCTGTCATTATACTGAGCATTGTAATACATCCCGGTATTGCGAAAACTTTCATCAGTAAACAAAGCGCCGGAATGGCAACTTGCACAATTAGTTCTGAACAATTTATAACCCTCATTTTCTTCTGACGTGAAAACGGTTTTACCCTTCAGAACACGGTCATACCTGGAGTCTGCAGAAATCATCGTTACCATAAACTGGGAAATCGCCTTCAGAACTCGCTCACCAGTAATAGTTTCATCTCCGAAAGCCGCCTTGAAAAGCTTTTTGTAATTGGCATCGGAATTTAGTTTTCCTACCACTTCCGGCATTGAGCTGTCCATTTCAAAATCAGTAGTAATTGGTACCAACGAGCGTTCGTCCAGATCGTGGCTAACACCGTCCCAGGTATAATTTCTGAGAAAAGCCATATTCTGAATTGGCGGCGCATTCCTGATCCCCAGCCTGTTATCTATTCCGTGGCTAACCGGATGACCGTGATGCGTAAATGCATTTTCCTGTATATGGCAGAAGCCGCAGGAAATGGAATTGTTACGGGATAATCTACCTTCATAAAACAATTTCTTTCCCAAAGCAACACCATTTACCGTGACAGGATTCTTGTCGCTGTCAAAAGCTAATGCCGGGAAATCATCGGGAATATCAAGATCATAAGCTTTATCAGCAATAAATTCTTCACCTTCAAAATCGTCTTTACAGCCTATAAAAACATTGAACACTAAAGCTGCGAAAATCCAAAGCATGCAAAGACGCATACTTTGGATATTAAAAATTTTCTTAATCATTATGTACATGATCCACTTTGAACATCTTGATAAGATTGTCACTAACATTCACCAGATGCTGATCCGATCCCATATCCATATCATTATCTATGGTAAGTGTCAGTTTGGTTTGTCCACTCAGATACTGATTCAGATCTGCCAAAATATGAATTGATGGTGTGATATCTTTGCTCACCCTGGCAGTTACAGGCAGATCCAGTGTCACTTCTCTGTAAAGATCTGCTGTTCCGTTTGCTGTAGTATTCCCCACGTTTCCGGCATGATTCATAAATTCTTTATCCGCAGCAGCAGTTCCGTATAAGCCTTCCAGTTTTGTAAAAATATAACCGGCAGCCCAGGACCAGGCCATTCCTGATTCTTTTGCTTTTTGCCAGAAAATCCCCTGCCCGTCCTGCCCTAAAAGATAAGCCGACTGACTGACTCCAATTCCGAATTTTATTTTTTTATAATTGTTTTGCGGGATTTCAGAAAGGTTAATTGCAACAATTCCACCCTCGGCTTTGGATTGATCTATGATAAATGCACCTTTGTCCGGGTTGTTATAATTGTATTTGAATTCATTCCCTTTTTCATCGATCAAAACGATATTGCTCACGATGTATTTTAAAGCAGAGAATCTGTGTTTCTGTCCGTTTGCAGAGGTCTGAACAGTCTGATTCAGGACAATGTCTCCTATTCCACTGAATCCGTTTTCGAACTTGACCTGAAGGTTTCCTGGTGTAGTATCCTGAAGATTGTTCTCATCATCATTATTCCGGCACGATGAAAGTGTAAAAAATGTGATAGCGACTAATAGTATGGAAAAAATTTTATTGATTTTCATTTTAGAATTTTAATTTGTAATTTTTAATAAGTGCAATTATCCATTGCTTTATCCCGCAATAGGGATAGCAACGGTTATCCTTTTGCTTACAGCTAAGGCAAAAGCCAGTGCATGCAAAAGATATTAGTGGATAGCCCGACCCGAGCCGCTGCCTGAGCGACGGGAAAGGGAATTGCCGAAAATTAAAAAATTAAAAAACCGGTGGTCTGAAAATGTGTGACAGAAACAGATAAGAATAACCTGCTTTATAATTGAAATGAAGTGGTGCAAAAATTAGTTCCCGCAGCACGGAAATCTTCGCAATAGCTGCCGGAACATATAAATCCAGTAGTTTCTGTACAGAATTTTTAGTTTTAGAATCGTTTTGGGATTCATTCTTTGCCAGTTCTTTTCCGAGATAACATTTACCGTTACAGTGGATTTGCGGCTTATCCTTATTGATACAAAGCACCTTTGAGATATAGTCATAATTCACTGCATAATCCAGCACAGGAACCAGAGGTTTCAGCACCAGGTAAAATGCCAGAAGAATATGCAGCGTGAACTTCAAAAGACTAAATTATTTTTGCAAATATAATGAATTGACAAAGCCGCTTTCAGGTGATAATTATCATTGCATCAGGAGACGCTGACTCCGAAAATATGTCCGACAAATGCTGTGATCCCCATTGCTACAGTTCCCCAGAAACATATCCTAAGTACGGCAATGCCAATTTTAGAACCGCCTGTTCTTGCAGAAATAGCACCTAATATCATCAGAAAAACAATTGAAAAGCCATACTGAAAATATACCATCTGCTTTATCGGTGCCAAAAGAGAAACACCGAACGGCAATAATGCACCCAAAGCAAAAGATCCGAATGATGCCAAAGCAGCCTGCAAAGGTTTAGCCTGAGTGATCTCATTGATTCCCAACTCATCGTGCGCGTGCGCAGCCAGGGCATCATGTGCAGTCAGTTCTGTTGCCACCTGCAAAGCGGTTTCCTTACTGACGCCGCGCTTCTCATAGATTTTTGCCAGTTCCTGAAGTTCGACTTCCGGCATTTCTTCCAGCTCCCGTTTTTCCCTCAAAAGATCAGCTTTTTCGGTGTCTTCCTGTGAACTTACGGAAACATATTCGCCGGCAGCCATAGACATTGCACCGGCAATCATCCCGGCTAGTGCCGCAAGAATGATGGTGTTCCGATCCGGAGAAGCTGCAGCCACACCTATGACAATACTTGTGGTAGAAAGCAAGCCATCATTGGCTCCCAAGACCGATGCTCTGAGCCATCCTACTCTATTGACATAATGTTTTTCCAGTTGATGATGCATAACCTTCTATTTAGAGACATAAAATTAGATAAATATTATGACAAAACAACCGATGTTTATTTGTACTGATTACAAATTAATCCTCCGCAGGCATCATTATTGCAAGCTTCAGGATACAACCAAAAACAATTTAAAAAATGGAAAACAACAAAACAACCGCAATCCTGAATGACCTTCTTAATATTACCAACGACCGCCTGGAAGGCTACGAAAAAGTGGAAGGCAAAATATGGGAAATGAACCATAGCCTCCAGAACGATTATGAACACATGACTTCTCAGACGAAGGTGATGAAGACCGAACTGATCAATATGATCAAAGAACGGGGAGCTGACGCTAATGATTCGGGTTCATTTTCCGGCGCTTTGCACAGGGCGTGGATCGACCTGAAAAATTCTTTTCTTGTAGGAGGTTTGGAACATTCTACACTTGAAAATGTGGTTTTCGGAGAAAATGCCGCGATACAGGCTTATCAGGAAGCGCTGGACAGTGGTGACCTGGACGAAGCCAGCAAAGACACAGTCACAGATCATCTGAAAAAAATCAAGGATGCCTGCAGGGAATTCAAGGCAAAACTTGATAACAGTGAAGACGACCAGCTACCGGCATAAAAAAACAGGAGACCATATTTCGTGTCTCCCGTTCCCGCATAAAAATCAAAATTTAACTATTATTTCCAAGGATCTAAAACTACTTTTACGCAGTTGTCTTCCTTCTTATGAAAAATCTCATACCCTTTGGCGACCTCGCTCAGCGATAGTCTGTGCGTGATGATGTCATCAAGCTTTACCTGGCCAGTTTCTACATAATTCAGCAACTTATCTACAATGGCATGGACTGGTGCCTGACCCGCTTTAAGGGTGATACCCTTATCAAAAATCTGTCCCAGCTTAAAATTATCATAATTTACAGGGTAAACCCCAAGAACAGCAACTATGCCACCTCTTCTTACGCCACTGAGACAGGCTTCCAGGACTTTAATAGAGCCCTTCTCAAAATTAATGACGGCTTTTGCACGATCTATAAAATCTCTTTCGGGCTCGAAACCAACCGCATCAATACAAACATCTGCACCACGGCCGTCTGTTCTATCGCGTATCTGGTCTATAGTCTGTTCTGCATCTTCCCAAAGAATGGTATCGCAGCCGGTAAGTGTTTTAAGCTGATCCAACCTGTATTGAAGCGTATCTACCACAATGATTTTCCCGGCATTATGAAGTATGGCACTTTTTACCGCCATCGATCCGACCGGACCTGCCCCGAAAATCACCACCGATTCTCCGCCTTTCAGATCACCCCACAAAATACCGGTGTAGCCGGTCGGGAAAATATCTGTCAGAAAAAGTACCTGCTCATCCGTAAGACTATCCGGCACTTTTCTGGGGCCGAAATTGGCGTAAGGGACTCTAACATACTGCGCCTGGCCACCGCTATAACCGCCGTAGAGATCCGTGTAGCCGAAAAGGCCGCCACCTTTTTCCGTAACGATACCACCTTCCGGACCATAATGCTCCTGATTGCTGTTTTCACAGGCTGTTGGCAAATCGTGCTGACAAAAAAAACAACAGCCGCAGGCCACCGGAAATGGTACTACTACCCTGTCGCCCCGCTGCAGGTGTGAAATACTTTTACCTACTTCTTCAACGATGCCCATAAACTCGTGACCCATCACCATAGGCCGGGCCTGGGGCATTCCGCCTGAATAAATATGAAGATCACTACCGCATATGGCTGTGGATGTTACTTTAAGAATGATATCATTCTGATCCTCAATTAAAGGATCATCTACTGTGTCGCAGGTAATTTTACCCGGCGTGTGGAATACTGCTGCTTTCATAACTTTTTATTTTGATTGGTTTAATAAAAATCAACGTTTTCTTTCCGCTGATTTTTTTTTCATATTTTCTTCTGCCCGGTCTATGGAATGTGAGGTATGGATATCATCATCATTTTCGCACTCTTCGGATATTTTTTCGTAAAAAGTATGAAGTGTATCAATTTCGGACTCATCCAGATCTTCTACATCCACCAGCCTGTTGCTGGCATCTTTGCTGGCTGCAATCAGTTCATTAAGCTTGAGCTGAATAGCTTTGGAATCCTTATTCTGCGATTTCTGAATCACGAAAACCATCAGAAAAGTAATAATGGTTGTGCTTGTGTTAATGACCAGCTGCCAAGTGTCTGAGTAATTAAATACAGGGCCGCAGATGAGCCAGATTATAATAATTCCGGCGGCAAATCCGAAAGCAAAAGAACTTCCGGCCCATTGTGTGATTTTATCCGCCAGTTTTTCGAAATTATTTTTCTTTTGTTCCATCTCACAATTCCAATTAGGCAGGATTATTTCTCTGCTGTTCAAATTCCCAGACACGGTGGTTGGCTACAGCTTTTATAAACAAACTGTCACTGTTTTTCTCGGTTGCGTGGATAATTGCAGAATCTTCGTGCTGCTTCAGGCTGATATTACTTTCGATATAGATCTGATCCGTATCTGTCCCGAAATAAATTGCTTTGCAATGTTTGTAAGCCTCATTTACAAAAAGAAGTGTTCCTGCTTTATTTTCAGGATTGAGAAGGTTTTTGGCAGATTCTTTTCCGCTGCAGATGTATAATGCATCAAAACAGACACTGGAAGTACTTGTGAGTGAATGTTTAGGCTCAAAAACAGTTCCGTCGTCTGCTTTCACATGAGCAAGACTGCCGGAAATGATCTGTACCATTGCTCCTTCTTTCTCAAGTCTGGATCTAAGTGCAGACACTTCTTTTCCATTGATGCCATTCTCCATAATGAATCCAATGATCCGGCTCTTGATTGTATCTTTAACTGTATTCGCCATAGTCAGGGCTTCAGAGACTGTAACACTAGGTTCCCGCTCCTTGCTCTGTAAAGTTCCAGGATCTGCGTCTGCTGGAATACTGCCATTCGGCTGCTTCAGTTTAATAACATCAACACCAACTTTTTTAGCCACTTTTGAAGCCAATTCTTTATCTATAAACACTAACTGACCCACTAATCTTTCCCTGATAGCAGGAATTGTCACTTTCGACAATTCAAAAATCAATGCGTTCTGCAGATGCAATTTTTCCGGCTCGGACTGGCTGTTGTAAAATAATTTGCCCTGAGAATAATGATCAACAAAACTCTGGCTTCTTGCGCGGATCTTATGACCTTCCACACGCTCAGCCTGAGAGGTAAAACCGCCTTCCTTCATCATAGCCTGAAACGGACAGCCTCCGCCAATGGAATTAGGTTCATAACTAACCTTTCCTTTCACAATCTGCTGGCGCATATGGCCATCACGCTGGTTGTTATGCACGGTATTGACAGATCTGTTGATTGGTATCTCATGGAAATTTGGCGAACCAAGTCTGGACAATTGTGTATCCGTATATGAAAATAATCTTCCCTGGAGCAAAGGATCATTACTGAAGTCTATTCCCGGCACCAAGTGTCCCGGATGGAAAGCCACCTGCTCTGTCTCAGCAAAAAAATTATCCGGGTTCCTGTTAAGTGTCAGTGTTCCGATAATCTCAACCGGAACAAGTTCTTCCGGAACAATCTTGGTAGGATCCAAAAGATCAAAATCAAAATCGTTTTCATTTTCTTCGGGAATCAGCTGCACGCCGAATTCCCATTCCGGGAAAGCGCCATTTTCTATAGCTTCCCAAAGATCACGGCGATGAAAATCCGGATCCTTTCCGGAAATCTTGGTTGCTTCATCCCAGGCGACAGAATGGACACCGAGCTTTGGTTTGAAATGGAACTTAACAAAATGAACATCGCCTTCACTATTTATAAATTTGAACGAGTGGACGCCAAAACCTTCCATCATCCTGTAACTTCTCGGGATAGCACGGTCACTCATCAGCCACATAATCATATGCATACTTTCCGGCATCAATGAAATAAAATCCCAGAATGTGTCGTGTGCAGAAGCAGCCTGTGGAATTTCATTGTCCGGCTCCGGCTTCACAGCGTGTACCAGATCAGGAAATTTAATAGCATCCTGGATAAAAAATACAGGCATATTATTGGCTACCAGGTCATAATTCCCTTCTTCCGTGTAGAACTTAACCGCAAATCCTCTTACATCTCTTGCAAGATCTGTACTGCCTCTGAAACCTGCTACTGTTGAAAACCTCACGAAAACAGGAGTTTCCTTTCCTACCTCGGTAAGAAATTTTGCTTTTGTATATTTCTCAAGACTTTTATCCAGACGAAAGACGCCATGTGCACCTGAACCTCTTGCGTGTACAATTCTTTCCGGAATCCTTTCATGATCAAAATGGGTGATCTTTTCCCTGAAAATGAAATCTTCCAGCAAGCTCGGGCCACGCTCACCTGCTGTAAGAGTGTCCTGATTATTGTTGATTTTAAGTCCCTGATTGGTAGATAACAGCTGACCATCATTATCGGTGGTGTGCTGCTCAAGCTGATCCAGCTTGGTATTTTTTTTATTATTTTTCATTATTTTGATTTTTATTTAGATTTCTGATTTCGAGAGGCTTTGCTAAGTGCCAGATCCAATAACTAAAAAATACTGTCTGCATTGCAGCATCAATCAGGTAGACCCATTTTAATGTTCCGGTGAGATAGTAATAGACATCTATAAAAGCCAGACTAAAACAGCAGATTGCAAGAGAAAGCCCCACAACAGGCAGTCTTCTGAAATTTACTGCATAGATGGCCATCAACCCGTAAGGAAAAAGAATCAGGCTCACTGTTTTAACAAGCCATACATC
This sequence comes from uncultured Chryseobacterium sp., assembly GCA_913776245.1. Lineage (GTDB taxonomy): Bacteria > Bacteroidota > Bacteroidia > Flavobacteriales > Weeksellaceae > Epilithonimonas. The sequence continues at coordinate 91,562 of CAJYLO010000010.1, forward strand.
ATGTTTGGATCCGGTGATGCGGAAAAAGCTTTCGATATGAACCAGCGGCCACAAAGAAGATATTATAAAATATATACCTTGGATAAGCGGCAAAATATTTCTTTTATTTACCATACTCACAAGCCTTATGATCATTCCGAAATAAGCCTGAAACGATTTGAGTTCTTGCGGATTTTCTGTTTTATTTCTTTTTCGGATTTTTGATGATCTCTGTTATCAGTATCGCACACGCAAGCCATAAAAAAAAGACATGACAATAACATTACCAGTATTTTCATAATATCTGATTGAGTGAATGGATTAAATTAAATAGAAATAAAATAAGGACAGATCAGAACTTTAGAATCCATCCTTGTATCAAGATGCCGACCTAACGTCTGTTAGGATTGGCCGTTGCAGAATCTCTTCGCATAGTTGCGGTATCACTTCCCGACATATTACCGGAACCAGAAGTTACAGTGCTGTCCATACCGCTGCTCACCGGAGGCGTTGACTGCATTGTATCTGCCGAAGTGCTGTCTACAGACGTAGATTCTGTATTTTCTGTTTTCGAATTGTTGTTACAACTGAATAATAATCCCATAGAAAGGATAAAAATTAACTTTTTCATAATAATTTATTTTTTGGTGTAGTTCAAAGGTATCATTTAGTTTCCCGATGTTTTATGATCTGAGTCATATTACTATTGATTTAGTTTCTAATCTTTCCGTTAACAGTAAATACAAGTTTACCCTTTACAGCGAACAAAGAATAATAGGCTTCATCACCTTTGTAAATTGCGCCATAACTTACGTTAGCCGGATCACTGGCAGCATCCAGATGTGAAATAAGCTCCGAAGGTGTGAGGAAATTCTGTTTTTTAGAATCATCCTGAAAAATTCCCCGCATATAAACCACAGACTCATCTGCATTCATTGCTTCGAAAATTTTCTTCCAGCGGGTTGCAGCACGGTTTTCATTATGCTCCGTCTGAAAAATATAGATCTCACCAATCCTGTCATTGCCAGAAGGATGCTCTTCTATACCGACATTGTAATCTTCAAACTCATAAACAATCTGCCGGAGACCATTGCTAGAATCTAAAGCTGCTGGTTTCACATTCATAAAAGTCATAAACTCATCAATATTCTTATTATAAAAACCTGAATAATACATCAGATCTTTATGTTCCTGCCCAAAACAAAGAGGGAATGCGAATAAGACTATATACTTCAGCATCATTTTATTTTAAAATCAAGTAATCCGTCTGCAAGACTTTTCCATTGTATTTTAGTAAGCTGAACAAAGCCGCCGAGTGAGACCAGAAAGTTCCTGATCCTGCCAAAAAACCCGGTCCTTGATGTGTTAGGAACTTCGTTACGGCCATAGATTCCGGCCTTTATATAATCTTTCCCTCTGGAAATCAAAAATGAGGATGAAGATTCTGCTGAATAAAAATGAGCAATATGTTCTTTTTTGCTTTGCGGAACTGCTGACGGACGGCAGACCATGAGATATCTTTCCAGCTCATCACCATAACATCTGTCATCTATTTCCACCACTTCTACCCAGTCATAGCCTTTAGCTTTGATATCCCCGGGACCCGGAATATCGATTCTCATATAATCACCTTTTCTGGGCATCCTGTCCATATAAGATCCATAGCAGTCAAATAGTCTGAAATCTGCGGATAAATCACCACAATATTCTTTCCAACGATTGACCGAAAAAAAACGGTCTTTCAGAATCTCAAAATTCTGAGCAGCAAGTTCTGCGGACTCAAAGCTTCTCTCACTTTCGGTATCATGATAAGCTCCTTTTTTCTGCTCAGGAACTCCCGGTATTTGCTTTGCTTCCATTTTTATAATAATTTGATTTTCTGTCACTTTCAAATTTATAAAACTATATTTCGTTTTTTTATGATCTCAGTCATAGAAAAAAAGAGCAGCTAACTGCTCTTTAATTTAAGTTCTTTCCCCGTTAGTACAAAATGTAAATTCTGAAGCTGATGCAAGTATCGGCATCTGATATAATTGCCAAAGTATAAGAAACCTTCCAGGATTTTGTCATTAGAAAGATCCAGGTCATATTTTCCGAAATCCGGTTTGTCATACCGTATTCTGGAATCGGACCGGTAGCTTTCCTTAAAACCAAGCCTGGAAAGCCATTCGCTTGTCAGCTGAATCGGCTTTAACTGTTGTGAACGTATAGGAATTCTGGCATTACCCTGCTGGATATGCACTAAACTTATATCCTGGTCCTTATCAAGATCCAATCCCACTACGGGAACCACATCATTTTGATACTGAAGAAGATTATAAAGTCTGAGTTCTTGTACTTTCATAACTGATAAATTAAACTTATTTTGCTTCTGCTGCTTTGGAATTTAGGTTGATATCCGCGAGTTGTGTAAGCAGCTCATCGCATTTTTTTTCCTCCTCCAATGTTTTTAAAAGAATCTTTAAAGCTTCGGATTCCTGGAGAATTTTTGCATAGGCAGCCAAAGTTCCGTAAGTGGCAATCTCATAATGTTCCACTTTTTGTGCAGCGGCAATTATGCCTGCATCTCTCACTGTTCCGGCTTCTGTTTCCTGAATAATGCTGTCACCTTCATCTAAAATTCCTTGCATTGCATCACATTTTTTAGCTTGTGCTTTTTTACCGATCGCTTTGAAACAGTCTTCAAGACGGGTCACATGATTTTCTGTTTCGGAAAGATGCTTTTCAATGGCTGCTTTTAGCTTGTCATTGGTTGCATTTTTCATCATTTTAGGCAATGCCTTTACCAACGCTTTTTCTGCCCAGTAAATATCTTTCAGGCTGTCTTCGAAAAGGTCATCCAGATTTTTTGCAGCATCTTTCTTTGCAGGTGTTTTTTTAGTTGAAGCTGTACTTTTTGCAGCCGTTTTCGTTTTTGAGGCTGTTGCTGTTTTTGTAGTTGCCATAAATTTTATTTTTAATGATTAATTTTAATAATAAATCAACAAATTCAATTTATATGCCAAATAAAAACAAATATATTAATAAAAATAAATAAATTTAATAATTAAATTATTAAAAATTCAGACACAGTTAGCCGAAGGCAATTTTCTTATAAAAAGCCTTGTTACAAAATCAATAAAGTAATCCCAGACTAAGGCGTCTGATTATGCGGCATATCAACAGGTTTGGATTCCGGAGACCCTTTTTCCCTTAACAATATTGATAAAATAACAATGGATGCTACGGCCAGGAATTCGCTTTGCCAGTTCTGAAAAGATTCGAACCAGAACCTGGATTCAAAAAAATAGTCTCCAGTAGTGAGCACGGGTTTATTTTTCATGATCTGCTCCGCATTATAATCCCTATAGCTGCCATAAAAATGAAGCGAAAAACTGACTAAAAATAAAATCCCGAATGCCAGTGAAAGCGAATGATTATAGATCTTTAGCCAGACTCCTCCTTTCCGGACAGGCCAGGGCGCGTCCCGGTGCGGAACAGGATCCCTATCTACATCTTCTTTTTCCTCCAAAGATTTTGATTCGCTGGATCCTTTTTGTCTTAGCGAAACCGTCAGCAAAATATAAAGCATCATCTGCAAAAATTCACTTTCCCAATTCTCAAAAGTGGCCTGGATAAAATGACCGCTTCCAAGGTATTGGCAAAAACTCATCAGAGACTGCCCCTGCTCAGCAAGTTCTTTATTCTCCGTTTTCCAGCCTGTGAAAAACTGGCCGACCCAAAATATAAGCATCATCGTAATCAATACAATGCTAAGGCTGTTCCTGTAAAAGAAATTTTTCTGATGCATCATAATTTATTTATTCAATATCTTTTTCTCTGATTTTTATAAGATCAGTAACAGACGGAGTATTCAGCACTTTCCCATTCACACTGAAACGCGAGCCGTGGCAAGGGCAATCCCAGGAAATTTCCGCACTGTTCCATCGGACTTCGCATTTTGCGTGCGGACAGGTACTTTTCAGCAAATGCAGCCTTCCGCCTTTTTCTTTATATATCGCATAAGAATCGCCTTCATACTTTACCACTTTGCCTTCGCCTTCTGCTATTTCCGTAAGAGATGATATCTTTTCTATAAACAATTTATCTTTGATGAAATCTGTGGCAACCGCTATATTTTCCTTCACAAATTCTGTAAAACCCGCTATCGGCGTAATCCTGGACGGGCTAAAGAGTCGTGCATATTTACTGTTGCCGGTTAGTATCAATTCCGAAATAATTTTAGACGCCAATGTCCCGAATATCATTCCGTTCCCCCGGAAACCTGTTGCCGTAAAAACTGAAGAAGAACCGGACATTTTTCCTATATAAGGCAATCCGTCAGCCGGCTCATAGTATTGGCTGGACCAGCTGTATTTCACCACATCGACATCAAAATACTGCCGGACATAATTTTCAAGATTGGTAAAGCATACTCCTGTATCATCGCTGTGACCGGTCTTATGATCTTCACCGCCCGCAATAAGCAATGTTTCACCGTTAACTTCCTGAACACGATAATAATGGTAAGGATCCATCAGGTCATAGCCTGGTTCCAGCGGATAATTGAGATCTTTTAATGTAAAAGCAATAGCATAGCTTCTGTAAGGAGCATTGGTAAAGTGGAGCATGCTGATTCCCGGAGGAATATGCGTGGCATAGACCAGTTTTTTTGCACGGATTATCCCTCTTGAAGTTGAAATAACGATCCATTCATTTTCTTCAGAATGGTTCTTACAAAAACAATTTTCCACAATTGTTCCGCCTGCGTTGAGAAAGCTCTGACATAATGCAGTAATATATTTAATGGGATGAAACTGTGCCTGACCGGGAATCTCTACCGCTTTTACAAATGGAAAAGGATACGAAATATCACTCGCAGGAAGCATTTTACATCCTACTTTTTCTGCTCCTTCCACCATATCATCCAATTGCTTGGCCTGCTGATTATCCAAAGCAAAAAGCTGACCTGTCTTTTTTTCATAATCACAGTCAATATGGTTATCACTGATATTTTTTTCAATGATTCCAATGGCTTCATTAGCCGACTGAAAAAGAAGTTTCGCATCTTCCAGTCCGTATTTTTTAATCGCTTCAGAATAGGTAGTATCAAGGAAATTATTAATATGGGCAGTTGTGCCGCCAGTTGTTCCGAAACCTACATTAGAAGCTTCGATAACCACACAATTCTTTCCGCGCTTCTGCAGCTCATAAGCTGTGGAAATCCCTGTGATTCCACCTCCAATTATTGCTACATCATATTCTGTTTCAAAATTGAAAGCCGGCGGAAAAGATTTAATTTCTTCCTGCCAGATACTTTTTCTAACGCCATCTCTGTTCATAATTTATTTTTTATCATTAATTTTTACCCAGACACTAACTGAAGCCGGATTAACCCAAAAAACTCCTTTACCGTTTTCGTCCAGCTCTATGATTTCTTTTCGCAGTCCAAGGAAATCTGAAAACCTGGCGCAGGCCTGATTTGCACCCAAATCTATTTCCTTGTAACCTTCTTCACTATTAGAAATAATGACAACACAACCTTCATTATTTTCATCACCTTTCCGGACCCAGGCAATGCAGTTAGGATGATCCAGATAACTAACCTGCTCACCATAAGCATATTTCTGGCGAGCCTTCATCAAAGCGGGTAATATTTCCACTTTTGGCATAACAACTTTTTCATCTTTGCCATCAGGATTTTTATCTGTGTATTCTGCTCCGAAAAGATCAGGATAGAACACACACGGGTAAGCATTTTCAGAAAGGAGAATGACAGCGTAGGCAATAGGCCTGAACCAATCCTCAACGGTAGACTCCAGCGCCTGCAGCTTTTGCGTATCGTGATTGCCGACGAATGAAACAGAGCATTGCGGATTACAATCCAGAAAAGTCCCACTAAATATCTCACTCAGATTATAACCCTGCTTCTCCTGTGATGCCCTGAAAAAATTAAAGTGCAGAGGCACATCAAATGAGCAAAGCCGATGATCCATCTTCTCGGAAAATCCTGTAATCTTCTGGACATTATCTTTCCAGAACTCACCGACTAAGAAGAAATTGTCATCAATTTCCGCTTTGATATAATCGATCCATTCTTTCAGAAAGTCTGTGGATATATGCTTCAGCGCATCCAGCCTGAGTCCGTCAACTTTGGTGGTCTCTATATACCATTTGATCCAGCGTTTCAGCTCTTCAACTACGTGAGGGTTCCGGAATTCGACATCGGCACCCATCAGATAATCATAATTTCCAAACTGATGGCTGACATGCTCATTCCAATCGGTGCCATATTCATTATAGATCTTAAAAATGCCTTCTTTTTCACCATCGGAAGTTTTTATTTTATCAATCCCGCTAAAGCATTGATGATCCCAGATAAAATCGGAATACTTGCCCATTCTTCCGGGAAATGTAAATTTTGTCATTACATCTGCCTGAAACGCTTCACTAATGATTTCATTCCGATTATCAGCATTAACCTGATGAACGGTAACCGTTTCCACTTCATCCGCTCCCATCCGATGATTAAGAACAACATCCGCATAGACTTCCATTCCGCCTTCGTGAGCTTTTTCGATCGCGCTCAGATATTCTTCTTTCGTTCCGTATCTGGTGGGAATGCTTCCTTTCTGATCAAATTCGCCAAGATCATATAAATCATAAACATCATAACCCCGACCTTCCTTTCCAAGCGCACATTTCACAGCCGGCGGAAACCAGACTGATGTAAATCCCAGTTCTTTTAAATATTCTGCCTTATCTATAAACTCTTTCCAAAGATCACCCGGATGGTACCAATGGAAAAACTGAACAATAACTCCATTCATACTGAAAAAAAATTATCCGTTTACTATCAGACCGCCGTTTGGATGAAGAACCTGTCCCGTGATCTGAGAAGATGCGTCGGTTGCAAGAAATAAAAAACTGAAAGCTACCTCTTCCGGTGTGGCATTACGCTCTAACGGCGGCTTATTTGGATCTTCTTCCTCATCTCCGAAAGTTTCTTTTGTGAGCGGTGTCGCAACAGGACCCGGTGCTACAGCATTCACACGGATGCCTTTTGGCTTGGACTGCAAAGCCAGCGATCTTGTAAATGTGACAATGGCGCCCTTGGTAGCAGAATAATCGAGAAGCTGCTCGTGCCCCTGATAAGCCGTTGCAGAAGTTGTATTAATGATGCAATCCCCTTTTTTAAGATAAGGAAATGCCGCTTTTGTGAGGAGAATCATTCCAATGATATTGGCATTGAAAGTGGTTCTGATATTTTCTTCTTCCAGATCGAGAATATCATCTGCCGGAAACTGAACGCCGGCATTATTGATCAGAATATCAAGCTTCCCGAATTCTGAAATGGTTTTATTAACAGATTCTTTACAAAACCCGGAATCATTAACATCACCAGAAAATAAAAGTACTTTTCTTCCCAATTCTTCAATTTCCGATCTGATTTTTTCAGCATCCTTATCATCACTGTGGTAAATGATCGCAATATCGGCGCCTTCTTTAGCGAAAAGCAATGCCACTGCTTTACCAATACCGCTGTCCGCACCGGATATCAGCACTTTTTTATCCTTTAATTGTAAATAATTTTCCTTCGCCATAGATTTAGTTTTCGTTAACAGGTTTCTGCATTTCCGACATTCTGTAAGCTGCCATGCTGTCGGAGGTCATATTTGCCATGGCAACCGTTATCTTATTATTAAGTCCGGAAACGATTTTATCATCGCCATTCATAAGCGCATCGAAGCCATCTTTGGCCACATCTGCTGGATCGGCAAGATTTTCAGGATCTTCCAGTATTTTACTTCTGTTCATATTGGCTTTATTGAAAAAGTCTGTATCCGTAGGTCCGGGAAGCAAAGCAGTAACTGAAATCCCGGAATCTTTAAGCTCTTCCCGAATTGCTTCTGACCAGGATTGTATAAAAGCCTTTGTTCCATGATACACCGAGTGCCAAGGTCCAGGCGATTTACTGGCTATGGATGAAAGATTGAGAATTTTTCCCGATCCTTTTTCCAGCCTGTCTTTTATAAACAACTTGGTTAAAATAATTACAGAAATGATATTAAGATTAACAATATCGATTTCCCGATGAATATCCGTATCCTGAAACTTACCATAAACACCCTGTCCGGCATCATTAACAAGAATCTCCGGACTGATGCCGTTCAGACTAAGATCCGCGTATAGAGAATAGACATCCCCGGACTGAAAAAGATTCTTGGACATTGAAATAACATCGACGCCATATTCCCGGAACTCTTTTTCTTTAACTGACAGCTGATCGTGATTTCTTGCAACTATAACAAGATTATATCCGTCTGCCGCAAGCAGTTTTGCAAGTTCATAGCCAATACCGCTTGTAGCGCCTGTGACTAAAGCATATTTACCTTTCATTAGATTTTTTTTAAATGTTAATAGCAACGTGATTGCGTTTCACCTCGCAGCGGAGACATCCGAGCACATATTCCGTAAAATAATGCTGCGCATCCAGCGCTTTGGTCATCGGATGCAGTTCTATGCGGTCACTGCGAATGATCATTCCCCGGTAAGCGATACAGTAATAAGCAAATATTTCATTATTCGATTCTTCCACAGGTGTGGCATAGCCGGTTGTAGCTACGGACCAATCCGTATCAAATAAAGAAGCAACCCCAAGTGCCATTTGTTCGGTGATATCCCTGGAAACACAGTTTACAGCTTTTGCACGGTCATAATCGATGCCGAGATGCCTCACTTTCTGCTCTATAGTATAAGCTGTGATGCCACCACAGTAAAACTCCTCCGCAGATTTCATCTGGGAAAATGCGAGCTGAAGAAACCCGGAAGTAGCACTTTCTGCAACAGAGACAGACTCACCTCTCTCACGCAGATAATAGCTGATCTTGTCCAATATTATTTTTAGAAATTCCATAACTAGTAATTTTAAATTAGAGAAAAGGAAAATGTTCTGACAAAAACTTTATCAATAACATATTCATTATAAATTCTTAAATCAGTACTGATTTCATAAAAGCCACACAGATTTAATGCTGTATGGCTTTATGTTGAAAAATTTAATCTTCCTGCTCCGCATTAATATTAATGGAAGTTTCGGCTATTTCCGTCAGGAGCATGTCCGTATCTTCTTCTTCCAGCAAAGTTTTCTCCAGCAGATCTGCTGCTTTCTCGTGGCCCATAGTGATCGCAAGCTGAACCAGTCCGCCGTAGGTTGCGATCTCATAATGTTCAACTTTCTGTGCAGCGATAATCAGCCCAACATCCCTGGTCATAGATCCTTCTTCTGTGGACTTGATGATATCTTCGCCTTCTTTTATAATGCCGACAATAGCCTTGCATTCTTTCTTTTCCGGCTGTTTGTTCAATAATTTGAAGACTTTTTCCAAACGGCTTATATGTTTCTTGGTCTGCAGCTGATGATCCTCGAAAGCATCTTTCAGCTCTTCGGTAGTTGCTGCCTCCTGCATTTTTTCCAATGCATCTACAATTGCATTTTCTGCAAAAAGAATATCCTTAAGCGCATCAATAAAAAACTTATGGAGCGGAGAATCTTCCATTTTACTTTCAGAAGATGAAGCAGTTTGCTGGTTTGTATTAGACGGTGATATATTATTATCTTCGCCAGATTTATTGGCTGAAGATTTATTGTTTTCTGTTTTGGTAGCCATAATGTTATATTTTTGTGGTTAGGTTAAAAACGATTACCTCCTGCAAGAGGTAATCGTATATAGAGAAATAAAAGGCTGGACTAAGAATTATTTCTTCTTCCGCCAAATCCGGATCTTCCCGAACCTCTTCCTGAGCCGGAAGATCTTCCACCGCCGTGAGAAGCCTGACCGCCCATTCTGGCAATTCTTGTACGTTCCGACTTGCTCATTGAAGCAAAACCACGTCTGGATGAGCCGTTTCCTGAACCTGAGTTCCCGCCGGATCTTCCGGATCCGGAACCTGATCTTCCCGAACCTGAAGATCTTCCGCCGCCGTGAGAAGCCTGGCCGCCCATTCTGGCAATCCTTGTACGTTCTGACTTGCTCATTGAAGCAAAACCACGTCTGGATGAGCCGCTTCCGGAGCCTGAGTTTCCACCGGATCTTCCGGATCCGGAACCAGACTTACCTCCGCCATTTGAGCCGGACGATCTTCCTGAGCCGGATGACCTTCCGCCGCCGTGCGATGCCTGACCACCCATTCTGGCGATCCTTGTACGTTCTGATTTACTCATCGATGCAAAACCACGACCTGAGCCATTTCCGGAGCCGCTACCACTTCGGGAACCGCCGCGAGAACCACGTCCACTTCCCGAACGACCGCCTGAAGTGAATCTTCCCTGGCTGTCGCGTTGCTGATTTCCACGGCCACCTCGGCCTCCGTTTTCATCATCATCATCCTCTTCATCATCGTAATCTTCTTCGTCATCATAATCCTCATCATCGTAGTCTTCGTCATCATAATCCTCCTCATCATCGTAATCCTCATCCTCTTCATCATCATAGCTATTTGAAATTTCATAATCATCGAACTCATCTTCATAGTCAGAGAAATCATCATCGTATTCCTCATCTTCTGAAGCATCATTGAAACCATGATCATAACCTAACTGGTAAATTTCTTCGAAAACTGATCTTGCATCGTTGGAAGAATTGCTTCCAGACCGATTGCCTGAATTTCTAGTGTTCATAACTTTAAATTTTATATTAATATTTAGTGATGGATTGCTTATTTCTTGACTAGTATTCGAAAACCGCAATCCGTGTTGTGATGTGATATGTCAAAGCTACTTAATATGACATTTATCATTATATGATCTGGATCATAAAGAACACGAAAAACAATATCCGTATCTTTATTCAGCTTAAACAAACGAATTTCATCAGTTTTAAAGACACCATTTTAAAAGCCTTAAAAAATAGGAACAACCTTTGATCTGATAATAAAAGATGCGTTTTTAAAATGTTTAATTTAAAATCAATATTATGCTGATTTCTGAAAAACTTCTGCTGTCTTATGGCGCTAAAATAGAGCATTTTGAATCCGGTGATATTATTTTCCGTGAAAATGACAATCCGAAGTTTTACTATCAGATCATATCCGGCAGGATCAAACTAAACCATTATAACGAAGAAGGCAAAGAGCTTATCCTGGCTATCCTGCATCATGGAATGAGTGTTTGTGAACTTCTGCTTTTTATAGATCAAACCTATCCTGTAAACGCCATTGCATTTGAGCCCAGCATTGTGATCAAACTGCCAAAAGCCCGTTTTATGAATATCCTTGATGATCATCCGATGATATCAAGAGACATTAACAAGTTTTTATCGGAAAGATTGTACTACAAGTTTATTATGCTGGAAAATAATTCTTCACTTCACGCTGAAGTAAGAATAAGAGGTGTTTTTGATTTTCATAAGAGTTTTTATCCTGATCAGGAAAAATTCTCATTCGAAATACCGCTCACCAGGCAGCAACTGGCATCATTGACCGGACTGCGTGTGGAAACGGTCATTCGTACTATTAAAAATCTGGAAAGGCAGAATGTGGTGAAGATTATCCGGAGAAAAATATTTTATTAACATTTTAAACTCAATACAAAATCTTTCTGTTCCTGATTTTTACAATGTTTTCCTTTTCCATCATCTTCAGGGCTCTGATTGTAGTTTCCACACGTAAACCCGTGAGGCTGGCCATCTGCTGCCTGGTGAGCGGGATCTGAAATGAGAATGGCGTATCCTCCTGCTGGAAACTTTTGAGATAATCCATCAATGCCCTGAGCTTGGTTGCAGGATTCTGAGTGGAAAAAATCTGTCCCATCACAAACTTGAAATACATGGATCCGGCAAGACTGCGGATAATACCGAACCTCAGCTCCGGGTCATCGTCAAGCAATGCGAGAAATCTGGATTTTGACAGCCTTAAAATACGGCAATGTGTGATTGCAACGGCATTGACTGGATATGGCTTGTTCATGAACAATAAAAATTCTGCGATACTCTGTCCTTGTTTCAGAATGCTCTGAATCATTTCTTTACCGTCCTCATTGTAATTATTAAGCTTGACCTCGCCATCCATGATCTGGTAATAATAAAGTGGTGTGCTGCCTTCTGCAAAAATAATATCACCCATATTATATTCTTTCACTTTTGCTCCTGACGATCTAATAATAATTTCTTCTATTACCATATTTTATTTACAATCTTATGATACTGACAGCAATCAATAGCATTTTCTGAAAGCCTGTAACTTACAGATTCTGGTTAATCCTTACTAAGAGTTAATTATTCCTAATACCACATTTATCAATTCAAACTGAATCAATCTGATGTTAGTAATATTGCGAAACTGAATGGATTCAAACCGGAGGAGATCCGGGTTTGAGGATTAAGAATAACAAGCTCATAGTTTAATTTTTGACGGATTCAAAATTATACAGAACTTCAGAACTACATTATGACCTGAATCATAATGAAATGACAATTATAATTTAATATAAATATAAAATTTTTAATTTAATCCATATAAAATACGAATCTGTTAATTTCAGAAAAGAAAAAAAAACCGGAACAATTGTTCCGGCTTGCAATGAGTATCAACGTCACTTACTGCAGTCTGCTTTTGTATTTCTGATTCCTAACTTATCTAGAATCCAATACATCAGACACCTGTCTGTAAGAGCGTGTATCCACATATTGACCCCGACAAAGGCGGTTAGCCAGAACCAGTTTGGGTCAATGTAAATGCCTGATAAAAGGCTGATTAAAATAATGGTTCCAGCTATAGCGTGTACAATTCTTGTCTGCATAATTTATAAATTAAACTGTTAGAGTTTGATATTTGTTTTTTGATCTGTAGTAACATTTTGCCATTTTTTCTTTTCGGTGATGTAATAAACCAACGGCACCACAATCAGCGTAAGCAATGTAGAAACGATCGCTCCAAAAACCAGCGAGATGGCCAATCCCTGGAAAATCGGGTCGAAAAGGATAATTACGGCACCTATTACTACGGCTCCTGTCGTTAATAAAATCGGTGTTGTCCTCACCGCTCCGGCTTCGATAATTGCCTGCTTCATAGGAATTCCTTCTTTCAGACGGATTTCTATAAAATCGATCAAAAGCACGGAGTTTCTTACCATTACCCCTGCCAGAGCAATCATTCCGATGAAAGATGTTGCGGTAAAAAACGCACCCAAAAGCCAATGTCCCAACACAATTCCAATGAGAGATAGCGGAATGGCAACCATCATCACAATCGGGGTTTTGAAATTCTGAAACCAGCCGACAATCAGCATATAAATAATGATAATTACCACCGCAAAAGCAGTTCCCAGATCACGAAAAACTTCCAAAGTGATTTGCCATTCTCCGTCCCATTTTACCGTATAATTGCTCTCATCTTCCGGTTGGTTCATATACAATTCATTCATTGAATATCCATTCGGAAGCTGGATTTTTTTAAGCTTTTCTTCCATTCCGAGAATGGCATAAGCAGGGCTTTCCAGTTCTCCTGCCATATCAGCAAGAACATAGACTACTCTCTTCTGGTCTTTTCTGTAAATGGTTTTATCCAGTTCTTTTTCTTCCACTTTTACAAGGTCACTTGCCGGAACCATTCCCATTTGTCCTTTAATCTTCAATCCTGTAATATCTTGAATATTAGATTTATCAGCATTTTTCAATTTCATTACAATATCTATCGGATCACTGGACTTTTCATCGTACAGGTTTCCAATCGGATATTCACCCATCAGATAAGCCATATTTCCTACAATCTGCTGTGGTGCAACTCCGTTTAGCATTGCCTTTTCTTTATCCGGAACAAGTTTGAATTCTTTCTGTGGTGCTTCCACCATCCAGTCGATATCCACAACATCATCGGTTTTCTTCAGAATATCTTCCACCTGTTTCGCTACTTTTATCTGCCCTTCATAATCAGGTCCGTAGATTTCTGCTACGATTGTTGATAGAACAGGCGGTCCCGGCGGAACTTCCACTACTTTTACATTAGCCCCGTATTTTGCAGCTATTTTCTGAATTTCAGGACGAATAGTTTTCGCTAAATCGTGGCTTTGCTTATCACGGTCTTCCTTGTGCAAAAGATTGACCTGAATATCTGCGGTATTACTACTTGCACGCATATCGTAATGACGAACCAACCCGTTGAACGTAATAGGAGCTGAAGATCCTACATAATTCTGATAGTTTACAACCTCGGGAACCGTTTTCAGGTACTGTGCAATGTCCTGTGTAACGGCTGATGTTCTTTCCAGCGTTGTTCCTTCCGGCATATCGATCACTACCTGAATTTCATTTTTATTATCAAACGGAAGCATTTTTACCGCTACCCATTTGGCAAAAAACGATGCTACGGAAATCAATAATAAAACCACAGTGACCGCCATTATCGTCCACCGTTTTGATTTTGAATCCAGAAGCGGTTGTTCGATTTTTTTATAGATCTTATAGATTCTGCCTGTTTCCAGCCCTTGCTCTTTTTTATGCTCCTGTTCATCTTTTAATTTTAATAAATGATACCCGAGATATGGTGTTACCGTCAAAGCGACAAAAAGAGAAAGTATCATCGCAATCGAAGCTCCAATCGGCATTGGCGACATATAAGGCCCCATCATTCCGGAGACGAAAGCCATTGGTAAAATCGCAGCGATCACGGTAAAAGTTGCTAAAATTGTTGGATTTCCGACTTCGTTAATCGCATAAATCGCAGCTTGTTTGAACGGAAGTTTCTTCATATGGAAATGCCGATGCATATTTTCAGCAATGATGATACTGTCGTCCACCACAATTCCGACCACAAAAACCAAAGCAAATAATGTAATCCTGTTCAGCGTATATCCCAGAATATAATAGCTGAACAAAGTTAAAGCAAATGTAAGCGGAACGGAAAAGAAGACTACCAAACCGCCTCTCCAGCCCATTGCCAACATAACAAGGATTGTAACTGCCAAAATTGCAACACCAAGGTGCATCAACAATTCTGAAACTTTATGAGACGCCGTTTCACCATAATTTCTGGTGACTTCTACGTGGACATCATCAGGAATAAGATTTTTCTTTAACTCATCAACTTTGGTAAGAATCTGTTCAGAGATTTTCATTGCATCGGCACCTTTTACTTTCGAGACTGAAACAGTAACCGCAGGATATTCTGACTTGAATTTTTTACTATTTTCTACTGCATTTCCGTATCCAAAACTTACATAATTGGCAGGTTCAGAAGCACCGTCTTTTATCGTTGCGACCTGTTTCAGATAGACCGGCATATTTTGTGAAGTTCCGATAACCAGATTTTCCACATCTTCTGCAGAATTTAGGAATCGTCCCGTTGTCAGAAGATATTCCGCATCGTCTGAATCAAATTTTCCGGATTGTGAGCTTCCGTTATTCGCCTGGATCATTTGCATTACAGAAAGTGCGTCTACATTCAGCTCAGCCATTTTATCTTTATCTAAAATTACCTGAAGCTGGCGGTTTCTTCCTCCTATTATTCTCGTAAGTGAAACATCTTTTATTTTTTTGATTTCCGAAGACAATTCTTCTCCAATCTGGCGAAGCTGAAAATCATTGTAATTGGCATTATCACTCCACAAAGTTAGTCCGAGCATCGGAACATCATCAATGGAACGTGTTTTCACCATTGGCTCCATTACACCTTTTGGAAAGATGTTTTTATTCTTCATCAGTTCATCATAAAGCTTTACGTAAGAACGTTCCGTATCTTCGCCTACATAAAACTGAACGATAATCATAGCCTGCCCGTTCATCGCCATCGAATGGATGTGTTCTACGCCTTTAATATTGGAAATAATTTTTTCCAGCGGTTTTACTACGCGGCTTTCCACCTCTTTCGGACTTGCTCCGGGATAACCGACCATCACATCCGCCATTGGGATGATGATCTGCGGTTCTTCTTCTCTTGGTATTAATGTCGAACTATAAACGCCAATAATCATCAAAGCAATCATCAACAGAATGGTCAATTTTGAATTGATAAAAAACTCGGCGATACGTCCTGCGAATCCTTTTTCCATAATTTTTTGAATATTAAAAATCACGATTGTCATTCCGAGGAACGAGGAATCTCCAACAGAGATTCTTCACTACACTTTGTTTCGTTCAGAATGACAAAAGAGTTCTTATTTAATTTTAACTTTTACTCCGTTATACAATTTTCCTGTTGAAGAAACAATGTAGGTTTCCTTAGAGTTCAAACCTGATAAAACCTCGACTTGATCGCCAATTGTTTTTCCTGTTTTTATCCATCTGAGAACGGCTGTGTTTTGAGAACTCACAACATAAACACCTGTGAGCTGACCTTTTTCTACCAAAGCTGTTTTAGGAATCATCATTGTTTCATTAAAATCCTGATTTATTTTTCCTGAATTTTTTATTGGAAACTGTACATTTACAAACATTCCCGGAAGCAAGCCTGAAGCATTATGGATATTGATTTTAACCATATATTGGCCGCCGGTTTGGGCAGATGATTTGCTGATCTCCGAAACCGTTCCTGAAACTGTTTTATTCAACGATCTCAAAGTAATCTGAACCGGCATTCCGTTAGAAATCATCGTGATATTCTGCTCAGAAACCAAAACCTGAGCCTGCAAAGATGACGGCGATTCTATCGTCAGTAAAGGCATTCCCGGACTTGCCATATCACCTTGCTCTGCAAATTTTGCCGTAATAGTTCCGGAAATAGGAGCCGTTACATTAGTATAACGGTATTGCGCATTGACTTCATTCTTCATCTGTTGTGCTGCCTGCAATCCTGCCTGTGCCATTTCGTACCGGGCTCTCATATCGTCAAGCTCTTTTTGGGAAGCACTTTGTGATTTATATAAATTCTGAAATCTTTCGTAATCTTTTTTAGCAATATTATAATTGGCCTGAGCCTGGGAAATCTGTGCATTGGCTTGTCCGCCTTTTGCCTGAATATCTGTAGCATTGATGCTTACCAGAAGTTGTCCAGCTCTTACGTTTTGTCCGACTTCTGCTTTCATTGCAGTGATGTAGCCCATCATCCGGGTAGAAACATTGACTGAATTTTTGGCAACCAATTTTCCGCTCGCTGTAGCAGATGAACCTTCCGAGCCTGCTGTTGTATGGCTTACTGTAACAGAAATGGGTGCATCAGCATTCTGAACAGATTTTTTTTCGTCTGAAGAACAGCTTCCCAAAAGAAGCGTACCCAGAATTAAAGTTGAATAAATATATGTTTTCATTATTAAATTTGTTTATACTCCTTATTGTGGCTATTTTTCTAAAAACCTTTGATATTCCCAGGCTACGTTGTATTCGAAAACAGCCTGCTGATATTCAAGTTCTTTTTGAGACATCAGGGTTTCTGCGGAAAGAAGGTCAGCAGATTTTTCCAGTCCCTGATCATAACGGTTTTTCCGGATCCTGTAGGCTTCCTTACTTTGTTCCCAAGCTTGTTTTGTGAAGCTGACCTTAGATTGCACATCTTCAATCTGACGGCTGGCTTTGTTGAGTTCCAACTGACTTTGCTTGGTGTATTGCTCGATTTCCGTTTCTGCTTTGGAACGCTCTGCCTTACATTTTTCCTGTTCACTTTTAGCCTTAAGCCCGTCAAAGACATTCCAGGAAAGCTGAATTCCGGCTAAATATCCGTTGGCGTTGAATTGGGCAGCTTTGTTGTCATACATCTCAAAGCTTCCGAATGCACTGAGTTTGGGGAGAAACTTGGCTTTTGATGATTTAATCATCCAGTCATAAGCTTCGAGAGATTTTTGATAAGCCTGTAAATCCTTTCGATTGTCGTTTAATTTCAGATTAGAATCAATGATATATTCTGTGTATTGCAAAGATTCTGTGGGTTTCAGCACTTTATTATCAGAGTTTTCATCCAAAATAAAATATAAATAATCCGAAGCATTTCTGATGTTGGATTTTGCAGTCTGAATCTGGCTTTCTATCTCACTGATGCGTACATCCACATACAAAACTTCAGATTTCTGGATCATTCCGTTTTTATAATAGTTTTCAATAACCTTTTTATTGGCAAGGGTTGTTTGTTTCGCATTTTCCAGTGTTTCCAGCATTTTATAAGCGAGCTGAAGCATCATATAAGATTTTTTCAGTTCAAACTGAACATATTCTCTCGTTCTTTCCGTTTTGATATTTAAAACTTCTGCTTTTACCTGTCCTGCTTTTTTCTGATACACCGCATCCATGTTGATAATCGGCTGCTGAACTTCAACTTTTGTCCCAAAATTGGAGATGCTTTTTGGACTGTTCAGATTATCCGGATTGAAATCCATCATTGTTATTCTTTCCTGATTCAGCCTTGAACCAAATGCCATCAAAGGATTATTGGTATTGGTAAAAGTATAGGATGCAGTCACATTCGGAAGATACATTGCACGTGTTCCCAAAAGGTCGGCTTGAGCGAGTTCTGCTTCTTTTTTTGCCATTTTTACCTGAAGATTATTATCTATGAGCTTAATTCCCAGATCTGTTTTTGAAATAGGAATAATTTTTTGTGAAAAAACTTCCGAACAGGTTGTAAATAATAAAATAAGTATGACTGTTTTTCTCATTTCTCTAATTTTAAAGCAAAATTAGATTGATGAAATCTATTGTACAGTAACCAATATCACATAAGCAGATTTTTTTAATGAGCATAAAAAAAACCGCCGGCAAGGGCGGTTACTTAATAATTATTACAGAATTATAATTTGTTATTCAATCTCATCCATCCACCGCCGTTATGTACATTTTTATAGCCATTATTCTGAAGAATGCTTTTAGCAGAAGCGCTTCTCATTCCCGACGCACAACAGGTAATAATAGGTTTGTTTTTATCCTTCAGTTTTGAAAGATTCTTCTGAAGCTGGTCAACAGGAATATTGACAGAATTTTTGATATGTCCTCCGTCATATTCGCTTTTGCTTCTTACGTCTAAAATCACAGCGCCTTTTTTCACAAGTGCCGCATAATCGGTTTTATCCATCCCGAAAATGTTTTTTATTGCATCTAACATTGTATTGATTTTTAATGATACAAATTTAAAATTGAGATCAAAGCCTGTCAGTGATGAAGGTTACAATAAGGTAATTTTATTTCGGGAAAGTTTTATTTTACCATCCGTTTCAATCTGTTTGAGAACACGGCTAACGGCTTCTCTTGTAATTCCGAGTTCGTCTGCCAATTGCTGATGGGTTACCGCAAGTTCTTTGGATTTGTAAAGCTGTGATTTTTGGTTTAAGAGATGTAATATTCTAGCATCCACTTTCTGAAAAGCTACAGAGTTCACCACTTCCAGCAAATCTTCAAATCTTCTTTGATATAAACTGAAAATAAAATCTGTCCACTCAGGATATTTTTTCAGCCAATCCTTTGCCTGCTGAAGCGAAATCATCAGAATCTCGGCATCTTCTTCTACAATTACTTTTACTTTCGAAGTGTCCTGTGTAAGCCCGGACAGTATTGATGAAATACAGCTTTCGCCCGGAGTAAGGTAATAAAGCAGAATTTCGCGGCCATCTTCTTCTGTACGAATAACTTTGATACTTCCCGAAATCACCAACGGAATATAATTAATGTATGAATTGATATCAAGAATTACACTTCCTGCCGGAAACATTTTTAAGCTTTGGCTTGCTTCGATTTCTTTTCGAAAGTCGGGATCAGATATTTTTTGAATATTCATATTCAAATATAACCAAAATATAAAACTCTAAAAATTCAGAACGAATCCTGCTCCTGCATGGTTTTGATCCAGAACAGGAAAAACCATCATCGCTGTTTTGGATTTATTGTTATTAAATAACTGATTAACCAATGGAAAAACCCAGTAAGCCAATTCTGTGCTCAGAATTCCAAAGCCAGCTCCTGCAACTACGTCACCCACCCAATGCTTATCATTCAAAGTTCTGTATACCCCTGTAAAAACAGCAGTAGGATAACCTGAAATTGCCAGCCAGAAATGATCATCCTTATATTCCCTGAAAAGAAAATGGGCGGATGAAAATGCTGCTGCTGTATGTCCGGAAGGAAAGGATAAGTTATTGGACTGATCCGGCCGTTCTTCTTTTACCAGATGTTTAAGCGGAAGGACAAACGCTGCCGAAATCAGCTGGGAAGTTCCGTAAATAATTGTTCGTTCCTTAAAATTATGTTTGCCTTTGATCCCTGCCAGATTATAACCATAAACCATTGCTGCAGGAAGATATTGAGTATAATTATCCAGTTTTATGTGTTTTGGCTGATGTTCTCCGATTTCATATTTTGTAGATGTATTGAGGTTTTTAAGCGCATCCGTCGTTAAACTTGCCACACCGAATCCTATGAATGTTGCGGGAATAATCAGCTTTTTATAACTTGGCTTGTAAACATGGTCAGAATAATCCGGTTGATATTCAGGGAATGCTATAGAATCTGTTTTAATCTGTCCCAGCAGTATGCCGGAACAGATTAAAGCAGTGAAAGTCATAAATTTCATCGGTTATTATTTAAACCTTAAATTTAACGAAATAATATCAGACTTCATTCCCACGGATTTCGTGTAGTGCCCGTATCTGATTTCCAGCATATTCAGCCTTTCTATGCCGAATAATCCGTTCTTCGGATTGATTCTGATTCCTGCTCCGTAAAAATGACTGTCGAATTTCGAAAGATCATAATTACTGGTATAAAAATCATCAAAAGCCGTGTGCTCCTGATAAGGCGCAAAATATTTAGCTGCAGTCTGAGAATAATAACGATAGAAAGGACTCACCGAAACAAAAGGAGAAATTTTCACCGGCGTTTCTAAGCTGAAAGTATTGGATTTCAAGCCCCAATCGTCAGTATAATAACGATAATAAGCTCTCAGAATCACTTTGTCTCCAAGGAAATAATTAGCTCTTACTCCCAAAGGAATTTTAAATCTTTTATCCGGCAAAGCTTCCTGATGAACCGAATTATCATTGAAATAAACCCTGTGGAAAGGCAGGCTTAAATATCCTGTCTGCTGAACACCATCCGCCAGAAATTCAACCTGAAAGTTCTGATTGATAATTTGTGAATAAGCAAGAGACAAAGCAAAGGTATTTCTTCCGCTGGTTCCGTAATCGTCGTGTTCTTTTCCAGTATTGTTTCCTGTTCTAAGTTCGATTGGAGTCACTAATTTCACCTGATCGAGATATGCCTGAAATTTCGCGGTAAACTCTCCCATCCTGTTTTTTGTTTTTTGCGAAAACCCGATGTTTGCGCCGTAAGATGCATAATCAAATTCAAAAGAGGTAGAAATGCCCGCCATTAAAGTCGTTCCTTTTCCCGTATTCTCACGGCTCCAGCTGACGGCTGGATAAATTCTGTTGTCTGCGTGCGAAGCGGATGAATTGGCTTTCAGATCGATCATATCAGACGAAGCCGACGTATAATGATCGATCCCGACACTGAAATCGAATTTATTTTTCCGGTCTTTCTTGTCGTATTTTACCATAGTTACGTCAATAGTATTGGAAATGTCGGTCAGTTTTTCGGTCCCGATTCCGCCCGTGACGGCTGAATTGTTTCCGTTTTGTTTATAATAGCTTGAAACTAAATTAGCTTCATCAAAAGTCAGTTCTTTAGGCTGCTCATTATTTGTGTTTTCCTGTGCTTTTGCGTTAAAAATTCCGAAAAGAGCAATAACACTTACGATTATTTTTTTCATTTTAAATCACAATTAAATTTTACGATCACTCTTTTTAGTTACATCCGCAACCACCGCCCACTTTTCCGGCATTGGCGCCCGAAGATCCTTCTCTATACGATTGAAAGCTGAGTTCGGTTTTTTCAATCGTCCGGTTTCCGAGAACCATTTCGGCATCGTTCAATTTATTTTTTTCGTACTCTTTTACGGTTGTGCAGGACTGTACTGAAGCAACTGTGATCAGTAAGCAAGCTGATATTTTTATAAAATTTTTCATTTTAGATTAATGTTTTGAGATGAATAAATTTTGTCCTGATCATCAATAATGATGCATTCCAGATGATTGATCTGGTTGACCATATTGAGCGCCGCATCGATTCCCATAATACTTACGGGAGTTGCCATTGCATCGGCAATTTCTGCGTTGGGACAAAAGATCGTAACACTTTTCACGCCCGAAACCGGCATTCCTGTTTTGGGATTAATGGTATGAGAATATTTTTTACCATTGATAACTACGAATTTTTCGTAATTCCCGGAAGTGGCGACCGCCATATCCGTGATGTTCATATACGAAAACGGCTGTTTTGCGTTGTCGGGATCAGCAATTCCGACAGTCCAGGGTTTTCCGTCTGCCTGATTTCCCCACGTCGTTAGATCGCCCGAAGCATTCACAATTCCGGAATTCACATTTCTATCCTGAAGAATTCTTTTTGCCATTTCTGCAGCGTAGCCCTTCCCGATTCCGCCGAAACCAATACGCATTCCTTTTTCTTTTAGAAAAACGGTTTGCATTTCACGGTCAAGAATAATATTTTGATAATTAACGAGTTTCAGATGATCTTTAATCAGTTCAGGATTTGGAAGCTCTTTCATTTCGCGGTCGAAGTTCCAGAAACTTTTATCGATTCCGCCGTAGGAAATGTCAAAATATCCGTCTGTTATTCTGCTGATCCTGAGACTTCTTTCAATCAGATCAAAAATCTCCCAGTCTACTTTTACAGGCCTGATTCCTGCATTTCTGTTGATGAGATTGGTCTGGCTTTCTTCACTGAAAGTCGTCAGCAGCTTTTCAATTCTCCGGATCTCGTCAATCGCTGCATCAATATGCTGATTTGCAGCATTTTCATCATCGCATACAACGGTAATTTCAAAAGCGTTCCCCATCAGTTTCTGAGGTCTTTTGAATTCTCTCAACATATTTAAATTTACTTATTAGCGTAATTTTTAATGCTGCTGGCAAACATTCCTGCCGTTTCAGAGGGCAGTCCTTCCCATGTTTTGAGGACCTTCCCACCGGCATCCAGTAACAGCGTATATGGAAATATACCATTAGGATTATATTGATCTGCAAGCGCGGCATTTTCCTTTTTCATTGCCGGAGATAGCTGATTTTTCTTATTCCTAGGGAAATCTGCATTGATGTAGACAATGATATTTTCCGCTTCCAGCTTCTTAAACTCATTGGTTTCAATGATATTTTTATGAAGTTTGATACACGGAATGCACCAGTCTGAGCCGGAAAAATTAAGCAGAATCAGTTCTTTGTTTTCTGCAGCGGTTTTTTTTGCGGTTTCCATCCTGTTTTGTGCGTGGAAACCAACGGAAAATACAACCATAAGAATGGCTGATAATATTGTTTTCATTATTTTAAATTTTATAATGATTTTGAAAATAGGTAATGTATTTTGATTATAGTAAAATCAAATTCTAAAGGAATTAAGCTAAAAATCTTGGTGGCTCCCATACAGATTCTGTGAATCCTTTGAAACAATGATCCTCATCTTTAGAAGGCATTTTGTGAGAGGTAGGATTTTTAAAAAACCTGTCCTGGGCTTCCAATCGAAAATTTTGCTGAAGTGTAAAAACCAAATTCAGCGGTTTTGCGTGAATGATGAATGGCAGTTTCTGATCCTTCCCGTAATCTCCGTCTTTCACAGGATGATTATAGTGGGTTTTGAAAAAAGCGATTACCGGCATATCCGGATTCATTTTTTTATGCTCAAAATAATGTTCTACCAGTTCCGGGATTTTTAAAAGCTGATACAGTTCGGTCGTAGAAACCAAATATAAGAGAATCAGCAATATAGAAATCATTTTTTTCATCAAATCAAAATTATAAAATCTCCCATTAAGAATGATTTTAAATTGATTACACACATAACGCAAAAGTCATTGTTAAATTATCATAATTAATGTTTTAAACAACAATTATAAATGACTGTTGCTTTTAACAATTGAACCAGGTGGGATGAAGTTATTCCGTTATTCCTCTTCTTCCGTATTCTTCAGCTTCATCAGAAGCGTATAAGCATTTTTGGTTACGATCTTTTTATTCTTGAAATCATCAAAATTGAGAATCTGAATAAAACCATTTTCAGTTTCTCCTAAGGTAACCGGTGTTAAACGGTACGTCTGCTTTTTAACCTCAACGAACACAAAATCTTTGCCCTCAAAATTCACAATGCTTTCTTCCGGAACTGTATTAGAAAAAGAGGTATTGGTTTCAATTTCGGCATTCATATACATTCCAGGAACCAAGGTTTGATCATATTTATCGAAGTGACAGTGAACTTCTGCCAAACCACCCTGACTGATATCTTTGCTGATAAGAAGAATTTCGCCGTAATATTTTTTGCCCGGATCTGCATTCGTATATGCTGCAAAACGCTGTCCTTTTTTCAGGTTTTCCAGGTCTTTTTCGTACACTTTAAGATTCAGGTGGATATCATCCGGATTGATGAGCTCAAAAAGTACATCCGAAGGATTTACATATTTGCCGATATTCACATTCACTTTGCTTACAAATCCGTTGATGGAGCTGTATACCGGAACGCTTTTCGTAATGCTTCCCGATTTTAAAGATTCCGGATTGATATTGATGAGTCTGAGCTGCTGCGCCAATGAATTCATCAGAATTCTCTGGCTGTTCATTTCAGACTGAGCGAGCTGCATCGCTTTGTCGCTGCTTGCCTGACTTTGGTTCAGGGTTTTCTGACGGTTGTAATCCAGTTCTGCAAAATGTGCTTTGGATTTTGCCATTAAATAATCCTGCTGAAGCTGAATGAATTGCGGATTTTCGATCACGGCAATGACCTGACCTCTGGAAACCGGCATTCCCGGAAGAAGATTGCTGGATTTCAGATAGCCGCCAAGCGGAATGCTTACGGAAACCAGATTTTGCGGCGGAACATCGATCATTCCGTTTAATTTCAGGGTCGAAGCAATATTCTGTAATGAAAGCGTTGTTGTTTCTATCGGTGCATTTCTAAGCTGAGCATCGGTTAAAGTCACTACATTTTCGTCTTTCGGGAGGCTTTTTTCCTGCTTTGGAGCTTCTTCTTTTTTACACTGAATGAATACAAAAAAGATGATTAATAAGGTATATATTGAAATTGATTTCATTTTTTTACGGATTTAAAGTAAGGTATTCCAGTTCAATGGCGCTTTGGTTAAGTTTCCAGACTGCATCGGTGTAATTGTTTTTAAGCTGTACTGCCTGATTCACGAGGATCACAAATTCAAGGTAATTGATTTCGCCACCGATAAACTGTCTTTTTGCCGTTTCGGTAATGACATCTGCATTTTTCAGGTCGGAACTTTCATATTTTGAAACAATTTCCACGTTGGACTGATAGATTTCTCTGGCTTTTTTAAGCTGATTCTGAAGGTTAAATTCTGCATTTTTCAGCTCATTTTCAGCAACTGACTGCGCAACTTTTGCAGCTTCAATTCTCGCTTTCTGACCTCCTGTAAATATGGGAAGTGAAACACCGGCCTGAACCGAATGAAACTGAGGCGTCGCATTATATAGTTTATCATCCGGACCTAATCCTTTAAAACTGTTCAGATTGTACGCCAATTGCAGACCGGGAAGCATTTTCGCTTTTTCCAGTGCGATCTGTTCTGCAGAAATATTTTTCTGCTGTTCCCAGATTTTCAGCAAAGGATGATCCGCCAGCTTTTCATTTAAAGAATTGGCAAACGATTTTGAATCTTCGGGAATAAAATCGGTTTCCGTATTCAAAAGCCAGTGAAACTGCATCTTTAAAACGGCTAATTCCTGCTGCAATTGTTTTAACTGAATTTCTATCGCCGATTTCTGGCTGGAAGCGGTTGTTTTTTCAAGAATATTGCTCTCTCCTGCTTTCAGTCTGAGGTTCGCTTTGTCTGAAAAGTCGGTGTACAGTTTCAGGATTTCATTCAGCAGTTTTTCTTTTTCCTTCCAGTACAGAATGTTGTAAAAGGTAAGACTGACTGCCTTTTTAAGTTCATATTCTTTCAGGGAAACATTCAGCAGGGATTTCTTCCATTCTTCGGTGTATACATTTTTCTGTTTTTTATACACTGTCGGAAAAGCAATGTTTTGGGAAACGCCAAATTTCATATCGTTGTACGCACTGTTGATCTGTCCGTAATCGAACGTTACACCAGTCTGCGGAATATCATTAGCCGATTTTATCAAAGCTTTGGAATATTCCGATTTCAGCTTTTCGTTTTTAAGATTTCTGTTGTTTTCCAGTGCGGTATTGATCGCCGTCTGAAGATTGATTGACGTTTGCGCCTGCAGTCCAAATCCTGCAAAGCTGAATAGCAAAATGAATACAGCCGTTATATTTTTGTGATTATTTTTCATATGTAGATATTTATTGTTTTTTAAAGGTCATATGTAATCGCGTTTTATTCATAGGCGTTTACGTTTTCCAAATGATGGCGATTTCATTTTAAATCCTTTTTCAATGGTTACATAAAGAAGCGGCAGTACAAAAAGCGTAAGGAAAGTTGCCACCATCAGACCTCCGATCACCACGGTTGCCAACGGACGCTGAACTTCCGCTCCGGCTCCGTTGCTGAGAGCCATCGGAATAAATCCTAAAGATGCCACGAAAGCCGTCATTAGAACCGGACGAAGTCTGGATTCTCCGCCATCAATTACAATTCTTACGATATTCCGGATTCCGCTTTTGTATAATCTGTTGAATTCTGAGATGAGAACGATTCCATTGAGAACTGCGACTCCGAAAAGGGCGATGAACCCAACGCCTGCACTGATGCTGAAAGGCATTCCTCTCAAAGCCAGAAGAAATACGCCGCCAATGATTGACAGTGGAATTGCGGTGTAAATCAGCAGACTTTCTTTCACCGAACCGAATGCTAAGAACAACATCACAAAAATAAGCGCCAAAGCAACCGGAACGGCAATCATCAGACGTTGTTTTGCATTGTTCAGGTTTTCAAAAGAACCGCCGTAAGTCATATAATAACCTGTCGGAAGTTTCATCTCTTTGTTCACTTTGGTCTGAAGTTCTTCCACGATGCTCTGAACGTCTCTTCCTTTGATGTTGAATCCAACGACAATTCTGCGTTGTGCATTTTCTCTCTGAATCTGATTCGGACCGTTTTTCACTTCAACTTTTGCAAGCTGGGAAAGCGGAATCTGGTTTCCGAAAGGAGTCGGAACCAGCAGATTTTTAATATCATCCACATTCTTACGAACTTTGGAATCGAGACGAACAACCATATCGAAACGTTTTTCGCCTTCGAAAACGAGACCTGTACTCTGCCCTGCGAATGCAGCATTCACAATCCGGTTAATGTCGGAAATGGATAAATGATATTGTGCAATAACAGGACGGTTGTATTCTATGGTTACCTGCGGCATTCCTGCAATCGGCTCGATGTAAAGATTTTGCGCTCCGTCTACAGTTTCAATAATTTTCCCGAGTTTTTGAGCATTTTGGGAAAGAACGTCCAGATCATCACCGAAAATCTTCACCACGACATCCTGTCTTGCTCCCGTCATCAGTTCATTGAAACGCATCTGCACCGGAAACTGGAAACTGACCGTCACTCCGGGAACATCCTGTAGTTCTTTGCTCATTTTATCTGCCAGTTCAGGGAATGTGGACGCAGAAGTCCATTCTTTTTTATCTTTCAGAATCACCATTAAATCGGCGGCATCCATCGGCATCGGATCTGTAGGAACTTCGCCGCTTCCGATCTTTGTCACGACTTTTTGTACTTCGGGAAATCTCGATTTTAGAATGTGAGCGGCTTTTTGTGTACTTTCAATAGTTGTGGTAAGATTGCTTCCCGGCAAAACTCTTGTTTCCACTGCAAAATCTCCTTCTTCAAGGGAAGGAATAAACTCTCCTCCCATTCTGCTGAGAATGAAAATTGCCAAGAAAAAAAGTACAGCCACGATGGAGAATACCATTTTCGGAACTCTTAAAATTTTAAGCAATGTTTTCAGATAAATTTTCTCTACTTTTTTCATCATCCGGTCGGATAAATTCGGCTTTGAGCTTCTTTTTCTCAATAGCAAAGAACTCATCATCGGAATGTAGGTTAACGACAATAAAAATGCGCCTAATAAAGCGAAAGCGACAGTTTGTGCCATCGGTTTGAACATTTTTCCTTCAATTCCCTGTAAGGTAAGGATCGGAAGATATACGATCAGGATGATGATCTGACCGAAGACTGCACTTTTCATCATTTTTCCGGCCGAATCGGTAACAATGGTATCCATTTCTTCTTTTCCAACGGAGAATATTTTTTTGAATTTTGAATTATGGCTGAACTGATGCAGAACAGATTCTACAATAATCACTGCACCATCGATTATCAGACCAAAATCCAGTGCACCGAGACTCATCAGGTTTCCGCTGACTCCGAAAAGATTCATCATACAGATGGCAAAAAGCATTGCGAGCGGAATTACGGAAGCCACAAGCAATCCTGCGCGTACATTTCCGAGGAACAGAACCAGTACAAAAACAACAATCAATGCGCCTTCTGTAAGATTTTTCTCTACTGTTCCGATGGCGTTGTTTACCATTTTGGTACGATCCAGGAAGGGTTCTATTACCACTCCTTTCGGAAGGGTTTTCTGAATCTGTGCGATTTTTTCTTTTACGTTTTTAATGACCTGGTTGCTGTTTTCGCCTTTCAGCATCATCACCACTGCTCCGGAAACTTCTCCCTGATCGTTGAATGTCATTGCACCGTATCTTGTGGCAAAGCTGGTTTTCACCTCTGCAACGTCTCTTATGAACAATGGAATTTCATTGGTTTTGGAAGCGATCGCTATATTTTTGATATCTTCGATATTTCCGATCAGACCTTCGCTTCGGATGTATAAAACGGTAGGACCTTTTTCGATATAAGCTCCTCCTGTGTTCTGGTTATTGGTGTTTAAAGCATCGAAAACATCGTTGATGGTGATTCCGTAAGCATTTAATCTGTCGGGATTGACGGCAATTTCGTATTGTTTCAGTTTTCCTCCGAAACTGCTGACTTCGGCAACGCCTTTTACACCGAGAAGCTGCCTTCTCACGATCCAGTCCTGAATGGTACGAAGTTCTGTAATATCGTATTTTTTCTCGTAGCCTTTTTCGGGACGAACCACATACTGGAAAATCTCGCCTAAACCTGTGGAAATAGGACCTAATTCGGGAGTTCCTATTCCCTGCGGAATCTGGGTCTGAACCTGCTGAAGCCGTTCTGCAACCTGCTGTCTTGCCCAGTAAATATCTACATCATCCTCGAAAACGATGGTAACGAGCGATAAACCAAACCGTGAAAAACTGCGGATTTCTTTTAATCCTGAAATGTTATTATTTGCCTGTTCTATGGGAAATGTCACTAATCTTTCGATGTCTGTTGCTCCAAATGAAGGGGCAATGGTGATGACCTGAACCTGATTGTTGGTGATATCCGGAACGGCGTCTATCGGAAGTTTGGTGACCTGATAGGAACCAATGCCTATCAATCCCAAAATCAACAGCGCAATGATGAGCTTGTTCTTTACAGAAAACTCAATAATTTTTGTAAGCATAATGTTTTGTTGAGCTTATTATGAATAAATAAGGTAATGGTCTGATACCAATTAATGCCTGTTTTAAGCACTGGAATTTATACTGGTTTGCAGCCCGACCTGAGTGGAGCTCTTTTGTAATTTTTCTATTGAAAAAGCGTTGGCAAAATTACAAAAAGCGGGAACGGAGGGCGGATCAAGCTGCCCAAATAAAAAAAAATGTATAAAAATTTACCAATAAGTATCAGAAATCTCCAAAGTGATATTTGAGAGGAATTC
Organism: uncultured Chryseobacterium sp.; assembly: GCA_913776245.1. Lineage (GTDB taxonomy): Bacteria > Bacteroidota > Bacteroidia > Flavobacteriales > Weeksellaceae > Epilithonimonas. Next base: position 121,272 of record CAJYLO010000010.1, read on the forward strand.
AGAAAAAAATCAACAAGATTTTGGTGGCTGCCAGATGGAATTCAGAATATCTTTATTGTAAAAGATGCTTTTGTAAAAAGTCTGTTTGGACTTAATAATGGGATTGGAATCTTTATCGGAAAACTGAAAAGTAAAAGGTGTTACAGGAGTACACACTACCACCAAATGCGCTGCGTGTGATGCAAACGGAAGCTGCTGGTCTTTGGTATAATCTGAATCTTTTACCGGATTATCATAATGGATTTTAAAGAATGAACCGATGGTAAGTTCAGGATTCTGTTCTTTATGTTCCAAGTAATGTTCTATAAGAACAGGAATTTTTAAAAACTGATACAGCTCGGTTGTAGAAACCAAGTATAAACTAAGTAATAGTATCGAGATCAGTTTTTTCACGATACAAAAATATAAAATATTTCATTAAAATCAATATATAAGCAAAAAAAGTTAACAAAATTTTTCATTTACCTTTAGCAAGCTTTCTCACCATTCCTTTAAAAATAATTCCGTGAAACGGCAACACAGAATACCAATATAATCTTCCGGTTAAACCGTGAGGCCGGAAAACAGCCTTCTGCCAGAGCTTTCCTTTGTATACTTTAAACATCAGCCACGCTTCTCCGGGAAGCTTCATTTCGGCAAAGAGAATCAGTTTTCCTTCCTCTTTGCTGGCATACAAAACACGCCAGAAATCCAAAGCATCGCCTTCGTGAAGCTTCGCCGGGTGTGTTCTTCCTCGTCTTAAACCAGGTCCGCCAACGAGTAAATCCATAAATCCGCGAACTTTCCAGAGACTTTGCCCGTACCATCCGTTGGTCCCTCCTAAAGAGAAAATACGGTCAAGACATTTGTCTCGGTCATCATATTCTGCAGTCCGTAAATCTACAAAACAGCCATATTTTGGAACATCAAGATAGTCTTTCAGGCTGGAATCGCTTCTGCTGCTTATAAAACTGTCTTTCCAGCTCGAAGCAATTTCATTATCCTGAATTTTAGCCAGCGTCCTTCTTAACGCGGTATCATAAGAAAACGGCTGAATTCCGGTTATCTGTTTGATTTCCGCAAGGCTTTCCGGTCTGCAGATCACTTCAATCTTCATACTTCCGACCAACGCAGAAGCTAAATTATAGGATGTGGAAGTAATAAAATACAGCCAGTACGAAGACAGTTTCGGAGTCATAACAGGAACTGTGAAAATTTTTCTTTTCAGGCCTCTTATTTTGGCAAACTCCAAAAGCATTTCTTTGTATGTCAAAACATCATCACAACCGATATCAAAATTTTTGTTATAAGTTTTTTCTTTGAATAATGTAAAAATCAGGAAATCGAGGACATTGGCAATTCCTATTGGCTGGCATCTGGTGTGAAGCCATTTCGGAGCAACCATTACCGGCAATTTTTCTACCAGATCCCTGATGATTTCAAAAGAAGCACTTCCTGAACCAATGATAATTCCCGCTCTTAAGACTGTTGCCGGAACATTACATTTCATCAGGATTTTTTCAACTTCAAATCTTGAGCTTAAATGTTGTGATAATTCTTTTTCGTTAGCCAAACCTGAAAGATAAATAATGTGCCTGCATTCCGTTTTCTCAATAAAATCAGAAAAATTAACAGCACACTGCCTTTCGATTTCTGCATAATCATTACTATTGCTCATTGAATGCATCAGGTAATACGCTCCGGAAATGTCTTTCGGAATATTTTCGAGCGTTTCGGGTTTCAGAAAATCCACTTCCACCACTTCAATCTGTGCATCATCAACATCGACACTTTTGGAAAATCGGTTTTTATCCCTGCAACAGCAAATTACCTGATAGCCTTGAGCTGCGATTACGTTAATCATTCGTTTCCCGATATATCCGGTGGCTCCGGTAAGCAGAATTTTTTTCATAAAATTTTATTCATTAGCCTGTTCAACTAATGAGAAAATTATACCTTTTCCAAAGATCTCCGAAAATAAATCCGAAAATTTGGTAAAAGACTGCTGACAAAACTCAATAGATTATTGACTTTTAATAATTTATGATTTAATTTTAGAAAGATCTACGCCTAATTTTGTAAATTCCGTTTCGCCTTTTTCTGTTATATAAAAATCCTTATCTTCAGGGGTTTCTTTTGCAAGCCAGCCTTTTGCAATGAATTGCTCCAGTAATAAGTTTCCTAATTTACCACCTATATGCTCGTAGCATAATTTGGCTGGTTTTTTTCCAGATAATCTACTCATATATTATTTTTTTAGATGATGAAAGGTTTTTATTTTTTGAAAATATGTCTACGGCTTGCTGATTCTTCTTCTCAGCCGGCTCAGGCTCTCTGCAGTCAATCCCAGGTAAGACGCTATTATTTTAAGCGGAGTATGCTGAAAAATCTCCGGGCGCCTGTTTATAAGTTTCAGATAACGTTCTTTCGGGCTGAGCGTCAAAAGATCAATCTGCTCCTGCTGTTTTCGGAGAAACAAAATCTCAGAAATGGCCTTTCCTATCCTCAGGCCTTTTTCATTCAAGGAATAGAGATCATGAAGATCGGGATGGCTAACCGACCATATCATACAGTCTTCCAGAGCCTGTGTCCTGATACCGGAAGGCTGTTGATTCAGAAATGAAAGATAATCACTCATAAAGCTCTTTTCATAGATAAGATTAATACAGACATCCTTATGTCCATTCCAGACAAAAAGACCTACAGAACCTGTTACAATAATATTCAGATATTTTTCGATCTCAGCATAATCTTTTATGGTTTCATTTTTATTAAATGTCCTTATTATTACTTTTTCAGCAAATCGTTCCCAGATTTTAGCTTCTGCTTTATAAAATGGGGAAAAGACATCTTGTATTTCTTGAGGCGTTGGCATTACTTACATTTATGATAGTACAGCTTACTGAACTTATAAACGAAAATAATAAAATAATCTGATGACAAGCTATTTTTCAGGTAAGAACAATGTGAATCTTTATAGACTCTACTCCAAATAATTTATGCATTTTGCATGTCTTCAATAGGTATTTATAACCATAAATAAAATGGCTTTATGATTATTGAACAGGAATTGGCAGCCACGTATTTTTGTTGTCAGAACTACGCAGTTTTTGATTTTCTGAATTAGATAATTGGAAGTAAAAAACAATTATGGATGAAAAATTATAATATATTTGTGAAAACTAAAAAAATTGAAAACCAACATTTTAATCTTCTTTTTGGGAAGTTTATTTTTAATTAAGCTAAATGCGCAGGCCTTTTCTCCTGAAGAAAAAAAACTGATTGCCGCCAAAAAACTTATAGAAAACTACCAGCTGGATTCTGCCGAAATAAAGCTGAATGAACTGGCCCAGCCGGAACTCAAAAAAAATCAACCTAAAATCTATATCCGGGCTGAGCTTAATCTCGGAAGGTTATATGGTGATAAAGGTGATAATGTAAAGGCACTTCAGCATTATCAGAAAGCACTCAGAACAGCAGAAAATAAGGCTGATAAAGAATTGCAGGCGCACGTATTGAAAAACATAGGTGTTCTCTATGTAAGCTGGAAAAAGCTAGACGACGCTTTCGGTTATTATAATAAAGCCGAACAATTGGCAAAAGAAATCGGAAATACAGAACTTGTAGCTGACTGCCAGAATAATAAAGGCATTGTGTATGAACAGAAACTTGCATATTCAAAAGCACTTTCATCATATAAAAATGCGCTCCGGCTTTATAAGGAAAAAAAAATTCCCGGAAAAATATCTATGGCATTAAGCAATATTGCCATCGTTTATAAATTTCAGAAAAATTATTCTGAAGCCATACAATATAACCTGGAAGCCATCGCCATTTCCGAACAACAAAATGACAAATGGAACCTGTCTGCCACCTATAACAACATCGGAAATCTCTACGGGGAAATGGGTGACTATAAAAAAGCAATTGAATATTGTGAGAAAGCTCTCGCAATAGCCAAGGAAATTGATGCCGGAGAAATTATAGAATCCATCTACGACAGTATGGCCGAAGCGGCTTACAAAGCAGGGGATTATAAAAAGGCGTACCAGTATCAGAAACTGTTTTCCACAGCGATGAATGATTTCATCAATAAAGAAAGCACAAAACAGCTCTCTGAACTTAATGTAAAATATGAAACCGAAAAAAAGCAGAACCTAATCAATAACCAGCAATTTGAAATCAGACAGAAAAATAATTGGCTGCTGTTTGTAACCGTTTTATTTTTTGTTTCCGTAGTTGCCGCCTATTTCATTTATAAAAATTACCGTAACAAGCAGGAAAAACGTCTGCAGAAAGAAATCCATCGTCAGAAGGAAATGGAAGCTATGGCTTTATTTAACGGAGAACAAAGTGAACGAATCCGAATTGCGAGAGATTTGCATGACAGTGTGGGACAGATGCTGTCCCTGATTAAAATGAACCTTTCTTCTCAGACACAGAATGCGGAAAACGAAAATATGCAGATGCTGATCGACAAAACCATTTCAGAAGTCCGCAACATTTCGCATAATCTTATTCCGGAGGAACTCAATTTCGGAATTGTTTCCGCTTTAGAAAATCTGAGTGATAAAGTTAATTCCAGCGGTGGTACGAAGATGCAAACGGACATCAATGAAGAAATTAGGGCCATAAAATTCCACAGGCAGCACGAGCTTTCTATATACAGAATTGTACAGGAAGTTGTAAGTAATATTGTAAGGCACGCAGATGCTTCCTCTATTATCTTATCGATGAAAAAAAATAATGAAAATTTAGTCGTTAACATACGTGATAACGGCAAAGGCCTGGATATGGACTCTATTGCAAATTCTGCCGGAATCGGCTGGAAAAACATCAATGCAAGAGTCCGTATGCTGGACGGGAAGCTGAAAATAGAATCAGAAAAACTTATCGGGACGACAATTGAAATAACGTTACCACAATATGGATAATCCGGCCAAAATCAATATATTAATTGCTGATGACCATCAGATGATGATTGATGGAATCAGAAACCTGCTTTCTGCAGAACGGACTTGCTATATCGCAGATGAAGCGAATAACGGACAGATTGCTTACGAAAAAGTGGCAGCAAACCCTCAGAACTTTGATATGATCCTTACAGATATCAGTATGCCGCTTCTTAGCGGGACAGATCTCTGCCGGATGGTTAAAAACGAATTTCCCCACATACAGGTTCTTGTTCTGTCAATGTATAATAATTCTACAGCAGTGAAAGAAGCTGTACTTGCCGAAGCCGATGGATATATACTCAAAAATTCAGGAAAAAATGAACTTCTGAGCGCTATACACCGCATATCTAATGGTGGGACTTATTTCTCTCAGGATATTATTCCTTTGCTTTATCATCAGTATCACAAGGAGAAAATCCAAAACGAACAGCTTTCTCTCCTCACTGCCCGTGAGCGTGAGATCCTGAGTCTTATCGTAAAAGAAATGACCAGTGAAGAAATAGCCGAATCACTATTCATCAGCAAAAAAACAGTGGACAATCACCGGCAGCATCTGTTGGAAAAAACAGGGTGCAAAAGTACGGTGGGACTTGTGAAGTTTGCTATTAAAAATGAGATTGGATAGCTCCGGATGTTTCTAAGCTTATTCGATCCGTATTAAATTGAAGGTGAAATTTAATTTCGGCGCAAGAAAAAGGATTTTGAAAAATCAAAATCCTTTTATTATTTTATTTGTTTTGTCCCGGCGCAAATGGTCTGGCCGATTTGGTTCCGTAAATCTTTTTAGCTTGTCCCGGCGGAATTGACTTGCCGCCTACAGCTCTTGCACTGGTTGTAGTTCTTACCTCACAGGATATCAGTCCTAATGAAAATATTGCCGCTGAAAGATAGATTTTAAATGACTTCATAACGATTTTTATTCTCAGGATCACAAATTTAATACCAAATTATAATTCTTTCTTGAGAAATCTGGCTGTCAGGCTTTTCTTGGATTTGATGATTTGTTCCGGTGTTCCTTCGGCAATGATCTGTCCGCCATGTTTTCCGCCTTCCGGACCGACATCGATAATATGATCCGCCAATTTAATTACATCCATATTATGTTCGATGATGATGAATGAATTTCCTAAATTCACTAATTGTTCAATGGCTTCCATCAGGATTTTCACATCTTCAAAATGGAGTCCGGTTGTAGGTTCATCTAAGATATAAAGCGTGTTTCCGGTTTGTTTTTTAGACAATTCAGTAGCCAGCTTCACCCGTTGCGCTTCTCCTCCGCTTAAAGTTGTCGATTGCTGTCCGATCGTGATATAGCCTAAACCGACATCTTGCAGAGTTTTGACTTTGTTAAAGATCTTGGGAATCGGCTGGAAGAATTCTACAGCTTCATTGATCGTCATATCCAAAATATCGGAGATTGATTTTCCTTTGTAACGGACTTCCAGAGTTTCACGGTTGAAACGTTTGCCGTGGCAGGTTTCACAATGAACATAAACATCCGGAAGGAAATTCATTTCAATGACTTTCAAACCGCCCCCCTGACAGGTTTCACATCGTCCGCCTTTCACATTGAAAGAAAACCGTCCGGCTTTGTAACCACGGATCTTACTTTCTGGTAACTCAGCAAAAAGATTTCTGATATCGGTAAACATTCCCGTGTAAGTCGCAGGATTGGAACGTGGCGTTCTTCCGATTGGACTTTGGTCAACATCTACGATCTTGTCAATATTATCAATGCCTTCGATACTTTTATATGGCAAAGGTTCTTGAATCGCTCTGTAAAAATGGCGGTTCAGAATCGGGTAAAGCGTTCCGTTAATCAAAGATGATTTTCCACTTCCCGAAATCCCTGAAACAACGACCAATTTTCCAAGAGGAATTTCGAGTGTTACATTTTTAAGGTTATTTCCGGTTGCACCTTTCAGAACGATTGATTTTCCGTTTCCTTTTCTGCGTTCGGCCGGAATTTCGATTTTACGTTTTCCGGTGATATAATCCGCTGTGATGGTGTTGGCCTTGGTAATGTCTTTCGGATTGCCCTGCCAAAGAATTTCCCCGCCGAATTTCCCTGCTTTCGGGCCAATATCCAAAACGTGGTCGGCCTCCAGAATCATATCTTTGTCGTGCTCCACAACCAAAACCGAGTTTCCGATATCACGCAATTCTTTCAGGGATTTAATCAACCTTTCGTTATCACGCTGATGCAGACCGATTGAAGGCTCATCCAAAATGTAAAGGACATTGACCAATTGAGAACCGATTTGCGTTGCCAGACGGATCCTTTGGGATTCTCCTCCAGAGAGTGTCCTTGAACTTCTGCTGAGACTCAGATAATCCAACCCAACATCCAGCAGGAACTGTAATCTGGTTTCTATTTCCTTCAGAATTTCGTGCGCAATCAGTTTATTTTTATCACTGAATTTATCTTTTACGTCTGCCAGCCAATCTTTGAAATCGAGCAAAGACAATCCGTTGACTTCCGCAATATTTTTTCCATCAATTTTAAAGCTGAGACTTTCCTGACGAAGACGTGCACCTTTACAGGTCGGGCAGGTTTCTTCGGTTGTAAAATTTCTTTCTACTAAAACCGCATCATAATTCTCTCTTTCTTCAACAATCTCTTCAAGGATCTTGACCAAACCTTCGAAGTTGATTTTGATTTTTTTCGAGATTCCGGCGTGTTTCAGTTCTTTGGTCACATCACTGCTGTAACCGTAATAAATGTACTCCAAAGCTTCTTTCGGAATGTCTTTAAACGGTGTTGTCAAACTTAAATCAAAAACTTCAAGAATCGATTTGATCTGTGACAGAATCCATTTGTTGGATTTAAGCTGCTCCAAAGGCAGCAATGCACCTTGATTGATAGACAATTTATCGTTTTCTACGAAATAATCCGTATTGACTTTTTTAATCGTTCCGAGACCTTTACAAGTCTCACAATGACCTTTCGGAGAGTTGAAAGAAAATGTGTTAGGTTCCGGCAAAGCGAGGGAATCTCCTGTGGAATCGTCCATCAGATTCTTACTGAAAAAGTGGACTTCATCCTGCCCCATTTCCTGAATTGCAATGATGCCTTCTCCCATTTCCAAAGCCGTTTTCAGTGATTTGGGCATTCTGGCTTCGGAAGCATTTTCGCCGATAATCCAACGGTCAATCACCACTTCGATGTCGTGGGTTTTATAACGGTCAAGCTTTAAATCATACTCGATGTCCTGCAAAACACCATCGATTCTGGCTTGGGAATATCCTTTTTTGGAAAGATGAATGAATAATTCGTGATAATGTCCTTTTCTGGAACGCACCACCGGAGCCAACAGATAAACTTTTTTCCCTTTGAAGTTATCTTTAATCGTTTCCAGAATTTGTTCTTCTGTATAACTCACTAATCTTTTTCCAGACGATAATGAGTAAGCATCTGAAACTCTCGCAAACAGAAGTCTTAGGAAGTCATACAACTCTGTAATGGTCCCAACGGTTGAACGCGGATTTTTGTTCGTGGTTTTCTGTTCTATGGCAATAACCGGTGACAAGCCTTCGATTTTATCGACATCCGGACGTTCCAGTCCGCCCAAAAACTGCCTTGCGTAAGCCGAAAACGTTTCGATGTAACGGCGTTGTCCTTCTGCAAAAATCGTATCAAAAGCCAAAGAGGATTTTCCACTTCCGGAAAGCCCTGTGATTACAACCAATTCATTTCTTGGGATTTTTACGGACACATTCTTGAGATTATGCTCTCTGGCACCGTAAACTTCGATAAAATCCTGATTATCTTTCATTAGATTATTCTCATTCTGGGAAAACGCAAAATTACGGAAATTAACTTGTTTTTTAATCATTAGATTGAGTTTAATTAATCATCGCAAAGGCGCAAGATTTTGATAATTAATCTTACTTTAAAAGTCGCAAAGGTCGATTTTGCAACCTTTTAATAACATTGTGAATTAATTTATCTGCGCCTTTACGATAAAAATCAAACGCAAGTTTAATAATAATTAACATTATTTTTTAGGGAATAAAACTTAAGCTAAAACTATCTTTGCAATTCGAAATAAATAAAAAATGAAACGTATTTTATCAAGATTTGTATTCGCAGTTTGTATTTTGTCATCACTTTACTCTTTCGCATGGGGATTGACAGGACACAGGATTGTAGCAGAAATTGCACAGCATCATTTGACTTCCAGAGCTCAAAGAAATATCAAAAAATTGTTCGGCGAACAGAAAATGGCTTATTATGCCAACTGGCCGGATTTCATTAAATCTGACACAACGGGCGTTTGGAAAGAAACTTCCGCCTGGCATTATGTTAATATCAATCCGCAAAAGAATTTCCAGCAATTCAAAGATTCTCTGTCCGTACAGAAAGCGCCCAATCTTTATACTCAAATCAAAGCCCTGTCTGAAAAAATCAAGGATAAAAATGTTTCTGATAAAGATAAAAAAGAGGCTTTGATTTTCCTGATTCACTTAGTTGGAGACCTTCATCAGCCTTTGCACGTGGGAAGAGCTGAGGATTTGGGCGGAAACAAAATCAATGTGACTTACTTTGGACAAAATACCAATTTGCATTCGCTTTGGGATTCCAAATTGGTCGATGACCAAAAATACACTTATACAGAATTTGCGAATCTTTTAGACGTCAAATCAAAAGATGAAGTGAAGCAAATCCAGAGCGGAACGTTGGAAGAATGGTTGTTTGACAGTCACAAAATTGCGAATTCAATCTATTACCAAACGCCGAAAGATTCTAAATTAAGTTATAATTACAATTATCGTTTTGAATCCACAGTTGAAAGGCAGCTGCTTTACGGCGGATTACGGTTAGCTAAAGTTTTGAATGATATTTTTGGATAGAATCGGAAGTTCAATTCTGAATATATAAATTTTTAAATTCTCGCAGATTTTATAGATTTAGCAGATTGTCATTAATAAAAATATGTAAAATTTGCCTATCAGCAAGAAATTATTTAAAAAGTCCAATACCACAAGGTTTTTGGACTTTTTATATTATTTAATCTGACAAGCTTTGCGATATCAAGTTCTAATCTAAATTTTTAATCATCCAAAGATTACAACCGGAATGCCCTGAATCTCCCAATGCTTTTGTCAGATACTGAAAACCTTGTTTTTCATAAATGGAAACGGCTTTGCTGAACTCCGGCAAACTTTCCAGATAAACTTGCTGATAGCCTAATTCTTTTGCTTTCTCAACTGATTTTTCCATTAATAACTTGCCTATTCCTTTTCCTCTGGCTTCTTTTGTAAGATAAAACTTGACAAGCTCTGTCGTATTTTCAGGAAGATTATCTGTTGGGAAAATGCCGCAACATCCCAAGATAATTCCATCCTCTTCTGCCACAAACAATGCAGATTTTTCCGTTTGAAACAAAGAAAATAAATCATCTGTAGTCGGGTCTGTATAAACTGTTCCACAAGTGGACTTCACCTCAAAATCCTCAAAACTTGTCCTGATAATTTTTGCAAGAGTCTCGTTATCTTCTTTTCTATTTTTTCTAATTATTACTGACATTTTTTTGAATTTACATTAAATGAGCCAAGGATATTTGTGAAAAATTCCGTCTAACAACATTGCTAAAATACCGAAGAAAATCCATAATCTAAGGAGATTCAAGGATTTAAACTTATCATTTTTCTGATTACGGAACAACATAAAAACGGTTCCAATAATGACAAGCGTTGTTGCTAAAAAATACCAAGCCATTATATTTTTGAATCCGATTCCTACACTCAGGATCACAGAAATTGCAAAGGTAATTATTAAAAGAACTAAAAGAATTGATCTTGTATTCTGAAAACCTAATCTGTTAGCGATTGTATCATAGCCGAACATTTTATCAGCGTTCTTTGTCAATGTATCTTTCGTAACGTCGATAATAAACAACATCAGAAAAAGAAAAATTGCCAGAAACAAAATCTTAAGCGAAAATGTCTGATAATAAATCAACATTCCGAAGAACGGATAAAGGGTCAATGACACAAAAGTGAAATTGTTAAGAATGATAATTTTGCTGAGTTTGTGACTGTAAAACCACATCAGAAACTGATATATCAGAAAGAAAATAAAAACTCTGTGCGACACGAAAAATGCCAATCCAAGCGACAAAGTATTCAGAACAACATAAGCTGTAAGAAAATATTTTTCTTTCAAAAAATTCTGCAATCTGGAACGGAAAGGCTTCGTAACCTGATCTTTTTCTTTGTCATAAAACCGATTGATAATTCCGCCAGCCAAAATGCTGAGAACGGAACAAATGATAATCGAGTGAACTTTGTAATCGAAAACGAAATTCCTGAAACTTTCTTCCCTATTGAACAGGAAAAATGTAGAAACATACAATGCAAAAAGAAGCAGAACCGCCACAAAAAAACGAGCACCCAAAAGAAAACCCATCAACTGAGAAATACGGTAAAGGGCATTTCGTGAAGTCGGTTTTCCTTCGTTTGTCATTGTTATTATTGCACTTAAACATTCCGACTCCGCTCAATGTGACAACGCTAATGCTAACTATAATTTAGAGCTGTCAGTCTGAGCGGAGTCGAAGACTTAGTTATATAAATTCGATTAAAATCTGTAAATCACCTCTTTATGAAATCCTTCAAGCATCTCTTCCGCTTTTGCATAATCTTTTGTAAATCCAAGGATATAACCGCCGCCTCCGCTTCCGCAAAGTTTAAGGTAATAAGCGTTTGAATCCAGACCTTTTTTCCAGACATTGAAAAGATTTTCCGGAATCATCGGGCGGAAATGTTCGTAAGCCCAAACTGATAATTTCTTCAGATTACGGAAAAACGGATTCATATCTTTTTTCAGGAAAGCGTCGATACAAGCGTTGTTATAACGGATAAATTCTTCTTTCAGCGTCTTACGGAAACCTTCATTCTTCAGCTTTTCAAAGAAGATCTGAATCATTGGTCCTGTTTCACCGGTCATTCCGGAATCGATCAAGAAAATGGCACCTTTGCCCAATTCTTCTTTCGGGATAGAAACTTTATCCACACTTTCTTTGCTTTCTATAAGAATCGGAAGATTCATAAAGCAAATCAATGGGTCAATTCCTGAACTTTTTCCGTGAAAATAACTTTCCAATTGTCCGAAAATCGTTTTTAAGTCTTTAAGTTCGTCTTTAGAAATTGTGTCAGGATTTTTTTTGATTATCGAATATTTTTCGAAAATCGCAGCTACCAGAGCACCGGAACTACCAACGCCGTAACCTTGAGGAATATTAGAATCAAAGAACAAACCTTTTTCGATATCATTTTGAAAAGATTTAACATCCAGCTGATAGTCGGAAGGCAATTCTAATTCTGACAGATAATCGGAATATTTTTCCAGAGACTGGTTTGATTTTTTTTCAAAATCGTTATCCAGATCTGAGAATTTCAAGGTTCCTTTATAAAAACTGTAAGGTAATGTAAGCCCCTGAGAATCCTCAATGATGCCATATTCACCGAACAAAAGAATTTTTGCGTAAAATAAAGGGTTGTTCATATCGTGTTTTGATATTGCAAATTTACAAAATATTTTCTTTGGAAAATTATCAATTTTAATACCGAAAATTTAAATTTCTATTAATTATTCAAAATTAATCTTTTAGCGGAAATAATTTCAGAAAACCTTCATAAACACTTTTGTGCAAAATAGTTGCGTGATCGTCGTCGGTCATTAATTTATATTCTAATTTTAAATTCTTTTTTCCGGAATTTTTAAGGATTTGATATAAACCATCTGCTTCTTTTACCATCATCGGATGTTCCTGTTTTCCAACGGAAATATAAACGAATCGCTCCTCATCTTTCTGTTGAGAAATCAGTTTCGCAGCATTATTATAAAGACTTTCGTCATCCCACCAAAGACTTGGACTGATGATGAAATAATGCGTGAAAAGCTGTGGCTTATTCAACAAAATTTCTGTTGCAACCAGTCCGCCTAATGATTGTCCAATAACATACTTCGTTTTATCCGTCTTATAATTTTTATCGATGTAAGGCTGTAATTCTTCTTCAACGAACTGAATAAACTTATCCGAATGCCCAGTCGTAGGATAATCTTTTTGCAAATCTTTCAAATCTGTATGAAATGTAAAATCTCTTTTTCTATCAACATTCTCAATCCCGACAATAATAAAATCCGGCATATTGAATGACAAATTAAAAAACTGCTGAAGTCCGACCAGATGAAGAAAATCCTCGTTTATACTTCCGTCCAAAATATACATCACAGGATAAGATTTGGTCTTATCATAATTGTGAGGAAGATAGATATTCAGGATTCTTTTTTCTTTCAGAACCTTAGAGGTCAGTGTTACTTTTTGACCGATTTTCAAATCCTCAACAACTGGTTTTTGAGCACTTAAAATCGAAAAAATAAATAAAAATGCAAAGCTTAATATTTTCAAAACAAATGTTATTTCGTATTATTTTTAACTTTAAGAAAACGAATGAATATCAATCCTAAAGCAAAGAAAATACTCATTGATAATGCTGCAAACCGCATATTGTTGTAATGCTCAATCAATGTTGCAAAGATGAATGTTCCTAGAATAATCGCAATCTTTTCCAATACATCATAGAAACTGAAATACGTTGTATTGTCCATAGAGTCTGTCGGAAGCAGTTTGGAATAAGTTGACCTTGACATCGCCTGCAAACCTCCCATTACTAAACCAATTACACCGGCAACACCATAAAATTGGTATTCAACATTCGGATTTTCTTTGTTGAGGTAATAAGCTGCAAGACAAGCGCCGATCCACATTGCAACGGTAATGCTGATGACATTTTTGTTTCCGATTTTCTTTGAAAGCCAGGAGAAAAATAATGCACCGACAATGGCTTCGATTTGGATTAATAATAAGGTCATAATCAGTTTATCCTGGGCCATATTGATCTCACTCTTTCCAAACAAAGTTGCCATCAAGAAAATCGTTTGCATCCCGACACTGTAAAAGAAAAAGCTGGTCAGGAAATATTTCAGGTTTCTGTCGCCAAAAAGATGATTTCCAACTTTGAAAAGCTCCTTAAAACTTTGCTTGACGATGTCGATATAAAAACTGATGTTATCTTTGAAAACCTCAACAAAACCACCTTGCTCAGCATGACTTTTGAAAATGTTTTTATAATTGAGCAATACCAGATCTTTTGGTAATTGTTCTTTAACCTGTCCAAACTGTGGCAAATGCTTGAAAGTATATTGTGAAAATCCAAACCACCACGCTCCTGTTAACAAGAAACTAACTCTTGTATAAATTGCCGCCTGCTTTGGTGTTTCCGCACAAACCTGAATCAGAACCAGGCAAATCACAACCAAAATCACAGAGCCGATATAACCGTAAACATAACCTTTTGCAGACAAAGCGTCCTGTTTATCAGGCGTTGCAATATCCGGTAAAAAGGAATTGTAAAAGACCAAACTTCCCCAGAATCCGACACTCGCTGTCACACTAAATAATAGCCCAAGCCAAACCGTTCCCATTCCTGTGAACATCGCCAATCCCATACAAGAGGTCGCCCCGAGATAGCAGAAAAACTGAAGGAACGATTTCTTATTCCCGATCGTATCTGCTAAAGATGATAAAATTGGCGATAATAAAACCACAATCACGAACGAAAGCGTCAATGAATAACCATAAACTGCGTCCGGCTGATATTCTTTACCGAAGATTTTAATGAGGTTTCGCACTGGAACTTTTATCCATTGTCCAGTTTCTTTCACATACTCATCTTTTTCATAAGCTGTTGTGAGAATCGAGTAATAAATCGGGAAAATTGTAGATGTAATGACCAGCGAATAAACCGAATTGGCCCAATCGTACAATGCCCAGGCGCGCATAATTTTCGGATTATTCTTGATTGAGTTTTCTGTGGTCGTTGTTTCTATTTCTGACATTGGAAATATATTATTTAGACAAAAATAAAAAAACCAGCAAATAAAATGATTAATTAATAGTTTTATTTGTTTCAAGTTTAAGACTTCAAATTATTTAAACTAAGATTTGGCTTCAAAATCTGTTGGTTCGCCTACCAAAATCGTAGCTCGACTTATTAAAAAGGTAGGTGAGCTTACCAAACGTCTAGGCTAACCTACGAAACAGGTAGGTTCACTTAGCAAATAGATAGCTTGACCTGTAAAATAAGTAGGCTGAGCTACGAAACAGATAGGTTCACCTAGCAAAAGGATAGCCTGACCTATAAAAAAGATAGGTCGACCTACCAAATTGGTAGGTCGACCTTGTAAACTGCAAGCTCAAACTGCAAAAATTGAATTTTAAATTAATTAAAAACCATTATTTTTACAAAATCAATAATGTAAGCTATTTTTTTATGAAGTATTCAGCTTTAAGTTAAAAAACTTGAAAACTGAGATTTAATTTATTGTAAATTTTCAATTACAATAGCAGTTGCACCACCGCCACCGTTGCAAATCGCAGCTGCACCATATTTTCCGTTATTCTGTTTCAAAACATTGATTAAGGTAACAATAATTCGGGAGCCTGAGCTTCCCAGCGGGTGTCCAAGCGACACTGCACCACCGTTCACATTCACTTTAGAACCATCTAAGCCAAGGATTTTATTGTTTGCCAATCCAACCACAGAAAACGCTTCGTTGAACTCGAAGAAATCAATATCATCTTTTGTAAGACCAGCTTTCCCAAGAGCGATAGGCAAAGCTTTGGAAGGTGCCGTTGTGAATCTTTCCGGCTCAATTGCAGCATCAGCATAAGAAATGATTTTGGCCAAAGGTTTCAGTCCTAACTCTTCCATTTTTTCTTTAGACATCAGGATCAGAGCAGAAGCGCCGTCATTCAGAGTTGAAGCGTTTGCAGCTGTCACTGTTCCGTTTTCTTTCTGGAAAACCGTTGGCAACGTTGGGATCTTATCAAATTTAACCGCTTTATACTCTTCATCTTCTGAAAAAATAATTGGCTCGCCTTTTCTTTGAGGAATCGTTACCGGAACTACTTCATCATTGAATTTTCCTGCTTCCCAAGCTGCAGCCGATCTTTTGTAAGACTGGATCGCAAATGCATCCTGCTCTTCTCTTGTAATCTCATTTTCTTTGGCGCATAGTTCCGCACAAACACCCATATGAACTTTGTTGTAAACATCCGTCAAACCGTCTTTCAAAAGTCCGTCCTGCATTTTGATTTCGCCAAGTTTTACACCATTTCTGCCGTCCAGATAGTGTGGAACGCTGGACATATTTTCCATTCCGCCGGCAACAATAATATCCACATCGCCGGCTTTAATCGCCTGAGCAGCCATTGTCACCGCTTTCATACCGGAAGCACAAACCTTGTTGATGGTTGTAGATGGCGTATGATTGGATAAACCTGCCCCTAAAGCAACTTGTCTTGCCGGTGCCTGTCCTTCCCCAGCCTGCAAAACATTTCCCATATAAATTTCCTGAACCAAGGCAGGGTCAAGACTAATTTTGTCTAAAGCTCCTTTTACCGCAGCCGTTCCCAATTGTGTTGCCGGAACGCCTGACAGGCTTCCCATAAAACTTCCCATTGGTGTTCTGACTGCTGATACAATGAATACTTCTTTCATAACATTTTTAATTTTTTGTATTGATATTTTATTTTTTGAAACCACAAAAGGCACAAAAGTTTATTCGTATTAAGTTTTTCAAAAACCATAAGAGAAATTCTTTTATAACTTCCTTTTTGTTCTTTTTTAAATCTCCTTTTGTGACTTTTGTGGTTCAATTCTATTTTTTCTTGATGCGATTAAAATTATAACTACTCCCAAGAATTCGATAAACCACCCCCAAGACAATTTTACGATTCCTGCAAATGTAGATCGCCAGGATCTGAAGGGTAAAAAACTGAAATAATCCAAAGATTTTAACTTAACAGCAACAATTGTGAAAACAAACAGCAAAATCATTAAGAATGCCATTATTTTCACAGATTTACTTTTATTGATCAGGATAAAAACCAGTGTTAATAAAGAAAATCCCCAAACTGTAATCGCAAGTGTATGATCAACTTTCCAATAGTTCCAGTTTCCCACAACCGGAATATGAACCAACGGCAAAAAACTGCCTGCCACAACCATAAACAAACCGATTAACTGTAAATTTTTCATTCTTAAATCTTGTTTGCCAATGTAAATAAAAAAAAACACACCTACAAAAGATGTGTTTCGATAATAAGAAAATAGTGTATAAGAATGTTCTATGAAAATTTAAAAATCAATATTGGCAATCTCAATTCCGAACTGTATTCCGTTTTTACTAGGTAGGTTAGCTTTATCATTAAAAATTGATGTAAAATCCTTCTTGATAAATAAGTTGACACCACCATAGCCGATACTGAACTTCCCTCCGAATAAAAAAGTATTCACGCCATCATCCAAAGTATAGTCGTACTTCTGAAATTTGCTTCCTTCATCATAATATTTCACTTTTACAATGCTTCTCGTATTGACGCCGGCATAAGCTCCCAACCCAACTTTCCACATTTTCTTTCTCACATCCAGGTATTGTTTCCCGTCATACTCGGTATATTTTGGATTGAGATAAAGCTGGAATTCTATCGGTAAAGTCAGATAAACATTTCTCAATTTGGAACGTTTCAGTCGGCCTTCTTCAAAATCCTCAAGAAACAACTGCGAATTTTCCTGAACAAAAACCTGCGGACGTTTCGGCATATACGTATCGGTTCTGTAAGCAAGTCCATATCTCAGAATCCAGGGACTGGTGAAACTTCCGAGTTGCTTATCCTGTCTGAACTGGACTTCCACACTATGAGAGTTGCCGATCCTCATTTCCGAATCATTTTCAAATGGATTGAAACTGCCTTTATCTTTGGTTAGATTTGCAAAAGCATACCCGACACTAACGCTGCTTGTATTGATATATTCAGTAGGCTCCTTTTTATCTTTTTTGATATTGATCGTCAAGCCGGAACTTTTGAAAACCATCACATTTTTGTTTCTGAGTGTGTCACTGTTATAAACCGAATTGGTAACCGCAGTTTTTGTAATGTCTTCCAATTGCTGACGTTCATCCTCAATTTTGTCATTTATAATGGTTTCATATCTTTTGGAAACCGCCTCTTTTTGCGCAATCTGTTCCTCTTTCGTGATTTTTCCGGAATTAAAAGCATCCTCAATCTTGTCAATCTCAGTTTTCATTTTAGCTTTTTCCGTGGATACAATGCTGTTCACTTTCTCAGTATAAGATTTCATCTGACTATCAAGCGTAGTTTGTGCTGTAGCAATGCCGGAAAGCATTGCCAGAAGTAGAATTTTGGTCTTCATAATAGTTTATTTAGTTGTTATAGAATCTTTGTCGTAGAGTGTTATTCCGAAGAGCTTGATGCGTTTTGGGTTAGGAAAATCAGAATCATTTTTTGATTTAATGGTGTTGATTCCCATTGCAGATTTTGGTGTTTCTGTTTTGGCCTTGTCGATTTCCACTCCGAACAGTAAGTCAGATGAAGACACATATTTCACTCTTGGTTTTGCCGTTTGGTTTTGAGCCATTTTTTCTTCTGATTGAGAAATCGTTTGCGGCTCTTCCTTCTTTATAATGTTTTCTTTTTCAGGAATTAGATTGTTAGTTTGATTTTCTTTTTTAATTGAATTTGTCATTCTAAGCGGACTCGAAGAATCTTTCACATTTTCAACCCCCAGTTTCTGATTATCCGTTTCGGAATTATTTTTTATTGGAATTAATTTTTCGGCCTCACGACTTTCAGATTGTTCGACTGTTGTTGGAGTTATCGTTTGATTATTAGTTTGATTATTAGTTTGACTTGCAAATTCCCGATTCTCATTAATATCAGATTTATTAATCATCAGAAAACTTCCGCCCAAGCCAATCATTAACAAAATCACAGCCGCATATCTTAACCAAATCATTTTTGGTTTTTGTTCTTTCGCAGGAGCTTGGTCAAGTTTTTCTTCCAATCTGTCCCAAAGACTACCGGAAACTCTCATTTCCTTTTGTTCGTATTTAGATTTCAGATTCTGCATTTTGTTTGGTGTTTTGTTGTTGATTAAAATAATCCTGTAGCCATTTTTTCGCTTTGCTAAGCTGACTTTTGCTGGTTCCTTCTGAGATGTTAAGAATCTCAGCAATCTCGTGATGTTTCTTTTCTTCAAAAACTGCAAGGTTAAAAATGAGCTTGTAACCAACCGGCATTTCCTTGAAAATAACTTCTAAATCAATCTCCTGAGAAAACTCCGGAATATCTTCTACTTTTTCTGCAATCGAATCCGTAAATTCCGTTTCCGCATACAGAATATGTTTATTTGTCCGGATAAAACTAATCGAATCATTCACCACAATTTTCCTCAGCCAAAACGGAAACGATTCGTAATTCTTACAATCTTCAATCTTGGTAAATGCCTTATAAAAAGCATTAATTAAAACATCTTCCGCATCATCCCGATTATTGATGTATGAATTGGCGACCGACAACATTTTCCCGGAAAACATCTCGAATAAACGCTTTTGCGCCAGCCGGTCATTTTTCTTTGCTTTGGAAAAGATATGTTGTAAATCTCTGTTCATTTTCTCTTTCTGACTATAAGACGGCAAAATTGCGAAATGGTTGCCTCAATTTTCAAAATTAATTAAAATAAAATTACAAACATTTGATTATCAATAATATAAAATTCAATTTAAAAAAAACACTTTAGTCACTTAAGATTAGAATAAGTACTAAAATTTTTAAGTTCAATTTAGTCTAAAATGTAAAGATTCCAGAAAACTTATGTGTTCTTTTATGACTTTGAAGCTGATAATATTTGAACTTAAGTGTTAATGTTATTTTTAATTTTTAAAGAGACTTATAATTTCATCTCTTTCTTCGTATTTTTGCAAAAATCAAAACAAACGTGGTAAACACAGACCAAATAAAAGATATACAATCCAGAATAGAAGACCTTCACAAATTCCTCGGTATCGAGAAAAAGAAAATCGAGATTGCGAACGACGATGAGAAAACCGCCGCTCCCGAATTCTGGGAAAAGCCAAAAGAAGCCGAAATTTTTCTAAAGCAATTACGTTCCAAGAAAAAATGGGTCGAAAGTTATGAGGAAATTAATTCTCAGTTTGAAGATTTACAGGTTCTTTTAGAATTTGCAAAAGAAGATCCTGAATCAGAAAAAGAATTGGATGAAACGTTTCCGGAACTAGTCGAAAAGATCGAAAATCTGGAATTCAAAAATATGTTGTCCAATGAAGGCGACGAGTTGTCCGCAGTTCTTCAGATCACAGCTGGTGCCGGCGGAACAGAATCCTGCGACTGGGCCAGTATGCTGATGCGGATGTACTCAATGTGGGCGGACAAGCAAGGCTACAAAATCCGTGAACTGAATTTCCAGGAAGGAGATGTTGCCGGCGTCAAAACCGTAACTTTAGAGATCGAAGGTGAGTTTGCTTTCGGTTATCTGAAAGGTGAAAATGGTGTGCACAGATTGGTAAGAATTTCGCCTTTTGACAGTAATGCCAAACGCCACACGAGTTTTGTTTCGGTTTATGTTTATCCTTTGGTGGATGATACGATTGAGATTAACATCAATCCTGCAGATATCAGTTTTGAAACGATGCGAAGTTCCGGAGCCGGCGGACAAAACGTGAACAAAGTAGAAACGGCTGTTCGACTTCGTCACGCTCCTACAGGCATTATCATTGAAAACTCAGAATCGCGTTCTCAGCTTCAGAATAAAGAAAAAGCGATGCAATTATTACGTTCCCGACTTTATGAAATCGAACTGGAAGAAAGAATGAAAGCCAGAAACGAAATCGAAGCCGGCAAAATGAAAATCGAATGGGGTTCTCAAATCCGAAATTATGTGATGCATCCTTATAAATTGGTAAAAGACGTCCGTTCCGGATATGAAACTTCTGACGTGGATGGCGTGATGAACGGCAACCTGACGCCTTTCCTGAAAGCTTATCTGATGAATGAAGGGCAAGCCGGAAGTGATGAGTTGGATGAATTATAGAAAAATGTAATATTTTAAAACAACAAAGCCTCGGAAAATTCTGAGGCTTTGTTTTTATATTTCTGTATTGAGATCCCAATTTTCAAGATAATCGTTGACGTGTTTCAGGAACATTCCGCCAAGACTGCCGTCCACTACTCTATGGTCATAAGAATGTGACATAAACATCTTCTGACGGATTGCAATCACATCCCCAAATTCCGTTTCGATAACTGCCGGTTTTTTCACAATGGCTCCAACCGCCAGAATCGCAACCTGAGGCTGTGGAATAATCGGTGTCCCCATCAGGTTTCCGAACGTTCCGACATTGGAAATCGTATAAGTTGCACCTTGTGTATCGGCTGGCGTCAGTTTTTTATTTCGAGCTCTGTAGGCCAAATCGTTGATGGCTTTTGCCAATCCTGACAAGCTCAACTGGTCTGCATTTTTAATCACAGGAACAATCAGGTTTCCGTCCGGAAGCGCCGTCGCCATTCCGATATTAATATTCTTTTTCTTGATGATTTTGTCACCGTCAACAGACACATTGATCATTGGGAAATCCTGAATTGCCTTGACAACCGCTCTCACAAAAATCGGCATAAATGTAAGCTTCTCACCGTCTCTTTTTTGATAAGCATTTTTGTTTCTATTTCTCCATTCTACAACATTTGTTACGTCGGCTTCTATAAAAGAAGTAACGTGCGGTGATGTGTGCTTGCTGTTCACCATTGCATCTGCAATGATTTTACGAACTCTGTCCATCTGGATGATTTCATCACCCTCATTGATTTGGAGAGATTTTGAGTTGGAAGGTTGGAGGGTTGGAGGGTTGGAGGAATTATTCCCATCTTCAATAAAACTTTTAGACTCTGCTACTCTCGAATTCTCAAACGCTCCGACACTAGAACTCTCTGACTTAGAACCTCTGTTTTTAACAAATCCAAGAATATCTTCTTTGGTGATTCGGCCTTCTAATCCGCTTCCTTTTATAGACTTCAATTCAGAATCAGTAATTTTTTCTTCCTGAACAATGGATTTAACTAAGGGCGACAGATATAAATCAGAACTTTGACTAGCTGAAGAAATATTAGAATAATTGGACAAAGGCTGTTCCAGCGTTTTCATCACTTCCGGTTCAGGCTGAACAATCTGGTCTTTTACTTCCTCATAAGATTTGGATTCAGTTGGTACAGAATCTTGAGAAGTGCTTTCTGTTTCCAAAATCGCAATGGCTTCACCAATTTTAGCAACTTCATCTTTCTGTTTAAGGATTTTGATGATTTTTCCTGAAACCGGTGTCGGAACATCGGAATCGACTTTATCTGTCGCAATTTCTACCACAGATTCATCTTCTTTTATAAAATCACCTTCATTAAACAGCCAGCTGATAATTGTTGCTTCCATAACACCCTCGCCCATACTCGGGAGCAATAGTTTGTATTCTGCCATTTTTATTGCTTTTTTGAATTTTTCCAAAAGTACACTTTTTTTTATTAATTGTATAATCCTAATTCTTAAAAATTTATAGCCGTGATTTTTTCTAAATTTGATGTTTGAATTTTTAAAACTTAAAAATGAACGTCTACCTGAGCGCAATCATCCACATCAAGGAAAATTCATTGATGGATGCAATAGAATTGCTGAAAAAACTTGTAATAGAAACCCGCAAAGAAAAAGGATGCCTACAGTATGATTTGTATGAAGACATCAGAAATAAAGGCTTGTTTTTCATTCACGAAATCTGGGAGAGTAACGATGACCTGCAATTGCATCAGGTTTCAGACCATATGATGAAGTTTAGGGAAAATATTGCAGCTTTTTTGGAAAAACCTAACATCGTATATGTCGGTAACAAACTTTTTTGATTACAAAAATCACAAATATAGTGTTAATTTTTTATCAAAAACCTAATTATTGTAATTTTATTTATATTTTATCTATTAAATAAGGATTTTTTGAATATTTTTGCTAATACTTTTTTTAAATAATTTAATAATTTTAAATATGAAAATAAATCAACTAACTAGAACTGCAGGCATTGGGGTTTTATTCCTGTTTGCAAATCTTAGTGCCCAGTCATCTAATGAAAAGATCATTAGGAATTTTATCAAAAATGATGCTGCTTTCCGCAGTAATACTAATGTAGACTTCAGAATACAGAACGAAGATAAATCAAGCAGTCTTCAGTCTGAGATTGTAAATGTTCAGCAATATTATAACAATACTCCGATATATAAATCGCTTGCAAAAGCAGTTATAAGAGGCGGAAGTGTCATCTCTTTCAACAATAATTTCAGACAGATCAGCAATAATGTCATCAAGGATAAGATTGATAAATCTGAAGCTCTGTCAGCTGCCTTAAGATATCTTGAAATTAAAGATAACGGTTTTGAAGTGCTTGATGAAAACAGCGGAGATATGATCAATCTTCCGGATAATAAAGTAGCAAGCATTCGGTTTTATTTCGAAAAAGACAATGCTTTAGTTCCTGCCCAGCTGTTTTTTATCAATCAAAGCAAGGATAATAAATTTTACTCCACACTTGTTAACCTTACCAATGGTGAGATCCTGGAAAATAACAACATGATTAACGAATGTACTTTTGAGGATAATCATTTTTCAGGCGAACCTTCTGAGATGTCTAACCATCTTTTATCGCATTTCAACAACAGCCTGAAGAATAAAAATACTTCCAAGGCTGCAACTGATGCATCTTATAATGTTTTTCCCTTCCCTGTAGAAGCGCCGACTTTCGGTTCAAGAGCCATTGTTACGAATCCTTGGGATCTTACCGCATCTCCGGAAGGATGGCACTCCAACGGCACAACAAGTTATACAGATACCAGAGGAAATAATGCTTTTGCCTATGTAGATAATAATGCCAGCAATAATATTAATGGATTCTCGCCTCAAAGTACTACTACAGGATCTTTAACTTTCGATTTCCCTTTTGCTGAATCCGCAACCTTATCTGCTTATGATAACAGAAGTTCTGCAGTAACAAACCTATTTTATGCCAATAATATGGTCCATGATATTATGTATAAATTTGGTTTTACGGAAAGTAGCAGAAATTTCCAAACTAATAACTTTGGAAAAGGTGGTGCCGGGAATGATGCCGTGAGAGCAGAAGCATTTGATGGAAGCGGCTACAATAATGCCAACTTTGCATCAGGTTATGAAATCTTGAATGGAGGTGGTACTTATACAGTTCAGGCTCCTAGAATGCAAATGTATCTTTGGAATTACAGCGTTCCTTTAAAACAAAGATTATTCTATACAGATGTAGTTTTAGCTACAAGACCACCCGTAAATACAGGTGCTGCTAACTTCGGAAGACAATTGATGGAAACAGGTATAACAGGTGACATTGTAATCCCATCTGTAGCAAATGCCTGTACAGCTTTGACCGCAGGAAGTTTGACAGGAAAAATTGCTATGGTTAATACAACATCCTGTGCTTATAATGTAAAAGCTAAAATTGTACAAGATGCCGGCGCAATAGGTATGATTGTACATAGAACTACATCCAATTCGGTAACTGACATAAATATTCAAAATGTTACTAATGTCACTATTCCGCTGATTATGATCCCAAAAGATGAAGGCGATTTTATTACATCT
The DNA here is from genome assembly GCA_913776245.1 of uncultured Chryseobacterium sp. Lineage (GTDB taxonomy): Bacteria > Bacteroidota > Bacteroidia > Flavobacteriales > Weeksellaceae > Epilithonimonas. The sequence goes on from CAJYLO010000010.1 coordinate 145,796, forward strand.
GAACTAAATGCTGGAAGAACAGTCAATGTAAATCTTAGGGACTTAGCTGTAGGCTACAAAAATTCAAGTTTTGATAACGGCGTTATGATTCACGAATACGGACATGGCGTTTCAAATAGACTCACTGGACAAGGATATAGCTGTCTTACCAATTTAGAACAGATGGGTGAAGGTTGGTCAGATTTCTTTGCGCTGATGCTTACTAACTCTCCTGGAGCATCTGGTGAAGCAGGAAGAGGTATTGGTACATACTCAACAAATACTGCAACTAATGCCGGAGGAATCAGACAATATAGATATAGCACAAATATGAGTATCAACCCCCATACTTATGCTGATACCAATTCAACCGGTGGTCAGCCACATGCTGTAGGAGAAATTTGGGCTACTATGCTTTGGGATTTACACTGGAAGCTAGCTGAGAAATATGGTTATAATTCTGATGTTACCGCAAATCCTAACTCCGGAAGCGCAAAAGCACTGCAATTGGTTATGGATGGTCTGAAACTGCAGCCTTGTAACCCGAATTTTGTTTCCGGAAGAGATGCTATTCTTCAGGCAGATCAATTAAAAGGAGGCGCTGATAATTGTCTTATCTGGAATGTATTTGCAAGACGGGGATTAGGAGTAAATGCGTCTGCCGGAAGCGCAACAGACATTACGGATCAGGTAGAGGACTTCACAGTTCCGCCAGCTTGCGTGCTTGCTACGGAAGATATCGCCAGAAATAAAAATTTCGGCATCTATCCAAACCCAGCCAAAGGAGAATTCTTTATCAAAGCTGCACCTACAGTTGGGAATGCTACTATCAAAGTTGAAATACTTGATCTGAATGGTAAGCTGGTAAAATCATTAGAAAGAAAGAAAAACAGTTCGGATTCTATTTCTACAAAAGGATTAGTTAAGGGAACGTACCTTGTAGTGATTACAGAAAACGGCAAATCTAATGCTGAAAAGCTCATTGTTGAATAATCGGCAATGCTATTATAAAGTAAAAGAGACTGTAAATCCAGTCTCTTTTTTTTATGGAAAAATTTTCAACGGTTTTTTAGCCTTGTCAATAGCTACTAATGTAAAATCTCCGGATACAGCTTTTTCCCTGGAGTCAATATACATTTCTTCAACAAATATCTCAACATTCACCTTCACACTGGTATTCCCGACATATTTAACTCTCCCGATCAGCTCTACCAAAGTATCTGCCGGAATTGGCTTTTTAAAATCAATCCTGTCACAGCTTACCGTAACAAAGGACTTCCTGGCAAATCTTGTAGCTGTCATAAACGCTACTTCATCCATCATTTCCATTACTTTACCACCAAACATCGTATTATGATGGTTGGTTGTATTTGGAAAAACCACTTTAAAAACACGGGTTTCAGATTCCTGAATTTTTGTCTCGTAATTCATTTCTTTTTTTGAATTATATTTTAATATTGAAATGAACAGAAATGGTAACATTTCTACTTCAGATCGCGAAAGTTTCTGGGGATCCGGCTTTCAGCTTATGCAGATTACGGTTGCGCGACAGCTCGTGACTTACACACGATTCACCCTTTTTACGGCTGCAAATATAAGCGATATCATTTTATATAAAAGATTTTGTGGATATTTTCCAAATTGAATATCTTTAAAACCATAATAATTTTAATAATCATCGATAACATAATGACTTTTAAAGAACAGATACAGCAGGGTATTCCGAACGAATTACCTCAGCAAAAACCATACGATCCAACCATCAATCACGCTCCGAAACGTAAAGAAATCCTAACGGACGAAGAGAAAAAACTTGCGCTGAAAAACGCTCTACGTTATTTCGAACCCAGATTCCATGCAGAATTGTTACCGGAATTCAAAGAAGAATTAGAAAAATTTGGAAGAATCTATATGTACCGTTTCCGTCCGGATTACGAGATGAAAGCAAGAGATATAGCAGAATATCCGGGAAAATCGGAGCAGGCAAAAGCCATTATGCTGATGATTCAGAACAATCTGGATTATGCCGTGGCGCAACATCCGCACGAACTCATCACTTATGGAGGAAATGGTGCGGTGTTCTCAAACTGGGCGCAGTATCTTTTGACAATGAAGTATCTGTCGGAAATGACAGACGAACAAACCTTAACAATGTATTCCGGTCATCCGATGGGATTGTTTCCTTCCCACAAAGATGCGCCGAGAGTAGTGGTAACAAATGGAATGATGATCCCTAATTATTCGAAACCCGATGACTGGGAAAAATTCAATGCATTGGGTGTAACGCAGTACGGACAAATGACGGCGGGAAGCTATATGTACATCGGTCCGCAGGGAATTGTTCACGGTACAACGATTACTGTTCTGAATGCTTTCAGAAAAATCAATAAAGAACCAAAAGGCGGTTTGTTCGTAACTTCAGGTTTAGGCGGAATGTCCGGCGCTCAGCCAAAAGCTGGAAATATAGCAGGCTGTGTAACAGTGATTGCAGAAGTGAATCCAAAAATCACCAAAATCCGTCACGACCAGAAATGGGTGAATGAAATCCACGAAAATCTGGATGAATTGGTGACAAGAGTCAGAAAAGCTCAGGAAACACAGGAAACGGTTTCCCTGGCTTATCTTGGAAATATCGTTGAGGTCTGGGAGAAATTTGATAGAGAAAATTTAAGTATCGATATCGGTTCAGACCAGACATCACTTCACAATCCTTGGGCGGGCGGTTATTATCCTGTCGGACAAACCTTTGAGGAATCCAATACAATGATGGCGGAAAACCCTGAATTATTTAAAGAAAAAGTTCAGGAAACTTTGAGAAGACATGCTTCCGCCATTAACAAACATACAGAAAAAGGAACATACTTCTTCGATTACGGAAATGCTTTTTTACTGGAAGCTTCAAGAGCCGGAGCCGATGTAATGTCTGATAATCCTAATTTGGGAAAAGAGTTTAAATACCCAAGTTACGTTCAGGATATTATGGGACCGATGTGTTTTGATTATGGTTTCGGGCCGTTCCGTTGGGTTTGTACCAGCGGAAGACCGGAAGATTTACAAAAAACAGACGAGATTGCCTGCAACGTTTTGGAGGAAATGATTAAAAATTCTCCCGAGGAAATCCAACAGCAGATGAAAGATAACATCCAATGGATAAAAGGCGCTCAGGAAAATAATTTGGTGGTTGGTTCGCAAGCCAGAATTTTGTACGCTGATGCCGAAGGACGAATGAAAATCGCAGAAGCTTTCAATAAAGCTATTGCCAACGGAGAAATCGGGGCTGTGGTTTTAGGCAGAGATCATCACGATGTTTCGGGGACAGATTCTCCGTACAGAGAAACTTCCAATATCTATGATGGATCGAGATTTACAGCAGATATGGCAATTCATAATGTGATCGGCGACAGTTTTCGTGGGGCGACGTGGGTTTCTATCCACAACGGTGGTGGCGTTGGCTGGGGCGAAGTGACCAACGGCGGTTTCGGGATGTTGCTGGATGGAAGCGATGACGCCGACAGAAGATTAAAATCAATGCTGTTCTGGGACGTGAACAACGGAATTTCCCGACGAAGCTGGGCAAGAAATGAAGGTGCTGTTTTCGCCATCAAAAGAGCAATGGAAGCCGAACCGAATCTGAAAGTCACACTGCCAAATTTTGTAGATGATAATTTGTTTTAATCTATTAAACATTACACAAATAATTATTAATAAAAAAACCTGCTTTAAGGCAGGTTTTTATTTTTGAATAAGATGTAATTATTTAATTGACAATTAAAAAAAACTATTCCCCGGCAATGATATTGTGAAGAGACACTTTCAGGTTTTCCAATTGCTCTTTCTTACTGTCGAGTTTTTCATAGGTATCTTTCAGCAGAGGATTATCCCGTGTTGGTGAACTGAAGAATGCAAGGTTGTTTTCCAGCTGTACCACTTCTGCTTCCAGGTCAGCGATTTGGTTTTTGATTTTTCTTGCCTTGTCTGTCAGCTGACTTTCAGAAAGATTTTCTTCCTTCAGATCAAACTCATTGATTTTATTGAGTCTGAGCTTTTCTCTCAGCGTCTTATTGAATTCTGTATTGATACCTAATTTATCTTTTGGCACTTTTCCAATAGCATTCCACGCATTTTTAATGCTTTCGATTTTTTCAACAGAACCCTCATCCTCGGTAAGCTCTTTCAGCTGATCCAGAAGTGCTTTTTTATTTTTATAGTTTTCCTTCCAGTTGTCGCCTGCAGCATTATTTTTCTCTCTGTAGTTTTTGAAAAAAGTATTGCATGCATTGCGGAAATCATCCCAGACTTTATTGGCCTGGCTTCTCGGAACGTGCCCTATTTTCTTCCAATCTTCCTGAAGTTTTTTGAACAGCGGAACAACCGTTTCCCAGTCTTCAGAATTCATATTGTCTTCAGCCGTTTTGATAAGCTTCATCTTTTCTTCCAGATTCTGAATCTGAGAACCTTTCAGATTCTTGTAGAAATCATTTTTTGCAGAGTTAAAATCCCGCAAAGCCTGTTTGAAATCCGTCCAGTTTTGATTGGATATTTTTTTTGGAACAGCGCCAATTTTAAGGAAATCAGCTCTCAGGTTTTCCACATTCTTAATCGCCTGCTGCCAGTACGTATGATTTACATTTTCCGGTTTGGAAAGCTTTTTCAGCTCTTCTATAATTGTGTTCTTCTTTTCAAGATTTTCCTGTTGATCAGATTCCATAACGGCAATCAGCTCAGATTTTCTTTCATGGATTTTATTGGAAATCTCCTTGAACTCTTCCCAGGTCTTTTCCCGGAATTCTTCAGCCACGGGTTCGGCTTCTTCTTTCCAGAGTTTATGAAGATATTGCAGTTCATTGAGGGCTTTCTGAACTACATTTTCATCCAGCAGCTCCTTTGCTCTCTGGATTATATGCTGTCTTTTTTCAAGGTTATGAGCAAACTCCTGCTCCAGATATTCTTTATTGAGATCCAGCATCTCATTGAACATCTTCAGATGATGGAAATAATTATTGTTAAGATTTTTAAACTCTGATTTAGCAACCTGACCGGCATTTCCCCAGGCTTCCTTGATTTCCCTGATCGCTTTGAAAAGATTAACACCCGGCTCGGAAGAAGTGTAGAGATTCTTCAGTCTTTCGATAATTGCCAGACGTTCTTCGAGGTTTTGATGATGTTCAGCTTCCTGCTGCTTGTGAAACTTATCCTGCTTTTCCCTGAATATGTTCACCAGAGCAGAAAGTCTTGACGATTCCGGATGATGGAATTCGAAATGCTCCTCAGGATTTCCCTGTTCCAGATAATCATGTTTTTTGTCTTCCGTTTCATCTGCAATTTTATGATTGGCGTGATCCCGCAGGCTGCTGAAACGTCTGGAAAATGAAGGTGCATCATCCTTATTGACAATTTTTTCCATCTCATCCAGTGTTTCCTTTAGAGAAAGCTGTGAAAAATCTTCTTCTGTAATCTCGGTTTCAGGCTTTTCGGTTTCTGATTCTGAATCTGGATGCAGTTTTTCCGTTTGTTCCTCTATCGGCTGATTTTCAGCGGATTTGGCTTCCGGATTTGCATTTTCATTCTCAGGATTTTCGTTTTCGATACTCATAACAAAGCAAATTAATTGACAAAACAACTTTTAATTGCACTAATTTAATTGTTTTTAATAGAAAAAACCAAATCTCATAAATAATTTCTAAAAAAAATTGCCGGATTGTAACTTCTGTCAGATAATCTTCTAAATATTGATATTTACTTGACAAACGCTTTCTGATATCGTATCTTTGCACCTCGAAATTTTTTAACTGCAGTTTATCCTGCAAAAAAGTAAAATCCGTAAATTTTATGAAAACATCTGATTTTAATTTCAATCTGCCGCCTGAACTATTGGCAGAACATCCATCAGAAAACCGTGACGAAGCCAGATTAATGGTTCTGGACAGAAAAACAGAAACCATTGAGCACCGCTTGTTCAAAGATGTTATTGATTATTTTGATGAAAAAGACCTTTTCATTTTTAACAATACAAAAGTTTTTCCTGCAAGACTATATGGCAACAAGGAAAAAACCGGAGCAAAGATCGAAGTATTCCTTTTAAGAGAGCTGGATGCGGAAACCCGCGTTTGGGATGTACTTGTTGATCCTGCAAGAAAAATCAGAATCGGAAACAAATTATTCTTTACAGAAGATGAGTCTTTGGTAGCCGAAGTGATTGATAATACAACTTCAAGAGGAAGAACTCTTAGATTTTTATTCGATGGTTCTTACGAAGAATTCCGCGCAAAACTGACGGAACTCGGAGAAACACCGCTTCCAAAGTACATCAAAAGAGAGGTAGAGCCGGAAGATGCAGAAAGATACCAGACGATCTATGCTAAAGTAGAAGGTGCTGTTGCAGCTCCTACTGCTGGTTTGCACTTTTCAAAACATCTGATGAAAAGACTGGAGATCAAAGGAATTGATTTTGCAGAGATCACGCTTCACGTTGGTCTTGGTACATTCAACCCGATTGAAGTGGAAGATCTTTCCAAGCATAAAATGGAATCTGAAGAAGCTATCATTGATGAGAAAAATGCAGAGATCATCAACAGAGCTGTAGAAGAAGGACGCAGAGTTTGCGCAGTGGGAACAACTACAATGAGAGCTTTGGAAACTTCCGTTTCATCTAATAAAAAGATATCGGCTTACAGAGGCTGGACGAACAAATTCATTTATCCGCCACACGATTTTGGTGTTGCGAATGCAATGATTACCAACTTCCACACACCGAAGTCAACACTTATTATGATGATTGCCGCTTTCGCCAATAAAGATTTCATTATGAGAGCTTATGAAGAAGCCGTAAAGGAAAAATATAAATTCTATTCTTACGGAGATGCAATGCTGATCCTTTAAGATTTGAAATTTTTAAATAAAATGCACAACTAATACGGTTGTGCATTTTTTTTATTTATCACTGTCAGTTTTAATTAATGTCAGATTTTTGGTTTTCATTTTATTTTCCAGCCAAAGCCTTAGTCTGTTTTCATCAATATTTTTATCTGATTTATAAATAAGATAAGTCTTTAAAGAAACAGAATCTTTTGTTACAAAATCCTGCATTTTCCCGAAAGCTACATTCTTTATTTCCGGAAATAATATGTTGATTTCTGATACCAATTCCGGACTATTGATCTGATACTCGCTGAGCGCAGTCTGAAGCTCATTAATTTTCAAATCCTTTTCGGAGATATTGGTGTTTTGCAAATTGATTTCTTTCAAAATTTCCGATTTGATATCAGAAGCGTCTTGCTTGATAATTAATTCAGTATTACTTAACCCGAAAATTTCCAAGTCCTTATTCAATCTTTTCAAAGTTAAACTGTCAAATTTCTGAGACAGGAAAGCAAGTTCAATTTTCCTGGGATTACTGTTATAGCTTAACTTTTTATAAATCATCGTGTAGCCTTTATCTGTAAACTCAGAAGAAATATATCTTTCTACATTTTCAGAAAACTTTTTCTGATTCAACAGATTATAAGCCAGATAAAAGCTTGGAATTATCATGACTAATATCAAAAAAGAAATACCGTATCTGATGCGTCTTTCGTAGATCTTATTGGTCCATTTTACAGGTTGATATTTCAGAAGCTTGATGATAAAAAATGTAGAGATACAGATAAAAAAGCAATTGATGATGTAAAGATAAAATGCGCCCGCAAAAAACGTAAAATTAAAAGTTGCCAGACCAAATCCCGCTGTGCAAAGTGGCGGCATAAGTGCCGTGGCAATCGCTACACCTGGAATTGGATTTCCTTTCTCCACTCTTGTGATTGAAATGGCGCCGACAATCCCTCCAAAGAAAGCTATCAAAACATCATAAATATTCGGCGATGTTCTCGCCAAAAGCTCGGACTGAACCTCTTTGAATGGACTGATATAAAAATAAATTGCTGAAACAGACAAACTCACAACGGTCGCAATCAAAAGGTTTTTTCCGGATTTTTTAAGCAATCCGAAGTCATAAGTTGCTAAGGCAAAACCTGCACCTACAATAGGTCCCATCAAAGGGGAAATCAACATTGCTCCGATAATAACAGCGGTTGAATTGACATTGAGTCCAACCGAAGCTATAAAAATTGCACATGCCAAAATCCACAAAGACGCACCTTTGAAAGAGATGTTTGCCGTGACATTTTCCAAAACCTTTTTTGGCTCTTCTTCGCCGATATGAAGGTTAAAAATATCTGTCAGTTTCATGTTCTAAATTTTCAATTAAAATAAGAAAAAACCATCAAACAAATATTAATAGTATTGAAAGGATAATTCTGCAATTTTTTGTAATTTCATTTTATGAAAGTACTCTCTTTTTTCGCATTATTATCAATTACATTGTCATGTTCACAGACTCTGGAAAATTTTTCAACGCTTTGTGCTTTGCCAAAAGAATTAAAGGAAGCATCAGCCTGCGAAATATCAAAAGCATCACCATTAATTTGGACCATCGAGGATAATCATAATGACAATATTCTTTTTGGCTTCAATGAAAAAGGCGAACTGCAAAAGAAAATCAGAATCACAAATGTGGAAAATAACGATTGGGAAGACCTGACTTCTGATGACGAAGGCAATATCTACATCGGTGATTTTGGCAATAATGATAATGACAGGCAGAATCTGGCAATTTATAAAATCAATGCAGAAGATCTTAATAAAGATGAAACGGAAGCGGAGTCTGTAGTTCAATTTTATTATCCTGAACAGACCGAATTCCCACCCAAGAAAAAAGACCGGATTTTTGATGTCGAATCTTTCTTGATCTTCAACGATAAGTTTTATCTTTTCACAAAAAACAGAAGCTCGAAATTTGACGGAACAACGGTACTCTATGAAGTTGAAAATAATTCAGCACAAAAATTACCTGCAAAGAAACTGGGAAGTTTTGTGACTTGTGAGCAATTCAACCATTGTGCTGTAACGAGCGCAGACATAAGCCCGGATAAAAATAAAGTCGCCATCTTAAGTTCCGACAAAGTCTGGATTTTCACTAACTGGAAAGGCAATAATTTCTTATCCGGAAATGTTGAAAAAATTGAACTCAATCATCACACCCAGAAAGAAGGACTTTGTTTCAAAGATAATCATACGATCTTAATAACTGATGAAGGAAACAAAACCCACACCGGAAATCTGTATCAGTTAAAGTTGAAATAGATAAAATCTGATAGTTCCAATTATGGATCATTTTTAAAATGTTCCGCCAAGACTCAGCACTACTCTACCGCCGTCCGCAGACTGGAAATAAGACGCATTGAATGACAGGATGTCCATCATATTCAGCCAAATGCCGCCGCCATATGCATTATGCCATTTGTCCGAAACCTCACCAGGATTCCATACTCTTCCGACATCCAAACCTCCGAAAATACCATAACCGACAGGTAAAAATGAGTTTTTAAGCTTACCAATATCATAGCGGATGTCTGTGGACTGGTAAAAGGAATTCTTTCCGTAAAACCTGTTAAACCTGAATCCGCGAAGATCTTTATTACCGCCCAGGGTAGCCATCTGGTAAAATTCATAATCATTGCTAAGCAACCATTTTGCCTTGGCATAAGAAGACCAGACCAGCTTTTTATCATTGGTTAAATAATGCATGAAACCAAGACCGGTTTCCAGGTATGGCAACTGTCTTTGCGCATCTTTAAAATTAATTTTCCAGCCGGACGTAATGTCAAATTTCATTCCCAGCTTTGGATTGGCTTTGCTGTCATAGTTTTCATACACAAATTTCAATTCTGCACTTCCGAACTGTTTCGTATCAAAAACATCAGGATTTACAATCCCGGGAAGCGTCACAAAGCGGCCTTCCGTTCTGTCAATTTTTAAAGCTTCATAATTCAGTTTTGCAGAGAACATCACCGCATTTTTTCCCCAGTTAACAGATGGTGAAATGCCTAATTCTTTTGCTCTTACATTGTTAAATCTTTCCCCGAACTCGTCGCCGGGATTAACCGTTTCATTTCCGATTCCATAATAATTACGGATATAATGAGAGCTGGTAATTCTTGCATCAAGACCATAAAACCAGTTCCCTGTAAGTCTTGGAAAAATCCCCTGATAGGCAATTTCATAACCTTTGGTTCCCGTGAAATAATTAGTCTTCAGAATATGCTTATGTGAAAACGGATTCTGAATAAAATTATTAACGGTAAAGGTCTGGCTAAAGCCGATCATTACAGCATCATCCGGATTAAAACCGGCAGTCAGCATATTGGAATATGCACTGTATTTCGGGCGCTTATAGTTGTATTGATTCACATCATAATCATCTGTAAGCGTTACCAAAGCATGACCTGATCTATCAAGATTATTTTTCTTTGTCTTATAATCATAAATATGAACCCGGCTACCGTTTTCTATCTGGTATTCATCATTATCCAGACCACCAAACAGACGGATTCTGATGTTATTTCCCTTATCACCTTTCACGATGAAAGTGTCATCATCAGAAAGACCATAAATCCAGATTTCTCTGGTCTGCTTCTTGGAGTATGTTTTTGATGAAATAAGTTCTTCACCAGATTTCTTTGTACGATAAATTTTCACTTCAGTTTCTCCACTAGGCAACCTGGATATCAGAAACTTATCTTTTTTATTCGTACCTGTAAGCAGCACTCTCCTGCTGAGAAAATTATAATAATCTTTTGCATAAACCTGAAGATCATTTTTACGAATCAGCAGTTTTCTCATCAGATCTTCCGATGTTTTATCCTGAACTTCTTTTGGCAGATTATCAAAAGCTTTTCTGATGGTATTCTCATCAAGATTCTCCTGAATAAATTTCGCTTCTTCCAGCCAGGTTTTCTCATCAGAATTTTTTGTAAAAGCAAGATCCAGAGGATAAGGCTCACGGTTGAACCATTTGATGTTTTTTATTTTTTCATCAAAGGTTTGCATATGCTTCAGATCAGGGATTCCCATAAGGTAAGATGTTATAACGCCGTCATATTTCGTAAATGCCTGATCCCTGTCTTTTGGAATCGGGCTGTAAACTACACTTCCGCCATCTTTACTTTGCTCAAATTTCCATTGATCGTGATGCCTGTCCCAGTCGCCAATCAACATATCGAAAAGGCGCGCTCTTATCCAGAGTTTTTCATTCATTTGGTATTTTTCATCCTTGGCAAGATTGGCAATCACTTCATCCGTGCCGATAACTTTATTAGGATTTTCTTCAGTCTCTTCAGGTTTTTGCTCGAGGTAATAAAGCTCGTCACCAAAATTGTTATTATAAGATTTCAATGCATTTTGTTTAGGAATGAAATAGAGCTTCGGATTGGTATTCCGTATCCTTATTTTATCTGCCATATCGCCTATTACCAAAGGCGTATAAGGATGTGATGTGGTATAAAAATCCAAAAGAAACCGATCTGCAAAACTGTCCGAAAAATCATTGATTACATACTGATCTTTGAAAGCTACGGATTGCAGAAAGCGAACACCACTTTTCTTTAATGCACGCATTACATACTGGCTTCCGTCTTTGGTTTCAAGGCGCAGCGATTTTGTCTGATGCCCGCCTCCGGCTCTGGAAGGCTTCACACCTCCGAAAAGCGTATCCAGATCCAGCGTTTTTGCTTCTATTTTCTTTGAGTAATAAGTTCTGTAATGCTTCCCCCAGAGAAACTCATACAATTTACTTTTTTTAGTCATCGAAGAATCGTAAACAGATGCGTTTGTATATTGCGGGAAATTTTTATAATCAGTTTTCGGTACCTGATCTTCTTCCGGTTCCAAAACTTTTTTCCTGAATAGCAATTCAGATTTTTCTGGCTGCAGGCTATAATAACTGACTTCTGCATTGCCTGATTTTGTAATTTTGAGTTCGGCATAACCATTCTTTCCGTAAGAAAAATCATTTTTCCCGATTGCTCTTGCAGATTCCGTTTTGGAGCCGGCTCCGCTGATGATCTGACGAATGCCTTCCTGCTCAATATATTGAAGATTATGATCGTGCCCGGAAACTACAATCACATTACGGCGACCTGCAATGAGTGTCTTGAGTCTGTTAGCCAGGTTTTTATAATTCTGATTACTGATATCCTGATGTGTGATACCACCCGTGGAGCGAACCAGATTCAGAATAGTTCCCAGCACAGGCAAAGGGATCTTCTGCTCCAGCGGAAAGATCTGTTTCTCCCAGGAATAGGCATCATTATGAGAGCCATGCGTAACGAGCGGATGATGTGTCGCAATAATAATAGTTTTATTCTGGTTTTTATTTAGCTGATCTTCAAATTCCGTGTAAAAATCTTCCCTGGTTTTAATTTCACATTTTTCATTGATACCGGGATTTTTGTTCCAGTCTGCCATCACCCATTCCGTATCTATCAAAAGCAATGTAAGTGATTTGCTGATCTTCCTTGTTTCTATAGGACAGCCGTTTCTGGGTGCGAAAGTGCTTTTGTCGCCATATTTTTCTGTCACATATTCTTCTTCTCTTTTCAGCCCTTTAATACCGCCGTTATACCAGTCGTGATTGCCGGGAATAAAAATCGTCTTTCCCCTGAAATGGTCTGACAAAGACATTTGGTTGTCCATTTTTTTCTCTGCGATATTTCTGTTTTTATCCTCTTTTTTTGGCATACCTACAGGATAGATGTTATCCCCGAGAAAAACCAGCATACTGTTTGCTGATGCCTTGGCAAGAGAATCTTTCAGGGTGTTCATATTCCTGTATGCTTCGTCCCTGTCAAGATTTCCGGCATCGCCAACGAGGTAGAATGTATGGATAATGCTGTCTTTTATTGTTGAATTCTTTGCAAAGTTCTTTGCAATTTTGCCATAATCCGGATGCTGTACAGCACAGGAAGTAATAGCAAATGTACTTACTACTGAAAGAAAAAATAGATATATATATTTCATAATGAGTCTGATTGATAAAAATTCTCTAAAACACTCTGCTTCAGACCAACGTTATTGTACCACTGAATCTGCAGCCCGGCCTGAGTGGAGCTCATCCCGAAATAACGCCGGCCTTTGTCCTGGCTTTTCGGGATAGCGGGAACGGAGGACGGATTAAGCTGCCATAATTAATAAAGTTAGATAACTGCGACCAACAAATCTCTCAGCCAGCACGAAATTACTGAAACTCTAACAATTTTTAACAAAATTAAAATTAATAAGCTAATAATACTTTCTTAAATTTGTTTCAAAATGCTTTTATGGACATTTTGAAAATGTCGGAAGATTATGTAAAAGATCTTTTCGAAAAAAAACTTTCCTCCGACTATACCTACCATAATCTTGATCACACGATACAGGTTGTAGACAAGATAAAACTACTAGCCAGAGAAGAAAACATTGGTAAAGAAGACACAGAAGACCTGCTTCTGGCAGGCTGGTTTCACGATCTTGGCTATGTAAGTGACTGTGAAAATCACGAGCAGGAAGGTAAAAAAGCAATTGAAGATTTCCTGAGAAATCAAAGTTTCAGCGAAGAAAGAATTTCAAAGATCGGCGAGCTGATCATGGCTACCGACAAGTTCTATAAACCCAAAAATCATCTTGAAGAAATCATTAAGGACGCAGACTTATACCATCTGGCATCCGATGATTATTTTACGATCTGTGAAAACCTGAGAAAGGAGATCAAGGAAGTTCATCATCAGAAATTTAGCAAGCTGAAGTGGGCAGAGCTTAATATTACTTTTTTTGCGAAACACCAGTTCTACACAAAATATGCAAAAGAAAACTGGCAGCCGGAAAAAGAAAAGAATGTTGAAAGAATATTAAAAAGCATCAAAACGCTTAAAGAAGAAAAAAAGGAAAAAGATAATCTGGAAAAAGATAAAGCGCTGCTCAACAAAAAAAAGCTGGAAAAGCTGGAGTCCCCTGAACGCGGCATTGAAACCATGTTTCGGGTGACGCTTAACAACCACACCAAACTAAGCCAGATTGCCGACAGCAAAGCGAATATCCTGCTTTCTGTCAATGCCATAATCATTTCCATAGCGCTGTCTTCTCTGATCCCAAAACTGGATGCACCAAGCAATTCGCACCTGATCATCCCAACTTTCCTGATGGTAATTTTCAGTGTGGTTTGTATTATTCTGGCGATAATGTCCACACGTCCGAAAGTATCCAGCGGAACATTTACTAGAAAAGAAATCGAAGAAAAAAAAGTGAATCTTCTGTTCTTTGGAAATTTTTACAAAATGCCAATGGAAGAATACCTCTGGGCCATGAAGGAAATGATGAATGACCGGCAATATCTGTATGACACAATGATAAAAGACCTTTATTATCTCGGTGTAGTTCTCAACAGAAAATACAAGCTTCTAAGACTGACTTACACGGTTTTCACGATCGGAATAATTGTTTCTGTGGTGGCTTTCGTGGTGGCATTCCGCCAAGTTACGGTTTAATTTGAATCAAATTCCTTCCACAAATTCATAATCCACATCTTGCGCTTCATAATTCACTGCAACACGCAAAGCTCGTAAACCATTGATTCCCTGCAAATCTTCAACTTCCAGTTCTTCAATTGCAGAAAGTACATTTTGATTTTGCAGGATTTTTATCAATTTAAGATAGTCTTCCCGTTCTTTGTCTTGGGAATAGATAATGCTGATTTTTCCGGGCTGTGTAATGCGCTCGTCCGAATTTTTGATGAGGGACTTATCAATACGTTTTTTGATCATTTCGTAGCGCGCATTGTAGCTTCCGTCCACATCAAAACGTTTTTCATCCATTCGGAAACGAATGCTGATTGGTGTGCTGTAAACCAGAATCAAAGAAGATACATCCAGTGAGTAATCTAAAGATTCTTTATACCGATGGTATTTTAATTCTGTCTCACAAATAACGCGCAGCTGCCAGAGACGCAGGTTTTTCAGAAAAACAGGGTCATAAGTGAGGTCCGGCTCAATAGATGAACCAATGTACATATTATGTTCTACGCCATCCGTTTTAAAACGCTCATAGTAAAACGGAAACCTCTTCTGCTGTTCTTCCTGACGTTTATCCAGAATATCTGCCAGCTTTTTATTAATCGATGAAAGACTGTCATCAAATTTTTTCCTGAATTGATAAACCAATTCGGTTTTAGGATCCAGCTGCCTGTGATAGTCGGTAACGAGCTGGTTATAATTAACATTCTGAAGCTTAACCGATTCTAAAAACGGATGAACTTCGTTATGAATAAAATGCTGAACCTGGCTTTCTGTGTCAGCACGCAGTTCTTTTGCAAGCAACTTCTGAAACTGGATCAGTTTCCGATTGATGGCTGTCAAATCATTATCAGAGCTCAGAGCTTTGAAAATATCTGAAATCAGCATCAGATTGATCTCAAGATCTTTCTTGATTGCGAGATTTCTCGAAACAGAAGAATTCCTGATATCAGTCTGCCCGAAAAGCGGCGTCAGGTTTTCGAATGTGATCTTTCTGTAAGGCAAGTCAAATTCTTCCCTGTAAAAGCCGATATGGCGTTCTGCTTCCTGCCGGAACTTCCAGTAAACACTGGGATGTATGGAAGT
The DNA here is from genome assembly GCA_913776245.1 of uncultured Chryseobacterium sp. Taxonomy (GTDB): domain Bacteria; phylum Bacteroidota; class Bacteroidia; order Flavobacteriales; family Weeksellaceae; genus Epilithonimonas. The sequence continues at coordinate 161,278 of CAJYLO010000010.1, forward strand.
ATATTCTCTTTGGATGATGGCCTGGATTCTTGTTTCTATCCCGTCATATAGCCTGTCCACAGTATCTTCCAGGTAAGGCATCACGATTTCCATTTTATTGGCATTGATGCTGTTCAGCATTTTCTTTTTGGAAACCAGCTCTATCACGCCGAGTACTTTTTTGTTTTTCACGATAGGCGCAAAAATGGCACTTTTGACACCGATATCGTAGAGATGCTTTGCCACCTGGCTATCCGGAAATTCCCGGTAAGTCCGCTCAACGTCCGATATGCTGAAAAACCTTCTTGAATCAACCATCGAGTTGAAATTCTTTTCGCAGAGCAGCCCATTATCACACTCAGCAGAATTACTGAACAGGATATAACTGTCGATTACACCATTGATAGGGCTTTTCACAAACTTATTCTCCTCATGATTGATGGCGGTAAATCCAACTTCCAGATCTGCAACCTGAAAAATAGAACGGAATACATTATTCAGTTCAGGCTTCAGATTATCATCATCTTCCATATTGATGAGCTTGGTTTTCAGGTTGGAAACTGCAATCTCTGTAGTGGCATCAAAAAAATTAACCACTGCAAAACCTTTCAGCTCCCAGCTTTCCGGCGGAAATTTTTCTTTCCACAGCTCATAATCCTCAAAATTGTCCAGTAACTCAGAAATTTCTTCTTCACTTAATGTTTTATAATTTTCAAGAGGACTGACATCTATAAAATCAACATTATTAAGAAAACGATAATGGTTGATAATCCCTTCACTATTGGGAATATCAAAGATAAAAGGCATAGACAGATTCAGCGGTACATTATAATAATTTCTCAGAATAATGCAGCAGCTCATCACATAAAAACGATGCGGATCAAGACCTTTGATAAACATATCAAAGTTTTCTCCGGCGTTTTTCAGGATATTCCGGAATCGCTTGGTAGGATTGAAATAAAAATTATAAAACGGGAAACCAATGGCTTTGATTTCATTCTCCGTCAGCATCGGCGGGAAAAGATCTTTTAAAAGGTCTTTCATCAGCGCTTCGTTTCTATCAAAAAATTCCAAGTCTGTGATACCGTTTGTAAGCTCAGGAAATTCCTTTGTCTTATCAAGGATTCTTTGATGTGAAAGCGCATACTCAGTACTTTCAGAAGCTTCTGCTTCCATTTTCCGGATGAGTTTTTCAAATGAAAATTTAAGAACAAAAGGGCTTTCGTAAAAAGTCTGGAATTCCATAACAGGTAAAAATCAATGCAAATGTAAGTAATATCGAATTACTAAAAAAGACGGGTCAGTAAGCAAAATACTTTAATTTTTTGGGCGCCTTTATCCGTCTTCCGCTCCCACTATCCCGAAAACCCACTTCATTTCCCATTCATTTTCGGGATGAGTTCCGCTCAAGCCGGGGCGCATTTTCCAAAATTGAAATTTTCTATCATTCATAACACGATTATCACATTGTTACCAATTAATAAAATCCCATTCAAAACATTATCTTTGCAAAAATTTTCTATCACGTTGAAAGACATCCGCACACTTTCCCTGGATCAGCTCAAAGAATACTTCAGCTCTATCGGCGATAAGCCTTTCCGGGCCAAACAGGTCTACGACTGGCTCTGGAGCAAAAATCTGCACGCTTTTGATGAGATGACGAATCTTTCCAAAAATCTTCGGGATCATCTTTCCCGTGATTTTTTCATTAACCCGATTGCGGTAGATCTCTTACAAAAATCAACGGATGGAACGATAAAAAATGGTGTAAAGCTTCACGATGGATTAATGGTAGAATCGGTTTTGATCCCAACGGAATCCAGAAGTACTGCCTGTGTGTCTTCACAAGTTGGATGTTCTCTGAATTGTGAATTCTGTGCGACAGCCAAACTGAAAAGAATGCGGAATCTGGAAGTGGCAGAAATTGTGGATCAGGTCGCATTGATTGACCGTCAAAGTAAACTATATTTCGACAGACCGCTTACCAACATTGTTTTTATGGGAATGGGCGAACCGATGATGAATTACAAAAACGTGGTGGAAGCCATTCACAAGATCACAAAACCAGAAGGTTTGGGAATGTCACCCAGAAGAATCACGGTTTCCACATCCGGAATTCCTAAAATGATAAAAATGCTTGCTGATGAGGAACTGAAAGTAAAACTGGCATTGTCGTTACATTCCGCCATTGAGCATAAGCGAAACGAAATCATGCCTTTTTCCGAAAAGTTCCCTTTGACGGATATTATGGATTCTCTTCAGTATTGGTATCAAAAAACCGGCTCGCCTATCACTTTTGAGTATTGTGTCTGGAAAGGCATCAATGATGGAGATGAAGACATCAAAGCCTTGATTAAATACTGCAGGCAAGTTCCGAGCAAAGTCAATCTGATTCAATACAACCCGATTGGCGAAGGAAAGTTTGACCACAGAAGCATTGAAGCCGAACAAAAATATGTCCGTGAACTGGAAAAAGCCGGCATCACGATTGTCATCAGAAAAAGCCGTGGCGGCGACATTGATGCGGCCTGCGGACAATTAGCCAACAAAACCTCTGAATAACAAATCGTTAACTAACTTATTACAAGTTATTTTATAACAAATTAGGTTGTATATTTGTTTATCAAAACTAACACAAGGAATTTTTTTCTCTTTTTAATAACCTGACAAATTAATAAAATGGAATTCATTTTTGGTGAAAATGCACTGGAAAGTGTTTATGTCTGGGCAGTTCCGCTGCATGCTGTAGTAATTCTGGCTGAGATGATCTACAGCCACGTTATGGAAGCCAAGCTTTACAGCAGAAAAGATCTGTTTACCAATATTTATCTTGCACTGATGAACTTCGGGCTGGACCTGATGATGAAGGTTTTTGCGATGGCAGTAATGTTTTTCTTCTATCAATACCGTATTTTTGATTTTAATCTCAACACTTGGTATTACTGGATCCTGTGTTTTCTGGCAACAGATCTTGCCTATTATTTTCATCATTTGGCAGACCACCGTTCCAGAGTTTTCTGGGCCGTTCATATTACGCACCATAATTCGGAATATTTCAATTTGACCACAGGTTTCCGAAGCCCGGTCTTCCAGCCGCTGTATCGTTATATGTTCTTTTCTCCTTTAGCATTTTTCGGTTTCAATCCCTGGACTGTAATGGTTTGCTACGCAATTGGCCAGGTCTACGGAACCTGGGTTCATACGCAAACGATTAAGAAAATGGGATTCCTGGAATATATTTTGGTTACTCCTTCCCACCACAGAGTTCATCACGGCTGCAACATCAAATACCTGGACAGGAATATGGGAATGGTTTTCATCTTCTGGGATAAGATCTTCGGAACTTTTGAGCCGGAAGATCCTAAAGTCCCGGTGAAATTCGGCATCTATCCAAAAATGCCCGATGACGGACCAATGACTACCCTGCTCTATGAATGGCGGAAAATCTGGAAAGATATGAAACAGCCCAATCTAACTATCAGCGATAGATTTAATTATCTTTTTAATTCTCCCGGCTGGCGGCACGACGGAACCGGAAAAACCGTAAAGCAATATCAGAAAGAATATTGGGCGAAGAAAAATAAGACAAAAAATCAGTCTTAATTTTGTATTTAAGTATATTAAATTAATTAACAATATATTTTAGATGCAAAGTCCGCAAAGATTTTTTGAAATTATAAATAATATATTTAAGGTTCGAAAAGGCGCATAGCTCAGCAAAGAATAAGAATTAAAATATCTGGTTAAATGATTACTTTTTACTTATCTAAGTCTTTCAATTTTCAATTCTAATCCAATGAAAAAAATACTGCTGACTTTTATTTTGCTCACTCCGTTTTTAGCATTTTCCCAGAAGACTGAAAAGTTGAATCTCAGAAAATACAGAATTGCTATTCTCAGTGATTCCCTGCGAGAAAGTTCTGGATTGACACACATTGGTGACAGATTATTTTCTTTTAACGACAGCGGAAACACCAGCGAAATTTTTGAAATAAAACCGGGAAGTTCCTATATTGAAAAAACTTTCCAAACTGGTCTTAAAAATACGGACTGGGAAGCCATTACAAACGATGGAAACAATTTTTATATCGGAGAATTCGGGAATAATCTTGGAACAAGAAGCGATCTGAAGGTTTATCAGATTCCTTTTAAGAATGACTCTATAATTACGGATTCTATCAAATCAATTCCGTTTTTTTACCCTGAACAGACAGATTTTACGCCGAAAAACATCAATAATAATTTTGATACGGAAGCGATGATTTTCTTGGGCGGGAATATTCATTTATTTACAAAAGAATGGATCACTAATACTGTATCGCATTATGTCATTGATAAAAACCTCACAGAAAACCAGCCTGCAAAAAAGCTGGAAACATTTGATACCGGTTTTGTGGTGACAGATGCCTCCTTTTTTGACAATAAGCTTTATGTTGTGGGCTACACGAAGAAAGCATCGGTTTATATGACGATCTTCGAGAAAGATGACATCGGAAATCTTTTCTTCAGCAAACCCGTAAAAAAGTATTTTTTAGGAAGAGCTTACAAAGTTGGCCAAATTGAAGGGATAACTGCAACCGAAAAAGGCGTCTATATTTCCGGCGAGCGCTTCAGCATCAAATTGAAAAAAGTACCTCAGAGTCTTTATTTTATTTCGTATAAAGATTTAGAATAATTATATTTGCTGAATAGTTTTTGGGTGAATTAACAGACGAAAATGTCAACATAGCCCCGATGGAAGCGGCATCCTTTTTTCTCTGAAAAAAGATACAGCGGACAGCGGGTACAAAAAATGAATAGGAAGTGTATACTTCCTGCTCCTAAAAACGATTAATTTCTAAAAGCAAACAGTGGCAAATACAGTAGAACTTATCAAAGCGCCGATCTCTGACGAAATGAAACTTTTTGAACAGAAGTTTTATGAATCGATGAAAAGTAATGTTGCGCTGCTGGATAAAGTTACCCGTTTCATTGTCACGACAAAAGGGAAACAAATGCGCCCGATGTTTGTTTTTCTGTGCGCAAAACTGGTGGGAAATGTAAATGAAAAAACATTCCGCGGCGCCAGTATGATTGAGCTGATCCATACCGCAACTCTGGTGCACGATGATGTAGTGGATGAGAGCTTCAAACGCAGGAACTTCTTTTCCATCAATGCGCTTTGGAAGAATAAAATCGCTGTTTTGGTGGGCGATTACCTGCTTTCTAAATCGGTTTTGCTTTCTACGGACAACAAGGATTTTGATTTGCTGGCTGTGATTTCCAGAACCATCCGGGAAATGTCCGAAGGTGAGCTGCTTCAATTGGAAAAAGCCAGAAAGCTGGACATTACCGAAGACGTTTATTACGAAATTATCCGCCAGAAAACAGCAACTCTGATTGCGGCGTGCTGTGAAGTGGGCGTTCTTTCCAATAACGTGGATGAAGCTACTGCAAAAAAAATGCAGGAATTCGGGACTTATACAGGAATGGCTTTCCAGATCAAGGATGATCTTTTTGATTACCAGACAAGCAATATCATCGGAAAACCTGTGGGAATTGACATCAAGGAACAGAAGATGACTTTACCATTGATTTATACTTTAAAGAACGCAAGTCCTGAGCATTACAAAAAGTATTTTGCAACCATTAAACGTTACAATAACGACAGCAAAAAGGTAAGAGAACTTGTAGAATTCGTAAAAGCTTCCGGCGGAATGGATTATGCGATCCAAACTATGAAAAATTACCAGCAGAAAGCACTCGACATTCTTGCTGAATTTCCTGATAATGAAGCCAAAGCATCTCTTAAACTGATGCTAGATTATGTAATTAGCCGGAAGTTATAGCAAAATGACTAAAAAAAATGTTTTTTTAATCTATATAATTTTAATGCTCTTTTTTGGGGCTTATATTTATTTAGAAATCATTTACAATAATGTCATTCTTATTGATGATTTAAGTCTTTTTCGTACTGTTTATGATTTGCAGGACAGGCCTGAATCTTTTTTTCCTTTCATCATTAAATTTATCTCATCGGATGTGATGAATGCCAGACCTGTTTCTGGATTTTTATCAGGCTGTATCATTTATATATCTCAGTATTATTCCCGATTTTATTTTATATCCTATTTCTTTTTCTTTTTGGCAACCTACTCCGTATTTAAATTATTAAAAGAATATTATAAGAATTTTTCTCTGGCAATAATCGGGGCCACATTATTTGGATTAATTCCTATTGCATCTGTCATCCAGTTTTCACCTATAATGCTGAACGCTAATCTCTCGGTTTTTTTTTATTGCTACTCATTAATTTTTTTGATGAAGCATACAACAAAATCATATTTGATAAGTTCTTTATTATTTACTCTGTCATTTTTGTCTTATGAAATTTTTCTGCCCTTCATCATTATAAATGTTATATTAATTAATAAAGAAAAAATTTCTTTTAAAAATATAATGATCAGCATAAGTCCAGTATTAGTATTTATTTTTTATAAAAATATAATAGCGCCGTTGATTTTTGTTAATGCCAATCATAGAGAAACACCTGGTAATATTTTTGAAATTAAAAGAAATTTGGAAATTATACAATTTGCAGCAAAAGCATATTTTATTGATTTACCTGTATCAATAAAAAAAGGTTTATTAGGTATACAATACTTTTCCGTACTTGATTTTATTATCTTAACAATCTTCATCCTTGCAAATATTATTTTTTTTAGAAATATATCTTTTGAAGTCAGAAATTTTAATAAAATAAAATCTTTTTTTCTAATCATAATTTTATTTTTGATCGCCAATAGCATATATGTATTTTCCGAATACACTCCTCGCTTTTTTGATTTTGACAACAGAACGATGGCGGGAGTAAGGCTTGTTTCAGTAATTTTGTTTATCAACGCAGTTTCACTATCAAAATTTCCAAAAATAATAACCCTAATCTCTCTTATTTTCTTAGGCATTTTTTCTTTAAGCAGCAAAAATGCGTGGAATTATGCAAATGAGTTTAATAATAAAATGTTTTCGCAATTAAAAAATAAATTACCCAAAAAGCATTATAAAAATGTTTTTATCTTTTATGATTATTATACTGAAAAAAAATTCAATCCTCATTTTGTTATGAGGGAACCGATATATTCTAATCATTATGAAACCTATTCTTTATGTAAAAGAAATAATATAATCCCCTTTTACGGGAAGCCATTTTATTCAAAAGATAAAATCAAAGAGGTTTCAAAGGCAAAAAAAGATCCTGACTTCACCCGGTTTCCTTATTTAATATTTGATAAATCAAAAAATAAAATTTTTCTGATAAATAATTTGAATGATTATGTTTCGTTTTTTAACAGTTGATATACATAATTCCTTATTGGCAGAATACATAATGATTGCCGCTGATCCATTTTATCCCAATTTCCGAATAATGAAGCCTAAGCATCTCTCAAACTGATGCTGGATTATGTTATTGAGAGGAAATTGTAGTATTTTCCTTCATCATTTTTATGAAATAAGATGGTTTTATCTTAAACTTACGATGAAAATTATCTGAAAAGTTTTCAGCATTCATAAATCCTGATAAGTTCGCTAACTCTTTTACATCCATATGTATGTATTTAGAATCTGATTTCATCAGTTCCAGAATATAATCTAACCGAAGATCATTGATATAGATGTTGAAATTTTTATTTTTATAGGTATTGATGATTTTGGAAAAGTAGGTTGAGTTGGTTCCAAAACTTTCACTAAGCGTTTTTTGTGATACCTTCGGATTAAGAAATTTCTTTTCGGCTTCAAATTCATCAATTTTACTCAGAATATTTTTTACAATATTGGGGTTCAAACCCGGAATCTTTTTAAAATAATCATTGTCATTCGGGACAAAAATTTGGTCAAGACTTTCTTCCTGTTTTGCTATTGTAACCAAACTGTCTTTTGTTTCATTTTTTCTAAGAAGCTCCTCAAAACGCTGTTTGTAGATTTTTTTGAGCCTGTAATAACGGATCAGAAAGTAAGTTAACAGCAATATAAAAACTACCAAAGCCAGGTAAAAAGCCCTTTTCTGCAGTTTCAGCATATTTTCAATGCTTTGTTTCTCTTCCAAAAGCTTTTTACTGTCATACTCTTTATTGATTTTTGGATACAGATACTTATAGTTCTTTTCATAAGAATCATCCAAATGCATCAGCTTATTAATATATTCCAGCTGTTTTTTTGTGTTGCCAAGAGAATCATTGTATTTGATTAGAATTTCATAAGCAGACCTAAACTGCGGATCCAGCTGATTCGTTTTATCATATTCTTTATCTATATTTTCTAAGTATTTCACTGCAACGCTATGATTTCCCAGTTTCCAATTTGTTAAACCCAAGTAATAAATCTCAGTGATATGCTGCCATTGATCATTATATTGTTGTAATGCCTGGGAAAGCTTCGCAGATGCTTTTTTGTAATCCTTGTTGAAGAAGGCGTCCGTACCTTCTAATGATATGAAATAAGGTATGTACTGTAAAAGATTATTTTCCTTAAGATAAGTTAAGCCTTCCTGTATAAGCTTTTGATTTTGTTTTGATTTTCCAAGCTGAGTATTAGAATCAATATAACTCATTAGGGAAAAAATATAATACGTTTGATAATCTTTCCCTAAAGAAGCACTACTGGTAAGATTTTCCTTAAAAAATTTGATACATTTTTCGAGTTCTTTATTGGCCTCATCGTACAGACCAAGGTATATTTTATTTTGAGCAATGAAATAAATTGTCTTATAAATAATATAATCATCATTCAGTTCTTTTGAATATTTGTTGGCTATTAATATATCATCTAAAGCCTTCTGATAATGGAAACCATTCATATAAATAATGCCTCTGTTCAGATAAGCATTCGCAATTAGTTTGGGATTATCAGAATTTCTGCTAACTATCAAAGCGCTGTCTGCATACAGCAGACTATTTGGGTATTTGGAATAATTGCTTGCATATCGGTAGGCATAAACCAGTGGTTCATTTCTTTTTTCAGATTTAGCCTTTTTAATATAATAGCGTATGAGATCCCAAATTTTATCAGGATCATTTTCCGATTGATCTATTTTTTTTTCAATAGTTTCATAACTCAGATTATCAAAATTATTTTTTTGAGCACCAATCTGAATAAAAACAAGAAAAAATAAAGAATATAAATATTTTAAAAATTTCATTTTTATAAAACACTATAAATCAATGAAATAAAACTTATTTTTTTATATAAAAACGCTAATATACCTAAAAAAACCTTTTCTTATTTATAAATTACCTCATATTTTATACAATCTAACGGTTTAATTATTTGTTTGGAACTTTTGTAATCCGGTACATTTGTAATGTTAAATCACTAAGCTAAAATATAAAATGATGAACATTAAAAAATTAACCTTTGTTATTATTTTGATTTCGTTTACTGCTATTGGATGTAGACAACAAGATGATATAATGACCGAAACTGACAAAACCAATTTGGAAATACTGAAGAGAAACTCTCAAACAACTTCTAATACTTCTGATACGATAAATACCCAGTATAATTTGCAAGAAGGAGATCCAATTCCCCCTCCAAGAAGATAACAATAACCTTTTATATATATGAAATAATTTTTTTTCATCAGTGTGTGTTTGCAAATCCCTTTTATAAAATTAAAAGGGATTTTTTCGGATAAAATATGACCTTGAAATTAAAATCATTATTTTTGGGATATGAACAATTCTCCACTTGCCGAAATTCTCCGTCCGAAAACCCTTGATGACGTTTTGGGCCAGGAACACCTTACAGGAAACAACGGAACTATCCGGAAAATGCTGGAAAATGACACTATTAATTCGTTGATCTTCTGGGGGCCGCCAGGAACCGGCAAAACCACACTTGCAGAAATCATCTCAGAAAAATCGGGCAGAAAATTTTATAAATTATCTGCTGTTTCTTCCGGCGTGAAGGATGTGCGGGATGTGATTGATGAAGCTAAAAAGCAGAATCTTTTTTCGGGAAAAAGCCCGATTTTATTTATTGATGAGATCCACAGATTCAATAAATCGCAGCAGGATTCTCTGCTTCATGCTGTGGAAAAAGGCTGGATCGTTCTCATAGGTGCCACTACGGAAAATCCAAGCTTTGAAGTAGTTTCCGCTTTATTGTCGCGTTCACAGGTTTATATTCTGAAGGCATTGACTTTCGAAAAACTGGAAGAACTTGCCGGTATTTCCGTGTCAAAATATAACGAGATCAATAACACTCAGTTTTCTCTCGAAGAAAAACAAGCCTTTATTCAATATTCCGGAGGTGACGCCAGGAAATTGATTAATTCTGTAGAGCTAGTCCTGAATCAGTTCAAATCAGCTAAGAAAAATAAAATATCAAACAAAGATGTTCTTTCTGTTCTTCAGGAAAATATGGCTTTGTACGATAAAAACGGCGAGCAGCATTACGACATTATTTCTGCGTTTATCAAGTCGATGCGTGGTTCCGATCCTAATGGTGCGGTTTATTGGTTGGCAAGAATGTTAGTAGGTGGTGAGGATATCAAATTTATCGCAAGACGGATGGTTATTCTGGCAGCGGAAGATATCGGCCTTGCTAATCCTAATGCGCTCATTATGGCAAACAACTGCTTCCAGGCCATCAATGTTATCGGAAATCCGGAAGCAAGGATTATATTAAGTGAAACGGCTGTTTACCTTGCTGTTTCACCAAAAAGCAATTCTACTTACAATGCGATCAACGAAGCCATGGCTTTTGTAAAGAAAACCGGAAACTTACCCGTTCCACTCCATCTAAGAAATGCGCCGACAAAACTGATGAAAGATCTGGATTATGGAAAGGATTACCAATATGCCCATTCTTACCAGGGTAATTTTGTGGATCTGGAATTTCTGCCGGACGGGATCAAAGGAACAGCATTTTATCAGCCTGCGGAAAATTCCACAGAAAAGAAAATCCGGGAACAGATAAAAGAAAAGTGGGGAAACAAGTATGACGCCAGCAATCGTTAAATATTGCTAAAAAACACTTTTATACCAGTGTTTTCGGTTTGTTTTAATATATTTGCGATTCACAGAAAACTATGGAACATTTCGAAAGTTGGAAAGACCTGCTGAATCCCGAATTTTATATCAAACTGGGTGGTTTTTGGCTGATTTTATTTATCATTTTTGCGGAGACGGGCTTATTTGTCGGCTTCTTTCTGCCAGGCGACAGTTTGTTATTTATATCAGGCATATATGCTGTTCAGATTATTGACACCACCTTCGGCTCTACAGGTTCGGATTTCCTGGATACCACCATTCTGGCAACAGCAGTTGCCATTGCAGCAATCATTGGAAACGAAATCGGCTATTGGTTTGGTTACAAAAGCGGCCCTCTGTTGTACGAAAGAAAAGACACTTTCCTGTTCAAGAAAAAATACCTTTTCAAAGCGCATGACTTTTTCGAGGATCATGGTACAGTAGCTGTTATCCTGGCAAGGTTTCTTCCTATCGTCAGAACATTTGCACCAATAGTTGCCGGAATTGTAAAGATGGATAAAAAGAAATTTTTGTTCTATAACATCGTTGGGGCAATTTCCTGGTCATTTACAATGATTTTTGCAGGCCATTATCTGGATAAGCTGTTTATGGACCAGTTTGGAATTGATCTGAAGAAAAAACTGGAATTGATAGTATTAGTCATTGTTTTAGTTACTACACTGCCCATTATCATTAAGTTCTTCTTTACAAAAGACAAGGAGAGACCAACACAGGAATAATTAACGAGCAATAATTCAATAAAATATAGTAAAACCGGAATAAGTCCGGTTTTTTTATTTCAGAATCATATAAAGCTTGGAACTAAATTTGTTTATTGTTTCTCAATATTAAATATAAAATATTATGATACCAGAAGACAATATTGAAGAGCAGAACAGGAAGCTCAGAGAAATGGATTATGACTCCAGCGAAGATATTTTTAACCAGGAAGATATGGTTCCGCTAGACGGTGACGGAAACCCTGTCACTGCTACAAATCGGGAAGATAGTGATAAAATTGATAAAGGTCTTGATATTCCCGGAGCTGATGATGACGATGACATGGAAGAAGTAGGCTCCGAAGACGAAGAAAATAACTACTGGAGTACAAGCGATAACAATGATGATCACGAAGAACAGAATGATGATATTCTGTGATTTGCTGATATTTTTATACTATAGACTCTGATTAAATTGAAACGCGACGTTTATTGTCGCGTTAATTATAATATAATATTTATAGTATATATTTATTAATTAAAAAACTGCCCGACACTACAGGATATCAAGCCTGATGAATTATTTTAAATTGCTAGGAAAATCCGTAATAATGAATCTTGCAAGCATTAAAATAAAAGTTTTCACCATTGTAGCTGTAGTCTCTTCTTCAATCGCAATAGTTTCAGCACAATCAACCAGCAAAACAGCGACCTTGGAGTCCCAATCAGCAAAAATTGTTCCCACTAATCTGAATTGGTCAGAAAGAATGCTACTTTCCGAGATGCATCGCTTTCCGGAAGCTTGGATGCTGGATTTCAGTAAAAGCCCTAAATGGACCTACCCGTCTGCCATTGTTTTAGACGGCGCAGAAAAAATCTACGAAAAAACGGGTAAAAAAGAATACTATGATTATATTAGTGGTTTCGGCGAAAAGTTAATTAATCAAGACGGAACCATTCAAACCTATGAGTTAGAAAAGTACAATATCGATATGCTGAATAGCGGAAACGTATTGCTTTATCTTTATGAAAAAGAAAAAAAGGAAAAATATCTGAAAGCACTTCAAACCTTACGTTCACAAATCGATGGACAACCCAGAACTAAAGAAGGTTCTTTCTGGCATAAAAAAATATATCCTTATCAGGTGTGGCTGGACGGTCTTTATATGGGAATGCCTTTCTACACACACTATACTAAAGATTTCAACAAAGGAAAAGATGCTGAAAAAGCATATGATGATATCGTTTTCCAGTTTGATTCCGTTCAGAAAAACCTTTTAGACAAAAAAACAGGATTGCTATATCATGCCTGGGACGAAAGTAAAAAAGAAGCTTGGGCAGATAAAGAAACCGGACTTTCTCCTAATTTCTGGGGTCGCGCAATGGGCTGGTACGGAATGGCGATGGTAGATGTTTTAGATTACCTTCCGGAGAATCATCCCGGCAGAGCGAGAATCATTTCCTATATCAAATCTTTTTCAGATGCTGTCATCAAAGTTCAGGATAAAAAATCCGGACTTTGGTATCAGGTTTTGGACAAACCGCTGGAAAATGGAAATTATGAGGAAGCGAGCGCATCGGCGATGTTTGTTTATACCATTATCAAATCTGTAAACAAGGGCTATTTGCCACAATCTTACAAAGCTGCAGCGAAAAAAGGTTATGAAGGAATTATCAAAAACCTAATCACAGTTGATGAAAATGGCGTTCTTAACCTAAACAAATGTTGTGCTGTTGCCGGTTTAGGCGGAAAGCCTTACAGAGACGGCTCTTATGAATATTATATCAATGAAAAGATCCGTTCCAATGACGGAAAAGGAACCGGACCATTTATCCTCGCAAGTTTAGAATTCGAGAAAAAATTATAATTATTTAAATTAGGGCAGCTTTTCCGTCTTCCACTCCCGCTTTTTTGTTCCGCTTTGCTCCACAAAAAGAGCTCCATTCAAACCTAACGAAGTGGTTCGATGATTCCAGTTAAAATAAATAATAAATTATCATCAAGCCGGGCTGCGAGTGATTCAATGCTAAAAAATTCAATATGAATAAAAAACTTTCAATATTATTTTTGTTCTTATCATTAATAATATTAGCTCAGAAACCGACTTTATTTTTAATTGGCGATTCTACAATGTCCAATAAAGACAATCCTGAAAAAAATCCGGAACACGGGTGGGGACAAGTTCTTCCACAATTTTTCACATCGGGAATCGAAATCCAGAATCACGCTATGAATGGCAGAAGTTCCAAAAGTTTCAGAACGGAAGGCCGCTGGGCGAAGGTTTACAACCAATTGAAAAAAGGAGATTTTGTGATTATCCAATTTGGACATAACGACCAGAAACTGAAAGATTCTACTAAATTCACGAATCCTTACACGCAATACAGAGCCAATCTTGAAAGATATGTGACCGAAACCAGAGCAAAAGGCGCAACGCCGATTCTGATGACTTCAATTACAAGAAGAAATTTCAACGAAAATGGTGTTTTAATCGATACGCACAAAGAATATCCTCTGGTAGTAAGATTGGTTGCTGATGCAATGAAAGTGCCTTTCGTTGATATGCAATTGTTGACGGAACAAATGGAAATTGCAGCCGGTCCGGAAAAATCAAAGCTACTCCATCTTCATTTCAAAGCAGGCGAAAACCCTTATTATGACAAGGACAAGGCCGATGACACGCACCTATCCAAGTTAGGCGCGGAAACTGTTGCGAAACTTGCGGTTAACGCTTTGAAACCTTTAAACACCGGATTAGAAAAACACATCAAATAACCCATTATTTTTAACTGATTGACAATGAAAAAATTCGGATTATTCTTTTTGATTTTAATTGTAGATCTAATTTCTGCCCAGGAAAAAATAACGCTCTGGCCAAAAGGTCAGATGCCGAATTCCAAAGGATTACAATTAAAAACCGAAGAAAAAGACGGACGAATTGTACAAATTAAAGAACCTGAACTTTTTGCCTTCTTACCGCCAAAAGAAGACAGGAAACCAATGGCTGTCATCATTATTCCAGGTGGTGGCTATTATAAACTGACTTATGACCTGAACGGATTTCAGATTGCAAAATGGTTCAACACTCTGGGAATTTCAGCATTTGTTTTGAATTACAGATTACCGATTTCTCCCGATGTGAAGCAGAGAGAAATTGCACCGTTACAGGATATTCAGGCATCAATCAAATACCTTCGTAAAAATGCTTCTCAATACGGGATTTCAGTGGAACAAATTGGAGTTATCGGAACTTCCGCAGGCGGACATTTGGCGGCATCAGTCAGTAATATTTCAACAGATTATACAGAATTAAAGGACGACTGGACATCCATTTCTACCATTCCGAATTTTGCAATTTTAGTTTCTCCTGTCATCAATTTGGGTGAATTTGCTCACGTCGGAAGTCGTAAAAGTTTACTGGGAGAGAATGCTTCTCAGGAAAAAATTAATGAATATTCTATGCAGAATCGAGTGACTGACAAAACGCCACCCACATTACTGATTCATGCTCAAAATGACAAGACCGTTCCTGTGATGAACAGCCTTCTTTATTATCAGGCAATGATTAAAAATAAAGTAAAAGGCGCACTATTTATTTTCCCGGAAGGCGAACACAAAATCGGAATTACTAATAAATCCGAGCTCACGGACAACTGGAAAAAACTGTGTTCTGATTGGCTGAAAACTTTGTTTCCAGGCAAATAATATTTTAACAGACAGTGCAGGATAATTTTTATTGGTATTAATATTAGTTTGCAATACGAAGAAATTCTTCAAAAGCCTTGAATCTAAATCTTTATGAAAAAATATATTCTAATTCTACTCGCTTTGGTTTTGTCCGCAAATATTTCGGCACAATATAAACCCTGGACTTCCTCTAAACAGCCTCTGAAAGAAATCAATGCTTTAAAAAAACAAATCAAAAAACCTGAATTCAGAAAAGTGGATTATCTGATTACCGATTTCGGTGCTGTTGGAGACGGAAAAACAAAAAATACAGAAGCTTTCAAAAAAGCGATTGAAAAATGTAATGCTGAAGGCGGCGGAAGAGTTGTCGTTCCGAACGGCATTTTCTTAACGGGAGCAATTTATTTAAAATCAAATGTGAATCTTCATTTGAGCGATGGTTCTACGATTTTATTCAGTCAGGACAGCAACGATTACCCTATCGTTTTCACACGTTGGGAAGGAATGGAATGTATGAATTACTCCTCTTTAATTTACGCTTATGAAGAAGAAAATATTGCCGTAACAGGAAAAGGAACTTTGGATGGGAATGCTGATAATGATAATTGGTGGTTCTGGTGTGGTGCAACAAAATACGGTTACAACGAAACTCGTCCGGGAAGACAAAATCCTGCCCGTGCAAAACTTCACGAATATATGGCGCAGAGAAAACCTGCAAGAGAAAGAATTTTTGGTGACGGATATTATTTAAGACCGAATTTTGTTCAGCCTTACAAGTCTAAAAACTTTTATATGGCGGATGTTTTGGTTAAAAATTCTCCGATGTGGAACCTAAACCCAGTATTGTGTGAAAATGTTTTGATTGAAAGAGTAAAAGTCATCAGCCACGGTCCAAACAACGACGGTTTCGACCCCGAAGCCTGTAAAAATGTGTGGATTAAAGATTCTTATTTCGACACAGGAGACGACTGTATCGCCATTAAATCCGGAAGAGACGAAGACGGAAGAGATATCGGAAGACCTGCCGAAAACCACATCATTGAAAACTGTGAAATGAAAGACGGTCACGGCGGTGTTGTCATTGGAAGCGAAATTGCGGGCGGTGCAAAAAATATTTATGCCATCGGAAATGTGATGGACAGTAAAAATCTTGATCGTGCTTTAAGAATTAAAACCAGCTCAAGCCGTGGTGGAATCATCGAGAACGTATTTTTCTACAACACAAAAGTGGGTGCTTACAAAGAAGCGGCGGTTCGTTTTAATATGCATTATGAAAAGCCGGGAAATTATATTCCGACCATCAGAAATATCTGGGTTGAAAATCTCACCGTTGACAAAGGCGGGAAATATGCTGTATTCTCAGATGCTTACGAATCTTCTCCGGTCACCGATTTCACAATGATAAATGCTAAAATGGTGGGCGTTCAGATTCCTTACAAAGTGGATTATATGAAAAATGTAACGCTGAAAAATGTAACCGTTAACGGACAACCTTTAATCGAGCTAAAGCCATAAAATGCAAAGAAAAACCATTTTCGCCGGACTCCTAATTTTATCGGCATTCTCCCATTCTTTTGCCCAATCCAAGCATTGGCAGAACAAAGAGCGTGAGTTGCATTATAAAGAAGACAAAGGCGATTTTTTATTGGTCAACGGAAAATACCGTTTTAATCGTGCATTATATGGAGACAACCGTGCATCGAGAGTGGAAGCAGGAGATTTGCCGGAATTTGCACTCTACCTTCCGGGAATGGGCGGAAATCTTCAATTCGTCATTCAAAAAGGAAATTCAATTAAGAAATTGATTAACGCTGATAAGATTGAAACTCGTTATCGTCCGGGAACGATGCTGTATGAAATCAAAGACCCGATTCTTGGAACCGGAACTTTGAAACTAACCGTTTTGGCACAAGCCAAAGAAGAAGGTTTGGTGGTAAAAATGGAAACGGTCAATGTAGATTCTTCAACAAAAATCTACGCAGTTTATGGGGGAGCGAGCGGAACAACTTTCAGCAGAAACGGCGACATCGGCGCAGACCCGGAATCCGGATTTTATTTGCTTCCTGAATATTGCCTGAATAATCAATTTCAGCTTAATAAAAATCAATTTCAGCTCAATTATTTAAATAAGAAAACAGAAACTCAAATTGTCAGCGGAAGTTTATCAAACGTCAATTCATTGCAGCAAACCGATGCTCAGACTTTAGAAAAACTTTCTGAGTTTACTCAAAATAAAGCAGACAAATCTCCGATTGTTTACGCATCTTATTCTTCACAAAAACAACCGATTTACATTCAGATTGCAAAAGGAAAATCTGCTAAAAGCTTTTCGGATGAAGATTTAAAAAATATATTTAATGACGCTGAAAAAGCTCGTGTAACATTAACGAATCGAATTCAATTAAAAAC
>CAJYLO010000011.1 GCA_913776245.1 uncultured Chryseobacterium sp.
AGCTTACCTATTTCAAAACGCTGCATCCGGATCCGATTAAGCCTTTTAATATCGTTATCAGAAGGCAGGTCGCGGATTTCAATAACAAGAAAAAGCAGCAGGATTTCGGAAGTATTGATGAGATCGATCTCGGAAAATATTTCAATTTCGATAACCACAGTGTGTTCTCTACGCTTACTGCAACGTCAAGCATTAACGCTTTAATTAAAAAAGCAACCGATAATAATTTCCCGGCCGTCGGTATGGTGGATCTCGGAAATATGATGGGAGCCTTCAAATTTGTTTCGGCGGTGGAAGGAGCCAATGGAGACCGTACGAAAAAACATAAGGAATATTTAGCCAAAAAGCAGGAAGCCGAAGAAAACGGAACGGAATTCAACGAGCCGGAGCCGGTTTCCGAACCTCTGATTCCTGTCGTGGGCTGCGAGTTCTATATTTCAGACCGATACGAACAGAAGCAGTTTACCAAGGATGATCCCGACCGCAGGACACAGGTGGTCCTGCTGGCCAAGGATTTTAACGGATATAAAAATTTAGCCAAACTTTCAAGTATCGGTTTCCTGAAAGGGTTTTATTTTGGTGTACCGAGGGTAAGCAGAGATCTTATCGCTCAATATAAAGAAGGAGTTATTGCCTTAACTTCCGGAATTTACGGGGATATTCCCGATGCGATTTTAAATACCGGGGAACAGAAAGGGGAGGAGCTTTTCAGATGGTGGAAAGATACTTTCGGGGAAGATTTCTATGTTCAGATCCAGAACCACAAACTGCCCGAGGAAGAGCATTTGAATGATGTACTGCTGCATTTTGCCGATAAATACAACGTGAAGATCTTAGCCCAGAACGAAACCTTTTATACGGATAAAGACGATTCTAATATTCAGGATATTGTAAGCTGCATCAAAGACGGTGAAAAGCTTTCAACGCCTGTCGGAAAAGGTTTTGGTAAAAGAAGAGGACTGGCTACGGAAGAATATTATATTAAAAATTCGGAGGAAATCAAGGAGGCTTTTCTGGCTTATCCTGATGCTTTCGATGCGTATGAGGAATTTTTTGCGAAATTCAGCCCTTATACTTTAAAAAGGGATGTTCTGCTTCCGAAATTTGATATTCCACAGGAATTTATCCGTCCCGAAGATGATATTGACGGCGGAAAACGAGGGGAAATGGCTTATTTGACCTATCTAACTTATGAAGGTGCAAAAAGGCGATATGCCGAGATTACCGATGAAATTAAAGAACGTCTCGACTTCGAACTGGAAGTTATTGCCAACACGGGATATCCCGGTTACTTCCTGATCGTACAGGATTTCTGTAACGAAGCCCGGAATATGGGCGTTTGGGTAGGGCCGGGCCGTGGTTCTGCAGCGGGTTCTGCCGTGGCATACTGTATCGGAATTACCAATGTAGACCCGATTAAGTACGACCTCCTTTTTGAGAGGTTCCTGAATCCGGAAAGGGTTTCCATGCCCGATATCGATATCGACTTTGATGATGAAGGGCGTGATAAGATTATCAAATGGGTAATCGACAAATACGGACAGAATCAGGTGGCACAGATCATTACCTATTCGGTTCTGGGAGGTAAATCGGCGATTAAGGATGCCGGAAGGGTACTGGATCTGCCGATTCCGGATACCAATAATATTGCAAAGCTGATCCCGTCCGTACCTGGGATGAATATCGCGAAAGCATTATCCAAATATGATAAATTAAGGCCGGAGGACCAGATGCTGGTTGATGAAATGAGAGCCGTGTTGGATAGTTCTTCAGATCCGCGGCACAATGTTCTTGCCAGTGCAAAAAAAATGGAAGGCTGTATCCGGAATACCGGAATCCACGCCTGCGGGGTAATTATTACGCCTGAAGATGTGAGTAACCTGGTACCGGTGACCATCGCAGCAAAAGATGCTGATATTTTGGTGTCTCAGTTTGACAACTCGGTAGCGGAAAGTGCAGGCCTTCTGAAAATGGACTTCCTGGGATTAAGGACACTGACGATTATCAAAGATGCCCTGAAACTGGTAAAAGCGAGATATGGTTTGGATATTAATCCGGATGAGATTCCGCTGGATGATGCGAAAACCTATCAGCTGTTTAAGGAAGGGCGAACCATCGGCATCTTCCAGTATGAAAGCCCCGGAATGCAAAAATACATGCGGGAGCTGAAGCCTACGGTTTTTGCCGACCTTATCGCCATGAATGCTCTGTACCGTCCGGGTCCGATCAAGTACATTCCGAATTTCATCAACCGGAAGCACGGCATTGAGGAAATTGTGTACGATTTACCGGAAACTGAAGAGTATTTAAAGGAAACCTACGGGATTACCGTATATCAGGAGCAGGTAATGCTGCTGTCCCAAAAGTTGGCCAACTTTACCAAAGGTGAGGCCGATACGCTGAGAAAAGCTATGGGTAAAAAGCAGATCGATGTTCTGAATAAAATGTACCCCAAATTCATTGAAGGCGGAAGAAAAAATAACCTTGATGAAGAACGGCTTGAAAAGATATGGAATGACTGGAAAGCGTTTGCGGAATATGCTTTCAACAAATCGCACTCCACCTGTTATGCCTGGATCGCTTATCAGACGGCTTACCTGAAAGCCAATTATCCGGCAGAATATATGGCAAGTGTGATGAGCAACAATATCAATAACACAGCTTCTATCACAATGTTTATGGAAGACTGCAAAGCGATTGGTGTTGACGTTCTGGGACCGGATGTGAATGAATCTCAATATAAATTTTCCGTTAATGACAAAGGTCAGATCCGCTTCGGACTGGGCGCTATCAAAGGTATAGGAGAAGGGCCGAGTGAAGCCATTACCCGTGAAAGACAAAACGGAAGATTCAAAAACATTTATGATTTTTTTGAGCGTATCCCGTCTTCACAAGTTAATAAAAGAGTGGCGGAAAGTCTGGTGATTGCCGGTGCATTTGATGAATTGGATTCTTACCACCGTGGACAGTATTTTGACATCGACACAGCCGGAAGAACCAACCTGGAGAGACTTTTACGTTACGGACAGAGTTTCCAGGACAGCAAAAATGAAATGGAGAATTCTTTATTTGCCGATTTTGCAGAGGAAGTCCAGATTGAACAGCCAAAACTCGCACCTTGCGCCGAGTGGCCAAATATGCATAAGCTGAACAGGGAAAAGGAGATCATCGGTTTCTATCTTTCTGCCCATCCTTTGGACGAATTCAAATACCAATTCCAGTTTATGCAGGGCGTACTTTCAAAAAAAGCAGTTCTGGAAGAGAAAAAAGAGGAAATTGTTCTGGAAGAAGTGGTTCCGATTCTGGAAGCAGACAGTGTTCCGGATGAAGATGTGCCGGACATTGTGGTTTCGGATGAAAGCGGCCTTGATGATGAAATCATCGAAGAAATTACTGTAAAAGCAGAGCCAAAAGGAAACTTCAACTTCCTGAATCTGGATGAGGTGGAAGCATTTAAGGATATTGCATTTCCAGCTAAATCTCCCGAATTATTTGAAGAAAAAAAGAGCTGGAAAGACCGCCAAAACGAAAAAGATAATACCAAAGAATATACTGTTGCAGGCCTAATTACAGAATACCGAGTTGCAGATGGTTTCCGAAGCGGTGAGAAAGTAGCATTCGTCAATCTTGAAGATTATACGGGTTCTTATTCATTTCGTTTAGGAGACAGAGATTATATGCGGCTGAAGGAAAAGCTGGAGGTTCAGCGTTTTGTGATTATGAAGATCAAATTCTCACAAGGAAAAGACGGCCGTGTTTTCGTAAACGTGAACGACGTCCTGGAACTCAAAGAAGCTTTTGAAAGATTTGCCAGAAGCCTTTCTATAGTTGTTCCATTGGAATCTCTCAGAGAAAGTGACATTCGTTTCTTCAAGGAAAACATTGTTGATAACAAAGGAGATCAAAAATTACAGTTTTTAATAAAAAACCCTGAGGATCAGTCCGTTTTAGAAGTTATTTCTATGCAGCATCAAATCAGTATTAATGAAAATCTACTGGAAGTGATTAATAAAATCAATAACTACAATTTCTTTTTGAATTAGTAAATAATTAAACAATCGATTAAAATTACAAACCGTCAATAATTTATTGACGGTTTATTTATTATATACAATAATTAACAGTGAAATCGATACTATACAATAAATTAACATTAAATTTTAAAAAAATCTAAAAAAATTATTGTTTAATTAAAAACAATAAACTATTTTTGAAATACTTAAAAAAATTTAACAATTATGAAGAAAATTCTACTTTCAAGCTTTATGGCTTTGGGAATCCTTGCTAACGCACAATTCTCGGAAAATTTTGACGCTTCTACCAGTGCTCCTGCCGGATGGACGGTTATAAACGGAGGCGGTACATCTACCTTTATTTTCTCAGCAGGTGCGCCAGGTTCTGCACTATCTGCACCTAATGCAGCGCAAATCAATTATGATGCAGTTGCTCATGATGATTACTTAGTAACACCGGCAATTACTGTAACAGCAGGTGTTAATGACAGACTGACATTTTTTGTGAAAAACCAGGATCCTGCTTATGTTGAAAATTATGATGTAAAACTTTCCACTACTACAGCAACAGCTGCCGCGTTTACGACATTTCTAAAAGCTAACGGGCCAGCACCTAATGCCTGGACACAAGTTGTTCTGGATCTGACTCCGTATGTGGGACAAACCATTTACATTGGTTTCCACGCAACATCCACAGATAAATTCAGACTATTGTTTGATAATGTTGTTAATGATACAGCACCTACAGCAGCACCAAACTGCCCAAGTCCTGCCACTCCGGCCAACAACGCCACTAACATTGACAATACAGCTACAACACTGACATGGACAGCACCTACAGGTGGCGGACCAGTTTCCTATTATGAACTCTATATGGACACTAATGCTAATCCTACCACAAAAATCGGGAATTATGTAAATCCTACAGCCACATTCAGCACTGCTACAAGTAATGCACTTTTAGCAGGAACTCAATATTACTGGAAAGTTGTGGCGGTTAACTCAGCAGGGTCATCTACAGGTTGCAGCTCAGTATACAATTTCACAACTAAAGCAAATCCTTTCCAGCCATATTGCTCAGGCAGCCTTACCTACAGCAATGCTATAGAGCCAATCACTTCTGTCGCAATAGCTGATATGACTAATGCTTCAGCTGCAACTTCAACCGTTTCTCACGAAGATTTCATCAGCAAAGTAGCAACTGTGGAACAAGGTAAAACCTACACAATTACTTTCCAAGGTAACACAGGAGGAAATTTCACAGACAGGTTCCTTGTTTTTGCAGACTGGAATAAAGATGGTGATTTTGCAGATTCTGGTGAAACATTCTTCGGAACAACCGCTACTGCAGTTGCCTTAACAAACTCTACCGGAGCAGACGGAAAAACAGTAACCGGAAGCATCACAGTACCTGCAACAGCTACACTTGGAAATACGCGTATGAGAATTAAGAAAAACTATGGCACATCTTCTTTCTATCTCAGCCCATGTTTCTCCAGTGGAACTACTACCACTGCAACATCAGGAACTACGGGTTACGGCCAAGCAGAAGATTACACCCTTAACATCATTGCTCCAGTATTAGCAGTTTCTGATATTAGCAAAGGTGCAGTTTCTGTATATCCTAATCCTTTTAAAGATGTCTTAAAAATCTCTGACATCAAAGGTGTTGAATCTATCCAAATCAGCGATATGTCCGGAAGAGCAGTAAAAACGCTTGAACCAGCATCCGAGATCAACTTATCGAATCTAAAAGAAGGATTATATATCATTAATTTAAAAATGGAAGACGGAAGCACAAAGACTTTTAAAGCTATTAAGAAATAATTTTAATTAATCAAAAACCGCCTTATTCAGGCGGTTTTTATTTATGTTCAAACAAATAGTTATTTAATTATCAAATAAATAAAAACATTTACATTATTATATTTATAATTAAAATAATCATTAGATTTGCAATACAATAACAATAACTGTAATTAAACAATTATGAAAAAAATTCTATTCGCTTGTGCTTTCGCACTTGGTTTCGGAGCAAATGCTCAGTACAACTACACAGCAGATCCTACGACGGATGCTAACTTAATCTATTTCACGGTTGCCCCAACTACAACAACCGGATGTGTCGGAGGAGGACTATCACAAGTTGCAAATGCAACCAATACTCAGATTGGAGCAGGTATCAACCTAACGACTTTATCGGACTCTGATCCCGCACAGACTAACAACGGACAGGCTGCAACAGTAACTTTGTCTTATAAAAAGACAGGAACAGGAACAGGAACTTTGTATCTTGTTTATTTCGATGTTGATGCAGGCGGAACTACCTGGTCGGTTAATCCAATTACAAGTGTTGCCATTACAGCAAGCACTGTAACAACTTGTACTACTTTAACAGGAACTATTCCTGCCGGTACATTGAAGACAGACGGATCAAAAGATTACGCTTACGGATATTTCTTTGTGAGAGCCAGCGGTAATACTACAGTAGTTACTGCAGATTACAAAATATCCCAGCCAGTTGTAACTACAGCTCCTGCCTGTACCACTATAACCGCTCCGACTAACGGTTCAGTAATCTCTGCAGGACAACCATCCATAACCTGGACAGCTGCACCTACAGCAGTGAACTACAAATTGATGATCGGAACATCATCCGGTGCTAGTAATGTATTCAACGGAACAGTAAGCGGAACAACATATTCTTTCCCTGCTGCTGTGAATACTACTTATTACGCTAAAGTCGTTCCTTCTAACCTATCCGGTGATGCGACAGGATGTACAGAAATATCATTCAGCACAAATAATACTGTTGCATATTGTACAGCAAGCGGACCGGCAAGTGCACAGTATGATAAGATTACGAATGTAGCTTTCTCTAACATCAACAATACTTCTCCTGGAAGTGTGACACCTTATCCACCGGGATATGAAGATTATACATCAGTTGTAGGTAACGTTACAAAAGGAAATTCATATGGTCTTGTGGTAAAATCTGACAAAGTATATGCTGGAGATATTATCCGCGCTTTCATCGACTATAATAACAATGGAAATTTTGGAGATGCCGGAGAATTGGTAGCAACTGTAAACGTTACAGCAAACTCAACTGCGTATACAAGTCCTACAACCAATGTAACTATCCCTAGTGGAGCAATTACAGGAACAACGCGTATGAGAGTATTGGTATATGACAGCACTGGTACTTTTTCTTCTACTCTGGCAACTACAGGATGCGGAACAGCGGCTTTCGGTCAGGTTGAAGATTACACATTGAATATCTCTCCTACGATGGCAGTTTCTGATGTGAATAAAAATGCGATATCTGTTTATCCTAACCCTTTCAAAGATATCCTGAAAGTATCTGATGTGAATGGTGTTAAGTCCATCCAGATCAGTGATATGTCTGGAAGAGAAGTAAAATCTATGGCTCCAGCTGCAGAGATCAATCTTTCTAATCTGAAAGAAGGATTATACATCATTAATCTTAAAATGGAAGACGGAAGTACTAAAACTTTCAAAGCCATTAAAAAATAATAATCATCTAAAGTGATTTAAACCGCCTTTTTCAAGGCGGTTTTTTTATTTTACAATCAATCTTACAATTCATTATATATAAAATAAAAATATTGTCATATCATAATGCATAATTAAAATAAATTATTAGATTTGTGAAATAATAAAATAATTAAATAATTATGAAGAAAATTTTACTAACGAGTTTTGTTGCCTTTGGTTTGTATGCCAATGCTCAGGTTGATGTTACAGCAACCGCAGGTACATCCACAGCAACATATACCACATTGAAGGGTGCTTTTGACGCTATCAATAACGGGACTCACCAAGGTGATATCAAACTCAGTATCACAGCAAATACTACTGAAACCGCTACGGCTGCGCTGAATGCCGTAACTACTTATTCATCTGTTCTGATCAAGCCTACGACTACAGCAACGATCACAGGTGCGATTGCGTCTAATCCGATCCTTAAAATCCTTGGTTCAAACGTGACCATAGATGGATCCAGCACAGTAAACGGTACAAGCAGAGACTTAACTTTCAGTAATACATCTACAACCAGCCCGTCTGTTCTTTTTATGGGATCGTCGCTCAGTGCTTCACCTATGACAAATGTCACCGTAAAAAATTCAGTATTAATTAACGGAAGCACATCCACAACAAATCTTGTTTTAGCAAACGGGACAACCACTGCCGGTTACTTCAATAATGTAACGATTCAGAACAATGATGTCAGAACAGGTTTCAACGGAATTTTCGTATTAGCAAACACGGCTACAGGAAATGGTAATAACTTATTAATTACCGGTAACACAGTTGGAAATGGTATCGTTCAGAACGGTATATTGGTTTCCGGTGTAGGCGGAACTTCTACAGTTAGCAATAATACTATTTCTAATAGCAATCCTACAGCAGGAACATCGACTACTCCAG
The DNA here is from genome assembly GCA_913776245.1 of uncultured Chryseobacterium sp. GTDB lineage: Bacteria > Bacteroidota > Bacteroidia > Flavobacteriales > Weeksellaceae > Epilithonimonas. The sequence continues at coordinate 8,466 of CAJYLO010000011.1, forward strand.
CAGCATCGCTAGGTATAAACATTTCAACAGGAACAAATAATGCAACAGTTTCCGGTAATACCATCAGTGTAAAAAGCACTGCAGCCAGCGGAACAAACTATACAACTGGTATTGCTCTGAACGTGGGTGCTACAAACGTTTCTACAAAAGTTTTCAATAATAACATTATTGAAATCAGCGGTTTTCTTACCTATATTAACAGTAATGCCATATACCTGGGAGGAGCTACTCCAAATGTAAGTATTTACTCAAATAAAATATCCGGACTTAAAAATACTAACACAACCGGCACCCCGATGCAAGGTATTCTATTGGGATCAACATCTACTGCTGCTAATGTTTTGGTTTACAACAATGCCATTTCTGATATACAAGCTACAGCAGGAGGCCAGGTCTCAGGTATTTATGCTTATTCAGGTGCAGGGTATAAAATTTATAACAACACTGTAAACCTTAATACATCCAACGGTGAAACAGGCATTTCGACAGGACTTTATGTTATCAATACCATAACTGCAGCCGGCGCGCTGGACATAAGAAATAATATCCTTGTCAATAATAAGACAAGCGGTACCAGATATGCTATTTTCTCAGCGGCGGCAAATACGGTTTTCAGTAATATCAACTATAATAATTATTTCTCTGCCGGAACAGCGCTGGGTAACATCGGATCTACCGACAGAGTTACTTTGGCAGATGTCCAGACGGGTTTTGGAGGTAACGCCAATTCACTTTCTATAGCACCAGTGTTCATTGGAACCACTGACCTGCATCTTAATACCAGCACAAATGCGGGATTAGACAACACCGGAGTATCTTTAGCTGAAGTAACAACTGACCTGGATGGGAACGTAAGAAGCGCAACACCTGATATGGGAGCGTATGAGTTTACATATGTTGCACCGGTAACAGCACCAAACTGTACTACAGTTTCTGCACCGCTTAATAATGCCACGAATGTTCTGCCTAATCCGGCCACTTTCAACTGGGCTGTTGCAAATGGCGCAAACGCCTATAAAATCTATCTTGGAACTACTTCCGGAGGAACTAATGTAATTAATGGTACAACGACTACCGGAACGTCATACAATGTCAGCTTATCCGCAAATACTACTTATTATCTAAAAGTCGTTCCTACTAATAACATTGGTGATGCAACCGGTTGTTCGGAAGTTACTTTCACAACTGGCAATGTAGTTTACTGTGCTGCAGGAGCAACAAATGTAGGTGCAGGGCTTGAAAGAATATCTAATGTTAATTTTGCCGGAATTAACAATAGTTCAGCGGCTACCGGTGCTACCACAGGATATGAAGACTTTACTGCTATAAAAGCGTCTGTAGAGCAATCCAGAAGCTATCCGATTTCTGTAAGTATAGGCACTGCAGATGCTGATCAGGTAATTGTATGGATCGATTATAACCAAGATGGTACTTTTGATGACAGTGAGAAAAATATCATTGGAACGTCCAGTTCAACAGTAACAACAGTGAACGGAAACATCGCAATCCCTGCAAATGCTAAGCTAGGTGTAACACGTATGAGAGTCAGAGCACATTATGCAGCTTCTTCTGCTAATGCAACACCTTGCGGTAACTCAGGATGGGGACAAGTGGAAGATTATTCTGTAGAAGTTAAGGAATTCCTTGCTGCATCAGACATTACCAAAGCAGGAAGCATTTCCGTATATCCTAATCCTTTTAAAGATGTATTGAAAATTTCTGAAATTAAAGGTGTAAAATCCATTTCAGTTAATGATATGTCTGGAAGACAAGTGAGATCTCTTGCACCATCTGCAGAAATCAACCTTTCTAATCTAAAAGATGGATTATATATTGTTAATCTTCAAATGGAAGACGGAAGTGTTAAATCTTTCAAAGCCATTAAGAAATAAATTATCTTAAAAACAATCAGGCCGTTCAATATTTGAACGGCTTTTTTTTATTATCATTAAGGCGGAATCTCTTTTAGTGTTAATATTCTTTTATTAAACAAAAAAAAATTTTATATTCGTATCAGTTTTAATAAATTTATAATATTATGAAAAAAATTCTATTTTCTTGTCTTATGGCATTTGGTATTGGAGTAAATGCCCAATATGATTTTTCATATGATTTTGAAACGGCACCAGTCGATGTTGGCGTAAGCCATTTTGGCGGTGGAGCTTTAAACACTACTAATTTCTGTAGCGCTTCTACATCAGGATCTCTAACTTACAGCTCCACTGTAACTCAAACAGGATGGATGGCAGATCTTTTAACAGCTGGAGATTTGTATGGACAAACCAATAATGGACAAGCTCTTACAGTGAGTTTCAATTATAAGAAAGCGGCAGGACTTACAGGAACGCTGTATGTGATGTATGCCCTTTATAATGAAAGTTCAGATAACTGGACAATTTATACTGTAGGCACTGGAGTTGCTTTAACAGCCGGAGCTATCACCAATTGTGCAAGTCTTAGTGCTACCATTCCTGCAGGAACATTCGACCCGAACAAAACATATGGTGTGGGAACGTGGTTGCAAAGATCAGGCAGTTCAACAGGTGCATTATATATTGATGATATTGTTGTTAAGCAGGCGGTTGTTACTAATCCACCGGCTTGTACTACCTTTACCTACCCAACCAACGGAAGTACAGTATCTTCCGGAACTGTAGGATTTACTTGGCCAACTGTAGCAGAAGCTGCAACTTATAAAGTAACTATAGGAACTACCGCTGGTGGATCTAATGTTGTTAACACCAATATGATCGGTACTTCTCTTAACGTTTCTTTAGCAGCAAACACCACTTATTATGCTAAGGTGGTTCCTACAAATAATGTGGGTGATGCTGTCGGATGTCAGGAAATATCATTTATGACGAACAGTAATGTTGGACACTGCGGACCATTGACTTCCAGCGCTCCAACAGCAATTGCTCCTATTAAATCTGTAACTTTCGGAACTGCTACTAACACTTCCGATCCTACAGCCACTACAATCGGGTCATTCCCAGTTCATCAGGACTTTACCAGTACAGAATTTGTTGTTAAGGATGATGTGACTTCTGTTCCTTTGACACTTCTTGGTACAACTAACGGTAATGCTGTTAATGGATGGGCTATGTCCGTATTCGTTGACTGGAATAATGATGGTGATTTTGATGATGCCGGTGAGTCTTATTTCAATACTACAGCAACTATGATCAGAAAAGCAGGTGTTACAGATAATCCTATTTCTTTAACAGGAAACATCGCAATCCCGGCAGGTACAACGCTTGGTAAGAAATTCATGAGAATTAAATACAATTTCTCTGGAACAAGCATCCATACTGCATTAACAACAGCTTGTGAAAACATGATAAATGGTCAGGCAGAAGATTATACAATTGACTACAGAAGTGCTCTTGCAGTTTCTGATGTCAACAAAAAATCAGTTTCTGTTTACCCTAACCCATTCACAGATGTTCTTAAAATTTCTGATGTAAAAGGTGTTCAGTCAATTTCTATTAATGATGTTTCTGGAAGAGAAGTTAAATCTTTAGCTCCAGCGGAAGAACTTAACCTTTCTAGTCTTAAAGCTGGTTTATATATCGTAAACCTTAAAATGGAAGACGGAACTGTTAAGACCATTAAAGCAATCAAAAAATAATCTTTATAGATAATTTATAAACCCGCTTCTACAAGCGGGTTTTTTTATGTTGTATTGACTATCAGTTTCTAATTCTTAATTGAAGATTTAAATCTTAGGAATCTATACACGGGATGAAAGCAAAATTTCTGTGGAATGATAATAATTCTATCTATTATTGAACTATAATAAATAGGGATGATCATTTTGTAATCAATCAGATCTTGCAATAATTAATGAAGAGAACAAAATATTAAAAAATAAAATCCTGTGAAGCAGTTCACAGGATTTATAATCATTTTATGATTTAGATTCGATATTTACCAGATCTTGATCCTTTCTTCCGGCTTTTTGTAAAGCTTATCGCCTTCTTTAAGATCGAATGCCTTGTAAAATGCATCTGTATTAACCAATGGTCCAAAGCTTCTGAAGAATCCCGGAGAATGCGGATCAGTCTTAACCTGATTGCTCATATACTTGTCCGTAGACAATGTTCTCCAAACGGTTGCCCAGCTTAGGAAAAATCTCTGTTCAGGAGTATATCCGTCAATTTTGCCAGGATTTCCTTTATCTTTAAGATACATCTGTAATGCATCAAAAGCGATATTAACGCCGCCAAGATCTGCAATATTCTCACCGTTGGTAAACGTACCGTTTACGTGAACATCTTTCACTGGCTCATATTTATCATATTGAGATGCTAAGCTTTTTGTCGCTTTTTCAAAATTGGTTTTATCTTCAGCTGTCCACCAGTCTGTAAGATTACCATCCCCATCGAATTGTGCACCACTGTCATCAAAACCGTGTGTCATTTCGTGACCGATTACCCCACCGATTGCTCCGAAATTAACCGCAGCATCTGCATTTGGATTAAAGAAAGGAGGCTGAAGAATAGCAGCCGGGAAAACGATTTCGTTATTAACAGGATTATAATAAGCATTCACCGTTTGCGGAGACATTCCCCACTCGGATTTATCTACCGGTTTGCCTATTTTCTCAAGCTCTTTATTATAATTCCAGCTCTCTACATTTTGAAGATTAGAATACAGCGTTCCTCCATCTTTCTCAGATTTCAGCTGAAGTTTGGAATAATCCTTCCATTTATCCGGATAAGCAATTTTAACTGTGAACTTATTCAGCTTATCAAGAGCTTTCTGTTTGGTCACGGATGACATCCAGGAAAGATTATTGATGTGCATCGCAAAGCTTTTCTTCAGATAATCGATGTAAGTCATCATCTGAGCTTTAGCTTCCGGTGTAAAATACTTTTCTACATATACCTTTCCGAAAGCCTCACCTACTACACCATTTATTAGTGATAATGCTCTTTTGTTAAGTGCTCTTTGTTCCTTTTGACCCTGAAGATATTTGCTGTAGAAATCAAACTTAAGATCATCCATTTTCTGGTTAAGATAACTTGCGCTACCGGAAGTCAGATGGAATTTAAGATAATCCTTGATCAGCGGAATATTTTTTTCCGTAAGAAAAGTGTCAAGATTTTTATAGTAATTCAATTCTCCGATAATTACTTTATCCGTATTAACGCCAGCATCAGTAAGATATTTCGGAAGATTTACATTTTTTACCAGCGTTTTTAGTTCAGGTAATGTTTTCGGATTGTACTGCAGGTTGGCATCACGGATCTGCTCATTAGTCAGCAATGTTTTCGCCATTTTCTTTTCAAAGTCTACAATTTGTCCCGCAACAGCATCAGCATTTTTATATCCGATCTCTGTAAGAACCTTTGCTACATACTTTTTATATTCAGCAATAGTTTCTGCATTCTTTGGAGATTCTTTCTGATAATAATCTCTTCCAAGCCCGAATGATGCATCGCCAAGATAAACAGCATTCATTTTAGAATTTTTGAGATCTCCGTCTACACCCCAACCATAGAATGCATTCTCTCCTCTTCTTGTGGCTTCGGTTAGGTAATTCTGAAGGTCGGAAAGATTTTTAATGGCATCAATTTTTGCAAGGTCTGCTTTGATAGGATTTAGTCCGTCAGCATTACGCTTGTTCATATCCATATAAGTTTCATACAGCGCTTGGATTTTTTGACCTTCGGATCCGTTAGCAAACTTTTCTTTCAGGATATTATCCAAAAGAAGAAGCGAATTGTTATCCGTAGTTTCCCTAAGTTGGTTGAATGAACCCCAGCTAGGCTTATCTGCCGGTATTTTAGCCGTTTTCATCCAGGTTCCGTTTACATAGCTATAGAAATCATCTTGCGGACGCACAGATGTATCCATGTAGTTGAGATCTAATGCGGCCTGTTTTGTCTGTGCAGATGTAATGCTGAATAAAGAAGCAAGCATCAAAGCACTAAGAGAGATCTTTTTCATTTTTTTGATTCTGATATTTAAATTAATTGGTATAAAACATTGTGGAAAAGTTACAATCGGATGTAAAAAATTACAGGAATTAAAAATAACAATTTAATAGCGAACTAAACTTATAATCTTCTATAAATTAAATATTTAAGTAACACATAACACTTATAACAATTCATCTTTCATATAAATATGCAGATCTATAGGAATTTAGGATGTATAATTATATTTTTACACTCAAAACTATCTTCAAAATTATCAAAATGCATCATAATTTATTATTGATACTGGCTTTACTGTTTTCCGTGTTTATGATGGTAATGGCTGCCCAAAAAATGAAAATCGCTTATCCGATATTTTTGGTTTTAGCAGGATTAGTCATCAGCCTTTTACCAGGAATCCCAGAAGTGGAACTGGATCCGGATCTTGTATTTCTGATTTTCCTGCCGCCTTTGCTTTATGAAGCCGCCTGGTACACATCCTGGAATGATTTCTGGAAATGGAAACGCCCTATTTCATTGTTAGCATTTGGGTTAGTATTTGCCACTTCTCTGATTGTCGCTTATCTATCACAAGCTCTGATTCCCGGTTTTACATTAGCTTTAGGATTTCTTTTAGGCGGGATTATTTCTCCTCCGGATGCTGTTGCCGCGACTTCGGTTCTGAAAGGCTTACCCGTACCAAAAAGAATCCTGAGCATCCTGGAAGGCGAAAGTCTGGTGAATGATGCCTCATCGCTTATTGTATTCAGGTTTGCACTGGCTGCTATTCTTACCGGAAGCTTTTCTATGCATCAGGCTGTTGGCCAGTTTTTCTTAGTTGCAGGAATGGGAATTGTAGTCGGATTGCTTGGAGCAGGAATCATGTATCTGATTCACCGCTTTTTGCCTACCACTTCAGCAATTGATGCAGCACTTACCATAATGACGCCTTATCTGTTATATCTTGGTGCGGAGCAATTTCATTTCTCGGGAGTAATGGCTGTCGTTACCGGCGGACTTTTTATATCGTACAGATCTCACGAAATCTTCAGAAACGGAAATACAAGACTGAATATGCTCGGCGTATGGACCACAGTTATTTTTGTAATGAATGCAATGGTTTTCATACTGATCGGCTTATCTCTTCCATCCATTATCAAAGGTTTGGAAGAATCCTCTCTTATTCAGGGAATAAAATACGGCGTCATCATCAGCATCGTAATTATTCTGATAAGATTTCTCTGGGTATATCCAGCCGCCTTCATACCAAGATGGCTTTTCAGGTCTGTTAGGAAAGAGCAATCCCCCGGCTGGAAGGGACCTTTGGTTATTGGCTGGGCCGGTATGAGAGGTGTCGTATCTCTGGCAACCGCCCTTTCCATTCCTTTTGCTTTAGAAGATGGCTCTCCTTTTCCGCATAGAAACCTCATTCTGCTCATCACCTTTATAGTGATATTCATAACGCTTGTAGTACAAGGTCTGACGTTGCCTTTTCTGGTGAAAAAACTGAAGATCCCGGCTATGGATTCAGTCTTACCACAGGAACAGCAAGAGGCACAGATACAAATCAGGCTTAACAGGCTGGCACTTAATCATATAAATATGAATTATCATGACATGATTCAAAAAAGCAACCTGCTAAAAAACTACTATTCACAGATTTCAATCGAAACGGAAAATACGGAAAACCAACTTGATCTTTTAGAATGCAATACTTGTACAACTGAAGAAATTGATAGATTTGAAAGTATTCTGAAAGAAATCTACGACAAGCAGAGACTTGATATATTCCAGATGAGAAGAGAAAAATATTATGATGACGAAGAAATCCGGAAAGCTGAACTACAGCTGGATCTCAATGATCTAAAAATCAACCCGAATTTCCATTAATACAAAACTCTTCCATATTGGAGGAGTTTTTTATTTAATAACAATTCCATTATGGTGTAACATTGATAGATGCAGATCTGTTTCATATGGTATAATCCGCTTTTCTATTTTCATCCCTTAGGATTTTTCTTAACTATAGTAAACTGCAATATAAAAAATAAAAAATCCCACAACTAAAAGTTGCAGGACTATGCGATCCGGACGGGACTCGAACCCGCGACCTCCGCCGTGACAGGGCGGCATTCTAACCAGCTGAACTACCGGATCAATTTTTTTTAAAGTAAATTGATAAAACTTATGCGATCCGGACGGGACTCGAACCCGCGACCTCCGCCGTGACAGGGCGGCATTCTAACCAGCTGAACTACCGGATCTTTTGCCATAACTAAGGCTATTGCCTTTCGTTATTGTGGTTGCAAAAATACAACAATAATTGACATCTCCAAATTTTTTGCACAAAAAAACGTCTCTCGAAAGGAAAGACGTTCATTTTCAATTATATTATTTTCTTACAAGTAAGAATTTAATTTCTCTGCGATAACTTCTTTTGGCGCCACACCTACGATTTTATCAACTACTTCCCCGTTTTTGAAGATCAAAACTGTAGGAATGTTTCTGATACCGTAATCTACAGAGACCTGTTGGTTGTTATCTACATCCACTTTTCCTACCAATGCCTTGCCTTCAAAATCTGCTGCAACTTCTTCAATGATTGGCCCTAACATTCTGCAAGGTCCGCACCAAGTTGCCCAGAAGTCAACTAATACTGGTTTATCTGAATTCAATACTGTTTCCTGAAACGATTGATCTGTAATTTCTACTGCCATGATTTCTTTTTCTTTATTGTTTTATAGAACAAAATTACAAAATTTATAATTGATTTTATCTGTTGATTATCTATGCAGACTATCAGCTTTTTCTATAATGAATGGTTTACCGATTTCTTCCAAAGCATTTACAAAAGTATCTATATCTGATTTTTTTGTAAAATGGCTGAATGATACCCTAACCGGAGTTGAATGTTCCAAATCATCTTCTGATAAAACAGACATCAGAACCATTGATGGTTTCGCAGCACCCGAACTGCAAGCACTCCCCTGAGAAATGGCAATTCCTTTCATATCCAGCTGAAGACCTATCAAAGGATTTTTGTAAGGTAATAAAATATTCAGCACAGTGTACAGGCTGGTGTCATCCGCACTTCTTCCATTGAATTTTATTCCCTGTATCTTATCTTTCAGCTGCTCAATTGCATAATGCTTGATCTCTACAATATGGTTTTTGTAGTCTTCCATTTTTGCCTGAGAGATTTCCCATGCTTTTCCAAGGCCAGCAATTCCGGTTACATTTTCTGTTCCGGCTCTTAAACTTCTTTCCTGCGGTCCGCCAGTGATAATTCCTTTCAGACCAGATGATTTTCTTACGAAAGCAAATCCGGAACCCTTCGGTCCGTGGAATTTATGCGCACTGCAAGAGGCAAAATCAACCGGAATTTTTGAGAAATCAAGATCCAGATGAGCCATTGTTTGCACGGTATCGGAATGGAAAAGGGCGTTATTTTCTTTGCAAAGATGCGCGACTTTTTCGATATCAAGGATATTTCCTATTTCATTATTGGCGTGCATCAGAGTTACCAGTGTTTTCTTTTCGGAGTTTTTCAGTAATTCTTCCAGTTTATTCAAATCGAAATCACCTTTTGAATCCGGTCTTAGATAAACCAGCTCCACGCCTTTCAGTTTTTTCATTTCGAGGCAGGTTTCGGCCACACATTTATGTTCCAGCGCCGAAGTGATGATTCTTTCTACACCAAGATAATTAACCGCAGACTTGATGATCATGTTGTTGGATTCGGTTCCACAAGATGTAAAAACAATCTCGCCCGGAGTCACTCTCAAAGAATCCGCAATCTTTCGCCTTACTTCTTCTAAAATGGTCTTGGCTTCCTGTCCCAAACTGTGTGTTGATGACGGATTGCCATAATTGAATTTTAAAACATTCACCATACAGTCTATCACCTCATCGTCGAGAGGTGTAGTTGCTGCATTATCCAGATAAATTCTTTCCATTTCTAATGAGATTTGAAGCCAGAAAAGGCCAAAAAATTAAAGCACTAAATTAGTGAAAAAATCGGTAATGCGATTCATTAGCAAATTTAAACATTGGTTTGTCTCCTGAAGTATCACCAAAAGCGATGATTTTACCAAACTTTTTATCGCCTATTTCAATTTTTACCCGTTCAACTTTTTCCTGTTTATTACAATTTTTTCCAACGAAATTACCTGTAAAAATATCATTTTTGAACTCTGCCTGAGTGGCTAACAACTTCATATCAAGCTTCTCTGCAAAAGGCTTTACCCACAGATCCAAAGAGGCTGTAATAATATAAGATTCGGTATGTGTTCTATCGATATTACTGATGAAATCCAAAGCATTTTCTCTAAACACTGCCGGATAATTCTCCTCAAAAAATTGTTGTGCTTTTTTCTCTAACTGATATCTTGACTGACCCTTTAGAATAGCTGAAATAAAGCTTTTTTTGACCGCTTCCGCATCTGCTAATTTTAATTTTAACAACATAAAAAGCGGAATATGCTTAAGAAACTGAACAGAAAATTTTGCAGGATCATAAAACTTCAGAAACAAAAACATGGTGTCTTTGTAAGTTAAAGTGCCATCGAAGTCGAATAGATATAATTTTTTCATTTGTTAGCTTTAAGGGTTTTAAGGTTACAGCAAGAAAAACATTTAAATCCTACAACCTGCAACCTAATTTACAGCTTTAATTTCTTAAAAATAAACTCTGGAATATTTCTGATGATCATCATTATGATAGCCCAAATTGGTAAAACGTAAGCAACGTCTTTTTTATTTTTATAAGCTTTGTAAATTCCTGCAGCCGCTTTTTTGGGAGTCGCAGTCAAAGCGGGATTTAGTGGTAACCCTTCTGTCATTTTCGTGTCCATAAAACCAGGCTTGACTGTAAGAACGTGAACTTTTTTATCGAAAAGATAGTTTCTAAGTCCACTTAAATAAGCCGTTAATCCAGCTTTTGCACTTCCGTAAATAAAATTACTTTGTCTTCCTCTTTCGCCGGCAACGGATGATAAGACGATCATCGTCCCGCTACGTTTAGACTCCATTTTTCTGGCGAAGAAATTAAGTACCGGAACTAATTTAGCATAATTGACATCAATAATCTGCGCTGTATTTTCGGCGTCATAAAGTCCTTCTTCCGTTCCTAAACCGAGATAACCGGAAGCACAAAACAACAATTCGGAATTGATATTGTCTAATGTTTTATAATCGATTTCGTTCATCAGATCCAAAGGAATAATCTCAGAATTCTGAAGAAATTTGACCTGAATATGACCGGCAAATTTCTCTGTCGTTTCCGGATTGGAACTTAACAAATAAATTATCGGAAATTTTTCTCCCTTAGCTAAACATTCTTCCACAAATGCCTGTGCTACTTCGGAATTGGAACCTAATACTATCATTTTATTAAACGCAAGTTGTGCTAAGTTTTAGTTTTTGTTTTGCTTTATGATTCGCAAAGACGCTTCGCTCATCAAAATGAGCTTTATTAAAATTTGTAAATTAAAATTAAAACTATCATTTTTAAACGCAATTGCGTTAAGTTTTAATTTTATTACGCTTATGGATCGCAAAGACGCTTTGCTAATCAAATAAAATAACTTTGTTTTTACAAACCATTGACTATTCTTTTAACACCATTTTTGAAATAAGGAAGATTAAAATTAATAATCATTCCTAACTTATACTTTCCTAACCTCAAATAATTCAATGTTTGCGCTTCAAATATATATTGTCCTGATTCAGTTGCCGATTTTAATTCGATGACAACTTTATCTTCAATTAATAAATCCACTCGAAAAGCATCCTGAACAATTAAATCTTCATATACTATTGATAAACTTTTTTGTCTTTCAACTTTTAATCCAGCTTTCGTTAATTCATGATACAAACATTCTTCATAAACTCTTTCGTACAAACCTGTTCCAAGTTTTCTATGAATTTTCAAACCAGTATCAAAAATAATTTTTGAAATTTCATTTTCTGTCATTTTGTGTTTTATTTTGATGAGCGAAGCGTCTTTGCGAATCAATTATAGTAAAATCAAATATAATCTTTGCGCAATTTGCGTTTAATTACCTCCACTCAAAATTCTCTTGTGTTGTAAGGAAACAAATTTGGAAGAATTGACATTCTCAAGATAATTGGTAAGCGAAGACCTGCTCATACTGTCTTTCGTCAAATAAATTCTGCCTCCGAAATTTTCCACGATGGTGTCTAGCTGATCTACCAGCTTTTTCAATCCTTTGTTCACTTTAAAATCCAAAGCCAATGTATAACCTTCTTTCGGAAAAGAGTTGTAAGCCAGCGGATTATCCTTCCCAAACAACTTCAAAACAGCGAGGAAAGATCCATTTCCGCTTTTGGCAATCGTGTCAAGAATCTGCCGCATTCCTTCTTTTCCGTTCTCTTTCGGAATTACCATTTGGTATTGGATAAATCCGCTTTTACCGTAGATTTTGTTCCAGTCATTGATGACATCTAACGGATAGAAAAACGTTTCATAATCAATAAAATTATTGACCTGTTTCTTGGTTTGTTTGTTATAATAAAGGAAATTGAAGATTTTGATTGTCAAAGCATTCAGAACAAATCCGGGAAAATAGAACGGAACAGTCGGTTTGAATTTTTCCTTTAATTTCAAAGATTTATTCTGAAGATTGGATGGCAATTCAGCTTTCAGAGCGTGTTCACCTCTCATCAAAATTGAGCGACCCAGATTTTTTCCCTTCTGGAAGCAATCGATCCAGGCCACATTATAAGTCCAGTCTTCACTCTCATCAAACAACTGGAAAACCTCATCCAGATTTTCTGCTTTGATACTTTCTTGTCTGATATAAGCCGACTCTATATTTTTCAGTTTGAATTTAGCTGAGAGAATAATTCCCGTTAAACCCATTCCTCCGATTGTTGCCCAAAATTTATCCTGATTTTCTTCACGGGAACAAGTAATAACATCAGAATTTTCATTTAATAATTTAAATTCGGTTACATATTCTGAAAAACAGCCTTCAGCGTGATGATTTTTACCGTGAACGTCCGAAGCAATTGCGCCACCTATAGAAATGAATTTAGTCCCTGGCGTGACATAAAGGAAGTAACCTTGCGGAACTGAAACTTCGAGGACTTCGGAAAGCAGAACGCCCGATTCACATTCTATTATTCCATTGATCCTGTCGAATGAAATGAATTTATTGAGTCTTTTGGTTGAGAAAATATGTTCGCCAAGAGAAGCATCGCCATAGCAGCGGCCATTTCCTCTGGCAATCACTTCATTATTTTCTCTTACGAATTGTTTGATCTTAGAAAGAGAATCATCCGACTTCATTTCTTTTTCTACAACAGGAAAATTTCCCCAGTTTGTAACTTTCTGAACAAAATTCGGTTTCATCTGCGTATATTTTTTTTTGTACGATGCAATCGCATCAAGTTTTTCATCATCATTTGTTTGTTAATTAAGATAGCAATTTCATTACTTAAAATAAATCTGCAAAAGGAAAACGATAACCCACAAAACAATTGTTATCTGGATATACCGGTCCTTATAAACAATTTTGGTTGGTGACTCAGTCTTATTGTAAACCAATGTCTGCTGAAGATATCTCAGGAAAGCAAAAACCACAAAAATCACCGTGTAAAAAACACGAGGGTGAAATCTTGCCTGCACTTCCGGTGAAAGTGTGAACATCAGATAACAGATTATTGCTAAAGTACAGCTGATAGACAATGCAATATCCGCAAACTGAACGTTATAACCATCCAAAGCCTTTCTGGTTTTTCCGGAAACCTGCGCATTAATCAACTCACCTCTTCTTTTCCCGATTGCCAATACCAATGCTAAAACAAATGTGAGCAAAATAGCCCAATTGGTAACTATAATTCCTGTAACATAGCCGCCTGCTAAAACCCTGAGTACAAAACCAACCGCAATGATACAGATATCAACAATGGCAACGTGTTTCAGCTTAAAAGTATAGAAAATATTCAGAATAAAATAGGTCGCAATAATAACACCGAATTTCCAGAAATTGACCTGAAAAATATAGTTGCCTATAAAAATTGATGTTACTGACAAAAGGATCAATATCCCGAATAAAAATTTTGCTCCCAGCTTGGAGACTGCTCCACTCGCCAAAGGTCTGTTCTTTTTTTCAGGATGTTTTTTGTCCGACTCTATATCAAAATAATCGTTCAGTATATATATTGAACTTGCTGTGAATGAAAATACAAAAAACGCAAACACACTCTCATAGAAAAGATGCGCGTTCATAATATTGCCGGAAAAAAACAATGGTGCAAAAACGAATAAGTTTTTTACCCATTGTTCTACACGCATTAATTTTAAATAATTTTTCATCCCATGTTTCAATAATCCTACAAAAGTAGCATTAAAATAAAAAAACCGCAAATTGCGGTTTATTTATTATTGAAGGTATGAGAAAAATTCCGATTAATTTCCGGATTTTGCATCATTGATCATTTTCTCATTTGCCGTAATTGCAAATTCTACTCTTCTGTTTTTAGCTCTTCCAGCATCTGTATCGTTGGAAGCAATCGGGCTTGACTTTCCAAGACCTTCTGTAAACATTCTTGACGCTGAAATGCCGTTAGCAACAAAATAGTTTTTAACTGCTGCAGCTCTTTGAGAAGAGATTCTAAGGTTTACCGCATCACTTCCGATACTATCGGTGTGACCATAAATATTAATATTGGTGTCCGGATTGTTTTTAAGAACAGTAACCAGTTTATCTAAGTTGGTTTTTGCTAATGGAGTCAGATTGGCAGAGTTAAAATCAAAATTCACCGTATTTTCATTAAGTGTAACTTTGATACCTTCGCCTACTCTTTCAACTTCAGCACCTGGCAACGTTTCTTTAATTTCTTTGGCCTGTTTATCCATTTTATTACCGATAACGCCACCGGCAACACCACCAACAACACCACCCAAAACGGCTCCAAGTGGCGCATTACCACCTTTACCGATATTGTTTCCCAGGATTCCTCCGATTACAGCACCGGCTGCAGTACCGATTACAGCACCTTTCTGAGTATTATTAGCATTCTGAACCGCTTCACAACTTGTCAGCAATAAAGAACCTGAGATAAAAAATGCTGCGATGTTTAGTTTATTTATTTTCATTTTAAAGTGTTTATTATTTATCTTTTCTTACAAAATTATATCTGATATCCATTGGTTTTCCGTCTGCTGTTACAGATTGTACCAAAGTGAAGGAATCTGCGGTCGGATTTTCCAGCATAAGCTTATAGCCGGCAAGAACTCTTTTAGCTTTTTCTCCGTCTGCTACTTTTTTAATAGATACTACACTATTCTTATCTACGCTGAAAGTGATCGCCTGAATTTTTGACGGGCATCCATTTTCTCCGTGCAATGTGTAAGTTCCCGTATAATTATTCGGGATCAGCGTCCAGGAACTTCCAACGAAGCAATTGATACTTGCCCCTTCATCAAATGGTTTTACGGAGTAGTTTCTGTCATAGTCAATATTGGAAATATCCCACTGACCTTTTAGTTTCATTACATCTGAACGAAGGGCCTGCGCTTCGCCGGCACTCACGCCACTTTTATTGGACGAGCAGGAAGTTGCTACTAAAGCTGTACCTAACATTCCTAAAAAAATTAATTTTCTCATAGTTTTATATTTACAGCTAAATTATTATAAAAAATTATGCCAAAGGGTAAAAACAAAAAAAATCTGAGAGTATCTCAGACTTTTTTTGTTATGGTATTGCTATTAAAGTTTGGTTTTGTCAATAGCTTTATGCGGCTTTTGCTTTTTTACAGGTTTTTTAGTCGATTTTGTAGGCATATCAGCTTTATAAAAATTCTTATAGGCATATTCTGCTGCTTTGGCAACATCAATTACGCCTGCAGATCTGGAAAGATTTTCGAATCCGTTATTGGTACTTGCATTGGTTGTCTTAACCAATGACTCAATGATCTGTTCAGGTTTCAGATTGGGCATGTAAGCCAATAAAACCGCTGATGCACCAGCAACAACCGGCGATGCCATAGAAGTTCCCTGCAAATATTCATATTTTCCGTCCGGAACGGTGGAATAGATCTCAGAACCCGGCGCAAAAACATCCACCATTTTCTTATCATAGTTTGAAAAGCTTGATTTCAAAGCGTTGGCATCATTCGTATTAGAGCCTACAACTATCATATTACTGATAAACGGCTTTTCATCAGAAGTAGATTTGAAGTTAGTAGGAAAATACTGATGTTCCGCTATATCCTCGTTTTCATTACCAGCAGCTTTCACTAAAAGTACGCCTTTGCTTTCCGCATATTTGAAGGCATCCCACACCACATTTTTACCAGGCGAAACAGGCTTTCCAAAACTCATATTAAGGATTTTTGCACCATTGTCCACAGCGTAACGGATCGCATTTGCAACATCTTTATCTCTCTCATCACCATCCGGAACGGCTCTGACCGTCATGATCTTTGCAACTCTGGAAGCAACTCCATATTGCGGCTCAGAACCATTCGCCAAACCGGCAATAATTCCTGCAACGTGTGTTCCGTGCTTTGCATCCGGACCTTCGTAATGATTGTTTCCATAATTTTTTTCGGAATAATCATCATAATTATCCCCAACAATTTCTTTTCTCGGATCAAAGTCCAGATTGTAGCCTTTTTCCGCTTGAGGCGTGAAGTAATCCAGCGCTTCCTTCATCTGCCCTTCCATGTAAGTTTTAACTTCTGAAGCCGGCTTGCCTGCAACCTGAGGATCATTCGCAACCTGAGCCAGAACCTGCATTGCCATAGCTTCCTGCTGGGTGGAAGGTTTAATGGCGGCCAGGTTTTCTTTAGTTAAGGTTTTATCTCCCAATAATTTCACCATATCCGGGATAGAATTATTGATCATCGTGTAAAGCTGCACATTCTGCTTTGCTTCCTGACTCTTTTTAGTGAAAATCTCTTTGGACTTCATATACATTGCAAATTCCTCCGGCATTTTAGCCTGGTTTTCTTTATTCTCTGCAGAGTCCGTTCCTTCGAAAACTGATTGGTACTTTTTCACCACTCTTGTGACTTCCATATTATCTACATCAATGTCACCGTTTTTACCGCCTAGAAAATTCCAGCCGTAAACATCATCAACATACCCGTTTCCGTCGTCATCTTTTCCGTTGTTCGGAATCTCATTCGGGTTTTTCCACATATTTTTTGCCAATCCCGGATGATCTACTTCCACTCCGCTATCCAAGACGCCTACAACTACAGTTTTCGGCTTTAATCCTTTTGACTCCAGGAATTTGTAAGCATTTTCCGTATTGACACCATACACTTTCGTTGTGGCGTAATCTTTATGATACCATGTTTTCTGGTCTTTATCATTCGGACTTGCTGCCTGCGCTGCAATCGTTGCAAAACCTGCGTAGAATGCTGCCGCTATTAATATTTTTTTCATATTAAATTATTTATTTAGTTCAATTATTACAGATTGTAGAAATAGACTATTCTGAATATTAACTGAGTTTGATATTTTTGATATAAGTCATACTTTCCGGCCCAATGTTACAAAGCAAATCCAAAATTGAAAGGTCTTTTATAAAACCATATTTATCTGAAAAGCTCTGGTAATAATCTTCCATTTGATAGTTCGACTCAGATTTTGCTGAGAATTGTTCCCTTAAATCCTGAGCGTCGGGCTGTTTGATATATTCTTCCGTCAGCTGAAAATCTTTTTCTGTTTTCAGGATCTGAAGAATTACTTTGATCGTTTTAAGATCGAATTCCAGAAGTGAGCTGATTTTTTCATCATAAATTGATTGCAGTCTGTCTTCGTAAAACTCGAAATATGGCGTACTCTGATACGCTGTTTTGATAGACTTCCAGTGTAGCTTTTGCCAGTCTTCCGAATAAGAAATTTCGATATCTCTCATTTCCCGCTTTCCGTTGTGTTTTATGGGAATGATGAGCGGTAATTTTCCGTTTGCGCCATAAATTGCAGCACGGTTTCTGTAGGTCTGCTTCGGAAAGTTTTCGAATTGCTCCAGAGAAATATGATTGTCTTCATCTAAAAATATAGAGAACCAGGAAATTGGCGGAAGGTAAAATATCGGTAAAAGAATTCTGTTTTTCATTATTTTTATTAAAAAAAACTTTGCCAAAGATAATAAACCTCTGGCAAAGTGCTGTATTGTTATTTTGAAACTGAAAGCTCATAGCCCCGATAGAAGCGGCATCCTTTTTTGTTTTTTGTATGTCCTCACTTTATTTGGAATAGCAAACCTTGTGAAAAAACAAAAAAGATATAGCGGATAGCGGGATTAAGCTTCTGAAAAAATTATTCTTCTTCTTTTTTCCTGAAGAGTTTGGCAAAATAATCCCAGCCGAAGAACAGAATTAAGATTCCGGCAGCGATCCACCAATAGGAAGTTTTATTTTTCTCGCCGGTATTGGTTGCTTTGAACATTCTGTCCCAACGCACTTTGAACGGTGCCTGGTAAGAAGAATTGGCATCTTTGAAAGCGCCTTGCAAACTCATCCAAGTGAACATTGGTCTTCCCACAATATTTTCCTCCGGAACCACGCCAAAAAACCTGGCATCCAAAGACGCATCGCGGTTGTCTCCAATCATCATATAATAATTCTGCTTGATGGTGTATTGGCTGGTTTCCTGGCCGTTGATATAGATTTTCCCGTTTTTATTTTCCAGCTTGTTGTGCTCATATTCTGAGATGATCCACTTATAGGTTGGCAAGGTTTCCTGATCCAGTTTCACAACATCACCTTTTTTCGGGATTCTAAGCGGACCGTACCAATCCTGATTCCAAGGCTTGTTGATTGGGTAGATACAGTTTGATGTATCTATCTTTTTAGTAAGCATTGCATTGCCAGATTCATCCCTCACAATTTCTCCTCTATCTTTAATCGGAAAATAGGCAATATCATTGGATCCTTTTTCTAAGATGTCCTCTTTAATTTCTTCAACTTCCGGAAGTTTTTTTATATCCGCTGCAACGTCGTTCGTTAAACCTTGAAAAGCATATAAAAATCCTGTATTAGTCTGATATTCCTGAACCGGAAGAAAGCCATAAGCTTTGTATAGCTGAGGAATATTCAGTTGACTTGATGTTTTAACAATGAATTTATGCTGCTGTTCCTCATCACCCAGGATTTTTTCCGGTTGATTATTCACAAATAATCTTCCTGCACGGAATTCGATAACATCTCCCGGAATGCCTACACATCTTTTTACATAAGGATCTTTCCTGTCGATAGCTGTGTGAACGGAATCCTGCGGGTAATTGAATACTACAATATCATATCTTTTGATTTCATCATAGCCCGGCAACCTGAGATAAGGTAATTTTACTGCATCGACATAAGATTTTGGGTCGTCTTTCGGGTTTCCTTTTTGGCCTGTATCGAAGATCGTTCCCTGTAAAAAAGGTAAAGCGACAGGTCTCATCGGCATTCTGTAACCGTACGCCCACTTGTTAACGAAAAGGAAATCACCAACTAAAAGCGTTCTTTCCATCGAACCGGTCGGAATTCCGAAAGGCTGCGTGATGAAGGCGTGAATGATGGTTGCAAAAACCACTGCAAAAGTCACGGAACCCAGGAAAGTTTCTTTTTTCTTACCTTCTTCCTCCTCTTCCTCCGTTTCAATTTCAGGATCTTTGCTGTAATTAACAGTTGCCATAAAGATAAATGGTAGTAAAACAGTTAAAAGCCCGTTTACAAAACCTCTTTTCCCGAATTTTCGCATCAGAAAAATATGAAATGCGGACATCATAATTGGCCCGACTATCGGAAGATAAGATAAAACCGCCCACCATTTCGGATGATTGGTCTCTTTAAGAATTATAAAATAATTGTAGAAAGGAATGAAAGAAAATAAAGGGTTATACCCCATTTTTTTAAATAACTTCCAAGTGGTAAGCCCCATCAGAACACTGATAATGAGGACATAAATGGTATAAGTAATAATGTAATCCATATATTGACTTTTGGCAAATGGCGATTCGCTTTTTGCTGATTTTTATTAATTAGTTTTTTATGAGATGTTTTTGTTACAGTTTTTTATAAACCTAAAACATCTTTCATGGAAAAAACACCTCGCTTTCCTACAATCCATTCCGCCGCAATGACCGCTCCAAGTGCAAAACCATTCCTGTTGAAGGCGGTATGTTTGATTTCTATCTCATCTACTTCAGATCTATAGAAAACACTATGCGTGCCCGGAACTTCATCTTCCCTGATGGCAAAAATCCCCAATTCATTGTCCTTGGTTTCATCCAGTTTCCAGGCTTCATATTTTGAATTTTCGATAATGCCCTCCGCAATGGAAATGGCAGTTCCGCTGGGGGCATCCTTTTTATGAATGTGATGGATTTCTTCCAGCTGACAGGTATATTCCTTCACATTGCTCATCAATTTTGCCAGCTTTTCGTTTAGTGCAAAAAACAAATTGACACCCAAGCTGAAATTAGATCCGTATAAAAATGCGCTATTTTGTTCAACAGCTATCTCTTCGATTTCGGGCTTTTTATCCAGCCAGCCGGTTGTTCCGCAGATGACAGGAATTTTGTTTTCCAGGCATATCTTTATATTTTCAAAAGCAGCTTCCGGATTAGAGAATTCTATTGCCACATCCGCATTATTTAATGATTCTTTGGTTGGCGTTTCCTTTAATCTTGCCACCACTACGTGTCCGCGGCTTTGGGAAATTTCATCAATGATCTTCCCCATTTTCCCGTAACCAACAAGCGCTATTTTCATTATTTAGTTAATATCGATTTTTAAAATTTAAACGTGAGTGCTAATCCGCCTTTACTTTCGAAATTACTGAACCTGTCATGGATTACAGCAGGCGTAAGTGCTAAATCAGGATCTTTTCGTCCTTCATAAAGATGTGCATCTACAACGGCATCAACAATATTCAGGATATAAATAAGCCCTGTGATCCCGATGGCATAATCCCTTTGTCTTTTAGACCTGTCCTGAGCATTTCCCAAAACAGTTTTATCCACGCCACGGATCCCGGAAAACTCGTGAGGCAGTCCATTTAGCTCCGCAACAAAGGCATTCCGGTAACGTTTATACTGATTATCGTTCCAGACCGCAATCCCGATTCCGGTTCCTACTGCACCCCATACAATAGGGATTTTCCAGTATTTTCTATTATAGAACTGGCCAAGTCCCGGCAGAACCGCAGAATACAAACCCGCTTTTGTGGGACTGAACTTTCTGAGTTTGGAAGGCGCATTGCTATTGGCAATATTTCCCAATATCTCGGGTTCAGTTCTTGGCTTCGCCGCAGGAATGCTATCTTTAGGAAGATTCTCTACACGAATTGTATCGTTTGGGTTCACCTGAGAAAAAATCAGGCTGAATGCGAATAGCAGGAAAACTGAAAATAACTTTTTCATTTATCGGATATGGGCGAGAATGCTTTCCAGCTCTTCTTCGTTTTTAAAATCCAGAACAATCTTTCCTTTTTTCCCATTAGCCGACGTTTTGATTTCGACATTCACATTAAGAATATTGGAAAGGTTCTGCTGCGCTTTTTTCACGTGATTTGGAATGATGGACTGCTTAGCAACCTTCTCCTTGTCCTGCGAATTTTTGAGTTGAGATGCCAGTTGCTCTGCCTGTCTTACATTGAGCTGGTCTTTGATAATCCTGCTAAAAAGATCCTCGCGCTTTTCATCTGTATCCAGGCTCATAATTGCACGGCCGTGACCGGCAGAAATCTGCCCGCTTCGGATTCCGTTTTGGATGTCCGGAGACAATTTCAGAAGCCTGACACTATTTGTAATCGTGCTTCTCTCTTTCCCGACACGCTGACTCAGATTTTCCTGGGTCATCCCGACCTCATCCAAAAGTCTTTGGTATG
Source organism: uncultured Chryseobacterium sp. (assembly GCA_913776245.1). Lineage (GTDB taxonomy): Bacteria > Bacteroidota > Bacteroidia > Flavobacteriales > Weeksellaceae > Epilithonimonas. The sequence continues at coordinate 30,250 of CAJYLO010000011.1, forward strand.
TGAGTGCCACTTCTATCGGATCCAGGTCTTCTCTCTGGATATTTTCTACCAAAGCCATTTCCAGCAATTCCTGGTCATTAACCAAACGGATATAGGCCGGAATAGAACTTAAGCCTGCAATTTTGGAAGCACGGAAACGTCTTTCTCCGGAAATGATCTCAAACTTTTCGCCGTCTTTTCTTAGCGTAACAGGCTGAATGATTCCCAGACTTTTAATAGATTCAGCCAGATCATTAAGCGCTTTTTCATCAAAATAAGTTCTTGGCTGGTTGGGATTGGCGTAAATATCTTCAATCGGGACTTCAACAATATTTCCGACGAGGGTTTTTGCGCCTTCGTCTGAAGCTGTGTTGATATTGGTTTTGCTCTCTGCATTCAGGATTGCTCCCAAACCACGTCCCATTGCTCTTTTTTTGTCTTTCATTTTATGCTAATCGCTAATCGCTAATGGCAAATAGCTTTTTAATTTTTAACTAATTTTTCATTTTTCAGCAAAACCTCTTCCGCCAGCTGAATGTATTGGATTGCACCTTTGCTTTCTGCATCATAGCTCAGGATGCTTTCCCCGAAACTTGGCGCTTCGCTCAGACGTACATTCCGGCTGATAATGGTTTCAAAAACCATTTCCGGGAAATGAGAATTCACTTCTTCCACTACCTGATTTGATAACCTTAGTCTGCTGTCATACATTGTAAGCAAAAGGCCTTCTATATCCAGATCCTGATTGTGAATTTTCTGAACATTTTTAATTGTGTTCAGCAATTTCCCCAGACCTTCCAATGCAAAATACTCACACTGAATAGGAATGATAACCGAATCTGCAGCTGTCAGGGCATTGATGGTGATCAAACCTAAACTCGGCGCACAATCTATAATAATGTAGTCATATTGATCTCTGACAGACTTCAGCGCTTCACGCAGCATATATTCTCTGTTTTCCCTGTCCACCAATTCTATTTCCGCAGCCACAAGATCTATATGAGAAGGAATGATATCAACGTTAGGCGAACTGGTGGGCAAGATACATTTGGTAACTTCCGCACTGTGTTCCAGTAAATTATATGTGGAGAAATTAACTTCTTCCACACCAAGACCGGAGGTTGCATTGGCCTGCGGATCTGCATCTATCAGAAGAACTCTCTTTTCCAGAACGCCAAGCGCAGATGCCAGGTTAACAGCTGTTGTAGTTTTACCAACACCTCCTTTCTGGTTTGCAACACCTATAATTTTTGCCATAAACATTAATTTAATCCTCAAAAATACAATTTTTTAGCACTTAGAATATTTTGAAAAAATCGCAACGTCGTTAAAGTATTGTTAATTAACGATTTGGCTTCTAAAAAAATTATCCACATTTCAAGCTAAAATGTGGATAATTATAAAACCTTAATTATTTAATATACTGTAAGTCTGGTAATCACATTATTCTATTCTCATAGAAATTGGCATTCTGAATGACGAGCGCACTGCTTTTCCTTTCAGCTGGGCAGGCGTCCATTTTGTTTTAATAGATTTTACAGTTCTTTCCGCTTCCTGATTGAAATCTGAATTAGCGCCGGTGATTTTAATATTAGAAATACTTCCGTCTTTCTCCACCACGAAAGTTATAATGGCCGAAACCATCCCGGACTGATCTACGGATGAAGTATCAAAACCCTGCGCAACTTTCTGGCGGAAAGCATTGATTCCTCCTTTGAATTCAGCTGCAACATCTGCTTTAGCACCATCGATAATAACATTTGGATCTTCAGCCGGAGCAGGAGGCGCAACAGGCGGATGATATGTGGTAGATGGCGGACCAACAGAGATCGGTGGCGCAACTGATAATGTCGTTTCTGTACCAGCTTTAGTCTCTGTGCCAATTGCTGCACCTTCAAAATCTTTTTTGGTTGGTAATGGCTTATCTTTTTTGATCTCGCGCACTGGAGTTACTTCCGTATTAGCTACAGTTTTTATTTGTGGAACTGCAACACGAGGCTGTGGCTGCGGTCTGTCCGGCATATCAACATTATCCAGAATAACCGGGCCTGTTGGAACAAAATCTGTAATTTCCGGTTTTGTTTGAAATGCGGAAATAACCAACGGAACAGCCGACAACGATGCAAAGAAAGCAACACCTACAAATAGTGCTTTTGTAAGCTGGTTAGAATAATCATTTCTCAGCGCATAAGCACCATAAGATTTATTTCTATTAGCGAAAACCACTTCGTCTAACTCATTTTTTCTGAGGCTAAGTAATAAATTCTTCATCTTAAATAAATTTTAAATTAAACATTCATCAACAATTTTAAAAATAGAATGAAAACTTATCAAAAAACATTCCAACAAACACACATTATATCAAACAAATTATGAAATACATAAAAAATACACAAATCATCAGATTAATTTTTATACTTGCATTTATAAAATTTGTAACTTGATTTTATGAAAATCCGATTATTGATATTATTCTTTATAAGCTGCTTAATGAGTGGACAACAGGGTTTTATGCTGGAAAACGCTGACAAAACCGTTATCAAATTTAAGCTCATTAACAACCTTATCTTCATCCCGATGAATATAAATGGCGTGGAACTGAACTTTATGCTGGATTCTGGAATATCAGAAACCTTGCTTTTCAGCCTGGAAAATAAGAATGTCGATTTTAAAAATGTTGAGAAAATTACTTTTCGCGGATTGGGAGAAACTGTAAGTGTTGATGCTCTGAAATCCATCAATAATGAAATAAGGATCGGTAAAAATTTTGTAGACAAATCTCACACTGTTTTCATCGTATTGGACGAAGATTTCAACGTTTCCCAAGATATTGGTGTGCCTGTAAACGGTATTATCGGTTATTATTTCTTTAAAAATCATCCTCTGGAAATCAATTACCTCAATAAAACCATTACAGTTTACAAAGACAGCTCAGAATTTCCGAAAAGGATCAGGAATTTTTCAGAATTTCCCATCAGTGTGGAGATGAACAAACCTTATATGTATGCAGATGTAGAGATGAAGCACGAAAAACAGAGTTCCAAGCTGCTGCTGGATCTCGGAAACACAGATTCGGTATGGCTTTTCCCGACATTGATTAAGGATTTTATTTACAATCGTCCTAATATTGATGATTTTCTTGGACGAGGATTCAGCGGCGATATTTTTGGAAAACGGAGCCGGATCAACTCCTTATCCATCGGGAAATTTCGGCTGAATAAACCCATCGCATCAATGCCTGATGAATATTCTATCCAGCATCTGAAAATCGTAAAGGACAGAAAAGGATCCATCGGTTCGGAAGTATTGAGAAGGTTTACCGTGGTGTTCAATTATCCTGAAAATAAGGTTTATTTCCGCGCCAATAAACACCTGAACGACCCTTTCCTGATTGACGGAAGCGGCCTTGAAATCAAACAAGACGGACTGGTCTGGGAAAAAGAAGAAGTAAAAGTAGAAACCGCAAAAAGGAATTCTGCAGGAAACGAAATCAATGTAATAGATAACAGTCCTGATAAATTTCAATACAAGTTCAGCCTGAAACCAGTCTTTAAAGTTGCGGGAACGAGAAAAGATTCTCCTGCCCAGAAATCGGGGATCTTAAAAGGCGATGAAATCATTAATGTAGATGGCAAAAAAGCCAATGAACTTACCCTCTACAAAATCCATCAGATCCTTAAAACGGATGAGAACAAAACCGTAAGCATAGAAATAAAACGCAACAATATACCCAGAAAAATAGATCTGTTTCTGGAAGATCCTATTCCATATATAGAAGAATAGCAGTTGAAAAATAATATGAAAGACAATAGACTTATAATAAAATTTATCTTTAATTATTTCCAACAACTTTGGTATTAATTTAAATTCATAAAATTTAGTATGAAAGAAACCCTGAATCATATAAGAAACAGACCACGGTTCAAAATGTATAGCAATCTTTCTCCCGAAGAATGTGAGAAAAACCTGAGAGCGTATCTCACTAGTCACAATGATGAATTCTTTGGAAATATCAACCGCGAAGTGGCAACCATTTTTGTAAAAACCACTGAAAATAACTACTGGAAACCAAATCTGGCCATACGTATAGAAAAAGAAGAAAGTACAACTGTCATACGAGGTATTTTCGGACCGAGTTCTGCCGTCTGGACTTTTTTCATGTTTCTTTATTTCCTGTTTACTGTTGCGTGGATGGCATTTTTCACCCTTTACTATGTAGAAAAGCAGATCAATACCAATAATTATCCTTGGGCATTACCGTGTTCTTTCACAGTTCTTGTGTTCATTGGTTTAACATATGCTGCCGCAAGATTCGGGCAATATCAAGCAAGAGAGGAAATGAATGCGCTCAGGAGATTTGCTGAAGAAGCTACTTTTCCTTTGGAGAAAGAGGAGTAAGCTTTCTTAAATCGGAAGTATATTTTATGTGAAGTCCGATCTTCATCAGCAGATACTGGAAAGGCTTTTGTTTTCTGTAATATTTTTTGATAAAAATAGCCATTGCGCCATAAAATCTTTCAAGATATACTTTATCCTTGACCGTGCTTTCGCCTTTATGATGAAGGATTGAATACTTGCCATAATAGAAATTCCTGTAGCCCTTTTGCCGGATCGTATAACAAAGATCAATGTCTTCACCGTACATAAAATACTGCTCATCGAACCCGCCAACTTGTGCATAAACAGATTTCTTCACCAGAAGATTGGCGCCCGTCATAATATCAACCTCAGCGATCTCAAACTCGCCGACATCATTTCTGTAATAGCTTTTAGAATTATTATTGAATCTGGTAAAAAGCTTCTCAAATGAATTGATCAGTGCCGGAACAGACCTTTTGCTCTCCGGCAAAAACTCGCCTTTTGCATTATGCATTCTTAATCCCAATGCACCGAATTCTGCCTGACTATCCGCAAAATCAAGAATTTCCTTAAAATAATCACCCTCTATTTCCGTGTCCGGATTCAGGATATAAACATATTCGCCTTTTGCCTGCGCCACCGCCAGATTATTCGCTTTGGAAAAACCAAGATTGTCTTCCAGAGGTAGAAAACGGACATCAGGAAATTCTGATATTAATGATTTCCAGTCCGGATTGGGCGAATTATTATCCGCAACAATGATTTCATACTCAAAGTCATGAAAATACTTCTTAATAGAAAGTATGCAGTTTCTGAGCAAATCCTTTACCTGATAATGAACAATAATCACACTAACTTTCATCACGTTGCCTCGTTATAAACCGTTCTGTTGGTGATAGATCTTCCGAGCGAGATCTCATCTGCATATTCCAGCTCATCGCCCACGGCAATTCCTCTTGCAATGCTGGAAAATAAAATCTGATGTGTTTTGAATTTTTTGTAGATATAATAAGCGGTAGTATCGCCTTCCATTGTTGCGCTCAGTGCAAAGATGAGTTCTTTTACAACACCTTCATTCAGCTTCTTTTCAATGCTTCCGATTCTCAACTGACTTGGCCCGATGCCTTCCATTGGTGAAATCTTACCGCCGAGAACCAGATATTTGCCCCTGTATTTTCCCGTATTTTCTATCGCCATAACATCCCGGACATCCTCTACAATGCAAAGCAGTTCGTCATTTCTTTTATCATCATTACAGATCTCACAGATGTCAGAATCCGAAAAATTATGACATTCTTTACAATATCTGATGTCTGTAACCAAATTCTGAATCGCATTTCCCAAAGCAATCCCCTGGGAAGAAGGCTGACGAAGAAGATGCAGCGCAAGTCGCAAGGCCGATTTTTTACCAATGCCCGGCAAACCTGCAATTTCTTCCACGGCTTTCGATAAAACTTTGCTTGGATAATCCATTTAAATGGTTGATAGTTGATGGTTGATGGTTGGATTTGATATCCAATTTAAAACTACGGCTTAATTATTCTCTCGAAGGTCTGGAAGCAGAAACTGTATTCATTCTTTTCGTCTTTACCAAAACATTCTTCATCTGTTTTCTGCCAGATTTTCGGATCAATTGCCGGGAAAAAAGTATCAGCATCGGGATCCGCATCTACTAAGGTAATTTCTAGCCGGTCTGCCTGCTCCATCGTTTGTTTATAGATCTCGCCCCCGCCGATGATGAAAACACGCTCATCAATTTTTTTTGCAAACTTGAGTGCTTCTTTCAACGTGGAGACTATCAGAATTCCTTCCTCAAACCAGCCAGATTTCCTGCTGACAACAATATTAGTACGGTTTGGCAAAGGTTTACCGATGCTTTCATAAGTTTTACGTCCCATTACCACGGGATGATTTTCGGTAAGTTCTTTGAAATGTCTGAGATCTTTTGAAAGACGCCAAAGCAGCTGGTTATCTTTTCCCAAGGCATTATTACGGCCTATTGCAGCAACAATTGTTATCATATTTACAAAGCTACATATTATGTTTAAATTAATAAAATTTTATGAAATTTTAATTTCTATTATTTTGTATTTTTGAGCTTTCTCCGACGATGTAAAACTATCGGAACAAATCTATTTCGAATGAAGAAAATTTTCATATCAGCTGCCTTCGCTTTGCTTATACTTGCAAGCTGTAATAAAGACAAGGAAATCCTTAATACATTAAACGACTATAACCTTGGCAAACAGGATCAGGGTTATCATTTTGGTGAAAAAATCCAGGTTCCGGAAGATGTGATGGATTATGCAGAAGCCATCACCATCACTTACAATGACAAGGAGACCGATAAGCTGATTATAGATCCAGGCTTTTTTTCACTTGGGGAAAACGACATCACCTTTAACATCAAAACCAAAAGTGGTGAGGTTTTACAACAAGATGCCACCATCAATGTTTTTGCGAAAGCTGCCCCGAAAAAACTGAACTATGAAATCGTGAATCAATATCCTCATGATACTGATTCCTTTACAGAAGGTTTTGAAGCACACGGTGACATCATCTATGAAAGTGTAGGTCTGGAAGGTAAATCAAAAATTATAAAATATAATCTTGGAAGCACTCAACCCATTCAGGAAGTTCCTCAAAATAATGAATTTTCCGAAGGTTTAACTGTTTTCGGAGATAAAATCTATCAACTTACTTACAAATCGAAGAAAGGTTTTATTTATGACTCCAATATTAAGCTTTTAAAAGAATTTACTTATCCGAGTCAGATTGCTGAAGGCTGGGGAATGACCAACGATGGTAAAAACCTCATCGTTTCCGACGGAACTAAATTTATTTATTTCCTGAATCCTGATAATCCGTCGCAAATTGTAAGATCTATTGCAGTTGCAAGCAATACAGAAGGCTATGACCAGATCAATGAGTTGGAATATCACAACGGATCTATCTATGCCAATGTTTGGCAGAAGCCTATCATCCTGCAAATCAATCCTGCTAATGGTGAAGTGACCGGCATTCTGGATTTCAGTAATATAGCCAAACAAAATACCACAGGCAATGATGATGTCCTGAATGGCATCGCCTTCAAAGGAGAAAACATGCTCATCACGGGAAAAAACTGGAGCAAGATTTACGAAGTCATCATAAAATAATGCAACTAAAAATAGAAAAAGCTTCAGAAATTCTGAAGCTTTTTCTATTACTGAATTACAGCCATCGCTGAATTTTCATCGGTTTTCACAACCGTATGTTTTATACTCAGGTTGGTGTTATCCGAAAGAACTTTAAAAGATTTGTAAGGAGTTTTACAAACTTCTGATTTCATTTCGTAACCACCGCGTTCCAGAACAATACTTTCTGTATTTTTTGCCGCTACCGGCAGAATGTAATTGTTCTTTCCTGTGATACTCATCGTAAAATCACAATCAGAATCATTACTGACCATGAGTATCATCTTTTCATTGGAAGGATCTGTATTGAATAACTGATTGAGTAACATCACTGCCTTTTGCTCCACAGAAAGCTTTACAGGCAGCTTAACAGGGTCCGAGGCAAGGATGACGTTTGAATTATTGCTTACAAAAACCGGGGATACGGAACTTGTGGCACAACTGGTTAGTGAAACGGCTAATGAAAAAAGTAAAAACTTATTCATTGTTTAATTGAAATTTGATGTAAGTGATTGTCTTGCCTTTGGATGAGAAAAGGTCTTCATAGTAAGTTCTGATGTCCTTGAGCAAAGGCGTATCCGGCTGATACTCTTCTGCTCCGTAAATGTCGTGGTGGGAAGTAAGGATCCTGTGTCCGAATCCCTGTAAAATCCCCAATGTGTAACCGTGCAGGAACTCAGAATCTGTTTTCAGATGAATAATACCGTCTTTCTTCATAATCTTACGGTATTTCTCAAGAAAATCTGGATTGGTAAGCCTGTGCTTGGTTCTCCTGTATTTGATCTGCGGATCCGGAAAAGTGATCCATATTTCGGACACTTCATTTTCCGCAAACAAATGATCAATCAATTCAATCTGTGTTCTTACGAAAGCTACGTTTCTAAGTCCGGCCTGAACAGCTTCTTTTGCCCCGAACCAAAATCTGGCGCCTTTGATATCGATCCCGATAAAATTTTTATCCGGGAACGCCTTTGCTAATCCCACGGAATATTCTCCTTTACCACAACCTAACTCCAGAACTATTGGATTATCATTCCCAAAAAACGCTGCCCATTTTCCTTTATGCTCAAAACTGCCTATCGCTTCATCCCGCGTTGGCTGTATAACATTAGGTAATGTTTTGTTTTCTTCGAATCTGGCAATTTTATTCTTCCCCATTTCTTAATTTCTGTAACTTATAAAAACCGGATAAAAATAAGATAAAAAGAATCATTTCCAAAAAAATAATTAACATTTTTTAAGAAATTTACAACAGAAGCTAATTATCTTTTCAGATCATCTGTAACTTGCATCAGATGAGAGTTTTGCAGTCTGCGTAAATAGATAGGAAGATATTTCTCGATATAGATTTTGGTAGCCTCAAAATTATTGGAATCCAGGAACACTGTAATATTATCCGAACTGTAGACAAATTGCAGAAAATTAGGAATCAATTCTTTAGGAATTTTTAACCGCAAAAAATAATCATCTCCAAAATAATCCTGCAGCGCTTTGATGCTTCTGCTCATTTTCTCATACTGCTGGTATCTTTCTTTCTTTTTCTGCTCCCCGGAAATCAGGTCAAAAATACTGTCTATACTGAAACTTAATCCCTGGTTAAAAGACAGAACAGGAATATCGGGAGAAGAGCCGTCACCTTTCGGTTCCGGAAGGCCGATCATTTTTCTGAGTTCGAAGGCTTTTTCTGAGGACTTGAGCATAGAAACATCTTTTCTTAAGTTACCAGTCGGGCGAAAGGAACTGATAATGACTTCCTGAATTTCGTAATAGGCGATCTGAAGCTCAATAAAATTCTTACTCAAACCAAGCATCTGTGACGTAACAGTAATATCTTTTCTTTCTGTTGCTATGGAAGTAAACCTGATGAGATCGCCTTCTTTTGCAGCAATTCTGAATTCTCCGTTATAATTAGCCAATACACTCTGATGAGCATTGATGTTGGTAACATACACCTGATTAAGATACAGGCTGGACTTATCTCTGATATAGATTTCCCCATTCAGCACTTGTGCGTGCAATGCTACCAGGCAGAAAAGCAAAACGATTGTAAAAATCTTCCTCATAATATGGGGACAAATTTATAGAGAATCGGATATAATACTGGCACAAAAAAAATCCGGCAAGGTTAAAATTTTATTAAACTTTGCCGGTCAATTGTTAAGTAATCAGAATTATAATCCTTTTTGGAAAAGAATTGTTAAATCTGTTCCAACTATTCCGAAGTTCTGTTTTTCAAAAGAATCCATCCAGTAGATTTTATTAACGGTGAATCTTCAAAATCCTGCCATTCTATAGTATACCAATAACTAGATGTTGTTAGTGGTTTGCCATTCAGTTTCCCATCCCAAACATAATTGTTATTATTGTCACCCTCAAAAACCATTTTTCCTTCTCTATCAAAAATTTTGAATTTTACATTTTTTTTCAGTTTGAGCAAAGATAAATCTAATGTGTCATTAACGCCGTCTGCATTTGGTGTGATAAAATTATATATTTTTATCACGGAAAAATCTTTTTCTGCTGGTTCGCAATTATCTGCTGAAATTACAAAAGCTGTATGTTCCCCTGGAGACACTTCCGAAAAAGTATCCGAATCCTGATATAATCCATTATCTATGGCATACTTGTAAGGTTTTGTTCCTCCTTTTGCAAAAATTTTCACATTACTTCCGCTAATTTCAATTCTTTCAATAACTGGTAAATCAACTGCTTTAATTTCTACATTCTGTCTGTATACACAATCATTAGGATACTTCCCTTTTAGAACAACAAAATATTTCCCTACCGGCAACTTATCTATAATCCTTAGGTTGCCAATGATTTTTGTGGAATCTGATTCGCTATACCATTCATACTTATCATAGCCGTCACCTGCATCTAAATCTGTTGTGTCTTCAGGACAAATTGCTTTATCTTTAATATCTGATTGTTTTGGAGTCTTGATTTTTATGATCATCTCAGAAACTGAGAAACAACCATTAGCATTACTAAATCTTATGTAAACAGACTGCTGCTTATTAACAGAAATATCGTTAATATTATTGACTGAAGAAGGATTCTGTGCATCTGATAATTTTACAAAAGCTTTTGCTGATATGGATGGATCGTTTGTGAACATATATTTGTAATTATCAAGATTTTGAATAGTTTTTACAGCATCAAAATCATCATCACATTCTTCTACAGTTACTTGAGAATTGATAACAGGAAAATATTTGGATTTAAGCTGTATTTTTTGAATCGCTTCACATCCTTTAGCGTTTTTTATTCTAACAAATACATCTGTATCTGTGGAAGAGTATTTATCAAAATCAATAATAACATCAGAACTTATTTGCCCCTGGGCGCCAGGTAATGATTTATAAAACGTCTTTGACACTTTTGTATCTGCCGTGACATCTGCTTTACGGAGATCATATTCTGCAACACCATTAGGTGTACATTCATTTAAAACAGCATCATAACTAACAACCTGATTAATCTGTATTGTAGCCTGGGTTAATTCGCAATCAGGAAGTGAAGATTTACCACAGAAATAATATTTAAATGTATCAGTACCTGATTCTCCTGGATTTGCATTATAAATGATTGTGCCATCTGGTTGCGGGTCAGCAGTTCCTTTTGTTGGTTTAGTATCAATTCTTAATGAAGAAGGATTATAGGTTTGTGGGCTTAAATTAAAAGATGGAGTAATTTTTTTATTGCTGCATGTTTCAAAATCTATATTGGTATAAGTTGTACAGTTATAAAATTTAAAATCCTGTGTTTGGACTTCTGCACAAGAACCTTGTTTCACTTTTACAGCATATATTCCTGCCTGGGTTGGTAGATAAACATTAGTATTATTTTTTCCGGGAGCCGGCACATATGCACCAGAAGCATTTTTAATCAACCAGCTATACTTGTCAAATCCCTCTGTTATATTTAGCTTAACTCCGGGAAGACATTCACCTTCTATCTTAGTGATTAGTGGTATGTACGAAAAACCTGCAAAATAACCGCCATATCCAACAGCATCATCACCGGCTGAAATACCCGCAGTAACAGCACTTGAAGAAAAAACCGCAACATTTCCGGCTATATCTGGGAATGAATACGTTACCCAGCTATTGGTTCCGGTGACTTTAAATGGCCCGTTTGCAGAGGTAATCGGTAATGATACACCATCGCTTTTAACATCAATAGTAGCACCATTTTCAGTGATGATATTTAGTTTTGTAGGAATATTTAATTTCCCTAAAGGATTGCCATTACTTTCAATGTAATTTTCCTGAATAAGACCTATCTCATCAATTTTCTTAGGCAAATAGCAACTTAGAGGAGGAATGTAATTAAATCCTCCTGTCGCTAGCTCAGAAGAATTTGCATCACCAGCTAACAGCTGATAGACATAAACATTTTTATTTGTTTTAATATGCATATTGTAATGCGTAGCACTTTGAGCTATGTAAGGATTTACATCAGGTGGCGCATATTCCGTGATATAAAATTGGCCTTCATTGATTGTTTTGACAGGCGTTGAAGATCCATTTAGGTATATCTGGGTGTTGTCTTCTACAGCAACTATAATTGCCCTTTCCATACCATTCGATATATTCCCATTTCCTTTCATCAAAATAAATTCCTGTCCTAATTTATCTACGGGAACACCCTGATCCATTAATATATCAGAACTCTGTGTTGAAGTGGTCGCATATTGTCCGTTGAAATTACCATTTGTGATACTTACAGGTTTATCTGCAACAATCTTTGCACCTATAAATCCTTCCCAATTCAGCTCTTCATTTCCGATACCATCAATTATATAAGATTGTCCTTTATTTAGTTTAAAATTGATTTGCGTTCTTGCCGCGCCATCAGAAAATTTCAAGTTTGGTTTAAAACCAGATACTGTTACATTGGTGTCATCTTCTGTAGCCATAACGCTTGTCATGAAATTAAGTATGCGATTTTTAGCTGTTATTGGCGCCATTACAGCCCTAAACTCTTTCCCAATACCTGCAGTTCCTTTTGACGTCAGTATTTCCCCATGATTATAAACAGAAAAACGTAATGTTGCATAAAAAGGTTTCTCTCCTTTTAGATAGAGACCTTTTGGTGTTGGCTTAAAAATATTATAGAAATCATAGGATTCAGCAATAATAATATCCCTGTTCTCTATAGAAAATTTTGCAGGATGATTTTTACTGACCGTTACTGTGCCTATTACGGCATTATTATTATATATATCAACTTTGAACGGAGTCGTTTCATTTGTAGACATATATAACGTCTGATACTCACTGCCATTTCCAGTCCTATCGACCATAGGAGCAAACCAATGCTCTCTGTCTAACTGTGAAAAAACATTTATCGAAAAAATAAATATAAACAAAAATTGTAAAATTCTCTTCATTGCAATAAAACTAAGTTTATTACAAATGTAAAGAAAGCAATTTATTTTATTGATACAATCAATTTCTATTTTTCAAGAGTATCCAGCCGGTATCCTGAACACGTTTTGGGTTTCCGGATTCATTCCATTCTAATATATACCAATAAGAAGCGGTCGGAAGCGGTCTTCCGTTTAACTTTCCGTTCCAGGTGTATTGATTTTCCGGCGCTCCACGAAATACCAACTGCCCATTTCTATCATAGATCTCAAATCTGGGATCAATTTTTGTCATAAGATCTGAATAATCAATAAAATCATTAATGCCATCATCATTGGGTGTGATCACATTTTTAATACCGATTATAGAAAATTTCTGAACAACAGATCCGCAGGCATCTTTAACTTCTATGATATGATCACCTTTTGAAACGGTAAAAACATTGCCTGATTGGTATGGAGATCCATCTAGACTGTAAAAATATGGCGGAATTCCATTGGCTGTAAGAATAGTAACTTTATTCCCTTCTATCAAAACATTATTGATAACTAAATCTTGTGGTTCTGATATTGTGACAGACTGCTTATAAACACATCCATTAAAACCAAGTTCTACAATGTAATTTCCAGCTGTCAGATTTTTACCATAACGGTTATTACTAATAGACGTTTGCAAAGGATCCGATTCTTTATACCATTTGTAAGAATTGAATCCCAAATTAAAAGCGGGATCAAAACCATCACCGGCATCCAGATCAATCATACTCCCTTTGCAAATAATCGTGTCTTTTAAAATCGATGATTTTTTAGGCTGTTTGAACCTTAACTTAAATGAAGAGTAATTATCACAATAGTTTCCCGGCTTTTTTATCCGGATGTAAAATGTCTTTTCAGCCTGTGTCGGGCTTAGTGTTTGTGATTTGCTGATTGACGGGTTATCCGCTTTGAGCTCTGATATTTTATCATAAAATTTGACATCACTCGGGTTGAGCGTTTCTGTTGTCATTAAACCAATATAATCATCCAGATTCACCGTTTTACTTCCTTTGAGCTCATTGTCGCAGACATCAAAAACCGGAATCGTGGCCGGCTGCTGCGGATAGTTCATCTGGAGTTGAGAACCGTGATAGAATCGTAAAATATAAGTATCCGGAGCACATCTAAATGCGCCGACTTTCACCGTAATATCCTGAGGATTCTGTGTAAATTCAAAATTATTGTCAGGATTAATTTGCGTTCCGGATTGAGTAAAATACTCGACTTTGAAATCTCTGTTAAAATTGGTGACAATCTGACCCGTAAAATTAGATAACTTTTCAATGTATTTTCCATCAAAATCATCGTCACAAATCATTATCGGAGAATTATCAATAATGGCAACCGGTGCATCTTCAACCTTGACATTACCTGCCAGTGTACATCCGCTGCTGAGCACCACTTCCAATCGGTAATCTCCCGGAACATTAGTAGTGTAAGAAGTTTGATTGAGTGGCAAACTTAAACTAACATTATCCCTGAACCAGTAATATTTTGCACCGGAATCATTAATATCAGTTGCTGGATTTTTAGGTTCTATTGTAACATTAGAACCATTACAGATAATAGCAGAATCATCTGTTTCGATAGCAGGAATCATGTCAATATTACCCGTAAAACTTCCAGCTTCCAGAAATACTGCAGAATCATATTGCGAGTTTGCGTTTTTGCCTTCGTCTGCTATTACGAGCTTGATGTGATATTGTACTCCGGGAACAATTTCTGCCACTGCAGTCAGAATCTTGGTCTGACCATTAAAATTTGTAGCACTGTCATTGCTGCCACTCTGTTGGCTGTAAAAGCCAATAAATCCGTCAAAATACTTGCTGTTATCTCTGTCATTAATTGTCGTGACGGACACTGCTTCGCCGGTTCCGGGAACAACAGCAATATTTTGGTAAGGATCCGTGCTGCCTTTTTTCTTTATGAGAAATGCAAAAGCATCGCTGTAGTTATAGTTTCCGGGATAGTATTCCTCGGACAAAAACAAGTACCGAAAACTGATTTTGTTGCTTAATGTAGATGAAAAATCAAATTCCAAAAAAGTTGCATTGGAAAGTTCTGACATTGGAAGCCCGGTCGCATCTGCAAGATCCTGATCTCCGATCCAGTTTAAAGCTGTAGCACTTTGAACTGGCTTAGTCTTTGGTCCTGGTGCTGCTAATATATTACCTGTCGATAATATAATTCCTTCGTTCATCCCGAGATTGCTTGTTCCTTTGTTAAAATAGCCGTAGCTTGAGTTTCCTGCCCCAAGATTCCCACCTGACACAGTTACATTGGAAATAGATACGCAACTCAGATTTTGAGTCCCTATAAATTTATCCGCAACCAGTTGTTGAGGTGTATAGGTAGTATTATCCACAGTGATAAACTGTGCGCTCATCCTCCCAAACAGCAAAAGCAGAACTGTGATAAAAATCCTATACGAAGA
Source organism: uncultured Chryseobacterium sp. (assembly GCA_913776245.1). Lineage (GTDB taxonomy): Bacteria > Bacteroidota > Bacteroidia > Flavobacteriales > Weeksellaceae > Epilithonimonas. Next base: position 45,605 of record CAJYLO010000011.1, read on the forward strand.
CAAAGAATATTTCATTTAACGAATAATAAGGATTGCAAATTTACTCCGAAATTTGATAACAAAAAATCCCACTAAAAATTTTAGCAGGATTTAGGTTTATTTTAAGGTAATGTTTTGATTATGAAAGAGCAACTCTTACAAAACCTGTCACTTTAAGATCACCATTCACAGATTTTACATAGTCTGCAACAGAGACGCTGCTGTCTTTGATGAAATCCTGGTGTACCAAAGTATTGTCTTTGTAGAATCTCTGCATTTTACCTTTAAGGATGTTATCGATAATGTTTGCAGGTTTTCCTTCTTCAGTAAGCTTGTGTCTTTCGATTTCCAATTCTTTATCGATCGTTTCCTGGGATACAGAATTCTCATCAAGAGCAATCGGGTTCATTGCAGCAACCTGCATAGAAACAGCTTTTGCAGCCTCATCAGCACCATCTACTTTAGCAGAAAGAGAAGTGATAGCAGCAATTTTGTTTCCTGCGTGGATGTAAGCCCCTAAGAAAGCACCCTGGATTGTTTCAAAAGAACCGATCTCGATTTTTTCACCGATTACACCAGTCTGCTGGATCAATTTTTCAGCAACAGTCTGTCCGTGGAAATCAGAAGCAAGGAATTCTTCTTTGTTAGCATAGTTGATAGCCTGCTCTGCCAGTTCGTAAGCCAGCTCTACGAAAGCTTCGTTCTTAGCCACAAAGTCAGTTTCACAGTTAAGAGAGATAATTGCACCAAGTGTGTTATCCTCATTTACTCTTGCAATTACTGCACCTTCGGAAGAATCTCTGTCCGCTCTGTTAGCAGCAACCTTCTGTCCTTTTTTTCTAAGGATATCAATTGCTTTTTCGAAATCTCCTTCAGCTTCTACTAGAGCTTTCTTGCAGTCCATCATTCCTGCACCCGTTGTGTTTCTTAGTTTTGCTACGTCTGCAGCTACTGGTGTATAAGACATAATATAGATTGTTTTTTATTTAATTTTCAGATTTTCCTCTGTTCACTATTTTCAGCGTGCAAATATAGTGAATTTTATAAAAAAAAAGATCATTTCATATAATGTTAATAAGCAGCTTTATATCACTACCATAAAAATTACCTTAATAGCATTCATATCATTTTTTTTAGTTAAAAAAGACAATACATAACAAGATTTAATTTATTTTTACGTTTTAGTTATTCAAAGTGTTATCAAAAATATAATGAAGAAGATTCTTTTACTACTATTCCTACCTTTATCAATCAGTTTATTTTCCCAGGTCAGTGTTTTTGAAGCCAAAAGAACTACAGACCGAGCTGTGGTAGAAAAATTTATCCGGGACAACCCAAACCATCCGGCCGTTTCTGAACTCAAACAAAAACTGTTGTCTATGAAATACGGCGGCAATCCTCAGGTTGCTAAACCCACTGTAACCACAATGACGGAAAATAAAATTGAGAAAACATCAAAAGTGGGCACTTCCGCAGCAAAAGGAGAACCTTCTGAACAGGCAAAAAAAACAGCGGCGATGCTTACCAGCCTTTTCAATAATGACCCGAATAAAAAGGAAGCTATTGTGCAGTTCGTCAATAAATCCAAGTGTAACCTTATTATCAAAATAAGCGGAAAAAAATTCTACAACCTTACGGTTCCTTCTAATGGGCAGAATTACATTTTGGTAGACAAAGGAAGTTACAATGTTTCCACCTCCATCTGCGACGCTGTATACAACCAGAACAAAGCCCTTACGAAAGACCTCATCATCACACTGAATGGGCCAAAGTAAATCATTTCAAATATTACTTCTTGAAGCTAATTAAGTTCATAGTGTTTTTCAGTTGCATCGTTATTTTCTCTCAAAAGAAAATTGACATTGATTCTTTGCAGCTGAAAGATACAAAAGAACTCTTAGGTGATGATTACGGCAACATATACCTCTACAAAGCGAAAGATCTGAGCTTCACAAAATACGATTCAGTGGGGAGACAACTTGGCAAGCTGATGATGACTTTTCCATACAAGGTTCAAAGTGTCAATAATCCTCTTAATATTGTGATGTTTTCCGATAATGCTCAGGAAATCAAATTTTTTGATCAGAATCTAAATGAGATCCAGAAAATAAACCTTAGTCCTTCCTTTGGCTTTATCACCGCGGTTTATGCGGAAGATCTTCAATTTGCATGGCTAATAGACGACAGCAATAAAACCCTTATCCAATACAATTTCAGAAGCAATTCTGTCATCAACTCATTTCCTTTCAGCATCAATCTGCAGGCCATAAAAGATTTTATAGTCTATAATAACAGGGTATATATTTTACGGGAAAATAATTTTGAAGTTTATAATACCAAAGCTACATTATTATTTTCTGCGCAGATGACTCGTGCTAAAAAGCTCAGAAGAGCGAATGAGATTATCAATATCTTCAGTGATAACCTCGTCATGAAATTTGACGGAAAATCTTTAACGGAAAGCTTCCGGAATCCTGATGCAAAAATTGTTGATAAAAACACTTCAGGATTTTTGGCACTCATAAAAGACAAACTATATCTTTACAATCTTAAATAATTAAAATAGATCTCTGATAAATCATTGTAAATTTATCATTGGTTATTATCCATCATTTATCAATAATAAGAACGATGCATATAGCTGTCACAGGAAACATCGGTGCCGGAAAAACCACACTCACTACAATGCTGTCCAAACATTATGGCTGGGAAGCACAATTTGAAGATGTAGATCATAATCCTTATCTGGATGATTTCTACGGTGATATGTCCAAATGGAGTTTCGCACTTCAGATCTATTTCCTGGGAAGCAGATTCCGGCAGGTAAAGGAGATCCGGGAGAGCGGCAAAAATGTAATACAGGACAGAACCATCTATGAAGATGCACATATATTTGCTGAAAACCTGGCAGAAATGAACCTGCTTTCCGAACGCGATTTTAAAAACTATCTTTCTGTCTTTCAACTGATGAAAGACTTCGTTTCGGCACCGGATTTGCTGATCTACCTCAGAGCCGATATCCCGACACTGGTGAAGCAAATTGCAAAAAGAGGACGGGAATACGAGACCAGCATCAGCATAGATTATCTCTCCAAGCTCAATAATAAATATCAGAACTGGATAGAGAATTATAAAGAAGGCAAGCTTCTGATCATTGATGTTGATGATCTGGACTTTGTAGAAAAGCAGGAAGACTTTGGTTACATCCTTGAAAGAATAGATGGAGAACTGAACGGTTTGTTTTAATTATTCCGGCAATAATTTTGACAAACCTCAAAATTGAAATGTCGATTAAAAACAACACCGAAATCATGTTAAAGGTAATCCATAATAACAAATGTCCAAAATCCAAAGCCATCCTGGAATATCTGGACGAAAATGATATCAAATTTCAGATTATAGATATCAGCAGAGAACCACTCAGTCTTTTTGAATTGAGAACTCTTTTTAAAAAACTCAATAAAAGACCAAGCAAAATTCTCAGAAAATCTGCAGATCTCTTTAAGGAGTACTTTTCTCAGGCTGAAACAGTAAATGAAGAAAAAGCGCTGGAAGTGATTGCAGAACATCCGGAAGTTATCCAATGTCCTATTCTTATTAAAGGAAAAATTGCAATGCCCGGAAATCCGTTGGAAAACGTAAAATTCTTTATAGAAAATTAGATTGACACTAAATATAGCAGAAGCATAAGCGTGAGGCTCAGAAATTAAAACTCAACGCTTATTTTTTTGATAATTAATCTAAAATAATTTGTCCATCTGAAAAATAATTCTTTATTTTGCACTCTCAAATATTCATTAGTCAAAAGAACATCGAGATATGTCAAGAATTTGCCAAATAACAGGTAAGCGTGCAATGGTAGGAAACAACGTTTCCCACGCTAATAACAAAACGAAAAGACGTTTTGAAATTAATTTACTAGAGAAGAAATTTTATCTTCCTGAGCAAGAAAAACATGTTACTTTAAAAGTATCTGCTCACGGATTAAGAGTTATCAATAAGATTGGTATAGAGGAAGCTATCGAAAGAGCAGCTAGAAACGGATTCATTAAAAATACGACTAAGTAATGGCTAAAAAAGGTAACAGAGTTCAGGTAATTCTAGAATGTACTGAGCACAAGGAAAGCGGCGTAGCAGGAATGTCAAGATACATTACTACAAAAAATAAAAAGAATACTACAGAAAGACTGGAGCTTAAAAAGTTCAACCCGGTTCTTAAGAAGTATACTGTTCATAAAGAAATTAAGTAATTTATAAAAATAATTTACAATGGCAAAAAAGGTAGTAGCAACGCTTCAAGGTGGTGCTGGATCAAAAAAAATGACAAAAGTAATCAAAATGGTGAAGTCCTCTAAATCTGGAGCTTACGTTTTTGAAGAAAAAGTAATGAACGCTGACGAAGTTGAAGGTTATTTGAAAAAATAATCCATAAACTGATACAATATAAAAACTACTCTTTTTAGGGTAGTTTTTTTGTTATCTTTGTTTCTGATTCAAAATAAAAGTTTAAGAATCATTTATTGATTCTCATTTATCATTACAAATAGAATGAGCTGGTTTAAAAAAATATTCAAAAAAGAAGAAAAAGAAACACTCGATAAAGGCTTGGAAAAATCCAGCCAGGGATTCTTTGACAAAATATCAAGAGCGGTTGTCGGAAAAAACACTGTAGATGATGAAGTGCTTGATGACCTGGAAGATGTTCTTATCGCTTCTGATGTAGGTGCGGAAACAACTATCAAAATCATTAAACGAATTGAAGATCGTGTTTCAAGAGATAAGTATGTGAACGTTTCTGAACTGGATCTGATTCTTCGTGAAGAAATCTCCGGACTTCTTCTGGAAAACCCACATTTGGAAACTGACAACATCGATACTTCCAAAAAACCTTATGTCATTATGGTAGTTGGCGTCAATGGTGTGGGGAAAACAACAACTATCGGAAAACTGGCAAATCAATTCAAGTCTCAAGGACTAAAAGTAGTTTTAGGTGCAGCTGACACGTTCCGGGCTGCAGCCGTAGATCAGCTGGTAATCTGGAGTGAACGGGTAGGTGTTCCGATTGTAAAACAAGGAATGGGTTCGGATCCTGCGTCGGTGGCTTTTGACACCGTGCAGTCTGCTGTTGCCCAGAATGCCGATGTTGTAATAATTGACACCGCCGGAAGATTGCATAATAAGGTGAATCTTATGAATGAACTCACCAAGATAAAACGCGTTATGCAAAAAGTAATTCCCGACGCACCACATGAAGTCTTGCTGGTTTTAGACGGATCAACCGGGCAAAACGCCTTTGAGCAGGCAAAACAATTTACTGCCGCAACAGAAGTTTCTGCTTTAGCAGTTACAAAACTGGATGGAACTGCCAAAGGCGGCGTTGTGATAGGAATATCGGATCAGTTTCAGATTCCTGTGAAATATATTGGTGTAGGAGAAAAGATGGAAGACATCCAGATTTTTAACGGTATGGAATTTGTTGATTCATTTTTTAAAAAAAGAAAATAAACACAAATTTTTTAACTTAAAAAAAATAAACTATGGGTATTTTAACTTGGATTATCTTCGGACTAATTGCCGGAGCCATCGCAAAAGCTATCCATCCTGGTAAAGATCCGGGCGGCTGGCTTGTGACTATTATTATAGGAATTGTAGGTGCTTTTATTGGCGGTGCAATTGGAACTTACGTTCTTGGTTGGGGTGATGTGGATTCTTTCTGGAGTCCCAGAAGCTGGTTGCTTGCAATAGGTGGATCAGTATTATTATTGTTTATTTATAGTATGCTTACCAAGAAGTAAATTCAACTATAATCAAAATTTTTAAATTATTATTATAAAAGCGTCAGATTTTCTGATGCTTTTTTGCTTTTAAAACTATATATTTGGGATGAGAAAAATTAATTAATAATGAAGAAAATCTTTACTACTCTTCTTTCTTGCGGTATGATGACCGGAGCATTTGCACAATGGACGCCTACAGCAATGAAAGGAAACAAGCTACGAGACACCAAAGTCACAAATTATTACAGTCTGGATCTTGATGCTATCAGAGCCCAATTGGCAACTGCCAGCGAATCCGGAAAGAACAGTAAGCCGGTAATCATCAATCTTCCTACCTTAGAAGGAAAAATTGAAAAATTCGAAGTTTACAGCTTACCTGTTGTGGAAAAATCAATGGCGGACCTATATCAATTAGGTTCTTATGTCGGCGTTAAGGCTGATGATCCTACTGTTTATGTAAGATTTAGCGTATCACCTTATGATCTTCAGGCAATGATGTTCCGCAATGGTCAGTATGAATTCATTGAACCTCAGGACAAAGAAAAAACAGTTTACGGTGTATTTCCAAAAACTAACAAGCCTACGGGCGGAAAAGCTTTTGAATGTAAATCTACTGAACCGTTCCTGAACAAAAAGCAAATGGATGAACTGTCAAAATCTACCGATTTTACACATAATCCTACAGATTTCAGCAAAGCAAACGATAAAAAATACAGAACGTACAGACTTGCGATCTCTGTAACAGGAGAATATACGCAGTATTTTGGCGGAGTTTCTCAGGCAGCGGCAGCTATCAATGCTACAATGACCAGAGTAAATGGTGTTTTTGAAAAAGATTTTGCCATTCACATGAATGTGCAGAATTTTCCACAGTTGATTTATACAGATCCTAATACAGATCCATATTCTCCTGCATCCACCGGAGCAGGAGGCGCCTGGAACCTGGAGGTTCAGAAAACTTTAACCAGCGTTATCGGAAATGCTGCTTATGATATAGGACATCTGTTCGGAAGATCTGGCGGCGGCGGAAGTGCAGGAGATATCGGAAATGTTTGCAGAAACCCTGCAAGTACTAGTGATGATACGTCAAAAGGTTCCGGTTTCACATCTCCCGGAACAGGAGGACCGGAAGGTGATAACTTTGACATCGATTATGTAGCACACGAAATGGGCCATCAGTTTGGCGCAGATCATACGTTTTCTCACGGTATTCAATCTGCTCCTTATAATACTGCACATATGGAACCAGGTTCCGGGTCCACGATTATGGGTTATGCCGGAATTACGAGTGCAGATGTTCAGCCACATTCGGACGCTTATTTCCACGTAAGAAGTATTGAGCAGGTACAGACTTATGTCAATACGCAAAGCTGCGATGTGAACACTACAATTGCTAACAACCCTCCTGTTGTATCTGCATTGCCTAATAAAACAATACCTAAAGGAACAGCATTCGTATTGACTGCTTCTGCAACTGATGCCGAAAATGATCCGTTAACCTACAACTGGGAAGAATATGACAGAGCTACCTCTGCAATTACGACTGTTACCGGAAACAATACAGCCGGCCCAAAATTCAGGTCATTGCCAAGCTCTGCTTTGCCTTACAGATATTTCCCTAAGTTGAGCAATGTTCTTGCCGGTAATCTTTCCAGTGCCACAGATTGGGAAGCGGTGTCCAATGTAGCAAGAACCATGAATTTCCGTGTTACCGTAAGAGATAACAATGCTGATGTCACTAAACAACAGACACAGATCGGCAGCCAAACTATAACAGTAGGAAATGACGGGCCATTTAAAGTAACCTCCACAAAAGTTTACAATAACGCTCCGGGTGCATTTACATGGGATGTAGCCAATACAAACGCTGCTCCTTACAGTGTAAGTAATGTTAAAATTGATTATACAACAAACAATGGAACAACCTGGACTGAACTGATTGCTTCCACAGCCAATGACGGAACAGAACAGCTAAACTTCAGCGGAATTCCAACAGATTCTCAAATTATTGTGAGAGTTTCTGCTATAGATAATGTTTTTTATGCTGTAGGAAAGGTCACCGTTTCCGCAATGGTCAATTGTGACGGTACAGCTCCGGCTGGTCTTGCTGTATCCGGAATCACTCAGACCGGTGCAAAAATAGATTGGGATGCTGTAGCTAATGCCACTTATACAGTAAGATATAAAAAAGCTGCAGACACCAACTGGACGGAAGTCAATAATATTACTACCAATACTTACACGATTTCCGGATTGGTTTTAAATACAGCCTATAATGTGGGTGTGGCTGCTGTTTGCAGCGGAACAACCGGCGCGTATTCTACAGCTAATTTCACAACAAAAGGCATTGAATATTGTACAGCGGGAGCAACATCTACAAGTTTTGAGAAGATATCTAATGTGACGTTTGCAAACATTAATAATAATTCTACTTCTACAGCTGGATATGAAGATTTCACTACTGTTACAGGAAATGTAAATGCTGGTCAGACTTATAATTTCTCAGCATCATTTACCGGAACTTCTTACACAGATGACCAGGTTTTAGTCTGGATAGACCTTAATCAGGATGGTGATTTTGACGATGCAGGTGAGCAAGTATTGGTAACAGCTAAAAACAAATCTCCTTGGACAGGAAGTGTTGCAATACCAGCCACTGCAAAAATAGGACAAACCAGAATGAGAGTACGTCTTCACGATTCTTCTCTGACACCAAACTCTACACCTTGCGGAACATCAAGCTACGGACAGGTAGAAGATTACAATCTGAATGTTGGTCAGCTGGCAGTTTCCGATGTTAAGAAAAACTCGGTGAATGTTTATCCTAACCCAGCAACAGACATCATTAACATTTCTAATGTGTCCTCAAAAGCTCAGTTTGAGATCTATTCTATAGGTGGACAATTGGTAAACCAAGGAACAACAGATGGAAAAGTGAACGTTTCTAAACTGACAAAAGGCGTTTACATCTTATCCGTAGAAACTAATGGTGAGAAGGTTCAGACCAAGTTTATCAAGAACTAATTCAATCAGTTCAATATATTAAAAACCTCCCCGAAATTTATTCGGGGAGGTTTGTTTTTTATAAAATGAGTATTATTCTAAATCTTCTGCAAAGGCTTCCGTGGCAATACGCAAGGTTTCAGGATCAGAATTGTTGTAAATGACATAATCTGCCAGTTTGATCTTTTCTTTTTCAGGCATTTGCTTCTGCATTATGGCTTCAATTTCCCTGTAGGTTTTTCCATCCCTGTCCATCGTTCTTTTCATTCTCAGATTATCATCTGCCGTTACGAGAAGAGATTTGTAACAATCCTTGTTGAGCTGCAGTTCAAATAAAAGCGCTGTTTCCTTGAATACAAACCGGCTGCTTTGCTTTTTAACCCATTTTTCAAAATCGATTCTCACGGCTGGATGAATAAGATGATTTAGCTGTTCCAGCAATCCGGCATTATTGAATACTTTTTCCGCAACATATTTCCTGTTGTAAACATCATCAATATAAGATTCACTACCCAAAAGCTTTATAATTTGATCTTTCAGTATAGGATCTTTGTTGACTATATTTTTTGCTTCGTCATCCGAATAATAAACGGGAAAACCCTGCTCTTCCAGTATTTTTGCGACTGATGTTTTACCGGATCCTATTCCGCCGGTCAGGCCGATGATCTTGGGTATGGGAACATCCTCTTCCTGATTTTGATTTATATCTTGTATTTCCATAATATTTTAATATCCAAAAACTTCATTAAAACTAAAGGTCTGATCCAGCTTGACGCCCTTCTCGGTCATCTTAAGACTTGCCAGCTCATTAACTGCATCGTGTTCAAAGAACAACAGATAGTCATTATCCACACATTGCTTCAGGAACTTTCCTTTTTCTTCCAGGGTAAGCAGCGGTCTTGTATCATAACCCATCACATAAACCTGCGGAATGTGCCCGACAGTCGGGATCAGGTCTGCAGCAAATACAATAGTTTTCTCCTGATATTGCAATACCGGAAGCATTTGCTTTTCTGTATGGCCATCAACAAAAATCACATCCATCTTAAGATCCGGCGCAAAACCGTAATTCCCTGTTGAAGGCAATGGTAAAAAATTCAGCTGACCGCTTTCCTGAAGAGGCCATATATTTTCTTTAAGGAAACTGGCTTTTTCCCTTGGGTTTGGTTCTGTTGCCCATTTCCAATGGTTTTCATTGGTCCAGAACTGTGCGTTTTTGAATGCCGGTCTGTAACCGGATTTGTCATCATTCCATTCAACAGCGCCACCACAATGGTCGAAGTGAAGATGGGTAAGGAAAACATCTGTAATATCTTCTTTTACAAACCCGAACTTCTTAAGATTTTTGTCCAGGGAATCATCGCCCCAAAGGGAATAATGCCCAAAGAACTTTTCATCCTGCTTGTTGCCAAGTCCGCAATCTATCAATATTAATTTTTTGCCGTCTTCCACCAAAAGTGAACGTGTTCCCAATTCGATGAGATTTCTTTCATCGGCAGGATTGGTTTTTTCCCAAAGTGTTTTTGGAACTACGCCAAACATTGCACCACCATCAAGCTTGAATTTTCCGCATTGTATTGGATATAGCTTCATATTAATTTTGTTTTTTTACTAATATAAGAATTATAGTCGAATTGCCAACATCGAATTGCAGCAGCCCGACCTGAGTGGAGCTCTTTTTCCGGAATTGCGAACCCAAGTTATCTTTAATTGATCTGAGCTTCTTCGCAATTCCGGAAAAAAGCGGGAACGGAGGGCGGAAAAGCTGCCCAAATTAAAATAATTCTCCTGGATTTTTTGGTCTGGAGATCCCGAGATGCTTGTATGCTTTTTCCGTCACTTCTCGTCCGCGAGGCGTTCTGATGATGAATCCTTCCTGGATCAGAAATGGCTCATAGACTTCTTCCAGCGTTTCGGGATTTTCGCCAATAGAAGTTGCCAGAGCCGAAATACCAACCGGTTTTCCCCGGAAATTCTCGATCATTACACGCATTATTTTATTGTCCATATCGTCCAGCCCAAACTCGTCTACATTTAGAGAATCCAACGCATATTTTGTGATGTTGATTTCGATTTCACCATTACCCTTGATCTCGGCAAAATCCCGGACTCTGCGCAAAAGAGCATTGGCTATTCTGGGTGTTCCGCGGCTTCTTCTGGCAATTTCAAGCGCTGCATCTTCATAGATCTTAACGCCAAGAACCCGTGCACTTCTTTCGATAATCATCCCGAGAAGTTCAATAGAATAATACTCTAAACGGCTTTGGATCCCAAATCTGGCAAGCATCGGCTTGGTGAGCATACCGCTTCTGGTGGTAGCGCCAATTAATGTAAACGGGTTAAGGCCGATCTGAACGCTTCTGGCATTGGGTCCGGTTTCCAGCATAATATCAATTTTATAATCCTCCATAGCAGAATAAAGATATTCTTCCACAATCGGGGATAGCCGATGGATCTCATCTATGAAAAGGACATCATTTTCTTCCAGATTGGTGAGCAATCCAGCCAGGCTTCCCGGCTTATCCAGCACAGGACCAGAAGTAATTTTGCAGTTCACGCCCAATTCATTGGCAATGATGTGGGATAAAGTGGTTTTTCCTAATCCGGGCGGACCGTGCAGCAAGACATGATCCAGCGCTTTTCCTCGGTTTTTGGCCGCTGCTACGAAGACTTCCAGATTGTCCAGCGTTTTTCGCTGACCGGCAAAATCCCGGAAGCTCTGCGGACGAATCTTTTCTTCCTGAATCAAATCGTCATCAGAATAATTGTCTTTATCGGGATGTAAAAAATCAGGCATTAGGTTAATAATTGATAAATAATAATTGGTGAATGATGAGAAGTTATTTCTGACTTTCACTCTTCATTCAACATTCAAAGATAGAGAAATTCTGAGGGAATCAAGGTGCGGATTTTTCTAAATCACTGATGATTTTTCTGAGTTCCGACCTTTCTTCTGAAGTCAATTTTTTCTGAACGAATCCATTTTTATCACGTTGAGGGAAAACATTATAATATTCATACGTTTTCAGCCAATATAATGACATTGCCGGAAACGGTGTTTTGTATATTAATTTTCTTGTCGCATTGAATTTAAGATTCCCAAGCTGATAAGATTTATAGCTGTCTTCGTGAAATTCAACAGGCCTGATGAGCTGTGATACGGTAAATCCCGACATCCATTTTCCCATATGAAATCTGTGCTTCACGAAACCCGGAAAACTAAAAAGAACAGCTATCAAAACCGATAAAAACACAGCAATTACAATTGTTTTATTATAAGCAATGTCCTTGAATAAAAGAAAAAAGGTAATTAAATAAACATCAATAAAAAAACGGTATTGAGCCGAAAAGATAATGAGTATGGCGAACTTTATAAAAATACTTATAAAAATCAATTTATAAATCATTCCTTGTCTTTTAACTGCTAAAAAGCCTAAAATAGCTATACAAAAAATAATCCCGATATTGAAGGCCGATTTATAGCCGGACATCAGCCAGTGATAAGTCTTCTGCCAGATATTAAACTCTGATATCTGCTGATAAGAATATGCCATATCATAGGATTTCATCAATCCGATTTGAGAAGAATAAGTCAATATTTCCTTACTCGGCTGCCAAGGGATATCAAGGTCTAATACTGATAATGGAAAAACAGGAAACCCAAAAAGCCAGAGATTTTTTACTATAAACAACAACCCGAAAAGAAAAATTGGAATCAGAGATCTTAATTTAAAGTTCCGGGAGTAAAAACTTTCTAAAATAACCAGAATTGGTAACCAAAAGGAAATAGGCTTTATACAAAAAGCAAAGAGTGAAAGCGCCAGAATAAAAGTATTATTTCTTCCCTCAATAAGCTCATTAAAAACAACCAATGTGAGAATAAATATCGGCAGATCCGGGCTGGGCTGCTGTATGAAAATCAGAAAAAAAGGAAAAAACAAGAGAAAAACGGGTCTCTTATTTTGGTAAATATAGATCAGAAAAAGGACTAAAACATAGGTATTAATCCTGAAATTAACATCAATAAAATCAGAAAACCCTGCCTGATAGATATGCCAGAAAGAGGTCTGCCCAAGCAAAAGATCTAGGTTCGATACTCCTTTTACAAAACCTGTTTCCTTAAGATAATTTATGGTAGGAACATAATAGCTGTAATGGTCATATAAATAAGGAGAAAATGATCCCAGAAAAAGAATGAGGATCAAAAGCATCCAGAACCAGAAATCTAAATTTTTCCGGAAGTCAAGTATTCTAAAATCTTTTCCCCTGATAAACCATAAAAATCCAGATAAGCCCAGCATAAACAGTATCATTTCTACCCTGCAATCTATGAGTACAACAAAAGCAACCAATGTTTGAATAAAAATGGTTCCCATCATTCCGCACAAAGAAACTTTAAGAAAATCAAGTTCTTTAATTTTCAGGAATCTACTGATGAGAAATCCATTACCAAAATTGATAATGAGAAGGAATATTACGGTTTTTAAAATTATAAACATAAAAAAGATTGCCTATAAAAATAAGCAATCTTTCCGTGTTAAAAATATATATGAAGAAATTTACTCTACTTCTGAACCCTTCCGGATTTTCTGTCCTCTGCCCTACCAATTGTATAACCTGTTGCACCACCGGCTATACCACCGATTACCGCACCTAGTCCTGGGTTTTTCTTAGAAATAATTGCACCGGCAGCTGCACCACCAACAGTACCAATAACTGTACCTTTTGCTGCACTACTCCAGCCTTTTTTCTGCGTTGCGGTAGTGCCTGTAGAAGACGATGTTCCTGAAGAACTGGATCCTGATGATGTTCCGGCATATGAAGCTGAAGAACTTCTAGGACTGTTTCTGTAGACTACACGCTCTTTTACCTGCGTTTTTTTTGCTTTCTCTTCGGCAACTTTATTTAAACTGTCTTTTTGTTTTTCGAAATTGATTTTTTCTTTTTCAATGGCAAGCTTTTGTTTTTCCAAATCTATCTGTCTTGCCTGGTAATCCAATTTTTGTTGTTCCAAAGATGTTGTCGTCTGCAGTTTTTCATCTTTATTACAAGAAGTTAATAATAAAACTGAAAACGCTCCGGTTAAAAATAAGCTTTTCATAACATTTAATTTATTCACAAATTGTGAAGATTACAAATCAGAGATTTCAATTATGATTCCAAAATTGATTTTTGATAGTTAAAATTTGTTAAAACAAAAAAAACCGGAATAAATCCGGTTTTACTTTTTGCAAGATATAATTCAAAAAAGCTCTTTTCTGATAATGTTCTGCGACCGCTCCGGACCTACAGAAACAAGGTAAACATTAATACCCAGATGCTCTTCTATAAATTCAATATACTTCTTAGCATTGGCCGGAAGCTCATCATAACTTCTGGCATTGGTTATATCTTCATCCCAGCCAGCCAATTCTTCATAGACTGGCTCATAGTCATAAAGCTTTGTAGTAGAAGATGTAAAATAATCAATAATTTTTCCGTCTTCAGTTTTATATTTTGTAGCGATTTTAAGCGGATGAATTCCGGTTAAAACATCCAGTTTTGTAATCACAAGATTGTTTATTCCGTTAATCATACAGGCATGTTTTAAAGAAACAAGGTCTAGCCAGCCGGTTCTTCTGGGTCTTCCCGTAGTCGCTCCGAACTCGAAACCGATCTGTCTGATTTTTTCGCCAAGATCATTGTCTAATTCCGTTGGGAAAGGGCCATTTCCAACTCTTGTGGTATAAGCTTTTGCTACGCCTATCAAATTTTTCAGCGCTGTAGGAGGCACACCTGCACCTGTACAAACGCCACCTGTAGAAGGTGAAGAAGATGTGACATACGGATAAGTCCCGAAGTCAATATCCAGCATCAATGCCTGTGCACCTTCGAAGAGAATATTCTTTCCATCGGCAATAGCTTCATTGATTTCCAATTCGGTATCAACTATTCTGTCTTTCAGTTTCTCGCCCAGAGCCAGAAATTCCTGATATATTTCCTCAACATCTAAGCCCGGCTTTTCAAAATATTTCTCAAATAACGAATTCTTGACTTTCAGGTTCTTTTCTATCTTTTCTCTCAGAACAGCCGGATTAAGAAGGTCTATCATTCTGATGCCTACTCTCGCAATCTTATCCTCATAACAAGGACCGATGCCTTTTTTGGTAGTTCCGATCTGTGTTCCGCCGTGCTCCTCTTCCCTGTAAGTGTCCAACAAAATGTGATAAGGCATTATAACATGAGACCTACGGCTGATGAAAACGTGATCCGTTTTTAATCCTTTGCTTTCTATCTGCTCTATTTCTTTTATAAATGCTTTGGGATTAACGACAACGCCATTAGCGATGATACATTTACCTTTACACTGAAGAACACCAGAAGGCAACAGATGCAAAACAAACTTTTCATCTCCTACATATACCGTATGTCCGGCATTATCACCGCCCTGGAACCGGACAACGTAATCTGATTTTGCTGAGAGGACATCCGTAATCTTCCCTTTGCCTTCGTCTCCATACTGAAGACCTACAACAACATAAGTTGACATATTTACTTTTTATTTAGATTATTGGCAAAGTTAAATTTTAAATATGGCTTAGCAAAATCACAGAAATAAAAAAACCCTCTTACAATCAATAAGAGGGCAAAAACACAAATGATGAAAAAATTATAAACGCATCACTGCATCCATAATACAATTTTCAATACAAAAATCGTACTTTTTTTTAATAAAAGCACCAAAAAATAATAAATTATATTATAAAATTAAAAATATTTTAAAATTAAAACAAATTAATTTAAAAAATCAAAGCATATCAAGTCCGAATACTTATTATATTAAAAAAAAACATTAAAACGCTTTATTATTAATTTGATAGTATAAAAAATTCATTAAAACTATTTTATCGATTCAATAAAAAGAATTTAATCTACCATTTTACAAAATAAATCTTAAATAATTAACCAAAACCTATTTTTTATTTCGTTTTTAAATTTACACCTGTACTTTTGTATTATAATTTTAATCAGATAAAAAAATACTATTAAAGATGTGCGGAATTGTATGTGTGTTTGACACGAAACAAAAAAATGAAGTAATCAGACCCCAGATTCTGGAAATGTCCAAAAAAATAAGACACCGCGGACCGGACTGGTCAGGAATCTATCAGCACGATAATGTGATCTTTTCTCACGAGAGACTGGCAATTGTAGATCCTACTTCAGGAAAACAACCTTTATTTACAAAAGATAAAAAAGTAGCTTTAGCAGTTAATGGAGAGATCTATAATCACCAGGAATTAAGAAAAGAATTCCCGGATTACGAATTCCTGACACAATCCGACTGTGAAGTTATTTTAGCATTATACAGAAGAGACGGCAAAAATTTCCTTGAAAAGCTAAACGGGATTTTCGCATTTGCACTTTATGACGAAGAACATGACGCTTACCTTATCGGACGAGATCATATGGGAATTGTGCCTTTGTATATGGGCTGGGACAAGAACGGCAGCTTTTATGTAGCATCTGAACTCAAATCGCTGGAAGGCATTTGCAATAAAATTCAAGAATTTTTGCCGGGCCATTTCCTGTATAGTAAAGATGGCCAGGAATTACAGCAGTGGTATAAAAGAGATTGGGAAGATTTTGAGAACGTTAAGGATAACGAAACCGACATATCAGCAATCAGAAAAGGCCTTGAAGACGCTGTACACAGACAGCTTATGAGCGATGTCCCTTATGGCGTTCTACTTTCCGGCGGCTTGGATTCTACAATTATCGCCGCCGTTACGGCAAAGTTTGCCAGACAAAGAATAGAAAGCGGCGATACACAGGAAGCCTGGTACCCGAGACTGCACAGCTTTGCTGTTGGCTTGGAAGGATCACCGGATCTGGCAGCTGCCAGAAAAGCAGCAGACCATATTGGCTCCGTTCACCACGAAATCAAGTACACCGTTCAGGAAGGTCTGGATGCCATCAAAGATGTAATTTACCATTTGGAGACTTATGATGTAACAACTGTCCGCGCTTCTACGCCAATGTATCTTTTGGCAAGAGTGATCAAATCGATGGGCATCAAAATGGTACTTTCCGGTGAAGGTTCCGATGAGTTGTTCGGCGGTTATTTGTATTTCCACAAAGCGCCATCTGCACAGGCTTTCCACGAAGAAACGGTGAGAAAACTAGGTAAGCTTCATCTTTATGATTGTTTAAGAGCCAACAAATCGCTTATGGCTTGGGGAATTGAAGGAAGAGTACCTTTCCTGGACAAAGAATTTATGGATGTCGCAATGACCATTAACCCAAAAGATAAAATGATAACGCCGGAAAGAATGGAAAAATGGGTTCTGAGAAAAGCTTTTGAAGACATTCTGCCGGAAAGCATTGCCTGGAGGCAAAAAGAGCAGTTCAGTGATGGTGTAGGTTACTCCTGGATTGATACACTGAAACAAGTTGCAGAAGATGAGGTAAGCGATGAAATGATGGCTCAGGCAAAATTCAGATTCCCGATCAATACGCCTATGAGCAAGGAAGAATACCGATACAGAACAATTTTTGAATCACATTTCCCAAGTGATTCTGCGGCAAGCTGCGTGCCGTCTGTTCCATCTGTTGCTTGTTCCACACCGGTTGCATTGGAATGGGATGAAGCGTTCAAGAAAATGAACGACCCGAGTGGACGTGCTGTAAAAGTGCACGAGACTGCTTATTAAAACTAACATAAACTAACTACTACAGAAAAACCACAAGCTTAGGCTTGTGGTTTTTTCATGTTTTGATTTAATTGATACTTAGAAGCACGGATTAAAACGGGGCTATCTGATGCTTTATTAATTTTTGATTATTCTCGTGTTAATATTTTTATCTTTATATCTAGTTTTAATTATATAAACTCCATTAGGGAGATTGTCAACTTTTATACTCTTTATATTTTTACCAGATTTTACTAAACTTCCGTTTGAGGAATACAAATCGAAATTTTCTATATTCTCATCAGAATATAAAGTTTCTTTCACAGGGTTAGGGTATAAGGAAAGATTATTTTTATTTGTTTCAGTTGGCAAATCTTTTACATCTAATGCAGGTATTGATCCATTGAACCTTGCAAGGAAAATATTAGTTGTACCTGCATATCCGCAAACCATTATTTTTCCATCACCCATAACTTCCATATCCTCTACAGTAGATAAATTACCATATCCCTGCTGTGTTTTTCCATTAGTTCCAAAAGTTGTGTCTATAGTTCCATCTGTATTTACTCTAATTAAGCCTATGTCATGATAAGATCCTGAAGAAACAGTTCCTGCTAATATTATTTTCCCGTTCGAAAGTAACTTCATAGCACTAGGGGTGTCATCTGATGTACCGATAGGTGTTGTAAAAATTCCATCTGAACTAAATGTAGTATCTAAAGTGCCGTTGGTGTTTAACCTAACAATTCCATAATCGTTCCTTGAGCTTGATGTAGGAAATACTTCTCCACCTACAAGAATTTTACCATTACTTTGGAATGTTATTGCACATGGTTTATCATTAGAGGAAGATGAGATTACAACTACTTGTTTCCCATCTGAACTGAAAGAAGTGTCTAAAGAACCATTAGAATTATATTTAACAATACCAAAATCTGCGAAAATTGAGGAAGATCCAGCACCATATGTAAAGCTTCCTACTGCAAATTTTCCGTCAGCATTAATTGCAATACATGTTGCGGAATCATTATTCCCTGCAAGATCTGTAGTTACTTTACCACCAGTTCCGAATGTGGTATCTAGAGTTCCGTTCGCATTTATTCTTGAGACAGCAACATCTTTGTAAGAGCCTGTGAAAGTATGTCCTACTACAAGAATTTTACCATCATTCTGTATTGCTACTGCATTAGCAACGTCTTCATTATTGCCAAAAGCTATGGTAAGTTTTCCAGTACCGTTGAATGTAGTATCTAGTGTTCCATCAGCATTTAATCTTACAATAATAAAGTCTTTTCTATTTGCACTTCCTGTATCTTCCCAATAGCCCACGGCAATAATTTTTCCATCTGGCTGAATTTTCATATCATGAAGAACCGCAACTCCTCCTCCTAAATCTATTGTAGTGTATCCTCCAGTTCCAAAGGTGGTATCCAATTGGTTTGATGAATTGAATCTATAAAATTTAAAAGTTTGAAAATAACCATATGTACCAATTACCATTTTTTGATTGGCATCGATTTCAAGGCAAGTGCCATAAGCACCACTATCATAGATGTAAAAGCCCGAATTTCCATAAGTAGTGTCTAAAAATCCATCTTGTGAAAAAACGGATATAGAAATTAGAATAAATAATAATTTGAAGATTTGCTTCATTTTGATAAAATTTGTTGGCAAATATAATAAAATAAGAATAGTTTCACCTGATTACAAATCTGCGACAGCTAATCTCCGCAAGGACTCTTCGACAAGCGTTGAAACACTCTCGCAATTCAGAAAGGACGCTTCGACGCACGTGGAAACCTTCTCGCAATTCAGAAAGGACATTTCGACTCGCGTTGAAATACTCTCACTAAAAAATATTAGACATCTTTCAATTAACCTAAAATAGGCATTTTTAATTTTATAACATACTGAAAATCAATGCTGAATATTTAATTGCAAAGATGTCTATTTTGTTTTTCATCATTTTTTACTACTTTCATATATTATGAATTTATATAAACCGTCGTGGGAATTGTGCAGAAAGAAGCTCTGATAGCAGGTTTGGTTGCCAAACTTAGCGGTTATATCCCAGTTGCAACAGTCTTGCGAAAAAGAACAGCTCACACAGGAAACCAAAGAAATTCTGAGGCTAGACATACTCCGAGACCGCGCATACAACTGCATCAATCGTCTTCTGGAAGACGAATTGCTGAATGATGCACAACCTGCCAACATGGCTGCTGCCCAAAGGCTAGAAAGCATTGTGAAACGATACGATGCTGGTGCTTTGACAAAGTTTGATTACAACAAAGAATCTGCATCGCTTACCAATTTTGTGAAGACATCCGCGAGCAAGCCGCTGCCGAATTGCAACAAATCAACCTAAAAATGATCTGGATTTTCTGGAACAAAAGAACACTGATTTTATCACCTACTACTCTACCCGTGGCGATTTGCAAACGCAGATCAACAACATAGTCCCTATGAGCCGCCTGCGCAAAGAGTTGACTCCTGTTTACCGAAAACTGGTAAGCAACCTGCAAAGTGCCCAGGAGTTTATTCCCAATTATGAAACTGCCGTGCCGCAAGTTCATAGACCGCCTGAATGTGGAGATAGACAAATACACCCTCCTGATCCCGAAACCAACCCAAAAACAAGATGACAATAAACCAGCAGCATAAACCCAAAAGCAATAGCACCCAGTGCTGATGCTTTTTTATTTTGTTTGGTAATGCGGATTTGTAATTTGTCTGTCACGGGTTGCAAATCTGAGAGATCTGGTCTCCGCAAGGACATTTAGACGTACGTGTAACTTAAATTCCAGTAATATTTGAAATAATTTAATAATATTAACATTTGAGTTTTAAACCAATAGTCATACGCTAATTGCTAACAGCTACTTATAAATAAAAAACCACCAGCTAATCCGGTGGTTTATCTATTATTTCAAATTCTTCTGAGCCTGCTTCAGGCGTTTCTTTCGGCGTTCGTAGATCACTTCCGTGATCTTTCCGCCAATCCAGGAAAAGGGGAAAAATATCAGGAATATGGAGATCTTATAAAATACCGGGTGATACGGGTAGATGATGATATCCAGCATCGCTATAAAAAGCATAATAAACCCGATGAGAATTGCGTAGGCCACTTTTGCATATTTTACGATAATAGCAGTCACCACACCGCCAAAAGTCACCCCAATACCGCCAAAGAAAAGCAGGGCAATGAAAAAAGAATCTTTTTTCTGCACCGACTGAAGCAAAAGCTCCCAATGCTCAAATGGTGCAAACTCCTTATATGTGATCCAGTCGGAATCGATCTTTATCCCGAATGTGATAATGAGCGCCGCCACGGCAAGCCCGGCCAAAACACCAATTGTATTCCTTAGAAAATTCATCCTATCCTTTAAAAGCAATCATCGATATTTCGACATCTACATTTTTCGGAAGACAGGAAACCTGCACGGTCTCTCTTGCCGGAAACTGATCATTACTGAAATAAGAAGCATAGATCTCATTCACCACCGCAAAATCATCCATACTTTTCAGGAATATCGATGCTTTTACTGCATTATCAAATGTCATTCCAGCCTCTGTAAGAATGGCCTTCAGATTTTTCATCACCTGATGCGTTTCCTTTTCTATACCTTCCACCAGCTTTCCTGTTTCCGGATCTACAGGGATCTGACCCGAGATATATAACGTTCCGTTTACAAGGCAAGCCTGTGAATAAGGACCTATAGCAGCAGGCGCATTTGGTGTGTGGATGATCTTCTTCATGTTCAATAATTAATTTTTACAAAACTATATAAATTAGTCGGAAGTAAGAAGCAAGCAGTCATAAGATTCTTTTTTTGTCGATGAAAAAACTTTATAATGCTGATTACCTAACTTTTAACATTAACTACAGGGCTTTAAAAAGTACTGTTAGGCTGTGTAAAACTTCTCTCTTTATACTTCACAGCATCTTTCAGAATGTTGGCCTTGATGCCGATAAAGAAATCATATACTTTATACTGTCCGAACGGTACCCAGTTGAAGGTGATGGTGAAACTTCTCTGGTCTCTGGAGAAGCCTAACCTGGTATATGCCAAAGTTTTATTGACGATGTCATAATTGGTGCTTCCGTTGATATTCCAGTATGGGGTGAGCTTGATACTTCCGTCCAGCCCTACGGTTGCAACCTTTGTCCCAAATCTGGAAAGTCCCCTTGTATAAGCATAGTTGGCATTGACGTTCAGAGTCCAGGTCGGAATATAATGGGCGTAATTATCATCATCAAAATAATAATTCTCATTCCGGATCTCCCCTTTCTTCTTATATTTTTTAGACAACTCTTCCTTTTTCCCGAATATGGCATCGCTCATCGGATAAGAAAGCTGTAGATTGAAACCCTGCAGGCTGAAGTGCCCGAAGTTCTCTGTTCTGATCCCTGTATCGCTGCCATCGGCAAACACAATCTGATAAGGCTCAATGGTGAGGCTGGAATTGACATTCAGTTTATTATCAAAGAAAGAAGATTGTGCATTGACACTGAACACAGACCATTTATATTTTTCCGCAGCAAAGTTATAACCTCCGGAAACATTCAGATTTTCAAAGATCTTCACCTTCTTCACACCGGTAGAATCGCTTTTGGATTTTACCTTCATCTCTATATTATTAGCAATATTGAATCCCAGGCTTTGTGTAAGACCTGTGGAAGGTGCGCCATAAATCCCGCCTTCAAAAATAGAGTAAGGCGTGATCTCGCCTCTTGCATTGGCATAATCCCTGTAATAACCCCAGCTTCTGGTTCCAAAATCGGGAGAATAGGTAAAGCTGAAGCTTGGCGTCATCATATGCCTGATAGCGACAACAGGTGAGTTCTTTCCAAAATTCTTCTGCCCGTATAAGACGGTCTGCAAGCTCGCACTGGTGGAGAATGTGGAATAGGCTGCGATCCCGTTACTATAAACATTATCAATTTTATTGGTAATGGGATTAAAGCTTTTTTCAAGCGTTTTGGTAGTCAGAACATTATCTGCGTTGGCACTCAGCGAGAAAGTAAAAAACTTTGCCAATGTTGTATTGGTAGACAGCGAGATATTATTTTTAGCCCCGGTTTTCATATCCTGCCACATCTGCTGTTTGAAAAGCTGGTCTTCTGTGGTAGTAACATAATTACTGAGCGCAAATCCTGTATTGACGTTGATATTTTCCAGCAATCCCGTTCTGACGCCTGTTTTTGGTTTAAAAAGATAAAACTGGTTAACCGCGACAGTCATATCAGGCAGACGGATGTCCGTGAGACCCGTAGCAAAATTCTGGTTATAGCCCGCACTCGCACTGATGGTGATCGGCAGATTCAGAAATCTCTTCGTGACATTGATCCTTGAGGTCTGAGTGGTATTGAGAACGTTTCCGTTGAAAATATAATTATTGTTAACTGTATTATTGTAGAATTTACTACTCACAATATCTACACTGGCATTGAAGGTGAAATAAGGATTAGCCTTGGAATCCTGGGAATGGCGCCACGCAATACGGAAAGTCTTGGTTCTGGAATAATCATCCAGTCCTTTTATTCCCCGCACTGTATAGCCATAATCTGCCGCAAAGTTTCCGGAGTATCTGTATTTTTTGAGATAATTCAGTTCCGGTTTCAGGTTCCAGCTCCCTTTGGTGTAAAAATCCGAGAGAATTTTAAGATCAAAATGATCACCGATCGGCTGATAATAACCTAATCCGTTAAGAAAAAAACCAACATCCTGCCGCTCTCCGAAACTCGGGATTAAAATCCCAGCGGATCTTTTATCCGAAAAAGGAAGAATCGCAAAAGGCATCACCAGCGGCGTCGGTACCTGCTCTATATACAGCTGAATAGGGCCTGTAACCAGCTGAGAACTATTTTTACCTTTAATCAGCTTAATATTTGGTGCGGACATATGATAATCCGGCAGTGAATCTTTTTTCTTTATGAAATATTCGTCCGTAGTATAAATAGCCTTTCTCATAAAGAAAACGGAATCATTATACTTCTTGGTTTTCTCGGCCACAATTACCCCTTCGCTCTCCTCTGTTCTCGCATTGAAGGCAATAGCCTGCTTGGTTTTGTAATTGTAGATTACCTCATTATATTCGTATTGTTTCCCGCCCTGTGTCGCAATAGCCGGCTTTATGATCTTGCCTTTATCATCCTGCTCACCTCTTGCATAGATCTTTCCCGTCTCCCAATCTATACGGATGTAATCTGCATCTATCTGCATATCCTGATAGATAATCTGGGCCTTTTTGTTGAGAGAGGTTTGTTTATTGGATATGGATGAGCTGCTTCTGTATTCAGCTTTGGTTTTAACCACATCTTCCAGCTCTTCTTTGGGAAGAATGCTGTCTTTTTTTGCAGTTACAGTGTCTTTGCGTATAGTGACGGAATCCTGAATACCACTTTTTCTATCAATATTTTGAGGCACAGTTTGTGATAAAATATTGTTAAAAATTAGGATATTTAAAATTAGTAATATATTTTTGAAAATACTTCGAGCCAATGCAGTCATTCTGAAATTGGGTTCAAAATTAATTAAATTTTAAAGATTAAAATGATCAGGCCTACACTTTATAAGAAATTTTTTTTTCTCTTAATATTTTTTGTTGGTTTTAGCAGCTTGCATTCCCAGAAAAAATTCACGATTGTCCTGGATGCAGGACACGGTGGCAGCGATATTGGAGCCAACAGAAACTACAGCGACATCGGAACTGTCATGGAAAAAAATGTGACACTCGGCATTGTTCTGAAACTGGGAAGAATGCTGGAAAAAAACAAGGACTACAAAGTGATCTATACCAGAAAAATCGATGAATATCCTTCTTTGACATACCGAACAGATCTGGCCAACAGGAGTAAAGCTGACTTGTTTATTTCGGTTCACGTTAATTCTTCCCCAAGCAAAAGTGCGACAGCGCAGGGTACAGAAACATTCGTACAGGGACCAAATCAGAATAAAACCAATCTGGATGTTGCCAAAGCCGAAAACGATGTTATTTTCCTTGATGAAAAGGATAAAGAGAATTTCGCATCATATAATCCAAGCTCCCCGGAATCTCTTATCGCACTCAAAATACAGCAGAGTAAGTATCTGCAGGCCAGTCTTACAATTGGTGGTCTGGTAGAAGAAAATTTTGTAAAAAAAGACAAAAGATTGTCGCGGGGTGTGAAGCAGGAAAACCTGCACGTTCTAAGAATGAATGCAATGCCTTCTATCTTAATTGAAACAGGCTTTGTAAATAATTATGACGACGCCCATTACATATCTACCGAAGAAGGCCAGCAATCTATTGCAGAAAGTATCTATAATGCTATTGTAAGCTATAAAAAGCTGGTCGACAGGAATGTAAAAGAACCGGAACCTGAAAAACCGGTGGAACAGCCTCTGAAGAATGATTTCAGAATATTGCTGATGAGCACGCCGACAAGATATACTGAAAACGATCCTGCCCTGAAAGGCTTAAAATACATCCTTCCTATCAAAGAAAACGGAAACTACAAGTATTATTACGGCACTACCAACTATGCTTCCGTGAGAGATAACAATCTGAAAACCGCTAAAGATTCCGGATTCAGAAATGCCATCTCTATCAGTTTTGTTCCGAACCAGGCATTGGCAAGTGGTTTTTACACAATAGAGGTTTATGCCGGAAGGGATAAACTTGACTCAAAATCCTATATTATGAAAACCCTTCCGGATATGGAAAGAAACAAAGAAAATGGTGTTTTTTACTACACATACGGAAAATATAAAACTTTGGAGGATGCTGTAAAGGCACAAAAAGAACTTGAGAATAAAGACATTACAAATACAGTGATAGAAAAAAGAATAAAATAGCCAGAGAAATTTGCAAGAATACAAGAAAGTCTCTATTTTTGCACTCCGAAATCACAAACGGCCTATTCGTCTAGTGGTTAGGACTCAAGATTTTCATTCTTGCAACAGGGGTTCGATTCCCCTATAGGCTACAAAATAAATTTTAAAAAAATTATTAAAAAAAGTTTGCAAATTAAAAATTAGTTTTTATCTTTGCACCCACATTTGAACGTTATGGCAAATCATAAATCAGCACTTAAAAGAATCAGACAGAACGAAGTTAGAAGACTTCGTAACAGATACTACCACAAGACTGCAAGAACAGCTTTGAAAGTATTAAGAAATGAAGCGGATAAAACAGCTGCTGCTGAGCAATTACCAAAAGTAATTTCTTTATTGGACAAATTAGCAAAAAGAAACATTATTCACAAGAATAAAGCAGCTAACTTAAAAAGTAAATTAACTAAGCACGTTAATAGCTTAGCTTAAATAAAATCCTGGCCCGTTCGTCTATCGGTTAGGACCTCAGATTTTCATTCTGGTAAGAGGGGTTCGATTCCCCTACGGGCTACAAACCTTCGGAAAAATTTCCGAAGGTTTTTTCTTTTATCTATCTTTGATTAATATTTCAGAAACTATGAAAATCCTGATCATAAACGGACCTAATCTCAACCTGCTCGGAACCCGCGAACCAGAAATCTACGGCTCGGTTTCTATGGAAGATTATCTCAACGAATTAAAACTAGAATTCTCTACAGATGCCATACTTTACTATCAATCCAACATAGAAGGTGAATTGATTAACCGTTTGCAGGAAGACGATTTTGAAGCGGTGGTTATTAATCCAGGCGCTTTTACCCATTATTCCTATGCCATTTCCGATTGCCTCAAGAATATCAAAAAGCCCAAGATTGAAGTCCACATCAGTAATATCTATAATCGCGAAGAATTTCGGAAGAAATCTGTGACTGCAGAAAGCTGTGATGCGGTAATTTCCGGGTTTGGGATGAAAGGTTACAAACTGGCAATACAAAGTCTAATATAAAATAAAAAGAATCTCAAAGGAGATTCTTTTTGCTTATTCTATTTTCAGGAAAAATTTTCCGACTGGCGTTCCGCTTGCCATATTGCTTTTGGCAAGTATCAGCCAGTATTCACCTTTTTGCCTGGTTTCATATTCAATCGTTTGTCCAAAAGGGCCGTCAAAGGTATTGTCCGGCATCCGGATTTGATTGAATCTAATATTCATCGGCTTTTCAGTTTTCAAGTAACCTTTGATTTTTGGCTGATCGAGATTTTCTAATCTTAAAATCAATTGGTCATTTGGATTGGTGATCTCGAGATTCAATCGAATCGGCATTTTAGATGCGTCCACAGTTACGATATTCTGATTGGACTCTTTTTCGGTTTTCAAAATAGTCGATAATGAATCAACAGGTTTTTTAATCGTTGTAACAGTATCTTTTTTTTGTTCCTTGATTTCTGGTTCTTTTTTACAGGCAACAAGAAAGAGTGGAATTAATGCTAAATATTTCCAATTATTTATTTTTTGATTTTTCAACGTTAATCGTTTCATAATATAAAATTTTTGAGAGGAAAGATTCCTTCTGATAAGATTCGATTCTTTCTTTGAGCTTGCTTTTCATTTCGAGGTTTTTGGTTTTCTCGGCGTAATCCAGCAAAATTTGTTCATTATAATTGATGGAAACCAAGTGATAATTTTCCGCAAAATCCTTCCTTTTGATATTGTTGGACGTGATAATGCCTCCCCAATTAATGTAACTGCAAACCAAAATCAAGCCATAAGCCACCCAAAACATCCGGTTAAAAAGGAAGGCATTGGTTTTCTTTTTCTGGATTTTAATAAACGTGAAAATCAACCCGATCAAAGCCATTGCAAGAAATGCATAAACGCCGAGACGTTTATAAGTGAGCCCGTAGCTGATAATATATTCCAAATTTTTGAGTGATGCAGAAATCACTAATAAAGCATTCAGAGCCAGCCAAACCTTAGCTGAAAGTTTAATTGATTTTGCATTGTCATCAAAATTAAAGCCACTTTTGAAATAAAACAAGATCACGAAAATTGCCATTATGATAGACATTATCACAGCATTTACCCGATCATGTGTTTCAGCGCTCAAA
Source organism: uncultured Chryseobacterium sp. (assembly GCA_913776245.1). Lineage (GTDB taxonomy): Bacteria > Bacteroidota > Bacteroidia > Flavobacteriales > Weeksellaceae > Epilithonimonas. The sequence goes on from CAJYLO010000011.1 coordinate 73,001, forward strand.
CTATCAGCGGATTTTGAAACTTCAAAAAATTGTTCATAGTTGTAAGTAGTAATGAAAATCAAAAGCAGAATATTAAGTGCACAAAAAGAAATCAATCCGCTGGTCCTTTCGGAATCGGTGTCAAGAAAAGAAAAAGTTGGTTTTTGAATTTTCACTAAGCCTGAAAATTCATTATTCAAGTATCTGTTTTGTTTGAAAATGAATCTTTCAACTCCGAAATTCCAGAAAATAAAACCAATGTAAAATCCGACAATGGCTAATACAATAAAAGTCAAAGGTTGGAACTCGAGTTGCGAATCTCTGAAAATATTGGCAAAATGATCACTGACACGGGCGTAAATAAAAAAGAAAATTGCAATAAAAAAAACCGGGATCAAAATAAATGCAATAAGCTTTTTGGCAAAATTTCTTTCTTTGGATTTTTCGTACCATTGCTCTATGTTGAAAACTCTTCCCAGAAATGTGAAGAGATTCAACAATAGAATTTCAATATATAGAAATGGTTTTAGTTTCGGATAAGTTCCTTTAAATCTCAGCAAAAATACAGAGACAAAAACAGAGACAAACGAAATTGCATCTCCAAACCAAGCGAAAGCCAATGATGAGAAAACAGAGGTTATAAAAAGTATGAGAAATGTTCGTGTTCTAAATTCGGGTTTAGTTTGTGAGAATGTTAAAATGCTCATAAAAATTCCAAAAATGCCGAGATTGAGCGCAATATATTCTTTGTAAAAAAGAATGATAACTGCTAAAACAGTAATGAAGATAAGATGATGTTTTTTCATAATTATGATTTTAATTGATTATTATCGTAAAAAATTAAATCCTATAACTGATAAGATCAAATGCTATTGGAACATTGATTAAAAGAATTGCTATCGCTTGAATACATTCTTCATATTTAGATTTATATACAAATGCACAAATCAAAAAGAAAATCAAAAAGAACAGATTTATCGGAATTGCTAGTAAAATGAAAAAAAATCCATTTACTGCATATCTATTATTATCTGTAAGGAGAAAAGAAATGAAAATTCCTATTCCAATAATTAGAAAAACTCTGAATATAAATTTTGGCGTCTTTAAAAAGTTAAAATTCATAATATAAAGTTCTTTGAATTACAAAGTTAATTTTCAAAAAAAAATTGAGATTACTTTCCCAACAATTTTTCTAAGTTATTGATATGTTCTGTGAAAGCATCTCTACCCTTTTGGGTGACACGGTAAGAAGTTTTTGGCTTCTTCCCCACAAATTCTTTTTTGATTTCTATATACTCTACCTTTTCAAGAGCGGAGCTATGGCTTGCAAGGTTTCCGTCTGTTGCGCTCAGCAGGTTTTTCATTTCGGTAAAATCAACCCAATCGTTGACCATCAGAACGGACATAATGCCCAATCTTACACGGCTTTCGAATTCTTTGTTGAGTTGATTGATGTTTAACATATTAAAATAGCTGATAAATAATAATTGATGAATGATTATTAAAAAGTTTTAGTCATATTTCCTATACATCAAAATCCCATAAAAAATATGCAGCAATCCAAATCCGATCGCCCAAAATATCAATCCCCAACCAAGCCAAAACAATGCAATAATTCCTAAAACAACTTCACAAATCCCAAAATATTTGACATCGCTTAAGGTGTATCGTTCTGCATTAATCAAAGCCAGACCATAAAAAATAAGCATTGAAGGCGCAATTAAAGGAAAATAATGATGATACCAAAGTGCCAGACAAAAAAATCCGCCAGCCAGCAAAGGTATTACAAAATTAATCAAAAGCCTTTTGGTTATAGAATCCCAGACTTTCAGGTTTTTCTTCTTACTTTTTCTCGCAGTAAAAATATAACCGCTGGAAATGGCTAAAACCAAAATCACCAAAGCAACAAAGAACAGTTCCTGAGCTAGAGCTGGCGTGTAGATGTTTCTCTCACCATCAAAGTAATCGACGCCTTCTCTCTGGAAAATGAAATACACATAAACAGAGCCGAGCAATGCAACAATCCCCGCAACAACGCCGGACAAACCACTGAGTGAAATAAATCTCGAACTGCGTTCCATCATTTGACGGATATGCGCTAATTCATCCTGGTAATTTTTAGAATCCATAAAAAGAACTTTGAGTTACAAAGTTATTATTTATTTTAAAACTTCAAAATTAATTTTGAAGTTTTTTATATTTATTTTCGACAATCCAACTAAACTTTGAATGGCACGCAGCCCGACTTGAGCGGAGCTCTTTTTCTTTTTTTAAAAGAAAAAAGCGGGAGCGGAAGGCGGATGAGCTGCCCAAAAAATTATAATACTTTCAATTCGGTTACCTTCTTACCAATTTTATAGACCGTCCCGCGGAAACCTGCAACAACTTCATCGTTCTGGTTTTTGATGGTAATGTCATAGATTGCGGTTTTCCTGGTATCTGATAAAAGAATACTCTCCGCTGTTAAAATATCACCTTTTTTTGCTGCTTTTGTAAAATTAATATAACAGTTTAGAGCCACTGCAGCTTCGCCATTATTATTTGAGGAAAACGCAAGTGCCGAATCTGCAAAGGCAAACGTAACACCCCCGTGAACGGTTCCGAGTCCGTTGATCATTTCCGGCTTGACAGGCATTGTGATCAGGCAATAATTGTCCTTGATTTCGATAAGTTCTATTCCGAGCCATTGAGAAAACAAATCTTTCTCTAACATATATTCTGCAATTTCTCTTGCATTCATTTTTTATAAATGATAATTGATGATTGATAAATGATGGATGATGGATGATACAAAAGAACTCCAAAGTGCTCCAACTCTCCCACTCTAAAACTTATTTCCCTTTGTAATTTGGCAATCGTTTTTCTATGAAAGCCGCAACGCCTTCTTTAAAGTCTTCGGTTTCTGCAGCATCCTGCTGAATAATGGATTCATAATCCAGCTGTTCATTCAGGGTAAAATTATAAGATTTATTAAAAGCTTTTTTGGTGAGATAAAGCGCTGTTGTTGCAGCGTGAGAAAGCTGCGTAAGGACTTCCATAGATTTTTCCACAAACTCGGAATCTGAAAAAACATCAGCAACCAATCCTATCTTCTTAGCTTCCTGAGCAGGTACTTTTTTCCCTGTGAAAGACAGATAACTTGCTAACTGTCTTCCAACTAACTTTGGTAAATAATAAGTTCCGGCTGTATCAGGAATCAGACCAATATTCGCAAAAGCGAAAGAGAAATAGGAACTTTCCGTTGCCAAAGTGAAGTCACAGATAGAAGCCAGCATTGCACCAGCTCCAACTGCCGGACCATTAACCAAAGCAATGACCGGTTTCTTACACTTTACAATTTCCAAAACCATAGGATTGTAATATTCAATCACGAATCTCTGAATAGTTCTGTCATCATCATCAAATCCTAACGCTTCCTTCAGATTCTGACCTGCACAAAAAGCCTTGCCCTTCCCTGCGATTGCAATGCATCTTACATTATCGTCATCACTGAATTTATGAATGGCATTTCTTATTTCACCTAACATTATCTGAGTAAGGCTGTTATAACTTTCCGGCTGATTAAGATAAATCAGTTGTAATTTACCTTCGAACTGGGAATCAATTTCTATTTGTGAATACATAGTTTTGTTTTTTAAACCTCAGCAATTTAATATATTTTGATGAAAACGCCGAAAGAATTTCTATTCTTACAATAACAAAAGCCGGCTTTGGAAACCGGCTTTTGAATCTATAATTACCAAAATATTATTTGATGATCAGTTTCTGGGTATAATTAGCTTTTGGAGATGTCACTTTCAAAAGATAAACACCTTTAGCCAGATTAACATTGAACTCATTGGTAGATTCGCCTGTCAGTCCATTAAATCCGGAAGAATGAACCAGTCTTCCATTCATATCATAGATTGTGACATTTGCATTACCGCCAAGATCTCTCGACTTAATGAAGAAATTACCACTGTTTGGATTCGGATAGACTTTAATATCCTTAGAATTGAATGCACCTTCATTTACCGCTAATGCCTGAGAATCTCTTGTACAAAGCTCTAATGACCAGCTTGTAATTTTGCCTGCAAGATTTCTTACATTGTCAGAAGCAAAAAGATTCCAGGTTCCTTTGGTATCGTTACCTTTAAAAATGTTAAGAGCTTCATCCGGTTTTACGGTTCCTACAATCGGAGATGCGCAGACATAAGTTGTACCTTCATCACTGAATGTTGCATTGATTCCTGAGCTATTACATTTTCTGTTCCACAGCCAGGCTGTTTGCCCCATCGGTCCTTCGATACCTACTACGATCTGGCTTGTTCTAGGATGATCTACTACAGGTTTCACCCGGATCTTTGTAATCACACCACTGTCGGTAACATTGATAGGAACTAATATCTGTGGTGAAGAAATCGGGCCGCTTGTAGATCCTGTTCCATCATTGATATCCACAGCAGGGCCTGTATAATTGTAAGTATTACAAACTTCTCCGTTTACGCTGTAATCTATCACAAAGCTGGAGCTCATCGCAAAATAAACATTGTTAACAGCTTCAATCATTATATAAGCATTAGCTGTTGTGGAACCCGCAGGAATCGTAACAGTTTCATCCCCGTCATTAGCCGTATTAGCAGCAATAGTACTCCATGTTTTGCCTCCGTCTGTTGACAGTTTGATGTTAACAGTTGCAGTATTTACAGGAGCAACATTGGTATTGGCAACATTCCATTTAACACTGTACGTATTACCGGATATAAGTGCATCGCCAAATGCTGGTGCTGTTACCACAAACGGACCCGCAGCAGCACTTACAGTAATTTTCATAGCGTCTGTCTGCGTTTGCTGACCATTTGGTGAATTATCCCTTGCTGTTAATGTAAAATCAAGCGTTCTTGCAACGCTGGAAAGTGCTTCCCATCTTGTAGCATTCACACCGGCTAAAACTTTTCCGTACTCCGGGAAATACCTTACAGGAGTGGATTTCGGAGGGAACATTTTGAAGTTAGGACCTCCCGCTTTTGTTGGTGAAGCATAAGAGCCAGTTGTAAACTGAGCAGTTCCTGATGCCGAATTATTCTGTTCCCAGACATACGTCATAGGATCATTTTCTGCATCTGTAACAGTACCTTTCAAAACAAACGGTGTACTGATAGGGATTGTCACATCCGGGCCGGCATCTACAACCGGAGGTGTATTAACTATCGGTGTATTAACAGCGCAAGCCTTGCTTGCAAGGTTGTTCTGAATTTGTAAAATATTTCTGTAAGTAAAGAAATCATTGGAATTGAACTGCGTATCATACTGACCTGTGATACCAGTATATGCCATGATTGTATTACCGCTTCCCACTTCTACCTGCACCCCGGATCCTTCGGAACCGCTGTAAGTATGCGTATGGTTTGCGCCTACCTGGTGACCCATTTCGTGAGCAACGTAATCAATATCAAAAATGTCACTTACAGGAATGTAGTGCGAAGTAAAGCCAGAGCCTTTATTGGAACTTGTACAGATACATCCGATACATCCGGCATTACCATTCGGGCTGTCATAAGCTAAAAGATGCCCTATATCGTAATTTGCAGATCCTATTACAGAAGTGATTGCAGATTGAACCTGTGAATTATAAGAGCCTGATGTCGTATAAGGATCCGTTGTTGCATCCAGATAAATAATATCCAAATTATTCGGGATCAGATTAAAGTGTACTGCAAGATCTTTTTCATAAAGAGAATTCACACGGTTCACTGTATTATTGATAGCAGCAAGCACAACCGCTTTCTTTTCAGCATCTGTTGCAGATCCGGCGTTGGCTCTTGTGATGTGATACTGTGAATATTCCGCCTGAGCAGACATCGCCAGTCTGAATGTTTTGTATACCTGATTGTTTGACTTACCGGCAGTGGTATGCACATCTGCTTCTTCAGCCATTTCATTCATAGTGCTGCATACAAACGCTTCTTTTTCATCCAGTAATCTGGAAGTAGATTCATATGCCGCATATACATTGCTTCCTTGCGCATAAGGTTCAATGAAACTGGATCCGCCACTCTTCAGCATTGTTGAAGATACGCCCAGATCAGAAATACTGAATCTGAGGTAAGCAGTAGGATCTGTGATACCGATTCCCATATAGGATCTGATATTTGGGAACTGCGCCTGCAGTTCAGGCGAAAAGTTGGAATATTCCCAGACCTGAAATTTTTGCAATTGTCCCTTCTCATCAGGCATCAGGATTTCAATACCTCTTTGCCCGGAAAATTTCTGAGGAGCGTTTTGCAATTGGGAAAGCAGCACATCTTTATTAAGTGCAAAAAGCTGTTTTTCCTGAAGATTTGCAAACTCCTCCTTTACTTGTCTGCCAGTAAAGTTACTGACTTTTGACCATTGACTGAAGCCTAACAGAGGCAACACCAATGCAGATAACAGTAGATGTTTCTTCATATGAAAATTTTTGTGCAAATTATGAAATTTTTAGCAATTATCAGTAGTAATTAATTATGAAACAGCCTTTAACATAAAATATTATTGATAAAATAAGGATTATTATGATTAAGTTGAGAAGCTAACATTTATAAAACACTTCCTATTCAATGCATAAATGTCATAATAACAAATTAAAAAAAATATAATTCGGCATTTTTGTCTTTCATAAATCCAATATTTTTACATTATTCGGAAATTTTGTCCTTTTTTTTTAAAAATTGAACAATAGAACACTTTTTGAGATTAGAGAATCAGAATTAAATGATTGATGAAGCATTAAGATTAGAATTAGCAACTTTAATCTTAGTGTTTTTTTAAAACAAAAATCATTGTTTTAAAATTGAGAATTGTATAAATTTTGATAAACAATCAGCTATAAACCAACAACAATCAACCAAAATATTATGAATCTGAATCAATATACCGTAAAATCACAGGAAGCCATCCAGGCCGCGCAACAGGTAGCAATGGAATTCGGCAACCAACAAATCGAACCTCAACATTTACTGGAAGGAATTTTCCAGGTAGATGAAAATATATCGCCTTTCTTATTAAAAAAATCTGAAGCAGATGCTGCTTTGGTAAGAGAGCGCAACCGTGAAAATTTAGAAAAGCTTCCGAAAGTTCAAGGTGGAAATATTTATCTATCACAATCGGCGAACAAAGTTTTGCTTGACGCGCCCAATATCGCAAAAAAAATGGGTGACGAATTTGTAACCATTGAACATCTTTGGCTTTCATTATTGGAAACCAATTCAGAAGTTTCCAAAATGCTGAAAGATATGGGCGTTACAAAAAATCTTTTGGAAGGTGGAATTAAAGAATTAAGAAAAGGCTCGAAAGCGACTTCTGCAAGTTCGGAAGAAACTTACCAGTCTTTAAATAAATATGCTAAAAATTTTAATGAATTAGCAGCGGAAGGAAAGCTGGATCCGGTAATCGGACGTGATGAGGAGATCAGAAGGGTTTTACAAATTCTTTCGAGAAGAACCAAAAACAACCCGATCCTGATCGGGGAACCCGGTGTCGGTAAAACGGCTATTGCCGAAGGAATTGCTCACAGAATTATCAGTGGCGACGTTCCGGAAAATCTGATGGATAAAACATTGTATTCACTGGATATGGGCGCTTTGATTGCCGGTGCAAAATATAAAGGGGAGTTTGAAGAGCGTCTAAAATCTGTCGTGAATGAAGTAATCAAGTCTGACGGACAGATTATTCTTTTCATCGACGAGATCCATACTCTGGTGGGAGCCGGAGGCGGTGAAGGTGCGATGGATGCCGCCAATATTTTAAAACCGGCTTTAGCAAGAGGCGAATTAAGAGCTATCGGTGCAACGACTTTAAATGAATATCAGAAATATTTTGAAAAAGATAAAGCGCTGGAAAGACGTTTCCAGAAAGTAATGGTGGAAGAGCCGGATACGGAATCGGCAATCTCTATCCTTCGAGGAATTAAAGATAAATATGAAGCTCACCACAAAGTAAGAATCAAAGATGAAGCGATTATCGCAGCAGTTGAAATGTCTCAACGCTATATTTCGGACCGGTTTTTACCGGATAAAGCGATCGATTTGATTGATGAAGCTTCTGCGAAATTGAGAATGGAAATCAATTCAAAACCTGAAGAATTAGACGTTCTCGACAGAAAACTGATGCAGATGGAAATTGAATTGGCAGCGATTTCAAGAGAAGGAAACCAGACGAAAATCGACCATTTAAAAGAAGATATTTCAAAAATTTCTGAACAACGAAATGAAATCAACGCCAAATGGCTGAAGGAAAAACAAAAATCTGAGGATTTAACTTCCATTAAAAAAGATATAGAAGCTTTGAAACTGGAAGCCGAGCGTGCTTCAAGAGCCGGAGATTACGCCAAAGTTGCTGAAATCCAGTACGGAAAAATTAAAGAGAAAGAAGATGCTTTGCAGAAACTTGAATTGGAGATGCAAAATCATCAGAATGAATTGATTAAAGAAGAAGTAACTTCTGAAAACATTTCTGAAGTGATTGCAAAATGGACGGGAATTCCGGTTACCAAATTGCTTCAATCTGAAAGAGAAAAATTATTACATCTTGAAACGGAGCTACATCACAGGGTTGTGGGTCAGGAAGAAGCGATCGAAGCCGTTTCCAATGCAATCCGAAGAAACAGAGCGGGATTGAGTGATGATAAAAAGCCAATCGGTTCGTTCTTATTTTTAGGAACCACCGGAGTCGGAAAAACGGAGCTGGCAAAGGCATTAGCCGAATTTTTATTCGACGATGAGAATAATATGACGAGAATTGATATGAGCGAGTATCAGGAACGTCACAGTGTTTCGAGATTGGTGGGTGCGCCTCCTGGATATGTAGGGTATGATGAAGGCGGTCAGTTGACCGAAGCTGTGAGAAGAAGACCTTATTCTGTGGTGCTTTTAGACGAAATTGAAAAAGCGCATCCGGATGTTTTCAACACGTTATTGCAGGTTTTAGATGACGGTCGTTTGACGGATAACAAAGGTCGTGTAGTGAATTTCAAGAATTCGATTATCATTATGACCTCAAACTTAGGCTCGCATATCATTCAGGAGAATTTTGAGAATATTACCGAAGAAAACCAGGATGAAATTGTTGATCAAACGAAAATTCAGGTTTTTGATTTGTTGAAACAAACGCTTCGTCCGGAATTTCTGAACAGGATTGACGAGACGGTATTGTTCCAGCCTTTAAGAAAAAAGGAAATCGGAAAGATCGTTCAATATCAATTGAGAGGGTTTAATGATATGCTGGCAAAACGAAATATCATTATGACCGCAACCCAGGACGCCTTGAATTACTTAACTGAAAAAGGTTACGATCCTGTTTTCGGAGCGAGACCTCTGAAAAGAGTCATTCAGCAGGAAGTTTTAAATAAATTATCAAGAGAAATCCTTGCTGGAAACGTGAATGACGGAGACAGAATTACCCTGGATTATTTCGAGGAAACAGGTTTGGTTTTCAGACCTGTAGAATAAAAAATTAATTTTTCTTCATATTAAATAACTATTTTTAAAAAGTCTTTCTGAAATTCAGGAAGACTTTTTTATTGGCCAAAAATCCGGCTGATAGAGTTTTATTGTGAAAATAATTTTTAATTTGCACAAAATTATTAAACTATGAAACTCTATGCTCTATTCTTTGTTTTTCTAAGCACCGTTATCAATAGCCAGATCAAATTTGAAAAAGGCTATATAGTTACTGACAATGGCGAGCGTAAAGACGTACTGATAAGAAACGTGGATTGGTCTGACAACCCTGAATCTTTTACCTACAAATTTACAGAAGAAGGAGAAAAAATAACCGGACAGCTTACTAACATCAAAGAATTCGCAGTCCCTCAGCATTTCAAGTATGTGAGATATACAGGAAATATAGACATTTCATCAAATAATATTAATGAACTCTCAAGCAATCAAAATCCTGTTCTGGAAAAAAAGACCATCTTTCTAAACGAATTAGTTGACGGAGAATTAAAACTATATCAGTATAAAGAAAAAAACATTGAGCAATTTTTTTATGCTAAGAATAATGGTGAAATCACTGCTATTGTATATAAAAAATATAATCCCGATAGTGATACTTATAAAATTGCGGAAAACACAAAATACATTAGTCAGTTAAAAGAATTGTTTGCAGGAAACACGCCGGCTTCCTTCCAAACAAATAAAATGACGTATGAGAAAAGCCATCTGGTAAAAGCTTTTGAAGAATATAACGGAATACAAACTGAAGTTAAAAATAACCGGATCGATTTCAATTTAAGCATCAGGCCTGGTATTAGCTCCGCCAAGTTAAACCTTGACACCAACAGCAGTTATTTTAATGTTGATTTTACCAATAAAACAACCTTCCGCATTGGCCTGGAAGCAGAATTAGTGTTACCATTCAACAAAAATAAATGGTCAATTCTGGCAGAACCTTCTTACTACAGATATAAAAATGAAAGCATATCTAAAGACGGAAACTACCAGTTCGAGACCAATTTTGATATGGTGGATCTTGAAATTGGTTTGAGACACTATATGTTTCTCAATGACAGATCCAAATTTTTTATTAATGTTGGTCTGGCAGCCAACTTATATCTCACCAAGGATGCACTGATCACTTATAAAAGCTTAAAAGCAGGATACTTGAATGGCGGTTCTTATTTTAACACAAAGAGCAGTTATTTCAATGTCGGTATCGGATATAATTATAATAATAAATTCAGTGGCGAGCTAAAAATTTCTACCGGAAAAGAACTTTATGAAAGAGGCTACTGGAATGCTGAAATCAGCAGAGTCTCCTTCATTTTAGGTTATAATATTTTTTAGAAAATCTAAAAACCTCAGCTATTTTGGTTGAGGTTAAAATGATTTTTACAAACTCTTCAAATTATTCTCCGGCGTGTAATCCAAAAAAATCCCGCCATCCAGATTAATGGATCTGATTTTTTTCTTGGTCGAAATATTAAGATTCAGCAATTTTTGATTGTTTTCCCAAATCTCAGGTGTAAAATGCTTTTTCTCTGTGGTTCCGTCTTCATAGGTCAAAACCACATCAAACGGAATAGCGAAACCTCCAATATTGTCGATATTTATATTGATTTGATCATTTTGCTGAGAAAAAGAGCCTATTTTCAGATCAATATAATTATTGGTAAAAAACCAATTATTAAAAAACCAATTCAGACTTTTGCCGGAACCTGCATTCATAGAATTAAAGTAATCCCACGGAATAGGATGTTTCCCGTGCCAATTGTCCATATAATGATGAAGTGCTTTTTTAAACAAATCATCCCCCAAATAATCTTTTAAAGCGAGATAACTCAACGCCGGCTTAACATAGGCATTATTTCCGTAACCTGCACCGGACAGTTGAGAACTCAGCGTAATAACAGGCTGATCCTGTTCCGTGGAAGCATCATTAATCCAGCGTTTCACACGGAAGTCCTTCATAAATTGATCTGCTGCATCCTTCCCATTTTCATCAATACCGATCAGATACTCCAGCATCGTTGCCCAGCCTTCATCCATATAAGCATATCTTGTCTCGTTGATTCCCATATAAAAAGGAAAGTAAGTATGTGCAATCTCGTGGTCAGCCGTGAGTCTTGCATCCCGAAGATCATCAGGAATACTTGTATCATTAATCATCATAGGATACTCCATATCAGCATAACCTTGCACAGCCGTCATTGCAGGAAAAGGATATTCCACACCCGGCCAGTTGTCGGTAAACCATTTCAGGTTATAGCGCATCCATTCTGTGTATTTTTCAAAATCTTTTGCTCCGGAATTATAGGCAGATTGCACGCTTGCTCTTTTGGTTTTCAACTGAACACTCGATGCATCCCAAACATAATGATTGCTCAGTGCAAAACAAAAGTCGACAATATCATTTGCCTTGAATTTCCAGATATTCCAATCGTTTTGTTTTGTTACTTTTCCGGATTTCATTTCGTTGGCATTCGCAATATGAATAATTTGATCTGACTTTAAAGATTCTTTAAAACGTTTCAGATATTCCGGCTGAAGCACTTCTTCCGGATTCTGGAAATATCCTGTGGACCAAACCACAAAGTTTTTAGGCGCAGCAATTGAAAAAGAATAATCATTAAAATCATTATAAAATTCCTGTCTTCCGTTATGCTGCAGCATATCCCAGCCATTATAATCATCATAAACCGACACTCTTGGGAAAGAATAGGCCACATAAAAAGTTTCAGGATCAATTTGTCCTTCCCTTCCGCTTTCCTTGGCTAATGGATATTCCCAATCAATTCTGATTTCAGCCACAGATTTAGATGCCATTGGTTTTACTAATTTCACCGCCTCAACTGTTGACCAGTCATCACTGTTGATATTATATTTTTCACCATTGATAGAGAAAGATTTGATTTTAAGACCAGCTGTCAAAGCATCTTTGGAAATATAGCCTGCTCTCGGTGATTGTTGTTTAGTCATATTGTTCACAAACCGAATCGCCAAAACCCTGAGTTCATCCGGGCTGTTATTAGAATATTGAATGGTCTCGGAACCGGAAACAATTTTGGTCTTAGCATCCACTTTCACATTCACCTCATACACACCTTTGTTCTGCCAGTAGTTTTTACCAGGCTTGCCGGACATATCACGTGTCCCGTTAGCATAAGCTTTTTTGATATTTCTCGGCATATATAATTCCTGTGCATTGACTGCTGTCCCTAATAAAATCAATCCTAAAAATAGTTTTTTCATTATCCCTGAATTTTGAATAATCAAAAGTATAAAATTTATTAAAGGATCTATGTAGTTGATTTTAAGAAAAATATAAAATTAACTTAAACAAACGATTAATTAACTAATATTCAATACATATCAAAATACATTAAACATTATTTAAAAAATAATATGTTTGAATGAAAAAAATATATACATTTGATAAAAATTTTAAAAATATAATCCTTATGAAGAAAACATTTTTTTATCTGATCTCGGCTGCCGTTTTAACAGCTTGTAACAACAGTTCTGAAACAGAAAGCATTGCTTCAGACAATGCAACAACCTCTGCTACTGCCAGAAGAAGCTGCCCGTCCGAGGAGATCCGTGCAGAATTATTGAAAAATGATGCAGCGGCGAGACAACGCTATGCAAACATTGAATCTGCTGTACAGTCTTTTGCAGGAAAGGTTTTAGCTGATGGTACCGTTGACATACCTGTTGTGGTGAATGTAATCTATAAAACCAGCGCAGAAAATGTTTCGGATGCAAGAATCGCTGAGCAAATCGCAATTCTTAACGCTGATTATGGGGGCACAAACACAGATGCATCAAAAATACCAACTGAGTTTTCTGGCGTTAAAGCCGGTGATACGAAAGTGAGATTTCACCTTGTAAAAACAGTTAGAAAATCAACTACAAAAACAAAATGGGGAACCAATGATGCTATGAAAAAAGCATCTACCGGCGGAATTGATGCTACTTCTCCAAGTAGTTATTTCAACCTTTGGGTAGTCGGAAATATGGGAGGAATCCTTGGTTACGCAACTTTCCCTGAATCTGCGGGATTGTGGAATGACGGTGTTGTAATTGCAGCGCCATATTTTGGAAAAACGGGCGCTACATCGCCTTATAACCTTGGCAGAACCGCAACGCACGAAGTTGGTCATTATCTAAACCTAAGACACATCTGGGGTGATGCTACCTGCGGTAATGACTTGGTTGCAGATACACCTACTCAGACTGGTGCAAACTACGGAAAACCAACATACCCATTATATAATACTTGTAGCGGTACTTCTAGATCTGTTATGTTTATGAACTATATGGACTATGTAGATGATGCTGCGATGTTTATGTTCTCAGCAGGACAAAACACCAGAATCCAGTCAGTAGTGGCTTCCGGCGGAGCAAGATCCGGACTAAGAGTATATTAAAAATAATATAGACCTTATATTCAGAAGCTGTTTTTGCATTAGCAAAGGCAGCTTTTATTTTTTACATTTATAAAATCATTATTTTTACAATATTAATGACTCAAAGAGAGACAATCAATCTAAAAATAAGTTTTTATGAAAAGAAATACGATTTTACTTATAGCATTTTTATTTGGAATAATCATTTCTGCGCAAACAAGCATTGATCAGAAAGTCACTGATCTTCTTTCAAAAATGACTCTGGAAGAAAAAGCCGGACAACTCGTCCAATACAGCGGTTTCGAATATGCTACCGGACCACAAAATTCCAATTCCAAAAAGGTATTGGAAGAAATAAAACAGGGAAAAGTCGGGTCTATGCTGAATGTAACAGGAGCAGAAGAAACCAGAGCATTTCAAAAATTAGCCTTAGAATCCAGATTGAAAATCCCATTGCTTTTCGGGCAGGATGTTATTCACGGATTTCGTACTACGTTTCCTATAAATCTTGGCCAGGCAGCAAGCTGGGATTTGGAAATGATAGAACAATCTGAAAGAATTGCAGCTATTGAAGCTTCTGCTTACGGCATCCACTGGACATTTGCACCTATGGTAGACATTGCCAGAGATCCCAGATGGGGGCGCGTGATGGAAGGATCCGGCGAAGATACTTACCTTGGAACCAAAATCGGATTGGCAAGAATCAGAGGTTTCCAGGGAAAAGGTTTAGGAAATATTGATGCAATAATGGCTTGTGCAAAACACTTCGCTGCGTATGGCGCAGCTGTTGGCGGAAGAGATTATAACTCAGTCGATATGAGTTTGAGACAGCTGAACGAAACTTATTTACCGCCCTTCAAAGCAGCGGCAGAAGCTGGTGTTGCAACATTTATGAATTCTTTCAATGATATCAATGGGATTCCGGCAACGGCTAACAAATACATTCTGAGAGATTTATTAAAAGGAAAATGGAACTTCAATGGTTTTGTAGTTTCTGACTGGGGAAGCATTGGTGAAATGATAAAACACGGCTACGCCAAAGATAATGCAGAAGCCGGTGAAAAGGCCATCCTCGCCGGAAGTGATATGGATATGGAAAGCAGGATCTATATGGAGCAGCTTCCCAAATTGGTAAAAGAGGGAAAAGTGGATATCAAGTTTGTGGATGATGCGGTGAGAAGAATCTTAATCAAGAAATTTGAAATGGGATTATTTGATAACCCCTACAGATTCTCAAATTCCGACAGACAAAAACAACAAACCAACAATATTGAACACAGGAAGTTTGGGAGAGAATTCGGCGCAAAAAGCATAGTTCTTTTGAAGAATGAAAAGAAATTACTGCCACTTTCAAAATCAACCAAAACCATTGCTTTGATTGGTCCATTTGGGAAAGAAGCGGTGGCGATGCACGGATTCTGGTCTGTTCCTTTCAAAGATGATGCACAGAGAATCGTTACTCAATTTGACGGTATCAGAAATCTATTAGACAAAAAATCAACATTGCTTTATGCCAAAGGTTGCAACGAAAATGACCAGGACAAGTCGATGTTTGCTGAAGCTGTAGAAACAGCCAAAAAAGCAGACGTTGTGATAATGACTCTTGGTGAAGGTCACGCCATGAGCGGCGAAGCAAAAAGCAGAAGTAATCTGCACTTCTCTGGTGTTCAGGAAGACTTACTGAAGGAAATTGCTAAAACAGGAAAACCAATCGTATTGATGATCAATGCCGGAAGACCTCTGGTTTTTGATTGGGCAGCGGACAATATTTCTACTATTGTTTACACGTGGTGGCTGGGAACAGAAGCCGGAAATTCTATCGCGGACATCTTATTCGGAAATGTAAATCCGGGTGGAAAACTGCCAATGACTTTCCCGAGAACGGAAGGACAAATCCCGGTTTACTACAACCATTACAACACGGGAAGGCCAGCAGAAAAATCTACAGACAGAAATTATGTTTCCGCTTACATCGATTTGGATAACGATCCGAAATTTCCTTTTGGATTTGGATTGAGTTATACGGATTTCAAATACTCCAATTTTAATCTTAGTTCTGATAATCTTAAAGGCAATCAAACTTTAACGATTAATGTCAATATTGCCAATACAGGAAATTTTGATGGCGAAGAAGTGGTTCAGCTATATATCAGAGATTTGTTCGGGAAAGTGGTGAGACCAGTAAAAGAACTTAAAGGTTTTCAAAAGATTTTCCTGAAGAAGGGTGAAAGTAAAACCGTTACTTTCAAATTAACACCGGAAGATTTGAAATTTTACGATGACGAACTGAATTACGATTGGGAAGCCGGCGAATTTGAAATAATGGTTGGGACTAATTCCAGTGACGTGATGACTAAGAAGATTGTTTGGGAAAAGTAAATTTTTAATAAAATAATCTCGCAGATTTAGCAAATTCAGCAGATAGGAATGAATCTGCAAAATCTGATTGATTTGAGAGAGACAAAATAAAATCCTCTTACTCAAGAGGATTTTTGCTTTGTTTATTTCTTAAACTTAATCTCCGCCAAAATCGGAAAATGGTCCGAAGGATACAGCAGATTTTCCCGCCGGTCATTAATGGTTCTGTTAGATAGCACATCAAAACCTTTTACAAAGATGTAATCGATTCTTTCTTTTGGAATTGTGTTGACATCAAATGCAGTGAACGTTCCAACTGGTCCATAATGTGGCGTCTTGGAATGGTAATAAGCATTATCCAAAGATTTTGAAATAATTTTAATCGGTTCAGAATCATCCGTCAAATTGAAATCGCCTGTTAATGTTAAAGGCAGATTTTTCGGATTCAGTTCTTTGATTTTTTCAAGAATCAGTTTTGCAGAATTCACTCTTGCAACATCGCCAACGTGGTCAAAGTGCAGGTTCATTGCCAGGAATTGTTTTCCCGTTTTTTTGATTTTGAAAAATGCATAAGTACAAACTCTATTGTACGCTGCATCCCAGCCTTTCGAAGGTTTTTCCGGCGTTTCGCTCAACCAGAAAGTTCCGGATTTAATAACTTCCAGTTTATTTTTGTCATAAAAAATCGCCGAATATTCGCCTTGGTTTTTACCGTCATCTCTTCCGACGCCTACATAATCGTAATCTTTCAGACTGGTCTTGATGTCAGCCATTTGCTGTGGAACCGCTTCCTGAACGCCGAAATAATTCGGATGATAGTAATTCATCAGCGCCAAAGCATCTTCTTTTCTATTGTTCCAGGAGTTTTCTTTATCACTTTCCAATGAGAGTCGGATGTTATAGGTCATTACTTTCAAATCCTGGGAAAAGAAAATATTAGATGTCAATACCAGTCCGAAAAACAATTTTTTCATTTTAAAATTTTATTAATTAGATTTAAATCTATAGAATATTTTTGAGTCTGACATGCTGAAGCAACATAATTGTCTTCGCATCCTTGATTTCACCTGTGTCAATCATGCCAAGTGCTTTCTCGATGCCGAGTTCCAGAACTTCTATTTCTTCCTGCTCTTCTTCCAGTCCGCCTCCGTTATTAATTTTCATCAATTTGGAATATTCAGCAATAAAAAAGTAAAGGATCTCTGTTACCGAGCCCGGCGACATATAAACCTCGAACACTTTTTTGACATCCGAAATCTCATATCCCAATTCCTCTTCTGTTTCTCTTCTGATGCAATCTTCGGGATTATCTTTATCCAAAAGTCCTGCGCAGGCTTCAATCATCATTCCGTCATCATTGCCGTTGATGTATGTTGGTAAGCGAAATTGTTTCGTCAGAATAACAGTTTTTGAGTCTTTGTTATAAAGCAAAATCGTTGCGCCATTCCCGCGGTCATATGCTTCTCTGCTTTGAATTTCCAACGTTCCGTCTTTTTTCTGATATTCGAAAGTCACTTTGTTTAAAGTGTACCAATTATCAGATAAAATTTCTGTTTTTAAAATCTTGACTTTGTTATTTCGCATCTGAAATTTAAGTGTGTTAAATAATTAGTAGTATATTTTTAACGCAAAGAACGCTACGTTATTTTTAATCTTATTGAAAACATTTTAAAGTATCGCAAGGGCGCTTCGCTCAGCAAAAATAAATGCGAAAATTCAAAATTTTTAGCCGTAAAAAACATTAGTTTCTGTTATCTATTCGTTTATTTTCTTTTTGGTCTAAGACTTATAATCGTTAAAATTCTGAATTCCATTAAGAAAATCTTTAACTGCCATTCTTTTCTTACCTTGGATCTGGACATCCTCCGGATAATAGATTCCGTCCTTTGTATAGAATTTGAACTCGTTTTTAGAAATATCAAAATCTCCGGCTTCTCTGGAATGTGCTTCTACTTCAAAGTGTCCTTTGAATATTTTCAGTGATTTTTCTTCATCTCCAATTTTCAAAACAGTGAAAGCCGTGGGATAAGGAGACATTCCTCTCACGAAATTATGAATCGTTTCAGAATTTTGGTTCCAATCTATTTTCAGGTTATCCTTGAAGATTTTGTAAGCTGTTTTTGGATTTTCTTTTTCAGGCTGAGGTTTCTCTGTGATAGAATTTTCAGCTAATCCGTTCAAAGTTTTAATCACCAGATCAGCACCCATTATCATCAATTTATCGTGCAAAGTTCCGGCATTATCTTCCGGTAACACTTCGGTTTCTGCCTGGAGAAGAATATTACCTTCATCTATTTTTTCATTGATGAAAAACGTTGTCACACCGGATTTGGTTTCACCATTGATGACCGCATAATTGATTGGTGCTGCGCCACGATAATCGGGCAACAAAGAACCGTGCAGATTAAACGTTCCCAATTTCGGAATCGAGAATAAAACCTGCGGCATCATTCTGAAAGCAACTACCACAAAAACATCTGCATTGAGATTTCTGATTGATTCCAAAAATTCGGGATTTCGAAGTTTTTCCGGCTGGAAAAGATTAAGATTGTTTTCTTCTGCAAAAACTTTCACGGGTGAAGGAGTGAGTTTCATGCCTCTTCCACTTGCTTTGTCGGCTGCTGTTACAACGCCGACAACCTTATGATGAGATTGGAATATGGCTTCCAGAGAAGCTTTTGCAAAATCGGGAGTTCCGAAAAAAACGACATTTAATGATTTCGTCTGCATTGGTTTTATAATTGATAAATGATAGTTGATAATTAATTTTCAGGGCAGTTTTTCCGCCCTCCGCTCCTAAATCTTTTTTGCAAGACAATTATCCATTTAATAGAAATTGAATAAAAGCAAAAAAGCATTTCCACTCAAGTCGGCTGAGAAAGATTCCACGTTTTATTGATTGAGCATATACGTTTTATAGTTCAACATTTTGACTTTTCCGATATCCAAAAGGAAAATCAAAGTTTCCGAAATGTTTTCTTTCGGATAAAAATTAAGAGTTACACTCATTTCATCAAGCGTCATTGGCTTCTTTCCAAGCTGGAAAATGATTTCTGATGAAACATTCCGCCTGGAACTTTTTCGCTTTCTGCAAACTGAGCATTTTCCGCAGTTTTCTGCGTCTTTTTCACCAAAATAATTAAGAATTAATTTCATTTTACAGAAGTCAGCATCCCGTACAAAGAACTTGTTCTCTTCCCATTTTCTTAGTTTATTCTTCTGAATATTGTTGAAAAGCGTCCAATATTCTCCGAAAAGATGTCTGTCATTTCTTGGTTTCAGAAATTTTACTGCATGCTGACCACCATCAAGATAGTCAAGATAACCGGCTTTCTGCATCTGCTTTAATTTTACCTTGAATGACTGGATATCGAAATGATTCTTATTGCAAAAAGCGGCATCACTGAAATAAACTTTCTGTATTGCCAATCCTGGCAGATTTCTGAAAAGCAATTCCATAAAATAAGCATCTGAAGGACTGAGCTGCTCCAGATCCTGTGGTTTTACAAAGCTCTGAATAGTGGAAGCGGAAACCGAATTTTTATAATAAATCAGTTCCTGATTATGGAGAAATGAAAGTATGTTCCGGATTTTAGCTTTTGACAATTGAGTTAGATTATTTAACCGTTGGATTTCTAATGAAAAAGTCTTTTCCGGCAAATCATTTTCCCCGATCTGAAACATTGAATAAAGATAGGTCAGAATTTTCTGATATTCAGATTTACCGGGAATCTGATTCCGGAATGTCTCATCTATATGTGTGAGTTCCTGATCATTCCAAAGTAAAATGGCTATTGCTTCTTCTCCGGCTCTTCCGGCTCTTCCGATTTCCTGATAATAATTTTCCAAAGTGGAAGATGGTGACAAGTGAATGACGAATTTCACATTATCCTTGTCAATACCCATCCCAAAAGCATTGGTAGACACCAATACGTGAAACTGACTGGCGATCCATTTTTTTTGTAATTTCTCTTTTTCATTTGCAGCTAAACCTGCGTGATAGAAGTCAACATTCTGGAGCCTGTTGTTTTTCAGGTAGTTTGCTAAATCTTCGGCCTCTTTTCTCGTTCTGGTATAAATGATTCCGGATGATGGGTTTTGTCTCAGGAATTGCAGTATACGATTATATTTATCCGCAGTATTTTCTATAATGATATTGAGATTGTCTCTTTTAAAGCTTTGCCTGAAAATCTTCGGATTATGAAGGCCGAGTTTGATTGAAATTTCATCAACCACTTTATCCGTAGCTGTTGCAGTGAGGGCAAGACAAGGCACCTTTTTAAATTCCTGGCGAAATTGTTTTATATTCTGATAGCTGGGACGGAAATCCGAACCCCATTCAGAAATACAATGTGCTTCATCCACAGCCATAAACGATACTGCAATGTCCTGGATATTCTTTAAAAACATTTGATTCTGTAATCGTTCAGGAGAGATATACAGGATTTTCACCAATCCTTCTTTGCATTTATTATAAACCTCTTCTTCTTCAAATTCATCTAATTCAGAACTGAGTAATTCGCCTTCAATTCCTAATGATTGCAACATCAGGATCTGGTCTTTCATCAATGCCAGGAGTGGAGAAACAACCAGGCAAACACCTTCTAATACTAATGCCGGAAGTTGATAACAAAGTGATTTACCTCCTCCTGTAGGTAGAAGCGCTAAAGTATCTTTCCCCTGAATGACGGAAAGTATGATCTCTTTCTGCGAAGAACGAAAATCATCATAACCCCAAAAGTATTTCAGGGTTTCAAAAATTAATTTCTCGTTAGAATCTACGGAAGAAAGCATGCGTAAATTTAGTTAAATATTGAACATAAAAAAACCGCATTGCTGCGGTTTTTTTATATAAATCTGTATATTTTATTTAGCTTCAAAGTAAACTCTTCTGTTTGCTCTGTTTTTCCACTCTTCGCATTTTTCAGCCGGATCGCATTCAGGATAAAGAAGATTTTTTTCTCCCCTGCCGATAGCTTCAAGTTTTTTCCCGTCAGCACCATTTTCAATCAGATAATTTTTAACGTTATTGGCACGTTTTTCAGATAGCTTTTGATTGTATCTGTCTGTTCCTCTGGTATCTGTACCGCCAATTACTCTGAATTTAGCTCCTGAAGCATTAATGTAATTGATGGCCTGAGTAAGGATTGGTGTATTAGATGGAAGAATTCTGTCAGAATCCAGATCAAACTCGATGCCTTTCAGCAATCTGTCATTATCAGTTACAACTCCGGTCTGAGGTGTAGAAGTATACGGACACCCATTATTTTCTACAGGTCCCGGAACAGTTACACATTTATCATTAAGGTCAATTACACCATCCAGATCCAGATCCAGCGCAACACCTGCTCCATCAACCCTTGCACCTGCAGGCGTATCCAATTGTCTGTCCCAATCGTCACAAACGCCGTCATTATCAGCATCCCCTTTTTTACATACTTCGATATCCTGTGTCTTATCATTAAGAACATCCAGCTTGTAATAAATTTCCTGAAGCGGATCGTGCCACATCAAATGAGACTCGTGCTTACCAAGTTTAAATGTTAAACCTAATGTTCCATTAAAGAAGTTATCAGAAACCTGATCTTCTATAAGATTGTACCCATTCTGTCCAACACCTGCTCCGTCAAACTCATCATCACCAGTTATAACATACATCAAACGTCCTTCGATGTCAATTCTATTGTTGACTTTGAATTTAAGTCCAGCACCTGCCTGACCGAAAAGAGATCCAAGTTTAAACGGTTTAGCTTCATA
The DNA here is from genome assembly GCA_913776245.1 of uncultured Chryseobacterium sp. Taxonomy (GTDB): domain Bacteria; phylum Bacteroidota; class Bacteroidia; order Flavobacteriales; family Weeksellaceae; genus Epilithonimonas. The sequence goes on from CAJYLO010000011.1 coordinate 94,962, forward strand.
GTTAAGTACCTGATTAAAAACCGGCCCAGGATCTTGTCTGTAAGATCTGTAAGCAAGTGTTCCGACTCCGGCATACCCGTGAAGAGCCCATCTGAACGGAGACTTATTATCTACTCTTCTTAAAAGGTTGGAGAAGTTGATATCACCCAAGATAGAAATAGCATCATATTGTGTTCTTCCTGCCGGATAATTTCCTGCTAATGGCTTATGATCCTTAGTATTGATCTGACCTTGTCTGGTCTCGCCACGGTCATATTGTAAATTAATACCGAAGGCGTGAGTAATAGCTTTATCAATACTTATGTAGGCAGAATATCCGAAAAGGTTTTTACCATTTCCATTCTTTATAGATGTCATGTCAGCAGACTGAATTAAAGGAACACCAGCTCCCACCGAAATAGACCAGTCATTGAATCTTTTTGATGCCTGCGTAAATGGCGAAACATTCTGAGATCCCGAGTTAGCATCTGTAGATGCTGTCTGACCTGCTAAACTCATAGGCAACAATAAAGCTACAGCTGCTAATGATAATAAATTTTGTTTCATATTTTAAATGTTTTTTTCTAGTTTATTTATTTAGCTACAAAATAGACTCTTCTGTTAGCTTCATTCTTCCATTCAGGGCATTTTTCTGCAGGGTCACACTCTACATATTTCAAGTCTTCTTTTCCTCTGCCTTCCGCTGTAAGTATATCCGCCGGAACTCCTTTATCTACAAGATATTTTACAACAGCATCTGCTCTTGATTGTGATAATTTTTTATTATAGATTGCAGAACCTCTGCTATCCGTAGCACCAACTACAATAAATTTCTCTCCGGTATTCAGAGTTTTGATAATTTCTACCGCTTTATTAAGATCGTTATAAGATTTTTCTCTTATGATATCCTTGTTAAGTTCAAACTCAATACCATGAAAATACCTGTTTATTTCATCAATTGCTGCGGTTTTAGTCACAGATACAGTTTGAGCAATAGGCTCTTTAGGACAACCCCTATTTTCTATTGGTCCTGGAACGGTTACACATTTATCATTCAGATCAATAACGCCGTCCAGATCAGAATCTAATGCTACTCCTGCTCCATCAACTCTGGCACCTGCAGGCGTATCCAGTTGTCTGTCCCAGTCATCACAAACGCCATCATTATCCATATCGCCTTTTTCGCAAACTTTGAAATCTTTGAATTTTTCTTCTAAATTACCTGCTTTTGCATAAGCATTCTGTAAAGGATCTACCCAGCGTAAATGGTCCGGATGTTTACCTAATTTAAATGACAGCGCTAAATTGAATAACCATGCATTGTCTGTATAGGAATCATTAATGAGATTGTATCCCGGGTATGCATTTCTAGACCATCCACCACCATCAAATTCTTCGTCACCACTGATTAAGTACAGCGCCCTTAACTCCAAATCAAGAAGTCTTGATACATTATATTTTAAACCTGCACCTCCGATGTATGAAAAGCTGCCAATATTCATTTTCTGCTCAATGTATAATGGCCATTTGCTCAAAACATTATTATCCTGCAAAAATGTTTTGTAACCCATCAGTCCGATACCAGCATAACCGTGCAGGGCCCATCGGAACTTTGAATGGTTGTCCACTCTTCTCATCAGATTGGAGAAATTAATATCTCCCAAAAGTGCAACCTGGTCAAATTTGGTATAACCGTGTCCCACTCCGGCAGCATCATTAAGGTAAGCTTTCTGCTTGGTCTCACCTTTTGTATACATCAGTGATAAACCAAAAGTATGGGTAATCTGTTTATCCAGGCTGACAAATCCATTCCAGCCCCAGTTGACCTTCCCATCATAAAATGAGGTAAGATCAGCATTAGCCATAAAAGCTGCTCCGCCACCAACAGTTACAGACCAGTCTTTAAAAAGCCGGCTCTCGTTGTTGAAAGGTTTGGTAGCAATTTCACTTTCTGAAGTCTGAGAAAGACCTAGAAAAGGAAGAAACAAAAGTAAACATAGTTTTTTCTTCATAATTCATTTGTGTGTTATAAAAATTTATTGCACTTGTTTAATAATTTCTTTTGCAAAATCTCTTTCATAAAGATTTTTAAAATGAGGAATTATTAATTTTTCTGAAATAAACTTTATATTATTATACAGTATTATGTCAATATCTATAATCCTATCCTGATAAGCTCCGAGATCAGCAGAATCTTTGATACGACCCATACTTCTTTCGATATTCTTAAGTTCAGTAAGAAGCTTAAAAGGTGAAAGTTGTGTTTTTATTCTGACTGCAATATTACAAAAAAAATTGAAACTATCAAATTCTACGGGTTTTGTTGATATTAGTTTAGATTTTGCTATTATTGCACCTATTTTTTTTTCAAGTTCCGATAGTGCTTTATTCACATTATCTTCAGGATTTTTTATGTTGCTTCCGAGTAACAAAATGACATCATTATACGACATATAGAATTATAATATAAATTAGATGAAAGGATTTTTCAAAATAGTTTTAGCAAATTTAACCGCAATTTTTATTCTATTTGCCGGTTTTTTGCTTTTTTTTATTGGCTTTCTGATTATTTCTTCGCTTTCAGGAAGTGTTGATGTAAAGCAGGATTCGGTACTCACCTTAGATTTGAAAACAAGAGTAATAGACAGTCCATCAGAAGACCAGGAAGATATTTTTGCTTTTAAGAATGAGCAAAAAGCAGTTTTATTATATGATATCATCAATGCTATCGATAAAGCGAAAGATGACAATAAAATCAAAGGAATCAGTTTGGAGATTGATAACTTCCAAGCCGGAATTACCCAGATGGATGACATCCGTAATGCACTTATTGATTTTAAAAAAAGCGGAAAATTTGTTTATGCTTATGGTAACACGGTATCACAAGGCGCTTATTATCTGGGCTCTGTTGCAGACAAATATTATCTTAATCCGGCCGGACTGATAGAGCTGAAAGGTCTTTCTACAGAGGTCACCTTTTTCAAAAACTTTGCAGAAAAGTATGGAATCGGAATCCAGGTGATCCGTCACGGAAAATTCAAAGCTGCTGTAGAGCCATTCCTTAGAGATGAAATATCGCCTGAAAATAAAGAACAGCTTTCTACATTACTAAATGATATTTGGGCCAGCACTTCAAAGAAGATTGCTGATTCCAGAAAGATTTCTTTGCCTGAACTTAATACCATCACAGATAGCCTGTACAGTTACCTTCCGAATCTCAGCCTTAAATATAAGCTTGCTGACCAGCTGATCCAGAAATCTGAATATGATAATATCATCCGTAAAAAACTGAATATTGATGCTGATAAAAAGATCAACAAAATTTCTTTTGCCAAGTATTCCGAATCTCTGGAATCTGAAAGCGATGGTAAAAAGATTGGAGTTCTGTATGCGTCCGGGGCAATATATAACGGAAAAGGTTATGATGGGATCTATGCTGATAATTTCATAAAAGAAATCAAAAAGCTACAGAAAGACAATGATATAAAGGCTGTTGTTTTCAGAATCAATTCTCCGGGAGGAAGTGCCAATGCTTCCGACGAAATTTTATTCGAAATGCAGCAACTGAAGCGCAAAAAGCCTGTGGTTGTTTCGTTCGGAGATTATGCGGCTTCCGGCGGTTATTACATTGCAATGGGTGCGGATAAGATATTTTCCGAGCCTAATACTTTGACCGGATCTATCGGAGTTTTTGGTGTGATCCCTTACTTTAAAGAACTGGCAGCAAAAAATGGAATCCGTAGCGACGCTGTCACTACCAATGCTAATTCTAATATGATATCGGCAATCAACGGACTGAGTCCTGGTACATTAACCATTATGACCAGAAGTGTGGAATCTACATACCAGAGATTTGTGCATTTTGTCACACTGAACAGGAAAAAAACTTTTGAAGAAATTGATTCAGTAGGCGGCGGAAGAGTTTGGTCCGGTGTCCGTGCAAAACAGATCGGATTAGTGGATGAATTGGGATCTCTTCAGGACGCCATTAAATATGCAGCTAAGTCTGCTAATATCAAAGATTATAAGGTTTCTGCTTATCCTGCAAAAGTTTCCAAATTTGAGCAGATTTTCTCTTCTGAAACTGAAGAAGATTTCTCAACCAGGCTGATCCAGAGAAAGCTTGGGAAAGAGAATTTTAAAATCTTCCAGCATATCACAGATCCTGATACTAAAACGGCTGTGCTGATGGAAAGCCCTTTCAGCATAAAGATTAATTAATTGCAGTATAAAAAAATAAAAAGCCTTGCCAGATTTTCCGGCAAGGCTTTTTTATGTTTTTACAAGGAAATAGCCCCGATTGCAGCGGCATCCTTTTTTCTTTTGTCCGGGGAAAAGCTATGGCAAAGAAAAAAGATATAGCGGAAAGCGGGATTAAGCTCCTGAAAATTTTAAAACTTATAGGCCAGATTCCAGCTGAAACCCATGTTGAAACTGCCGGAACTCCTTCCAAATCCAGGAACAATCATAGGCGTTACGCCGTCCTGTTTTGTGGTATAGGCAAGATATCTTGGCTGGATATTGACATCGATGAAGAAATTGCTTTCAAATACCTGAATCCTTGCACCAATAGCGCCTTCTATCCAGTAGCTGCTCTGTGTGGACGGCTCCAGTGAAACCGAGACACCCTCATTATTTCTGCCTTTCACCGGTATCGCCATATATTCCTGGGAATAGAAACTCCCTGCTAATTTTGCACCGGCATAAAAACCGTTGAATGCATTTTCCGGATCCGAAGCCAGCATATAAAACCCGCCTGCTTTCAGAAATAAACCGTCGGCTTTTGCATCATAACCATTTTTCTGATAGATGTTTTTATCATATCCCAAATCTACCACTGCGTGAATTCTCCTGTTGATTCTGCTGGAAATAAAGCCCTGATACAGCTTTCTGTCACCGAAAAAACCTGCTCCCAGATTCAATACATCTGCACCAATAATAAAATTGGGGGTATACTTCCATTTTGCCGAATCCTGTTTCTTGGTCTCCGATTTTTTCTGAGAAAAAGCAAATACCGAAAACAAGCTAAAAGCGGAGATAAAAATTGACTTTGCTTTCATCTGTGAGTGATGTATGATTGGATTCGACATTAAGAAGCGGATTGGGTTTTATAAGTTCGGATTTCAGATTCTCATAATTAATTTTAAATCCGCAGGCCGGAGATACATAAACTGCATTTTTGTCATAAGAGATCCGAACCTTGGAACTATCTCCATCTTTTGCCGTTTTGAAATAGATATCCGTGTAAAGACTGTCATCAATTCTCAAAGGAATAAAAACGGTTTCCGCATTGGCCTGGGCCAGGATATTGGTGAGTTTATTATTTCCGTAATCCACATTGATATACAGAGAATCAATCTTTGTGAGCTGTCCTGCTTCATTTTTGAATTTCACCTGCAATCTTGGAGTTGACTCCGAACTCAGACAAATGTCATCATCGCTGCCGCAACTTGTGAGAAGCAAAAAAAAGCCCAGAAGAAAAAATAGTTTTTGCATTGAATAAAGATAATACAAATTGTTTATTTTTTAAGAAGCAAAGCAATGTTTTCTACGTGATGCGTCTGCGGGAACATATCGACCGGAAGAATTTTCACCAGTTCATAACGGTCCTTCAGCAAAGCAATATCTCTTGCCTGTGTTGCGGAATTACAGCTGACATAAACGATTTTTTCCGGTGATAATTTCAGGATCTGCTCCACTACTTTCTGATGCATTCCGTCTCTCGGTGGGTCAGTAATCAGCACATCAGCTTTTGGATGGTTTGCTAAAAATTCATCATTAAAAATGTCTTTCATATCACCGCAATAAAAAGTACAGTTTTCCAATCCATTGATCTGTGCATGTTCCTTAGCTGCGTCAATAGCCTCCTGTACAGCTTCTATCCCGATCACCTGTTTTGCATTCCTTGCAACATACTGAGCAATAGTTCCCGTTCCCGTATAAAGATCGTAAACGACCTGGTCGCCTGATAAATCAGCGAACTCGAGAGTTTTTCTGTATAATTCCAAAGCCTGCCTATAGTTGGTCTGGAAAAATGATTTCGGCCCTATTTTGAATCTGAGTCCATCCATTTCCTCATACAAGTATCCCTCACCAAAATAATTTTGGATATCAAGATCATAGATGCTGTCATTTCCTTTCGGATTGATGGCGAAAACCAAAGTCTTTATCTGAGGAAATTGGGATAATAAATAATCAAACAATCGTATTCTTTCCGATTCCATTTCCCTATACAATTGGAAAAGTACCATCCATTCCCCTATAGAATTCTGACGGAGCATCAAAGTCCTTAGAAAACCTTCCTGAGCTTTTACATCGTAAAATTCCAGCCCGTTCTCCACAGCATATTTTTTTACTGCCAAACGAATCTGGTTAGATGGATCTTCCTGCAGATAACATTCTTTGAGATCAAGAATCTTGCTCCACATCCCCGGAATATGAAATCCCAAGGCATCTCTGTTGCCGAAGTTTTCCTCGGAACTGATCTCATATTGCGTGAGCCAGCGCGAGTTGGAAAAAGAAAATTCCATTTTATTCCTGTAAAAATATTGTTCCTTAGAACCTAAAATAGGAATAATTTCAAAATCAGAAACACCTCCGATTCTTTTGATATTATTAACGACTTCATTATGCTTGAAATCAAGTTGTTTCTCGTAAGCAATATTCTGCCATTTACAGCCACCACAAGTTCCGAAATGGATGCACTTTGGTTCAACCCTGTTTTCGGAATATTCTATGATCTCAACCGCTTCACCTTCAAAATAGTTACTTTTTGACTTTTTAACTCTGACATTAACCAGATCGCCCGGAACCGCTCCCGAAACAATAACTGTTTTTCCTTCTTCAGTTTTACCAACAGAAACTCCTTTCGCACCGGCAGAAAGGAGTCTGATATTTTCAAGAATTTGATTTTTTTTCTTATTCTTCATTTACTATTTTGTTTTTGCAGAATCAGCATTTGGATTCTGTTGCAATAAATCGTTCTGAAGGGTTGCCTGAGGATTAACAGTTGGTGCCTGCAAACCGGAAATTTTATTCATTTCCTCTACAAACTTAGCGTCGCCAAGATTGTAAAAAGTCTGGCTGGCCACTTTACCATCTTTTCCAATAATGAAAAAACCAGGAATTTTGAAACCGTAAATAAAATATTTTTTGGCATAGTCTGATGACAGCCCGCCTTCTGCATAATAATTTGTTCCCGGAACGCCTTTCAGCATTGCATTAGCTGTTTTTGTAAATTGTTCTTTTGTATCATCCACATTTACAAAAGCAAAATTTACTTTAGATTTGTAAAAATTAACGACTTCCTTTAGAACAGGAATGGTAGATTGAGCGATATACGGATTCCAGGAGGCATAAGTCATAACCAGAGTCGGCTTTCCGTTTGATTCCAAATTAGCCGATTTTCCGTCTAGTTTTACAAGATTAACTTTTGGTGCTTCCTCTCCTTTTTTCAATCCAAATACAGCATTAATTGCAGAATTAATATCTTTCTTAACTTCAGAATCTTTAATATACTCCTCACTAACTTTTTTTACCTTATCAACATCCGAAGTATATGGATTAAGATCAAACTTAGCAATTACAAAAGCAAGAAGATAATCTTTTGTTTTCTGAGATAATTCCTTGTTTTCTGATAAATATCTTGCAAAGATAGCAGACATGCTGGCAGTGTTTTTATCTTTTTGTTTTTCTGCAAAAGACTGGAAGTTTTGCCCTATTTTGTTCAAAAGATAATTTCTGTAAACAGGTAAATCCTCAACCATTCTATCATTATTCTTGGTCAATGAGTTTTCATAATCGGTGAAAGTTTTTGATACTTTGAAAGAAGGGTCACCGCTCACCTGGCCGTGAGAAGCCTCATACTGCGCGAGGAAAGTTAATACATTAGTGGCAAGCTCATCTTTTTTAAGTTTTACCACATCACTGTCAGGGCTAATTTTATCGGCAGTCTGATCCATGTTTTTTTCTAAATCAGAATATATTTTTTTTATTTCATTAAGGAAATCTGATTCCTTTTTCTGTAGCAATTGCATATTCAGCTTAGAGCTGTAGGTTTGAAGATATTTTTGAGTTTCCGTAATGAAATCATTGTTCTTTTTTGCATCACCTTCAATTTTATAAACTTCGGGAAAGGAGCTGGCTTCACCAGAAATTTTCAGATCCTGGCCTTTTTTCAGATAAATGAAATTCATTTTACCTGCATACGTCATCGCATACATTCCATTCTTAGGTGCTTTAAATTCACCTTTGAAGTTGCCTTTTTCATCTACACCTATATTGATTAAAGGCAGAGTTGCGACGCCGGAAGCTTCTATGAATTCTATTCTTTCAAGAGGAGAACCTCCCTTTACATTTCCTTCCACTTTAACTTTGGAACAAGAAATCACCAACAAAGAAATTAAAAGTAGAAATAAATACTTTTTCATTTTAAAAATTAATTTGTGCAAAAATAATCTAATTAAGATTTTAAAAAAAATGAAATCTGTTTTTTTATCAAAACATTAACAAAATAAAGCTATTTTAAAGATTGTATAATCTAAATGTTTTTAAAAGTCACTAATAATGGTATTGAAAACGGCGCGATTTATAGAATAATCAACAACTGCTTGCAAGTATTTTCAGGATTATATAAATTTATCTCACTTTCCTGAACAGTAATATTTAATAATTTAAAAAAGTGATTGTGAAGTTATATTGGCGTAGTAATAAAACAAAAAAACCTCATACATTACTGTATGAGGTTTAAAAAAACTGGCGGCGACCTACTCTCCCGCTTTCGCAGTACCATCGGCGCTGGTGGGCTTAACTTCTGTGTTCGGAATGGGAACAG
>CAJYLO010000012.1 GCA_913776245.1 uncultured Chryseobacterium sp.
CACCTTTTACTACTAAAAGATTTTGTTCTTGATCCACTTTTAACACCTGAAGGTTTTGTACAGTTACCTGCTTACCTCCCATTCTTCCAGCCATTCTCATCCCTTTGAATACTCTTGAAGGGTCTGATCCAGCACCGATAGAACCTGGAGCTCTAAGTCTGTTGTGCTGACCATGAGTTGCCTGCATTACACCTCCAAATCCGTGTCTTTTAACAACACCCTGGAAACCTTTACCTTTAGAAGTACCTGTTACATCCACATACTCGCCTTCTGCAAACATGTTCACTTCTACTAAATCTCCTGTCTTAACATCGTGCTCGAATTCATTTCTGAATTCTACGATCTTAGCTTTAGGAGTTGAACCAGCCTTTTTGAAATGACCAGCTAACGCTTTACCAACGTTCTTCTCACTCTTGTCATCGAAACCTAGCTGCACGGCAACATATCCGTCAACTTCTTCGGTTCTGACCTGTAAAACCGCGCATGGACCAGCTTGAATAACTGTACAAGGAATGTTTTTTCCTTCTTCGTTAAACAAAGATGTCATACCGATTTTTTTACCAATAATACCTGACATTATTTATATATATCTATTATATTTTAATTCAGCATTTTAGCGGTTTTCGTCATATTCTATGTCTGAAATAGGCATACTCCTTCCCTAAAATGAGTGTGCAAATTTATGGATAATTTTCAAACTGACAAATATTTACAATAAAATATTTTGATTTTTAATGATTTAGCCCGGATCTGGAAAATTTCACAATTTTTACACGTTGAATTTTTAAATTTGATTATGAAAAAAATATTTCCAGTTTTAATTCTCGTGTTATTCTTCGGTTGCAGTAAAGAAAAAAATCACACCTATGGTTTTTATTACTGGAAAACAAGATTATCCTTAAAAGAATCGGAAAAAGCTGTACTGGAACAATCAACACTGGCCAATTTATACGTCAGATTTTTTGATGTTGATAAAGTGGGTGGTAAGTTTCAGCCGGTCAGCGTTATCTCGAAATCAGAAAATTTTCGTAGCTTAAAAAATATTGTTCCGGTCATTTTTATTACAAACAGGACATTTCTTTATATCAAAGCTTCTGAAATTGATTTTCTTGCCAAAAGCATTCATCAACTTATCGAAAAGAAAACAAAAGAACTAAGTCTCAAAGATGCTTCGGAAATCCAAATCGACTGTGACTGGACAGCCGGAACAAAAAATGATTATTTTAATTTTTTAAAAAAACTTAAAGTGCTTTCCCATAAAGCAATCACTTCCACATTGCGGCTTCATCAGGTAAAAGATAAAATCACAATGGGAATTCCGCCTGTGAGCAAAGTTTACCTGATGTGTTATTCTACTTCCTCTCCTTTGGAAAACTCGGATAAAAATTCAATACTTGATATTCAGATCCTGAAAAATTATCTTTCTGATGTTCAAAATTATTCTATAAAAAAGATAGATGTTGCCTTGCCCATTTATTCCTGGGGAATCATCACCAACCATTTCGGAAAACATAAACTGATAAATGCCCTGTCGGAAAAAGATCTTAATCATAAGGATTTAGAAAAAATTTCGGAAAATGAAGCCGTTGTAAAGAAAGATGGTTTCTTTTTTGGTTATTATCTCAATAAAGGTTTCAGAATAAAAGTGGAACAGATCCCGGAACAAACCTTAAATGAAGCCGTGAATTTTCTCGGCCGGAAAATTCCTAAATTTAACATCATATATTATCAATTGGACGAAAGGTTTATCAGAAACAGAAATCTCAACCGTTAATAAAAAACTTAAACTATGAAAAAATTCCTTTTAAGCTTTGTTCTTGCTTCTGCATTTTTCAATCAGTCTAAAGCTTGTGCGTGGTACGATCCGGATTATGATTATTTCAATCTTTTTACACAAAATATTATCCGTGATAAATCTTTCACACCATTTTTGCTGACATATTCTTCAAGATTCTACGAAGATGAAAAAGCTGTAATTCCTAATGAAAATATAGAAAACTGGCAAAAATATTTCGGGAATCAGTTGAATTACCGTGAAACGGAATATCTGGTAAATCATATTCCTATGCAGGCACTGAACGCAATCAAGGCCGGGAAAAATGCTTCCGAACCAATATTAGCAAAGCTTGGAAATTCCTTTTACACCAAATACAAGGAAGGCATTGATTACCTGATTGAGGCCAAATATCTGGAGCCGTATATGCGAATCAGTTATGTGGAAAGCCCGGATTCTTTCTACTACCGCTCCGAAACGGATAATAAAAACGCTACTGACCTTGATTACAATAAAACAATTGCCGCTCTCAGCTCGCTTTATAATTCGGCCAGAAATCCTGAAATCAAATTGCGTTACGGATATCAGCTGGTGCGATTTAATCATTACACCAGGCATTTTGAGGAATCTGCTAATGCTTTTAGAAAATATGTTGAACCACTAAAAATTAAATCCGCACCATATTATCTTGCCTTGGATCAGTTTGCCGGTGCCGAACGCGGACTTGGCAAAAACGAGGAAGCCAATTGGCATTTTTTCCAGGTTTTTATGAATTCGAAATCTCTGAAAAGAGATGCTTTTGTATCGATGAAACTTTCGGACAGCGCTTCTTTCAATAACATTCTGAAACGCGCCGGCAATGATCAGGAAAAAACGATGGCCTATTTTCTTTTGGGCTACCAGGATTTTAATGATCCGCTCCCAATGATGAAAAAGATCTATGACATAGATCCGGAATCTGAAATGCTGAAAGTTCTGGGCGCAAGAGCCATTAATGAGCTGGAAAGAAATTATCTTCCGATCTATTATTATCAGAATCCTGATACACAAGACACAACTGATAAAGCAACAGAGCAGCCAAAAGTTAATGATAAGGAAAATTCTGAAAAACACGAATTATCCCTTTGGCAAAGAATCTTGCGATGGTTCAAAAGTATTTTTAGTTCAAAATCTTCCGAAAAAACTGATCGCAACAATGATCTTTCTGAAAAGCAATACTTAGAAAACCCGGACAGAATTCCATTTTTCAACAAACCAGAATACAGCTATTATTATAATGACAATGATAAACCGGTCAATTACATTTCCGACCTCGAAGATTTCACTTACAAAATAAAAGATGAAAGCAAAGACGAATTCTGGAAAATTGCGGATGCCTACCTGAAGTTTCTTCAAAAAGATTATGAAGGCAGCTCAGAGGTTCTGAACAGCATCAACACCAATAACAACGCTTATCAATCCCAGATCCAGAGAATGAAAATGCTGAATGATGTCGTCTCACAGGCAAAAATCACATCGGATTTTGAGGAACATCTTTATAAAGATTACCGTGAGTTTTTTGAAGAAAAACCAAAGAAAATGGAAACCGACAGCACTGCAGAAAATTTCGGATATGAGGAATATACAGCGCCTTCGACACACGATTTTCTCAAAGATATTCTTGCCAACCGGTATTTTCTGCAAGGTGATGATGCGAAATCTTTCCTGATGAACAATCAATTGTCAGATCTTCGGTTCAATCCGAATCTGAACCTGGCCAAAAAACTCCAGGCATTCTTTAATAAAAAAGACAAATCTACTTTTGAGAGCCAGATCATTGCTAAAAACATTAACAATGTTGGCGATACCGAAGCATTCTTCAATATGATCTATGGCGATTTTGCGATGAGAAATGCCGACTTTGCCAATGCCAAAAAATATTATGAGAAAGCCGTTCATTTTTCAGGTATTCCTTTGCCCGAAGGTTATTATGATTATAATACCGGAAATTATGTAAAATATCAAAACACTTCCGGTCTATATAATGGATTCAGTAATATTTCAGGATTAATTTTCGGACATAACGTGTGGGAAAGTTACCAAAGCCCTGATAATGTTAGCATGAAAGCGGAAGGTTTTATCAATGAGTTCCCTTTCATCAAACAAAATATGAATAAGCTGGAACTTGCCGATGCTGTATTGAAACTTCAACAAACCGGTAAAAGCAAAGGCGAGTTATCTTCAAAAGCGAATCAGCTGATCGGGAATTTGCTTTATAACACTTCGGTTTTAGGTTATTACCGAGAAGTTTTTGTGATGGATATTGACAATTCCAATGGTGGAAAATATTATTTTGGAAATGATGAAAGTCCTTTCAGATATTACTATAAAAATTATGGTTCTAATGTTTTTATAAAACCGGACAATTTTGATCTGTCCATTCAATTTTATGGTAAAGCTTTGCAAAATTCCGGAGACAAAGAGCAAAAGGCAAGAATACTTTTCCAGATGGCCAGCGCTGAGCAAGGTAAATATTATCAGTGGGAAGCCCGACAGCCAAGTGTGTCTTATGATGACAAAAACTGGGAACAAAAATCCAAACAACGAGAGATTGATTTTGCTAATATGAAAAATGAGAAGTTCAGGACTTATTTCACACAGCTGAAACAAAACTTCAGCGATACAGAAGCTGTAAAAAGTCTAAGCGAAAGCTGTTCTTATTTTGACTATTTTATGAAGAAATAAAATAAGAAAAAGGAATCACTAAGATTCCTTTTTTTGATTTTGTCTGGAAAGCCACTCTTCGTGGCGCTTCTGAAAAGCTTCGTATTTATGATCCTGATTCTTCTTCGCCGCATCAATAGAATGCGATTGATGGATATCTTCATCCTTCTCAGCATAGTCAGACAGCATTTCGTAGTAGCAATGCAACTGATCCAGTTCTTTTTCGGTGAGATCTTCGATATCTACGATTCTATTGCTTGCTTTTTCATTGGAAGCTATAAGCTCGTTCAATTTAATCTGGATAGCTTTCGAATCTTTATTCTGAGCTTTCTGAATCAGGAAGACCATCAGAAAGGTAATAATGGTTGTTCCGGTATTGATCACCAATTGCCAGGTTTCCGAATAATTAAAAACAGGACCTGTGACCGCCCAGATGATTACAATCAATGTGGCCGATATAAATGCCGCTGAACTGCCGGTAAATTTGGTGGCCCAGTTTGCGAATCTCTCGAAAAAATTTTTGCTTTTCATATGTTCTGAATCAAATATTGATAAAAAATAAGACCTCCAAAAATAGAGGTCTTAAAGTTATTAAAATTCAGCTACTAATCTTTTACAAACTTAGTTTTGATTGTTGTACCTGCATTTTCTATATTGATAAAGTAAACTCCTTTTACCAATCTGCTAACAGCTACTCTGCCGCTATCCAAAGTTCCTCTGGAAACAATCTGTCCTGCTGAGCTGAAGATTTCGTATGAAGCATTAGTTGCAACATTGGAAATATTCAGAACATCTTTTACAGGATTTGGATATACCTGTACAGATTTTGTATTATTAACATCAGACACCGCTAAAGTTGCACTTACTGTAGCTGGTTTTACCGCATAGAAAACATTTCCTATCGCAGAAACCCTGATGTGACCTGTTTTACCAACTAAAGAAGCCGGAACAAAGACAGTAGCAGAACCGCTATTTGGAACAGAAGCTGCCAGAGTTGTCCAGTTTACACCACTGTCAGAAGTAAAATCAATTTTCACATTCGCAACATTATATGGAGATGCTGTTGTACCAGAAACTACCCAAGTAATAGTGGAGTTCCCATTTGCAGTTAGTGTAGGTGGTGTATTAACAGTAAACGCTGCTGCAGAACCTACAACAATAACTTGAGTAGCATATGCAGTCTGAGCCTGCCCTCCTGCTTTATTATCTCTAACAGTTACACGGAAATTTGTAGTTCTTGCCACAGTTGAAGCTGCTTCAAAGTCTGATAAATTTTTTACAGCTCCGCCCAAAACAGTAGAAAGTTTAGGGAAATATCTTGTGGGATCGGATGTTGGTGCCCAAGATCTGAAACTTGCACCAGAAGTTGTATTACCTATTACAGAAGCAGTACCATATGCATTAGAAGTAGCAGCTTGCCCGATACCTCCTGCTAATTTACTTGCATCCATCTGCTCCCAACAATATGTCAAAGCATCGCCATCAGGGTCAGTTGCGTTTGCTGTCAGCACAAAAGCTGTAGATTTCGGAATAGTATATGTTGTTGACATTGATGCAACAACAGGAGGATTATTGCTGATATCTGTCTCAACATCTACTGTTTTTGAAGCCAGATTAGCCTGTACCTGATCAATACTTGCACTATGAAAATAAGGATCAGAATGTGGCTGAATGTCTGTATTAGTTCCTGTTATACCCGCATAACCCATTATTGTAGATCCAGATCCTGGTTCCATTTCCTTATTAAGATATTGCTCATAAAAACTATATGTATGAGAATCCCCTAGTTGATGTCCCATTTCGTGAGCAACATAATCAATATCAAAATTATCTCCTTGCGGCGCTCCAGTTCCAGGAGAAGTGATTCCACTTCCTTTATAATTATCTGGTGAAATATAAGCATATCCACACCCCCCATTTGCTGCTGTATATGAAGTAGTAGTCACATCATTACTTCCGATACAGCCAATACAGCCTGCATTACCACCACCACCGGATCTTCCGAAAAGATGGCCTATGTCAAAATCTGCATCCGTAACACCATATGTTCCTCCGTGGAGCACATTCATTAGTTCATTATTCCATTTACACATGGATGATGCTGCACTATATGGGTCAGTAGAAGCATTAGTAAATATAAGATTCGGAGCGTTGATGACATTAAGGTGGAGGTTAAACTCCTGTTCAAAAACACCGTTTACTCTGGTCATTGTTGCATTGATCTGGGTGAGGGCTCCTGCTGCACTTCCATAATATGCGCCATATTCACCTGTTACGGACACAGCAAGTCTTAAAGTATGATATTTTTTATTCCCTGATTTTTCTGCTAAGCCATTTTTTGCCAATTCATTCAGTTTCTGAATAGATTCCGGGCTTTCTTTGGTTCCACAAACAAAAGCACCTGTTTTACTTGTTTTTCCGTGAATGGAATAATAAGCTTTATCAGCTGTGGCAGGTTCAATGAACTCATATTTACCATTGGTGATGATCATTGACTGGAAGTCATTCGGCGCCACACTGAATCTCACATACTTCGTAGGATCATCAATACCTACTCCTACGTAAGAACCTAACTGGTATTTATTTGCTAAAGCTTCATCCATCACAGGAAAGCTGCTGACAGCAAACCGCTCAAGCTTACCATCCAGTGTCGGCATAGTGATTGTAACCGCTCCGGCTTTGTTATCAACTTTATCGGCCGCCAGTAACTGACCCCTAATAGTTTCAATATCTAGCTTGTAATAAGCATTATTATCACTTTTTCTTGTTACATCGCCATTAGGCACAGCTTTGCTCCATTGCCCATAGGCCAATGGAATGCTACCTAGAAGCAGTAATGTAGTTAATTTTTTCTTCATATTTATCAAATTAAGGCGACAAATGTAATATTTTATTATGATATATCTAATGTTTTTAAAAAAATAATAAACATTTAACAATTAGATTTAATTTATCTATTTAATAATAGAATCTGATAAATTTTCTATATGTTTTTTTAAGGTTTTTTTAAGGTTGATGCTTATTAACAAAAAAAGCCTTTCCCGAAATTGGAAAAGGCCTTTTTTATCATAGCAAAGTGGATATTATCACACTTTAATTTCTACGTCTACACCTGAAGGAAGTTCTAATTTCATTAGAGCATCCACAGTTTTAGAAGAAGAAGAGTAGATATCCATTAGTCTCTTGTGAGCTGATAATTGGAACTGCTCTCTTGCTTTTTTGTTTACGTGCGGAGATCTCAACACTGTGAAGATTCTCTTGTTCGTTGGCAATGGGATTGGACCGTTTACAACAGCACCAGTCGCCTTTACCGTTTTTACGATTTTCTCTGCAGATTTATCTACTAAGTTGTAATCGTAAGATTTAAGTTTTATTCTGATTCTTTGTGACATTTTAATCTAATTTAAATATTAACCTTTTGCCTTAGCGATTACATCTTCAGCAACGTTCTGTGGAGCAGCTTCGTATCTTTCGAATTCCATAGAAGATGTTGCTCTACCTGAAGATAATGTTCTAAGAGAAGTTACATAACCAAACATTTCAGATAGTGGAACAAAAGCCTTAATAACTTTAGCGTTGTTTCTATCATCCATACCGTTTACTGTACCTCTTCTTCTGTTAAGGTCACCTACGATATCACCCATATATTCTTCCGGAGTTACAACTTCAAGCTTCATGATTGGCTCCATAATAACAGCCTTAGCGGCTCTACCAGATTCCTTGAATCCCATTTTAGCAGCTAATTCGAAAGATAACTGATCAGAGTCTACTGCGTGGAAAGATCCATCCTTCAATACAATCTTCATCGCTTCAACCTCGAATCCAGCTAAAGGACCATTTTTCATGGCCTCTCTGAATCCTTTCTCAACTGAAGGGATAAATTCTTTTGGAATGTTACCACCTTTGATTTCGTTGATGAATTCAAGACCTGTTTTACCTTCGTCAGCAGGACCAATGGTGAATACGATATCAGCGAACTTACCTCTACCACCAGATTGTTTTTTGTAAACTTCTCTGTGGTTAGCAGTTTGTGTAAGCGCTTCTTTGTATTCTACCTGTGGTTGTCCTTGGTTTACTTCTACCTTGAACTCTCTTCTCATACGGTCTACAATGATATCCAAGTGAAGCTCACCCATACCGGAGATGATCGTTTGACCAGAAGCCTCGTCAGTCTTAACCTGGAACGTAGGATCCTCTTCAGCCAATTTAGCCAAAGCGTTACCCATTTTATCCTGGTCAGCCTTAGTTTTAGGCTCAACAGCGATACCGATTACCGGATCTGGGAAGATCATAGACTCAAGAACGATTGGGTTCTTTTCATCAGATAATGTATCTCCCGTTTTGATATCTTTAAATCCTACAGCAGCACCAATATCACCAGCTTCGATAAACTCAACCGGATTTTGCTTGTTAGCGTGCATCTGATAGATTCTTGAGATTCTTTCTTTGTTGCCAGATCTTGTGTTTAGAACATAAGAACCAGCATCCAATCTACCTGAATAAGCTCTGAAGAATGCTAATCTACCTACGAAAGGGTCAGTAGCAATTTTGAAAGCTAATGCAGAGAAAGGTTCCTGAACAGATGGTTTTCTTTCGATTTCAGCATCAGTTCTTGGGTCTGTACCTGTAATGTTATCCTTATCTAGTGGAGAAGGAAGATATTTACAAACAGCATCCAACATAAACTGAACTCCTTTGTTTTTGAAAGAAGAACCACAAGTCATTGGGATGATAGAAAGATCGATAGTCGCTTTTCTAAGTGCTTCGTTGATTTCCTCTTCAGAAATTGAATCCGGATCTTCGAAGAATTTCTCCATCAAAGTTTCATCGTAATCAGCAACAGCTTCTACCAATTTCTCTCTATATTCAAGAACTTCATCCTTCATATCTTCAGGAATCGGAACTACTTCGTAAGTAGCACCTTGTCCAGCCTCGTCCCAGATGATTGCTCTGTTTTTAATTAAGTCTACAACTCCTTTAAAATCCTCTTCAGCACCGATTGGTAAAACGATTGGAACGGCGTTAGATCCTAACATTTCTTTTACTTGTTTTACAACGTTCAAGAAGTCAGCACCTTGACGGTCCATTTTGTTTACGAATCCCATTCTCGCCACTTTGTAGTTATCAGCAAGTCTCCAGTTGGTTTCAGACTGAGGCTCTACACCGTCTACGGCAGAGAAAAGGAATACCAATCCATCCAATACTCTCAAAGATCTGTTTACTTCTACGGTGAAGTCAACGTGTCCCGGTGTATCGATGATGTTGAAGTGGTAAGGTTTTGTTTCAGGTAATTTCTTACCTTGATCTGTTGGGAAATTCCAGTTACAAGTCGTTGCAGCAGAAGTAATGGTAATACCTCTTTCTGCTTCCTGCTCCATCCAGTCCATTGTAGAAGCACCATCGTGAACCTCTCCAATTTTGTGGTTCACACCTGTATAGAATAAAATCCTTTCAGTCGTCGTAGTTTTACCAGCATCAATGTGCGCAGCAATACCAATATTTCTTGTAAATTTAAGATCTCTACTCATTTCTAATTAGAATTTAAAGTGTGAGAAAGCCTTGTTAGCCTCCGCCATTTTGTGAGTATCAGATTTCTTTTTGAAAGCTGCACCTTCTTCTCTTGAAGCAGCTACCACTTCGTTAGCTAATTTCAAAGCCATAGACTTATCATTTCTAGCTTTAGAATACTTGATTAACCATTTCATTGCCATAGAAATTTTTCTATCTGCTCTGATTGGCATGGGGATCTGGAAGTTAGCACCACCTACTCTTCTGGAACGTACTTCTACGTGAGGCATTACGTTAGTTAATGCATCTTTCCAGATTTCAAGGGCTGTTTTCTCAGTTTCACCTTTTTTAGTTTCTACGATATCCAATGCATCATAGAAAATTTTGAATGCGATTGACTTTTTACCGTCAAGCATCAGATTGTTTACGAATCTCGTTACCAATTGATCATTAAACTTCGGATCTGGTAACAACGGTCTTTTTTTCGCTTTTGTCTTTCTCATTGTTTCTGTACCTTATTTAATGATTATTTTTTCTTACCTTTTGCAGGCGCTGCAGCAGCTTGTCCTGGTTTAGGTCTCTTAGCACCGTACTTAGATCTTCTCTGAGTTCTTCCATT
>CAJYLO010000013.1 GCA_913776245.1 uncultured Chryseobacterium sp.
TTCTGGTAACGAAAGTTTCGCCTCTTCTGGGAGATTCGTGGTTAAATAAAATGCCGTTGCAGGCATACATATTATAGGCTTCACGGTAGTTTTTTGTGATCCAGAAGCCGTAGATCTTTGCCACACCATAAGGCGAGCGTGGATAAAACGGCGAATTCTCATCATAAAAACCGGCCGCATTTTTATTTTCTTCCAAACCGCCGTATAATTCTGAGGTTGAAGCCTGGTAGATTCTGGTTTTCTTTTCCATACCAAGAATCCGGACGGCTTCCAGAATCCTCAAGGTTCCGATGCCGTCTACATTGGCAACATATTCCGGTGAATCAAAGGATACCTTCACGTGGGACATTGCTCCAAGGTTATAAATTTCATCCGGCTGCACTTCCTGGATGATTCTGATAATGTTGGTCGAATCTGTCAAATCACCGTAATGTAACTTGAAATTTACGTGTTTCTCGTGCTGATCTACATATAGATGATCGATTCTCTGAGTATTGAATGATGATGCTCTTCTTTTGATCCCGTGAACTTTGTAGCCTTTTTCTAAAAGCAGCTCTGCCAGATAAGAACCATCCTGTCCTGTAACGCCTGTTATTAATGCCGTTTTCATTATTTCGTTTTGTATTTGTAACCTCTTATTTCTTTAATTATTTTGTCTTCCGTAATGGTTTCTTCCGGATGATAGATATGATAATAGGGAACTTCTCCCATCACACTTGCCCACTGAGAAAATGTGGAAGGGGCTCCTAAAAGATAATGCGTCTGAGAAATCAGATACTGATCCTCAATCGGTCCTTCTTTGGACCGGATAACATTTCCAAATTCTTTTTTGTACCGTTCCAGGTCAAAGTTGTCATCATTGGTGCAGATTAAGAATTTGTAATTCCCCTTTGGGATTGATGCAAGGAATTCCTTGATTTTCCTGATATAAAGATCATCATCGAAGAAATATTTTCCTTCCATAAAATCTTTGTAATCGCCCCGCCTGATATGAATGCTGATGATTTTTTCATCATCATTAAGTTGAAGATATTTTTGTTTTAAAGCTTCTTTATCCACTTTTGGCTCAAACAGTTTTTGATAATGCCTGATGTCTTCTTCTCTGTAAAAATCATTATTAAAAAACCATCCATAACAAAAATTAACTAAATAATCTTTTTTGATCTGCTCTCTGTATTTTGGGATTTCCTTTTCATCTGTAAAACCGATGATACAGTTTGGATTAATTTTTTTATAATATTTATTGTACAACAGTTTCTTAATCAGATAAGGCGTTTTAGGTGACTCTGGAAGATTGGGAAAATCTTTGCAGTATTTTTCTGTGAAAGTCGGTGAGTAAAAAGTCACGCCGTTTCTTCTGCAAAACGCATCTGCGTGCATAAACTGGAACAGGTCATTGCCTCGGCCGCCACCTAATATGGAGAGACAGATCAGCATTTAGTTTTTGAATTTCTTCTCATACACGTCCCTGATACCTTCTTCCAACCCGATTTTTGCTTTCCAGCCCATCGCATTGATTTTGGACACATCCATCAGTTTTCTCGGTGTCCCGTCCGGTTTTGAAGTGTCCCAAACCAGATTGCCTTCATAACCGACAATTTTCTTCACCAGTAACGCCAGGTCCCTGATGCTGATATCTTCTCCGATCCCGACATTCACGTGTCCAAAATCATCATAATTCTGCATCAGAAAGATACAGGCTTCCGCAAGATCATCAGAATGTAAAAACTCACGCAACGGTGTTCCTGTGCCCCAAACCACAACTTCCGGATGGTTTTGCTCCTTAGCTTCATGGAATTTTCTTAGCAAAGCCGGTAAAACGTGGGAATTATTAAGATCATAATTATCGTTCGGGCCATACATATTCGTAGGCATCGCCGAGATAAAATTGTCATTGTACTGGCTTCTGTAAGCATCGCACATTTTGATTCCTGCAATTTTAGCAATCGCATAAGGTTCATTCGTCGGTTCCAAAGTTCCTGTTAACAAAGAATCTTCCCTCAACGGCTGAGGTGCCATTTTCGGATAGATGCAGCTGGAACCAAGAAACAATAATTTCTTAGCATGATTGACATGTGCCTGATGAATCACATTATTCTGGATCATCATATTATCGTACAGGAATTCAGCTCTGTAAGTGTTATTGGCCTGGATCCCGCCCACTTTTGCGGCGGCCAGGAAGATGTATTCCGGTTTTTCTTCTGCAAAAAAATCAGCAGTTTGCTGATAATCACGCAAGTCCACTTGTTCAGAAGTTTTTGTAATGATATTTGTAAATCCTTGCTTTTCCAAAGCCCGGAGAATGGCACTGCCCACCAATCCACGGTGGCCAGCCACATATATTTTTGAATTTTTATCCATTGATTTTATAATAAATTGTCTTAAAAAAATCGGTTATTTTTTTTTTGTTAATTTTATCCTTCCGTCGTGATGCTTTCAGAATTTGGTCGGGATAATCTCCTTCACTGCACTCATCCAGAATTTTAAGCTTTATTTTCGATTCGTAAAACCTGACGATGATGGACAATATGCTTTGATCGTGCCTGTGAGATGAAAAACCTGGTAATTGCTCATGCCGTTCATCTATCAGCGGATCTATGACCAGTTCCGGATAAAAAAGCATAATGTCCAGCCAGTCTTTGATAAGCTGTATGGTAAGCTGGTTTTTTTTAATCAAAATAAAACCTGCCATCAGTTTATTCTTCTCAAGCCAACTTGTATCGTTGCTAAAGATGGCCTGGAAGTGATCTATGGTTCTTTTTTTAATCCAGTATTTTAATTTTGGGCTGTCTGTATAAGCTGGGTTAAAGTGATTCCAGCCATAATTTTTATTATCCCGGTACTGGAAGAAAACGGCATCATTACTTTTCAGGTAATCAAATTTTTCATTCCAGCCGGTTATATTATTTTTCAATTCACAACCGGAATCCGCGTAAACCAAAATATCTCCTTCATTGAGTCTTTTCAGACTGTCATAGATCACAAAAGCTTTCCAGATCCAGTAGCCGCCTTTTTTGTCATCCAGAAATAGAGGAGATGCTTTTAAAGCAGCCGGAAGATCCGGAAAATCATACCGTTGTGTTTCATCAAAAATATTCAATGATTTTGCTTCTTCCGAAATTCTTAAAGCAGATTGACGAAACTGATTACTTCCGTATGTGATGAATTTTTTTTTCAAAATTATTTTAAATATAAAATTCCGGCACTATCTATTTGGAAAACCCATCCTGTCTGCATTCTTGTCCCTTCGAATTCGATCCTGATCTTGTTTTTGAGATCAGTGTACATTTTTTTTCCGGGGTTTGCAAGGTATGTCTGCATATAAAGATTTCCTTTATTCATTCCTTCAGGAAGACGAATCGTTTTTTCTATGACAAATCTACCTTTAGGATATTTTTTAACACCTTCATAATGGCCAGGTGCATAGAACATCATCGGGATATCAAAGTTATTGAAAAATAAAGATTCCAGTTCAAATTCTGCATCTTCTTTCAGTTCTCCTTCAATTCGAATGGTCAGGTTATTGTCATCAAAATTCATAGGAACCATCGTTCCCGTGATTCCGTTAACCGAAAAATGAGAAATACTTAGGTTAGGGTCTTTGATACTTAATATCTCCAGAATGGAGGAATCTGCAGAGATATTATCATTGGAATAAAGATTGATACATTCATCAATATTCCCGTCATATCTTATATTACCTTTCTCAAGAAAAATTCCTTTGTTGCAGAGCTGTTTGATAGAAGCCATATTGTGACTCACGAACAAAACGGTTCTTCCTTCCCCATTGCTCACATCACCCATTTTGCCGAGACATTTTTTTTGGAATTCCAAGTCGCCTACAGCCAGAACTTCATCCACAATCAATATTTCTGATTCCAAATGGGCTGCAACAGCAAATGCTAATCGGACATACATCCCGGAACTGTATCGCTTTACAGGCGTATCAATATACTTTTCAACACCAGAGAAATCTACTATTTCATCGAATTTACGAGTGATTTCTTTTCTTGTCATCCCAAGAATAGCACCGTTTAGGAAAACATTTTCACGGCCTGTCATCTCTGGGTGGAATCCTGTTCCCACTTCCAGAAGTGAAGCAATTCTGCCGTTGGTGTATATTTTTCCGGTAGTTGGTTTTGTGACCTTACTCAGTAATTTTAATAATGTTGATTTTCCTGCTCCGTTTCTTCCTATAATTCCTACAGCATCGCCTTGTTCTATTTCGAAGTTGATATCTCTCAGAGACCAGACATAGTCACTATTACCCTTTGTCGTTCTGTCATTAACTTCACCAATTCGTAAATAAGGATCTTCTTTTCCTCTGATTCTGTGCCAGAAGCGGTTAAGATCATGCGACAGGGTTCCTGTCCCGACTTGTCCAAGCCGGTACTGTTTCGAAATGTCTTCTGCTTTTATTGCGATAGGTTTCATTCTCTGTGTTTTATAAATTTTGCGGGAACTCCTGCGACTACTGTATTCTCTTCTACATCTTTTGTAACTACACTTCCTGCGGCAATTACAGCTCCATTGCCTATTCTAACACCTGCCATTATTTGTACAGAGCAGCCAATCCACACATCATCTCCAATTTCTACACCGCTGTTTTCTTCTTTCCAAGGCTGGTCCTGGATGTTGATTCCTTTTTTATAATTATGATCGGATCCAATAATACTTACCTGCTGAGAAATTAAGCATTTTTTCCCGATTCTGATTGTTCCTCCGGCAGCACGGATATTATTCTGTTCCCCAATGTAAGTGTCATCTCCTATGATTAATTGGCAGTCTCTTTTATCGTTTTCGTTCATCACAAAAATGACGGAATATGCACCGATATAAACATTTCTTCCGATTTGGAAGTTTTCTACATCATCATATGAGATTCTTACGCGGTAATCAATATTGCAGTTATACTTTTTTTTAAGGTTTTCTACTTTCCTATAATCAGTTATAATATTATCAAAAGCAGGCTCGAGATAATAATATTTTTTTAATGTTTTGAAGAACTTGATCCAATTCATTATAATTAGGATTTAAACGGTATCCATAAAACCTTTTTCCACCTTATTGAAAATCACGGTTCCAATTGCCAGAATAACAAGAATAATCACAGTACTTATAATCAGCATCACAGGGCTGAAATCTCCTACACCTAACCAGGCGTATTTGAAACATTCGAAAATTCCGGTGAGCGGATTGTAGTAAGATATAGTCCTGAAAACCCCTTTAAGACTGGATGCCGGATAAATTACCGGAGTGGCATACATATACAAACTGATCCCAAAAGATAGTAACATCTGTAAGTCTCTGTATTTGGTGGTTAATGAAGAAAATATCATTCCCAATCCCAATGCAAAAATTGCCATCAATGCAATCAGGAAAGGCGTTGCCAATATCCACCAATTAGGCTGTACTTCTCCCTGAAATAAATAATAAAAGAAAACCACTAAGAACAAGGCCATTTGTACGCCCAGTTTCATCAGGTTTGAAAAGACTATGGATAAAGGCATTACTAGCCTCGGGAAATATACTTTTCCAAAAATACTGGCATTAGCTGTAAAAACGTTGGAAGTAGAGTTAAGACAAGTCGAAAAGTAATTCCATAAAGTGATTCCCGCCAGATAAAACAGGATTTTAGGAGCGCCATCCGTCGATAATTTAGCAATATTCCCAAAAACAACGAGATAAACAATAGTTGTAAAAATGGGATTGATAAAAAACCAGATAGGGCCAAGAATTGTCTGCTTGAAGCTGGATACAAAATCCCGCTTTACGAACATATAAACCAGATCCTTATAACGCCATACTTCTTTAAGATTAAGATCTAAAAGCGAGTGGCTGGATTCTATTGTTTCCGTCCATTGTTGCTTTTGAGAATCACTCATTTGTGTTTTATTTTAATTTATTTTATAAGGTTTTTCAGATATTCTCCATATCCGCTCTTACCGTATTTTGCTGCGGTTTCCAGAAGTTTTTCTTCATTGATGAATTTATTCCTGAAGGCAATTTCTTCTATACATCCGATCTTGAAGCCTTGCCTCTTTTCAATAACACTTACAAATTCGGAAGCGTCCTGCAAAGAATCAAAAGTTCCTGTGTCCAGCCAGGCTGTTCCTCTGTCCAAGACACCGACCTCCAGCTTGCCATTGCTTAGATAAACATTATTCACATCTGTAATTTCCAATTCACCTCTTGGGGAAGGCTTAATGTTTTTTGCAATTTCCACAACGTCATTATCGTAAAAATAAAGTCCGGGAACGGCATAATTGGATTTTGGCTTCAATGGTTTTTCTTCAATGGATAATGCTTTGAAATCTTCATCAAATTCCACAACACCATATCTTTCAGGATCAGAAACATGGTAGGCGAAAACAACGCCTCCGTCAGGATTGGTTTTATTTTTCAGCAAAGTTCCCATTTCGGAACCATAGAAAATATTATCACCCAAAACCAGAGCTGCAGCATCGTTTCCGATAAATTCATCACCCAGAATAAAAGCCTGTGCAAGACCATCCGGACTTGGCTGAACTTTGTACTGGATGTTACAGCCAATCTGAGATCCGTCTCCCAAAAGTTTGATAAAACCTTCCTGATCATGCGGTGTGGTGATAATCAAAATATCTTTAATCCCAGCCAGCAACAATGTTGAAAGCGGATAATAGATCATTGGTTTGTCATAAACCGGCATCAGCTGCTTGCTTACTGCAATGGTTAAAGGGTAAAGTCTGGTACCGGAACCGCCTGCGAGAATAATTCCTTTCATAGTTTGAATTTTGGTTACTGTTTTTAAGAATATTGGCTTTCGTAATATTTCTGATAATCTCCGGAAGTCACGTGTTCCAGCCATTCTTTATTTTCCAGATACCAGTCGATGGTTTTTCCGAGCCCTTCTTCAAACGTGACAGATGGTTTCCAGCCAAGATCTTTGTTCAGTTTAGTAGCATCAATAGCGTAGCGTTTGTCGTGGCCGGGTCTGTCTTTTACATAAGTAATCAGTTGTTCTGAATAACCTTCCGGTTTGCCTAGTTTTGCGTCCAATTGTTTGATCAATTCCTTTACAAGATCAATATTTTGCCACTCGTTGAAACCTCCGATGTTGTAAGTTTCACCAGTCTTAGCTTCATTGAATATCTGATGAATTGCTCTGGCGTGGTCAATCACATAAAGCCAGTCTCTTGTATATTTCCCGTCACCATAGATCGGCAACGGTTTTTCATTAAGAATATTGGAAATACAGAGCGGAATTAATTTCTCCGGAAAATGATTTGGTCCGTAGTTATTGGAACAGTTAGAAACAATAAACGGCATTCCGTAAGTGTTACCATAAGCTCTTACCAAATGGTCAGAAGCTGCTTTGGATGCAGAATAAGGCGATTGCGGGTCGTAAGGAGTAGTCTCTAAGAAAAAGCCAGTCTCACCTAAACTGCCGTAAACTTCATCCGTTGAAACGTGGTAAAATAAATTTTTCCGGGGTTCATTCGGGAATCTTCCGTGGGTGTGATCCGGATTAAGCGTCCAGAATTCGATGCAAAGATTGAGAAGATTGGCAGTTCCGTTGACGTTGGTATTGATAAACGCGTTCGGATCTGTAATACTTCTGTCCACATGACTTTCCGCAGCCAGATGAACAACTGCATCAGGATTGTATTTTTCGAAGACTTTTCTCAGTTCTTCGGGTTTTGTAATATCTGCTTTTTCGAAAACGTAATTAGACTCGTTTTCGATGTCTTTCAGGTTTTCAAGATTGCCAGCGTAAGTTAAAGCATCAAGGTTGATGATTTTAGAATCTGGATTGTTTTTCACAAATTCTCTAACAACGTGAGAACCGATGAAACCGGCACCTCCGGTAATTATTATATTTTTCATAAATGGTTTTTATAAAAACTTTAATTTTTTAATCGTTTCCGAATAAATCTCGGGTATATACTTTTTCCTTGACGTCCTCCAGTTCCGGTGTATTTCGGTTGGATATGATAACGTCACATTCTTGTTTAAATGCATCCAAATCCCGAAAAACCTTCGAACCAAAAAAAGACTCTTCTTTCAGAACTGGCTCATAAACAACTACTTCCACGCCTTTGGCTTTGATCCTTTTCATAATGCCTTGTATTGCAGAGGCCCGAAAATTGTCTGACCCGGATTTCATTATTAATCGATAAACACCAACTTTCTTAGGTTTTTTTTCTAAAATAGAATCCGCAATAAAATCTTTCCTTGTACGATTAGCATCCACAATAGCCTGGATAAGATTATTGGGAACCGAATTATAATTGGCCAGCAATTGTTTGGTGTCTTTTGGAAGACAATAACCGCCATAACCAAAAGATGGATTATTATAATGAGAACCGATTCTTGGATCCAGTCCCACACCTTCTATAATCTGACGGCTGTCCAATCCATGGATTTGGGAATAACTGTCCAGCTCATTGAAGTAAGCCACACGCATTGCAAGATACGTATTAGAGAATAACTTGATAGCTTCTGCCTCGGTGGCATTGGTAAAAAGAGTAGGGATGTCTTTTTTTATGGCGCCTTCTTTCAGAAGATCCGCAAAAATTGTTGCACGCTCGCTTTGTTCACCAATAATAATTCTCGACGGGTAAAGATTATCGTAAAGTGCTTTGCCTTCCCTCAAAAATTCCGGAGAAAATATAATATTGTCAAATTCTAAATCTTTTTTCAGATTTTCTGTAAAGCCAACAGGTACAGTAGATTTTACAATGACAACTGCTTTTGGGTTATTGGTTTTAACCTCTTTTATCACATTTTCAACACTGCTGGTGTCGAAGTAATTGGTAGAGGGGTCGTAATCTGTTGGGGTGGCTACTATAATAAAGTCCGCATTTTTATAGGCCTCGTCTTTATCAAGACTTGCCTTTAGATTCAGATTTTTGGTTTTCAGAAATTCCGTAATTTCAGTGTCGTCAATAGGAGATTGCTTATTGTTCAGCATTTCAACCTTTTCCGGAATAATGTCCAGGGCAATTACATTATGATGTTGCGCTAGCAAAACAGCATTTGACAGCCCAACATATCCGGTTCCAACAATTGTAATATTCACTAAGAATAAATTTTAAATTTTGGCAAAAATAAGAAAAAATTGCTTGCAGTATGTATAATTGAAATGATTGAGTTCTTGTATATTAAAGAAAAAATAATTATCTTTGCAAAAGATTTACGGGAAAAATGGAAAGGCTTTCGCAAGAATGCCTTTTTTCGTAGATGTAACTTGCAGAATAATATGGATTTTAAAGCAGAAGTAACCCGACTGATTAATGAGTTTCTTGAGACAAGACCGGATCTTTTTTTAATTGATCTGAAAATTTCTCCTTCTTCTGATATCACTGTTATCCTGGATGGAGACAATGGTGTTTCTTTACAGGATTGTCTTGACGCCAGCAGGGCTGTAGAGTTTAATCTTGACCGTGAGGTGCACGATTTTGGACTGCAGGTAATGTCTGCAGGATTAAGTGAGCCGCTGGAATCTCCGAGGCAGTTTAGAAAGAACATTGGAAGGGCAATCGATGTATTGTTAAGTGATGATTCCAGAGTTGAAGGAGAGCTGGTAAATGTTGATGAAGAGAAAATTGTAATCCGATTAGAGTACAGGCGTCCAAAGTTGATTGGTAAAGGAAAAGAGGATGTGGTAGAGGATAAGGAAATACCTTATTCGGAAATTAAAAAAGCATTGGTAGTAATAAAATTTTAACAATATGATGAAAGATATTGATTCGGAATAAAATCAATTATCAATCATCAATTATCATTTATAAATTAATATGGATAATTTAGCTTTAATAGAAGCCTTTGGTGATTTTAAAGAAATAAAAAATATTAGCAAAATCGATCTGATGGCGATTATCGAGGATTCTCTTAAGACGCTTTTGAGAAAAAGATATGACTCTGATGATCATTTTGATGTTATTGTAAATCCGGACAAAGGAGACTTTCAGATTTTCCTTAATAAAACGATTGTGGAAGATGAAATGTCTGAAGATGATGATCTTGAGATCGAAATTTCTGAAGTTAGAAAAATAGATCCTACATTTGAAGTAGGTGAAGAGTATACTCAGGAAATCCCGGTTTCTAAACTAGGGAGAAGAAATATTCTGACACTGAAGCAGATCCTGGCAACTAAAATCCAGGAACACTTTAATGCAACATTATATGAGCAGTTCCGTGATAAGATTGGTGAGCTGATTGTAGGTGAGGTGCATCATATCCGTCATAAGCACGTTATTTTGCTTGATGATGAAGGCAATGAATTCATCCTTCCGAAAGAAAACCAGATTCCTTCAGATTTTTTCAAAAAGGGAGATAATGTGAGAGCGATTGTGGAAAGTGTCGATTTCCGAGGGTCAAAACCACAGATCATTGTTTCCAGAACAGCACCTAAATTCCTGGAAGAATTGCTGGAGCTGGAGATTCCGGAAATTCAGGACGGAACGATCATTCTGAAAAAAGTAGTTAGAATCCCGGGTGAAAAAGCAAAAATTGCTGTGGATGCTTATGATGACAGAATAGATCCTGTCGGCGCTTGCGTTGGGGTGAAAGGCTCAAGAATTCACGGCGTTGTAAGAGAATTGAGAAACGAAAATATTGATGTCATTCAGTGGTCTAAAAATCCTGAAATTCTTGTTAAGAGGGCTTTGGGAAATATTACCATCAATAAAATTGAGGTTAATCAGGATACGAATTACGCATTAGTTTATACACCGGTTGATGAGATCTCTAAAGTGATCGGTAAGCAGGGGCAGAATATTAAGCTGGCCTCTTGGCTATCCGGTTTTGAAATTGATGTTTACAGAGAAACTTCCGAGGATGATGATGTTGAATTGGTAGAATTTGCCGATGAGATTGAATCCTGGATTATTGATGAGTTCAAGAAAGTTGGCCTGAATACTGCAAGAAGTGTTCTGGATAAAGATACTGAAGCGTTATTAAACATTGTTGACCTGGAAGAGGAAACAATCGAAGAAGTGAAAAATATTCTGAGAGAAGAACTTGAAGGATAATTTAATAATGGATTTTAAAAAAAATCTGAAACTAAACTTAATAAAAAGAAAAATAAAAGCTTGAAAGCTTAAAACGCTAAAAGCCAAAAGCAAATTAATATTTATGCCAAAAATAAGATTAAATAAAGCCGTTAAAGAACTAAACATTTCTATACCCAGAGCTGTGGAATATCTCCAGAGCAAAGGAATAGCTGTGGATAGTAATCCTAACGCTCTATTGGAAGAACAGGCATTTTCTGCATTAGAAGCTGAGTTCCGAAAAGATGGAGAACAGAGAAAAGCTTCTCATGAGGTTGTGATTTCTAAAGTTCCTGATGAAAAATTAGCAATTGAGGAAAAAGCGCCTGAGGTTATAAGAGCCAAAGCAAACCTGAAGCCTGAAACCAAAGTTTTAGGTAAAATAGATCTTGATCCTAAAAAGCCGGTGGAAGAGCCAGTCGTAAAGGAGGAACCGGTGCTGCAAAAAGAAGAGCCTAAGGAAGAAGCTCCGAAAAGAGAAGAAAAGCAGGAATTTAAAGTTTTGGATAAGATTGACCTTTCCAAACTTGAAGGAAACAAACCAAAAGTTTCTAAAAAAGAAGAGGAACCAAAGCCATCTTCGCCAGCGCAGCCGGAGAAGAAACCGGAAGTGGTTGCTGAAAAACCTGTACAACAGGAAAAGCCGGAAGTTCAGGAAAATGATGAGCCTCAAAAGATTGAAACGGTTTATCAGAAGCTAGACGGTCCGAAGATTTTGAAAGAAACTGTCGATCTTTCGCAGTTTAATAAGCCAAAATCCAACTCTAACAATAATGCTGCTAAGAAAAAAAGAAAGCGTATTACAAAAGATACGCCCGGGCAAAATAATGCCGGACAAAATAATAATCAGCAAGGCGGAGGAAACAGACAAGGACAAGGGCAAGGCGGAAATAACAATCGCCCGCAAGGCCAGGGTGGAAACAACCAAGGTGGAAACCGTGGCGGAAATAATAACAACCGCCCGGGAAATAACAACCGAGGTGGCAATAACAACCGAGGTCAGTCCCGTGTAATGCCTGTTGAACTTACTGATGAGCAGGTAAAAAATCAAATTAAAGAAACTCTGGAAAAACTGACTAACAAAGGAGGTAAATCCAAAGGATCTAAACATAGAAAAGAAAAAAGAACCTGGAGAAGGGAACAAGATGAACTTCAGCAGGAAATGGATGCTCAGGACAGAACACTCAAAGTAACTGAATTTATTACTGTCAGCGAATTGGCTTCATTAATGAATGTAAGCGCAACAGAAGTGATTTCTGCTTGTTTCTCTCTGGGAGTTATGGTGACGATGAACCAGCGTCTTGAAGCTGATACTTTAACATTGGTAGCTGATGAATTTGGTTATAAAATCGAATTCTCCGATGCTGATATCGAGGAAGCGGCTGCTGAGGAAGAACCGGATGCTGAAGAAGACTTGCTTCCAAGAGCACCTATTGTAACGGTCATGGGACACGTAGACCACGGTAAGACATCGTTGCTGGATTATGTTAGAAAAACAAATGTAATCGCCGGTGAATCCGGAGGGATTACTCAGCATATTGGTGCTTATAATGTGAAATTGGAAAACGGACAAAGAATTACATTCTTAGATACGCCAGGTCACGAAGCGTTTACAGCGATGAGAGCCAGAGGTGCACAAGTTACCGATATTGCAATTATTGTGGTTGCTGCCGATGATGATGTAATGCCTCAGACCAAAGAAGCAATTGCTCACGCTCAGGCGGCTGGCGTTCCAATGATTATCGCAATCAATAAAGTGGATAAGCCTAACGCCAATCCGGATAAAATCCGAGAGCAGCTTTCTGCAATGAATGTCTTGGTAGAAGAATGGGGTGGAAATGTTCAGGCACAAGAGATTTCTGCTAAATTTGGTAATAATGTTGAACTATTACTGGAGAAAGTCCTTTTGCAGGCTGAATTATTAGAATTAAAATCAAATCCGAATAAACAGGCTAGCGGAGTAGTGATTGAAGCTGCTTTGGATAAAGGACGTGGCTATGTAGCAACAATGTTGGTTCAGAATGGAACTCTGACTGTTGGAGATTATGTGCTGGCAGGTAAAAACCACGGTAAAGTAAAAGCAATGCTGGACGAGCGTGGCAGAGCAATGGAAAAAGCCGGGCCATCTATTCCTGTTACAATTCTTGGTCTAGACGGAGCACCCACAGCCGGAGATAAATTCAGGGTTTTTGCTGATGAAAAAGAAGCCAAAACTATTGCAAATAAAAGAGAGCAGTTACAACGTGAGCAATCGATCAGAACCAAGAAACACCTCACACTTGATGAGATTGGACGTCGTATCGCTTTAGGAGATTTCAAAGAATTGAATATCATTCTTAAAGGAGATGTGGACGGATCTGTAGAAGCATTGTCTGATCAGCTTCAGAGGTTATCGACTGAAGAAATTCAGGTTAATATTCTTCACAAAGGCGTTGGTCAGATTACAGAAAGTGATATCTTACTAGCGGCAGCGTCAGATGCGATTGTTATTGGATTCAATGTTAGAGCAAGTGTGAATGCTAAAGATATTGCAGACAAGGAAGAAGTGGAAATCAGAACTTATTCTATTATCTATAAAGCTATTGATGAGGTAAAAGAAGCTATGGAAGGCTTGCTTTCTCCGGAAATCCAGGAGCAGGTGATTGGTAATGTTGAAATACGGGAAGTGTTTAAGATATCTAAAGTCGGATCCATTGCAGGATGTATGGTTCTTACAGGTAAAGTGACCAGAAATTCCAAAATCAGGTTGCTACGTGATGGCATTGTGAAATTCGACGGAGAGCTAGAAAGCTTGAAACGTTACAAGGACGATGTTAAAGAAGTTACCAAAGGCTACGAATGTGGTCTTAATATAAAAGGATATAATGACATAGAAGTTGGTGATATCCTTGAAGTTTATGAAGAAGTTGCTATTAAGAAAAAGCTGAAATAAACTTTTAAAAATCATAGGATTAGGATCGCTTAGGCGATCCTTTTTTATGGTCCACTCTAATTTATATTAATTCTAAATAAATACAAACTCATTGTGAAAAATTTATGATATTAACATAAATCAATTCTATGTTCATATTTAATAGTTGTTTTTTTGGCTTCGATTTCATTAAAATTTATAATTACTTAAATAAAATATAAAATACACCCCAGAATTCTCAAGGATATTTTGCGGCTGTTAATTTTTTTTAACATATTTGCAGATTATAATTAAATAGTGTTAATATGAATGTAAAATTACGATTGTTGTCCGTTGGCGTATTGTTCTTTACGGGACAGGCATTGATGGCACAAAAGAAAAAAAGTGATACCACAACTAAAACCAAAGAAATTGAAGAGGTAGTTTTAGTAGGGGGTGTAAAACTTGATCCTGCACAAAAAGTTGGTTCATATAGTGTTGTTTCCAAGGCAAACTTTGAATCTACACCTTTTTCTACTGTTGATGAAGTTCTTAATGGTAGAGTTGCTGGTTTGAATTTTTCCTCTGCAAGTGGAGATCCTGGGTCTTCTAATATGGTGATTATTAGAGGTGTTAGTTCTTTAATTGGAACGCCAAATCCACTTTATGTAATTGATGGTATTGTTATTGGTAAAGGGGCGGATAATGCACAAATGATGGAATCATGGAATCCCCTAGCTTCAATTGATCCAAACTCTATAGAGTCTGTTAACGTATTGAAAGATGCATCTTCTACCGCATTATATGGATCCAGAGGCGCAAACGGAGTCATTATTATCAAAACTAAAAAGGGTAAGTTTAATCAAAAAACTAGGTTTGAGTTTTCCTCGGAGACAGGTATTCAAGATAGAGCTTATGACAAGCTGGATCTCATGACTGGTGACGAGTATATTAAATATGGTGGTATTTTGATGTGGAATAGCCAGGGAGTAGGTGCTATTCCTACTTTTTCGGGTCTTGCTGATGCAACACAATACTATCTTGATACATATATTCCTACTTATACTACAAAAGAGAATATTAAAGATACTCACAATTATACAGATTGGACAAAGGTAGTTAACAGGAGTTCTTCAATTGTAAATACATATAATTTTGGAGCGTCCGGTGGTGGAGAGAATACATCTTTTAGATTAGGAGGTTCTTATTATCAAAATGAGCCTTTGGTGAAGTCAGCTAAATTTGATAGGATAAGTTTGAATGCTGCAATAGATCATAAGGCGTCAGATAAGTTAAAATTTGGAGTTAACTTAAACTATTCGAATGTTAAAAGGAATACTTATTTAGGGGGGCGAGCTTCTGCTAATCCAGTTACTAATTCTATCATGCTTTCTCCGTTACGCCCAGTTTATAATTATGATGGAACGTTCAACCAAGAAGCATGGGATACGCCTGATATGACAGAAGGTTTTAATCCAGCTTCAATATTAAAAAATGCAACGCAGACATCCTGGATTAATACATTTTTAGCTTCAGCTAATATGGATTATCAATTCATGAAAAATGTTTCTTTCAATTCATTATTTGGTACGCAATATCAAACAATGAGAGAATTACAAATTATTGCACCTGGTCATCCTATATATACAGCACAAGATCCAGAATATGGTATGTTGCAAGATGCAAGAACAGATATTTGGGATTATAACTGGTCAAACAGTTTCTCTTATAGAAATGTTTTTGCAGAAAAACATAACTTGGAAGTTCTTGCTGGGATGGAGTATCAAAACCACAGATATGGAAATTTGACAAATATATCATTCCGTATGACGGATATAAGACCATATTTCCAATTTGCAGAAGATGGAACTGTTCTTAGTTATGGAGATGATTATTACTGGACTCAGATAGGTTACTTCGGAAGATTAAATTATATTTATGATAATAAATATACTGTTTCAGGACAGTTAAGAAGAGATGGTAACTCAACTTTAGGGAGTAATAACAGATGGGGTAATTTTTGGTCAGTAGCAGGATCTTGGAATGTTAAAAACGAGTCTTTTGCACCAAGAATGTTTTCTACGCTTACATTCAGAGGGAGTTATGGTATATTAGGAAACATTCCATATGCAGATCAATGGGGAGCCCAATATAACTCCTATGCTACTGTTGGTTATAATGCCTCACAAGGAGGCTGGGGAGGTCTTGGAGGATATGGGGGCATAAGTAATCCAGGTAATCCAGACTTGCAGTGGGAAAAATCAAAACATTTAGATATAGGAGCAGATATTGGGCTTTTCAACGATCGCTTAAAATTCACTTTGGATTATTATCATAAAGTAACAGAAGATGCAATTTATTTGGCTTTTCCGGCTACTGAAACCGGAGGACCTTCTTCATATTATGACAATGTTGGTACTATTGATAACAAAGGGTTTGAGCTTACGATTGAAGCTACACCGGTTCAGACACAAAACTTTAGATGGTCTATTAATGCCAATGGAGCATATTCTAAAACTATGTTGGATAAATTAAATCAATCTGTGTATCCAGATCCAAATAGTGATACTGATGATGCTAATAATAAGTTTGTGTCATTGGTGCCGGGCCATATCTTTGGAGAATATTATGCTGTTTTGTTTGCAGGTATTGCTCAAGCAGATGATCCCTCAAAAGGAATTAAGGCTGGACAGGCATTGTTTTATACAGATGGTTCGAAAACAGATGTAACGAACGATAGAAGACTTGCTGATCCCGCTTTTATGGGAAAAAGTGCTTTTCCAGTTTATAATATTGGATTAACAAATGAATTTAAATATAAGAATCTAACTTTAAGCTTTATGCTTTCTGGTCAATTTGATTTCTATGTACATAATGGCGTTCATTCTTATACAATTCATGATGGAGCATTTCCAACAAGAAATCAAGTCAATGATGCGCTATATGATAGCTGGACGGATGCACCTGGTGCAGAAAATTATGGTGCTTCAAATCCCAAAGCTGTTGTTGGAGATGTACTTACTTCTAGATTAGAATCTTCCCGACATATAAATAAAGGAGATCATATCCGTTTGAAAGAGATGAAAATTGGCTATTCTTTTGGTAGCCTTTTCAAAGAAAGTATAGGTATTAATAATTTAACGATCTATTTGAGAGGAACAAATTTACTGACTTACGCATTTGATAAGGATTTAGATTATGACCCAGAATCTAACTCTAATTCTTGGTCTTGGGCAGGAAAAGGTAAATATTGGTATGCTTCTCCAGTACTGAGAACAATGTCAATGGGTATTCAAATTGGTTTTTAATTAATAAACAAAAATTAGAATGAAAAAGTTTTTTATAATAATATCATCTTTAGTAGTTATTAATTCGGCTAATTCTTGCAGTGATAAGGAATTAGAGTTGTATCCAATAACCCAGGATAACATAGAAGATATAAACACAGAAGATAAACTTCAAAAATTCCTAAATGCAAGCTATTTAACAGTTGGTTCTGTGAGTGCGTTCGGGACAGATGCAATGGCTATAGCAGATGTATTGTCAGATAATGCCTATATAACAAGTGCTAAAGCATATAGTACTACATATAATATGACGTATAGTGCTACAGGAAACGACACCAGTAGTCTTTATAGATCATTGTATGATGCAATTATGAATTGTAATATGGTTATTAATAATACGAAGGTTCCAAGTAGTACAAACGTTTTACGCATGAAGGCAGAAGCAAAAATAATTAGAGCATTTTCTTATTTTACTTTGCTTAATTATTTTTCTCCAACACCGACATCTGGGATTAATCAAGAATATGGAGTTCCATTAGTTTTGGGGAATTATGATTCATCTATTCAGCCAGCAAGGGCTACCGTTGCTGAAGTTTACGCCCAGATAATTTCTGATTTGAATCAAGGAATGGCTGGTGCTGATGCTGAACCAGATCAGAAAGTTTTTATGAGCAAAACAGCTGCAAAATTAATTCTATCAAGAGTATACCTTACGAGAAGGGAAGCTGGGGATGCACAATTAGCACTTCAATACGCAACGGAAATTGTAAATAGTTCACCGGCGTCATTTGCACCAATTGAAAAAGATAAGTATGTTGCTTATTTTTCAGGATTACCAGAAGATGGATCAGAAAATCAAAAAGAAACTATTTGGGAGTTAGATTTAAATCCAAGTTCAAATCTTGTTTTGGGAATAGGTTCAAATTTGGCATTACCTACATTATATAATAGAATTAGTACAGACCGCCGCGCAATTCTTTTTACAAAAGCATTCTTCGATAGTTTCCCACATACAGATTTGCCTACAGTCAACGGAGTACCACAAAGTTATTCCCCGGATGTTAGAAGAGGAAGTACAAAAACAACTGTAACTTCTGCCACTACATATCCGGGTGTACCAACAGCTGTCCAACCCGCAGGGTTACTTACTACCATAGGTTTGCCAGTTGTGGATAACCCAGCTGGTGCCTGGACTAATAAATATCCAAGGTTAACAGCAGATGGTAACTTCTATCGTAATATCAAAATCTTTAGATTCGCAGAGGCTCAACTTAACAGGATAGAAGCATTATACCTTACAGGACAATCTGCTCTAGCGCTTACTGAGCTTAATAATTTTGCTATTTCTAGAGGTGGTTCTACTTATACTGGAACTAACTTGCTAAATGATATATTAACAGAAAAAGCAAAAGAATTTTATGGTGAGGGACAAAGATTTTATGATCTCAAACGTTATAATCTTCCGCTTGTAAAAGGATCAAATTGTGTAATGAATTGTAATGTGCCAGCAAATGATAAATTATTTGTTATGCCAATCAGTCAAAATGCTTTGAATTACAATCCAAACCTAAAACAATATCCAGGCTATTAATAAAAGTTACAATGGTAAAGGTGATCTTATTACCTTTACCATTACATAAACATGTTAAAATTGTAAATTTTGATACAATTTGGCATTTTTTTTATTACTTTAGCATTAAGTTATTAATTTTTTAAAAATTTTTATTATGAAAAAAGTTTTACTATCTCTAAGTTTACTTTCTTTTTCTGTGGGAGCATTTGCTCAGTATTCTTGGACAGCCCAAGGTACAAAATTTGCAACTAGCTACGGTGTGAAAGAGATTTCTATTGCAGATCCAAATACGGTTTGGATTACTGCTTATGATGGTTCAGGAGGGGGAACTTATCCTAAGGTTTTTTCTAAAACCACAGATGGAGGTACTACTTGGACCGCCTCTTCAATTCCAACCAGTACAATTCCTGCTCCTGCATTAGTGAGTGATATATTTGCTCTTGATGGCAATACAGCTTGGCTTGTTACTGCTTATACAGGTTCTGGTTCTGCAAATAATACCAATGCTGTTTATAAAACAACCAACGGTGGGACAAGTTGGACAAGACTTACAACGGGATACACTAATTCATCTTTTCCTAATGTAGTTTACTTTTGGGATGCCAATGAAGGTTTTACAGCAGGTGATCCTGTAAGTAGTAATTTTCAGATTTTAAGAACTACTAATGGAGGGACAAGCTGGACTGCTGTATCTGGTTTACCAGCTCCTTTAAATAGTACCGAGTATGGTCTTACAGGTGTAAAGTATGTAAGAGGAAACAGTGTGTGGATGGGAACTACGAAAGGAAGACTTTTACGTTCATCAAACAGAGGAGTTACTTGGACTGCTAATGCAACGCCTGTTTTAGATTTTGGAAGCGGTGATGCAACTGCAGGAGTTGTGGGTTCATCTGGGAAAATGGCTTTCAAAGATGCAAATAACGGTATTTTAATTGCAGTTGATAATAGTACAGAAGCTGTAATGTATTCTACTACAGACGCAGGTGCTACTTGGAATCCTATAGACGCTACAGGAACTTGGTTTTTCGGAGATATTGATTATGTTCCTGGTACAACAAATACTTATGTTACAACAGGTGATAATTCCGATGCTGCGCAAGGAACAGGGTCTGCGTATTCTCGTGATGGCGGACTTACTTGGACAATTATTGACAATATTGCAGGCGCACAAGGTGGTCAAAGAGGTTCGGTTAAATTTTTGAATTCTACTACAGGATGGTGTGGCTTCTTTAGTGATAGCCCTACAGGAACACAAGGGATATTTAAATTCACTGGTGATCTAAGTCTTGCTGTTAATGATACTTCAGTTAAATCCGGGCTTAAGGTTTATCCAAACCCAGCTGTAGATAATGTTACTTTAACTTCTAATAAAGATATTCAGTCAGTAACTATTTACGATTTATCTGGCAAAAAAGTGAAGTCTTTCGGTAATACTAAAGAATTAAATGTATCAAACCTATCTAAAGGAACATATATTCTTCAAGCTTATTACGGAAATGGTTTAGTAGAAAACACTAAAATTATCAAAAAATAATTTTAATTATTTTACAGAATAAAGGTCCCGCAATTTGCGGGACTTTTTGTTTAACTATAATTAGTATTTTTGTACCAAATTTCCTTGATGAAATACTTATCAATTATATTGATCGTTTTTGGAGCTTTTGTAAATGCTCAGCAAGTCAACAAAACAGACGCTAATAAGATATCCGATACGCTTAAAGTCGATTCCGGCGAGAAAGATTCCTTAGAGATATATAAGCCTACAATCAATGATTATCTGGTCAAGAAGAGATTTTCTGAAAAGAAAGTTTTTGACACAACCTTTGCTATAGAGAAATCATACATCTTTACACAATATAACAAGAAGGATAATTTCGGAAAAATCCAGTACGCTAATGTCGGTTCCGGTTTTCAGGATCTGGTGTATGAAATGAATGCCGAGCAGAATCTAAGTCTTCTTCCTACAAACAAATCTTTTTATATTTTAGGCGAGAATGATATCAACTACTACGATGTAAAGACACCTACAACTACATTTTTCTATAACAATTCAATGAAAAATGGCGGACAGCTGAAAACCACTTATACCCAGAATGTAGGCAAAAATTTTAATTTCGCAATAGAATATATGGGACTAAGGTCTCAGGGACTTTACAGGAATAGTCTGTCTTCCAGTAATAATACGGTTTTCAGCGCTCATTATGTTTCCAAAAATAACAAGTACGAGGCCTATGCGCACTACATTCATCAGAATGTCAATAACCAGGAAAACGGAGGTGTATTGGATCTGGAAGGTGTTTTCTTGAGTGGTGATTCCAGATTTAATAACCGGCAGAATATCGAAACCAACCTTTCCGGGGCAGAATCCAGATACGGCTACAGAAGATATTATTTCAGCCAGGAGTTTTCACCTTTTGATCCCGCAAAATACCCTTTCAAACTGAGACATACCATTTTCCATCAGGGTAATAAATATTATTTTTCCGAGACCGCTAGCAATCCGGTATTCTTTAACTCTGAATCCATTGATGAATTTCCGCTTACCAACAAAAAGTTCTCGAACAATCTCAGCAATACATTTAGCTTGGTTTGGGACAATGAAAAATTCAAACTGGATGCGGGCTTCCGTCATCAGACCATAGATTTTGGGAATAAAAATGCTTTTCCGGCGCTCAATATTCCGGGTTATTTCAAAGAGCAGAGATTTGGCGCAGTTGGCAATTTGCAGATTAAGTTATTGGATAAAATTCAGCTCAGATCATTCTTGGAGTTTTCCAAAGGTTCCGAGTTTGGTAATTACATCAGGACAACCAATGAGCTGGCTTATGAACCGGTTAAAGATTATCTTGTAGAAGGAAGGCTGAACTTCCAGTCGGCTTATCCAAGCTTCAATTATCTTGTCAATTCTTCTCATTATATCAATTATAACTATTACTTGGATAATCCTAATAATGAAACGATAACACAAATTGGCGGAACCCTGAAACTGGCAAAATGGTTTGATTCACAGGTCTTCGCAGACTATTACAGAATTGATAATTATACCTATTTTGACAGTTCGGCAAAACCGCAGCAAAGTTCCTCATCAGTTAATATTTCGCAGATTGGCGGTGAGGCAACGGTTAAATATGGAAAATTTAATCTAAACGGAAGAGTGCTCTTCCAAAAAGTTCTCAGTAACCAGGATTTACTTCCCGTCCCGGATTTTATCGGCAGGGTGAATGTTTTTTACCAGGCTCCGGCTTTCAAAAAAGCAGCGACTGTCCAGACCGGGATCAAAGTCTATTATTTCACAAAATTTGCATCTAGAGAATATTCTCCTTTGCTGAACGAATACGTTTTACCTGGAACAAATCCTTATTCAATTGGTGGCAGACCAATTGCCGATGTCTATTTCAATATGAAAGTGAAACGGATGTTTTTCTATCTGGAAGGTCAGCATATTAACCAGACCTTTATGCAGAACAGGTCATTTGCTGCACCGGATTACCCGATATATGATTTTCGTCTTAATATTGGAATTGTGTGGTATCTTTTTCATTAATTTATTAGAATAATTATGGCAGCTTTATCCGTCTTCCACTCCCGCTTTTTTCTGAAAAATCATCCGCATCTACCAGCAGCTGTTTTTTCAGAAAAAGAGCTCCGTTCAAGCCGGGCTGCAATGAGTACATAAAAACAAGATTTGTAAATAAAAAGGAGTTTAAAACTTTACTAAGTAAAATCAAAGATTCGACGGCGTCAAAAGCCTTTGCGGATCGTAAAACAATAAGTTGTTAAAAAACTTAGCGAACCTTGCTTTTAGAAATATAAACAGTATCAACCAGAATGACCATCGATTTCCAACATATAGACAGCATTCCAAAATTGGTAAAAGACTTTTTGAAAAAAAATCTGGACGGATTTCAAGGGAAAGTTTTTGATTTGGAGAATGTCAAAAATCAGATTGTAGAAAAACAAAATTCCTATTCCAATAACAAAAGAGAAGTTCTTTATAATACCATTTTCTCTCAGAATGAAGAAGAGCAGATGTCTCCAAAACAATTGGAACTTCTCTTTTCTCTAAAAGACAGGAATACGTTTACCATTACAACAGGCCATCAGCTCAATCTCTTTACCGGTCCTGTTTTCTTTGTTTATAAAATTTTACAGACCATCAAAACGGCAGAATTTTTAAAATCCAGCTTTCCGGAATTCAATTTCGTTCCGGTTTTTTGGATGGCGACGGAAGACCACGATTTTGATGAAATCAATCATTTCAAAACCCGGGACTATTACTATGAAATAAAAGGAAATGCTGGCGGAGATGTTGGGAATATTAAAATTGATGAAGCATTTTTCATTCAGCAATTCGAAAAAGAATTCAGAGATAATCTTTACGGAACCGAGCTCATTCTGTGGATCAAAAATGCCTATCAAAAAGGTAAAACACATACACAGGCCATCCGATATCTTGTGAATCAGTTATTTTCAGATTACGGATTACTGACCATCGATGGAAACGGAAAAGAACTGAAAAACCAGGTCAGGGATATTTTCAGAAAAGAATTATTATCGAATCAACTTTTCGAAACCACTAGGATTCAAAGACAATTTCTGGAAGATAATTATGGCAAAGTCCAGGTCAATCCAAGAGAAATCAATCTCTTTTATTTAACAGAAACCAGAAACCGGATTGAGAAAACCAACGACGATTACTTCATTCTGGACACGGATCTGAAGTTTTCAGAAGAGGAAATTCTCACAGAACTGGAAAGTCATCCCGAAAAATTCAGCCCAAATGCGGTGCTTCGTCCTGCCTATCAGGAAACAATTTTGCCGAATCTGGCTTATGTTGGCGGAAACGCAGAAATTATGTACTGGATCGAGCTCAAAGATTATTTCGAATCCATTGACCTTCCTTTCCCGCTTCTGATTCCAAGAAACTCAATGTTATTCCTGGAAGAAAAAACCATCAGAAAAATAGAGAAAGCAGGCTTGAATATAGAAGATTTCTTCGGAAATTTTGCGGAAGTCATCAATCAGAAAATATTAGATAATAACGAAATCAAATCACTTCTTCA
Organism: uncultured Chryseobacterium sp.; assembly: GCA_913776245.1. GTDB lineage: Bacteria > Bacteroidota > Bacteroidia > Flavobacteriales > Weeksellaceae > Epilithonimonas. The sequence goes on from CAJYLO010000013.1 coordinate 23,847, forward strand.
GCAGAAAGAGCAGGACTTGATTGATTTGTTTTCGGAAATAAAAGCTAAAGCTGAACTCACGGACAAAACATTTGTCAATCTTGTGAAAGCAGAAGAAACACGGCAGCTGAAATCTTTCAAAAGAATGCAAAAACGACTTCTGAAAGCCGAAAAAATAAAGCAGTCCGAGAAGTTGGATCAGCTGCAGCGTTTATTTGTGAAAGTACATCCCGGAGGAACCTGGCAGGAAAGAGTGTTCAATTTCAGTGTGTTCTATGCAGATTCAGGCAAACAATGGATTGCCGACAGTTATCAATTAATGGATGTTCAAAAATCGGAACTGATAATTTCGCCAATTTAATAGAAATATATTCAGATTTCAATTTTGTATATTTGTTTTACAAAAATGAACAAGATGACCACAATCACAATAAACAAACGAACAAAGGCAGGAAAAATACTCCTCGAAATGGCGAAGTTGTTATCGGAAAAAGAAAAAAGTGTCATTATTGAAGATAATAATAAGCGTTATAATAAGGAAACTGAAAAAGCTATTAGTGATGTTCGCGCTGGAAAGGCAACGCCTGTCACTATAGAGGATTTCAGAAAAGAATTATACTCCTAGAATGTGCAAACTGGAGCAAACCAATCAATTCAGAAAGGATGTCAAACTAGCTAAAAAAAAGAGGGCTGAATTTGAAAATTCTTGATGAAGCGGTTACACTTTTGGTAGCAGAAGGCAATCTTCCGCCGAAATTCAAACCCCACAAGCTTTCTGGCAATTATGCCGGACTTTGGGAATGTCACATCAAGCCAGACTGGCTTCTCATTTGGGAACAGGCAGATGAAATCAGGCTTATAACACTTATCAGAACCGGAAGTCATTCCGATTTGTTCTAAACAAAATTTTCGACATTGGTCTGAAAGCATTATTTTTGTAACATTATAAAAAAGGGATGATTAAAAAGATTTTCATTTTATCAGGACTTATCGGCTTCTTAGGGCTTTCTGCTCAGAAAACTCACACGGTTGCACCAAAGGAAACACCTTATGGGATTTCTAAACAATATGGCTTAACAGTGGATGAATTATACCGCCTGAATCCTGCCGTAAAGGAAAATGGACTAAAGATTGGTGATGTAGTTGTGGTTTCAAAAAGCGGAAATGGTTCAAAAACAGCAGCTTCCGCACCTGTTATTAATGCTGTAACTAAAACGGGAAAGACAGGAACCATTACTTTGCAGCCAAAACAAACCATTTACGGCATCACAAAACAATACCAGATTTCCGAGGCAGATCTGAGAAAGCTGAATCCGGAGCTGGATTCTCACATGAAGATCGGAGACAAAATCATTTTGCCGTTAGATAATATTCAGAAGTTTGGTGCTTCTACGCCAACGAATGTTGTTCAAACTACAACAACAAGAACTACAGAAAAACCAACAGAACCAAAAACAGTAAATAAAGCTGAAACGGTTTCAGGTAAAGGTTTATATGTTGTTCAGGCAAAGGATAATTATTATAAAATATCCAGACAGTTTAATCTTACACAGAAGCAATTATTTGCACTGAATCCGGGCTTGGAAACGGCAGGTTTGAAGCCGGGTGAAACCATTAGAGTTGCTGGTGCAGAGACTGTTTCTACATCTCCTGATGCTATTAAAGTTGAAGATAATTCTAATAGCAATACGACTTCGGCGCCGGTAACGGAAACTACGAGACCAACTACAGCTTCCGAACCTGTGAAAAGCTCTTCTAATGCAGTTTCTGCAGAAGATGACTATGTAACTTACACCGTTCAGAGTGGTGATACGATGTTCAGCATTATGAACAGGTTCAATGTTACACTGGATCAGCTGATTAGCCTTAATCCAAATCTTGCCGACGGACTAAAAGCAGGAATGACCCTGAAAATCAAAAAGCAGGATCCGATGTATTCCAAAAAAAGCGGTGATGTTTTGAGTGTTGTTCTGATGTTGCCTTTCGGATTTGATGCCAATGATGCCAAATACAGAACAATGTCTATGGATTTCCTTACCGGAGCCAAGCTTGCCATAGAAAGAAACGCCGGTTCTGGCCAGAAACTGGATGTGAAAGTAGTGGACGCTGGCAATGAAGCGACATTCAAAAACAGCCTTTCGCAGATCAATCAGGATAACACGGATCTGATTGTGGGACCATTTTTCAAATCCAATGTTTTAGAAGTTCTTAATTACGTTAATGATAAAAAGATTCCTGTAGTAGCACCTTTTGCCAATTCAGAAGATCTTTTTGATTATAGCAATCTGATTATTATAGAGACTGACAATTCTGTTTATTCAGACAGAATCGTCAAAGAAGTGGGACAGGTCTATCAGGATCAAAAAATCTACATCGTGGCAGATAATTCCAAAGCAAATGCGAATGCCATCAAATCCGGATTGGAAAAATCATTGTCAAAACCTAATGTGGTGATTGTTAATTCTTCATCCGAAATCCAGCTGGAAAATAATATGATGACGGGACAATCCGTTCCTGTAATCGCCATTCTGGCTGACGATGACGAATCTGCTGGTGCTGCATTTGCATCCAAAGTTATTGCGCTTGGAAAACAGACGGACGGTGTAAAAGCTTTCAGTATGTTCTACAGTCCAAGTTTTGAAAAAAATGTAGATGACCTTTCAAAAGCAAGTCTGGTTTATCTGATGGACAGAAAAATCAATTACGACGGCGATTTCGAAAAAGAAATTCTGGCTGCTTACAAAGCAAAATATTGCAAAACACCTTCAAAATATGCTGTTATCGGTTTTGATGTGATGAATGATATGCTGACGAGAGAAAATAAAAAAGGGGAAATCTTCAAACAAATCGGTAAATCTCAAACGCAACTCGCCACGAAATTCGAATTCGTAAAAGCAAAACCAAACGGTGCCTACATTAACAACGGTTACAGAGTGGTGAGATTGATGCAATAAGTTATAGTTGATTCAATCTTTGCCGGGTTTTATGCCTTTGCGAACTTAAAGACATTTAGTAGTTAAAAAAAACTTTGCGGACTTTGCGTTCAAAAAGATTATTAAAATAAAATTTAAAATATTGATGAATCAATCAGTTATCATTCATCAATCATCATTTATAAAAGTATGAAAGCACTTGTATTTCCTGGGCAGGGTTCACAGTTTGTCGGGATGGGAAAAGAACTATACGATTCCCGAAAAGATGTGAAAGACCTGATGGATTCTGCCAATGATATTCTTGGATTTGATATTGTTTCAGTAATGTTCAACGGCACGGACGAAGACCTGAAAAAAACCAGCGTAACTCAGCCGGCTATTTTCCTACATTCTGTGGCTGCTGTAAAAGTAGCCAACGGTTTGGGAGCCCAGATGGTTGCCGGGCATTCTTTAGGCGAGTTTTCCGCTTTGGTGGCCAACGGCGTTTTATCTTTCGAAGACGGATTAAAATTGGTTTCCGAAAGAGCTCAGGCAATGCAGATGGCCTGCGATATCAACCCAAGTTCTATGGCAGCTATCCTTGGTCTGGAAGATGCAAAAGTTGAAGAAATCTGTGCAGGAATCGAAGGAATCGTTGTTCCTGCCAATTACAACTGCCCCGGACAATTGGTAATTTCCGGAGAAACAACGTCTGTGGAAAAAGCCTGCGAAGCGTTGAAAGTAGCAGGAGCAAAAAGAGCATTATTGTTGCCTGTAAACGGTGCGTTTCATTCGCCATTGATGATGCCGGCCCAGGAAAGATTGGCTGCTGCGATTGAAAATACCAAGTTCAGAAAAGCAACCATTCCGGTTTATCAGAACATTACGACAACGGCTGTTTCCGATCCGGAAGAAATCAAGAAAAACCTGATTGCACAATTGACAGGCCCTGTAAAATGGACGCAGAGTGTTCAGAATATGATAAAAGACGGCGCAAGCAATTTTGTAGAAGTTGGCCCTGGAAAAACGCTGCAGGGTTTGATTAAGAAAATCAATCCGGAAGTAACTGTTGCTTCGGCTATTTAATATCTTGAGCTCCGCAGGAGCGAAACATTGGTTTCATTAATAAAGTAACATCGAACATATGAAGAGAATCTTTTCTCCCGGTAAGTTAATGCTTACCTCAGAATATGTTGCTGTTGATGGCGCTCTTGTCCTGGCTATTCCGACGAAGCTGGGACAAGAGCTTTTTTATACAGAGAATGACGATCAAAAGTCATTGATTGTTTGGGAAGCTTATCATCAGAATCAATTATGGCTCAAAGCAGCCATCGATTATAAAAATTGGAAAATCCTGGAGACCAACGATTCCAAAGCTGCAGAATTCATTCTTAAAACGCTCCGAAATGTTCAGAATCTTTCTGAAATCAAACTAAAAAGTGATATTTCCTATCATATCAAAACCAATCTGCAGTTTCCGGCAGACTTTGGTTTAGGGAGCAGTTCTACTTTAATGAACAATCTTGCAGAATGGGCAGATATCGATGCTTTTATTCTGAACGAAGTAAGCCTTGGAGGAAGCGGTTATGATGTCGCTGTTGCCAAAGAAAAATCAGCAATTCTTTACCGTCGTTTTCCCGAACGAACTTATCACAGAATTGATTTCGATCCAGGTTTCAAAGATGAGTTGATATTCATCCATCTCAACCAAAAGCAGGACACCAGAGAAGGAATATCTCATTACAGATCCAAGCCGACTTCAACGGAATTAATCAATGATTATTCTGAATTAACCAAAAAAATCGTCAATAGTCAGAATTTGGAAGAATTTTCAGAATTAATGACTATTCATGAACAAAATCTATCCGATTTTCTCGGAATCCCAACAGTGAAAGAAAAATATTTTCAAAATTGTCCGGGCTTTGTCAAAAGTTTGGGTGCCTGGGGCGGAGATTTCGTTCTGACGTCCAAATTTGGAGATTATGTTAACTATTTCAATGAGCGTGGTTTTATTAAAATTTTTTCTTGGAAAGATTTAATTAATTGATTATTAAGTTTTTATAAATTTATTTTTAACTGATGAAAGTCAGTTAATTAAAACTTTGATAATTCCACGATATTTTTACATTTGTCCCAACACCCTTAATCTTCAAAAAAAATTAAAAATGGACAAGCTAAAATCTTATCTTGAACGTCAAGGTATTTTTAATCCAAAAGAGATTATCCACAATCCCACTTACGAAGAAATTTTCCAGGCAGAAATGGATCCGAATAATTCCGGATTTGCCAAAGGCGTTCTGACAAAGTCGGGAGCAGTAGCTGTAAAAACAGGGATTTTTACAGGCAGGTCTCCAAAAGACAGATACATTGTAAAGGACAATATAACTCAGGATACGATTTGGTGGGACGGCAATATCAACCGCCCGACTACAGTCGAGGTTTTTGATGAGTTAAAAGACATTGTAACCAAAGATCTTTCCAACGAAAAAATCTATGTTATCGATACTTTCTGCGGTTCTAACGAGGACACAAGACTGAAGGTGAGATTTGTGACTAAAGTGGCCTGGCAGGCACATTTTGTGATGAATATGTTCATCCGTCCTTCTCATTATGACCTTCAGCATTATGGAGAGCCGGATTTTGTAGTGATTAATTCTTCAGAATCTGTAAATCCAAACTGGGAGCAACACGGACTGAACTCTGAAGTATTCGTGATGTTCGATCTGACCAAGAAAATGCAGATTATCGGCGGTACCTGGTATGGCGGAGAAATGAAGAAAGGAATGTTCTCTATCATGAATTATTACCTTCCACTGAAAGGAATGGCTTCTATGCATTGTTCCGCAAATGTAGGTGAGGACGGTGATGTGGCGGTTTTCTTCGGATTGTCCGGAACAGGGAAAACGACACTTTCTGCTGATCCGAAACGTTACCTGATTGGTGATGATGAACACGGCTGGGATAACAATGGGGTTTTCAATTATGAAGGTGGCTGCTATGCCAAGGTAATTGATCTGAGTAAAGAAAAAGAACCGGATATCTTTGGCGCCATTAGAAGAGATGCATTGCTGGAAAATGTGGTTACGGATGATGAAGGCAACGTAGATTATGCCGATGGCTCCATTACGGAAAATACAAGGGTTTCCTATCCGATTTATCATATCAGCAAAATCGTTCTGCCCTCCAAAGCGGGTCACGCAAGTAAGATCATTTATTTGTCAGCCGATGCATTCGGTGTTTTGCCTCCGGTTTCCATATTGACGGATAAGCAGGCACAATATCATTTCCTTTGTGGCTATACATCAAAATTAGCAGGAACTGAAAGGGGAATTACGGAACCAACGCCTTCTTTTTCACCGGCATTTGGAGAAGCATTTTTGACATTGCATCCAACGATGTATTCCAAAACATTAATTGGAAAAATGAAGGAACACGGCGCAAAAGCTTATTTAGTTAATACGGGCTGGAACGGAACCGGAAAGCGAATTTCCCTGAAAGATACAAGAGCGATTATCGACGCCATCATTGACGGAAGTATTGACAAAGCCCAAACCAACAAAATCCCGGTGATGAATCTGGAATTTCCTGTGGCATTGCCAAATGTTTCTGAAAATATCCTTGACCCAAGAGATACTTATGAAAACAATTCGGATTGGGAAGCTAAAGCTAAAGATTTGGCTGCGAGATACATTAAGTATTTTGAGCAGTTTACCGATAATGACGAAGCCCTGGAATTGGTTTCTTCGGGACCGGTTTTGTCAGAAGTTCATCAGGACTAAAAAATAGAAACGCTTCCGGAATTGGAAGCGTTTTTTATTGTATCTGTTTTCCGTCTTGTTGTAGAATAACTTTATTGTTTTTTTCAACGGTCAAATCAATTTCTGGTGCATATTTTTCGCCAATAATTCTTCTGTAAATGATATAACTGAACTCGCCTTTTTTGAATGTTATGGTATGATTGCCACCGCTGCCATCAAACTGAAGTTCACCATTGGTAAGTACTAAATCGGGTTTAGAAGATTCTTTTTTACCTAATTTCCAGGAAGCATAGCGATGGCTTCCATCTTTTAACTGATCTATTCTTATAAGATAGCTTTTGGTTTGGAATTTATAAACCGGAGTTTGGAATTTTTTCAAGGTCGGATATAAATTTTTTTTATCATTAGCTACAAGAGATTTGTATTGTGCATTTTCAAAATCACTTTGATAATTAACTGCAATTATTTTTCCATTTTCATTAATCCAAACATCTCCATCACTAAACATTATTCCTCGCCAGCCAACTTCTGACCATTGTTCTGTTTTCGAATTTGAAATTTGATTAATGATTTTCGCATCAAAAATCTGATTAAATCTTTTCCTGAAATCAGCCTCATTTTTTACATCAGGAATTGGAAATTCTCTGTGTAAAGGATAATTAACGATTTTAGAAATAACATCAATATTTTTAGTTTGAAATAACGTAATTACTTTTTGAATATTCTCTGACTTAGTTTTATCCAGCTTTTCGTTTTGAGAAAATGCGATGCTGAAAATCAATAAAAAGAAAAATAATGCCTTGTATTTCATTGATAATAATTTATTTCAGAAAAGGATTATATTCTTTCTCAAAACCAATCGATGTCGTTTCCCCGTGTCCGCTGTAGACTTTTGTATGATCTGGTAAGGTCAGCAATTTAGTTTTGATGCTGGAAATCAGTTGGTCATAATCCCCTTTGTAAAGATCGGTTCTGCCAATGCTCATCATAAACAATGCATCACCGGAAATCACAAATCCATTATTTTGATTATAAAAAGCCACGCTTCCCGGCGAATGTCCCGGAACATCATAGATTTCAATAGTTTCGGAACCTAATGTCAGTGTTTCCCCTTCTTTAAGGTGTTGAAGTTTTCCTTTGAAAGCAGGAAAGAAAAAACCATAGTTCTTTGCGGTAAAAGAGGCGCGGTCAAGGATTTGCATCTCGTCAGGATGAATCAGGACAGGAACACTGAACGCGTCATAAGCCCATTGCAACCCGATAATATGATCAATATGAGCGTGTGTGAGCAAAATATTCCTGATTTTAAGTTCGTTTATTTTGATAAAATCATTTAAAGTTTCAGTTTCTGCTTCCGGCATATTTCCAGGATCTATAAGAAAAGCATCTTTCTCATCGTTATATATGACATAAGTATTCTCGGAAAAAGGATTAAAAGCAAAGGATTTTACGTGCAGCATTCTTTTAAAATTTAGATGTAAAAATATAAAACATTAACTTAGCCTAATAAACTTTTTATAATTATCAGCGGATGAAGTTATTCAACATATTAACTGTTTTTTTCAGTATTTCTATTTTGTCTCAGGAGATCAGGAGTATTCAGGTTTTTAATCCTAAAACCAATGACGAAACGCCCGTTATTGCAATGGGTGAACAGTTGATCCTGAGATTTGACGATCTCTCCAACAGCAGCCAGCTATACCGCTATACATTAAAACATTACAGCCGGAATTGGGAAGATGACGGACTTTTCTTCACAGAGTTTGCTAACGGAAGCCTGAATGCATTGATTGAGAATTTCCAGTATTCTTTCAACACTTATCAGAAGTATACGCATTATGAACTGGCATTCCCGAATGAAAAGATCCAGCCAAAAATTTCAGGGAATTATGAGATCATTGTTTACAAAGATTCTCAGGATAAACCATTGTTTACCAAACGATTTTGTATCTATGAAGATGGCGCCAGTTTAGGCATCAATGTAAGCAGGTTTATGGATGCAAAAAATCCGGATCTGAAGCAGCGGTTAGAAATCCAGGCTGTAGGAAATGGTGCGGGAATTACTAATAATCTTTCTTCTATTACGCTCAATGTCATTCAGAATAATAACTGGGATATTGCACTCCGGAATCTTAGGGCAAGTTCCACTATGGGAAATAAGCTATTGTTCCAGCAGCTGAATCTGGCTTTTCCCGGCAATAATGAATTTTATTATTTTGACAACAAAGTGATTAACCAGGCTATGGATATGGTTTCCGGAACCGAAAATATTGATGGAAGGAATTATACTTATCTCTATCCGGTTTGGGCTTATCCCGGAGACTACCAGTACCAGCCGGACGTGAACGGTGCTTTTTATTTCCGCAGGAATGATCTGGGAATCGAGAGAAATGCGGATCGGGAGGCAGATTATTCCTGGGTTTATTTCGCACTGGATAGTCAGAAATCTGATAAAGAATTTTATGTTTTGGGAATGTTTAACGACTACAAAGCGGACAAAACCAGCCAGATGCAATACGATGAAAAAGCACAGAAATACATCGCCAAAATATATCTGAAACAGGGTTTTTATAGTTATATCATTGCTACAAAAGGTGCCGATGGAAAACTGAACTATGGCGAGGTGAATGGTAATTTCTGGCAAACGGAAAATCTGTACCAAGCCTTTTTATATTATACGCCTTTCGGAAGAAACTTTGATGGTCTGATTGGTTATGGAGAATTCAGAACGCCTGTGAGGTAATTTTGGAACAATATTAGCTGCTCATTAAAAAACAATTTTATGGAACTCTTTTTTGAAAATCATAAATCCGGAAATGGCGGTTACATCACGCTAAAAAACCAGTCCGAAGATATTGGAAGATTAACTTATACCATTGTTCCGGAACTAAAAAAATTAATCATTAGCTATGTCATGATTTTCCCAAAGTTTGAAGGACAGGGACTGGGAAAAAAGCTTGTAGAAAATTCGGTGGAATTTGCCAGAAAAAACGGCTGGACCATTAAAGCGCATTGTTCTTATGCTCATTCTGTTCTCACAAGAAAAACTGATGTGGAAGACGTATTCGTCGCTTAAGATAAACTATTACCTTGGTAATATTAAAGTTACGGCTCGCAATTGCGAGCCGAGCTTTTTTATATGTCATTCTGATTATCTGTTCATAGACATCAGGAACTCTTCATTATTCCGCGTTCCCTGCATTTGTTTCTGAACAAATTCCATTGCTTCCAGAGGATTCATATCCGCAAGATATTTTCTCATAATCCACATTCTTTGTTGTGTTGCTTCATCCTGAAGAAGATCATCTCTTCTGGTGCTTGAAGCCACAAGATCTACTGCAGGATAGATTCTCTTGTTGGCGATTTTTCTGTCCAGCTGAAGTTCCATATTTCCGGTTCCTTTAAATTCCTCGAAAATTACTTCATCCATCTTAGATCCGGTGTCAATCAAAGCTGTTGCGATAATCGTCAATGAGCCGCCGTTTTCGATCTTTCTTGCTGCTCCGAAGAACCGCTTAGGTCTGTGAAGGGCGTTGGCATCCACACCTCCGGAAAGGATTTTGCCGGACGCTGGCGTTACCGTATTGTAAGCTCTTGCAAGACGCGTGATAGAATCCAGGAGAATCACCACATCGTGTCCGCATTCCACCATTCGCTGGGCTTTGGATAATACAAGATTTGCCACTTTCACGTGCTTGTCAGCCGCTTCATCAAAAGTGGAAGCAATCACCTCTGCATTCACACTTCTCTGCATATCGGTTACTTCTTCCGGTCTTTCATCGATCAGAAGCACCATCATGTAAGCTTCAGGATGATTAGCAGAAATGGCATTGGCAATATCTTTCAGAAGAATGGTTTTACCGGTTTTCGGCTGTGCTACGATCATTGCTCTCTGTCCTTTACCGATTGGTGCAAAAAGATCAACAATTCTTGTAGAAAGCGTTGAGTTTCTTCCGGCTAAATTGAATTTTTCCTGAGGGAAAAGCGGTGTAAGATATTCGAAAGCAACACGGTCTTTGATAAAAGCAAGGTCTCTTCCGTTTACTTCGGTTGGTTTTAGAAGCGAAAAATATTTCTCACCTTCTTTCGGAAGCCTTACAATTCCTTTTACAGTGTCACCTGTTTTCAGTCCGTAATTTCTGATCTGATTGGTGGAAACATAAACATCATCCGGAGAAGAAATGTAGCTGAAATCTGATGAACGAAGGAATCCGTAGTTATCCGGTAGAATTTCCAAAACGCCTTCAATCGTTACGATGCCGTCAAAATTGAATTCTTTTTTAGGAGCTTCAGGTAGTTGCTGCGTGTCGTTTGGCTGATTATTTTGTTGCGAATGATTGTGTTGAGGGTGATTCGCTTGCTGTTGCTGCTGTTGTGGTCTTTGTGCTTTTTGCTGGCCTTTATTTTGATTCGCCTTTTGTTGCTGATTGTTCTGCTGCTGATTCTGATTTTTTGGCCTTGTTTCCTCAGTTTTTTCTTCAGCTTTTGGAGTTTCAGCGGCGGTTTCAGTTATTGTTTCTTCTGTTTTTGCCTGGCTGATTCTGGTTCTCTGCTTTTTCTTTGGCTGATTCTGAGTTTTAGCGTCCTCATTGGCTGTTTCTTCTTTCACAGGTTTTTCTGTTTCAGATTTTTCTACAGCTGTTGGCGTTTCTTCCTGTTTTTCAGCGGTTTTTTCAGCAGGTTTCCGGCCTCTTTTTTTCGGGGCAGGGGTGTTTTCCTTCGGAGTTTCGTCGGGAGTATTATTCATATTTTCTGTGTTGGCGTTCAGGTAATCTTTGATAACTTTCGGGTTGGAAGCCTGATAATCAAGGATTGCAAAAACAGTTTCTTCAGGAGTACTTTTTTTTGCCAGTTTAACGCCTAAATCTTTGGAAAGTTTAGCCAATTCCTCATCGGATTTGGACCTTAGCGTTTCGATATTAAACATATAATCGTAAAAAGGGTAATTTTTATTTGTGTATCTGTAAGAATGAAAACCAGGCGGTTATCATTTTTAAAAAGGTAATTACAATGCAAATCTACATTAATTTTTGAATTACACAAAAATTATTTTATTTTTGTAGCCTATTGATAAGCTTTATATCAAGGATTTATAACTGAAGATGTTACAAAGAATACAAACCATCTGGATTTTTTTAGCTGTTTTAGGAACAGTTTTCCTGAATATCACCGCACAGGATTTTGATGTTCTGGGAGCCTATCTTACTATTAATGCTTCTACGGTCATTTTGATTTTATTCGGAGTTTTGAGTATCTTTAGTTTCAGAAACAGAAAAAGACAGATTCTGCTGAATAACATCAGCATTATTATAAACGCTTTGTTGATTGGTCTTTTGGCGTATTGGCTGCTAAATTTATCCGGAGGAATTTCGATTCCTGAGAAGGGTATTGAGCCGGTTTTTCCATTCATTTCTGTAATATGTCTGCTTCTGGCAAATATGTACATCAGAAAAGATGAGAGGCTCGTAAAATCTGTAGACAGACTGCGATAGACCTAGCGACGATTTTTTTGAGTGAGAACAGCTTCCTTTCTGGAGGCTGTTTTTTGTTGCATTATAGAGTAACAAATTGCTAAATGTAAATACTTATTCTTAAATTAACCTCAGAAAATAACGTAAGTTTATGAGAAAATCGGGTACTATTTTTTTCTTTCTATTGCCTTTGATGGCTTTTGCTCAGGATCTTTCAAAGGAACGGGTTGTAGGAATTGTTTCCACATTAGCTTCCGATGAGATGAAAGGCAGAAAATTCGGAACGCCGGAAAATGATAAAGCGTCAGAATATATTGCCGGCGAGTTCAAAAAGAATAACCTGGAATACTGTTTCGGAGATTCTTATATGATTCCTTTCGAATACAAAGGACAAAAAGGTTATAATGTTTGTGGCATCAAGAAAGGAAAGTCAGAACAAAGTCTGGCTTTTTCGGCTCATTTTGATCACATCGGAACCAATAACAAAGAAGGCGATAATATATACAATGGTGCAGATGATGATGCAAGCGGCGTTTCCACAGTCATAGGCTTAGCGGATTATTTTAAAAATAAGAAAACTGATTTTTCAATGGTTTTTATGGCTTTCAACGCGGAAGAGATCGGATTGATAGGTTCAAAAGCTTTGTCGGAAAATCAAAATCTTAATCCTGTTTTCAATAATATCAAAGCGCTTTTCAATTTCGAAATGCTTGCTACAGAATCACAATTCGGAAAGAATGCAGTGTTTATGACAGGCGATGAGTTTTCTGATTTTGATGAGCTGATTAATACGAATGCCGTTAATGGTCTCAAGATTTATCCTGATCCATATCAAGGCCAGCAATTATTTTACAGATCAGACAATGTGAATTTCGTAAAAAAGAAAATTGTTGCACATTCTATTTCAACGGTTGATATGAACAAAGCGTTTCATTACCACGCTGTGAATGATGATATTAATATTGTTGATGCTGATAATTTGACAAATATTATCAACAACTTTGCAAAGACCATTGAAAAATTCAATACCAAAAATTTTCAGCCAAAGTATAACGATAAGGTAAAATACGATTTCTAACGTCCTGATAAAGTAAGCTATTTATTTTACGTATTTTTGCATTTCAATTTTTTTCAATGAATTTATATCGCCGAATTCTAAAATTTGCCAGGCCGCACCAAAAATATATCTACGCCAGTTTATTTTTTAATATTCTGTATTCAATATTTCAAATCGCATCTTTGGGAACTATTTTGCCGGTTTTGGGAATGTTGTTCGGAAGCGTGAAGATGGATACCAATCTGGTTAAACCGGTTTATGATGGTGATATCACCAATTTTTTTGGATACATCAAGGAATATTCATATTATTTTATCCAGTCAGAAGTTAACGAAAGAGGCGCATTAACAGTTTTAGCCTGGCTTTGTATGATTACGGCATTTACATTTTTCTTGCGGAATGTTTTCCGGTATTTTGGCGCTTACCTTTTGATTTTTTACAGAGTTGGCGTTACCAAGGATCTTAGAAGCGCTATGTACAATAAGGTTTTGGCTTTGCCGGTTTCTTTTTTCACGGAACAGAGAAAAGGTGATATGATGTCGAGAATGTCGAATGACGTCGGAGAAGTTGAAGGTAATATCCTGGGAAGTTTGGTAGATCTTATCAACTCACCGTTTATGCTGATCAGCACATTGGTCACATTATTTTATCTGAGTCCTCAGTTAACACTATTCAGCTTAATTGTTTTGCCGGTGATGGGAACAATGATTTCTTTGATTGGAAAAAGCCTTAAAAAAGATTCTCACGAAGCACAGCACGAGTTGGGAAATATTTTTTCCATTGTTGATGAAACTTTGAAGTCTTCTAAAATTATCAAGATATTCAATGCAGAGAAATTATTGAGTAACAGATTTACCAATTCGATGTCGAAATGGATCAGTAATTCTGTAAGCCTTGGCCGTAAAAAAGAATTAGCTTCGCCAATGAGTGAGTTTCTCGGGGCTGTTACTTTTCTCATTATCACTTGGTATGGCGGGAAACAGATCATCGTAAATCATAGTATCCGTCCGGAAGATTTCTTGGTTTTCTTAGGCGTATTCTTCCAGATTCTTCCTCCGATAAAGAGTTTGTCTTCCTCCATTTCTAATGTCCAGAAAGCAGAAGCGTCCTTAGTGAGAGTTATGGAAATCCTAGATGCGGATGTTAAAGTAGATGAGATTCCTAATCCTGTTCCGGTAAAAGATCTGAAATCTGATATTCATTTCAAAGATGTCGGCTTTTATTATAACCAGGATAGGACAATCATTAAGAATTTTGATCTGACTATTCCGAAAGGAAAGACAGTTGCACTGGTAGGGCAGAGCGGAAGCGGAAAAACAACAATCGCCAATCTTCTCACCCGTTTTTATGATGTAACGGAAGGCAGCATCGAAATAGACGGCGAAAATATCAAAAACCTTAATCTGAAAGATTACCGCTCACTTCTGGGAATGGTAACTCAGGAATCTGTCCTTTTCAATGATACCATTTACAATAACATTGCAATGGGTAAAGAAAATGCAGCGAGAGAAGAAATTATTGAAGCAGCCAAAATAGCCAATGCCCATCAATTCATAGAAAGTCTTCCCGATGGTTATGATACCAATATTGGCGACGACGGTAATAAACTTTCCGGCGGACAGAAACAGCGGGTTTCCATTGCGAGAGCGGTTCTCAAAAATCCACCGATTATGATTCTGGACGAAGCCACATCTGCACTAGACACAGAATCTGAAAGATATGTGCAAGATGCGCTGGAAAAAATGATGGCCAACAGAACTTCGCTTGTCATTGCCCACAGATTATCCACGATACAGAAAGCGGATCACATTGTGGTGATGGAAAAAGGCGACATCATAGAACAAGGTTCTCATCAGGAACTAATGGAAAATAACGGCACATACAGAAAGTTGGTGGAACTGCAGAATTTTGATTGATGAATCCCATTCATGAATATTGTTTACGGAATGATGAATCTATGAGTTACAGGCTTTATTTATCAGAGAAAAGATGGATTTAAATGACCGAATCAGATTATTTACAGCAAAGACAACGACTTGAAAATCGACTCAAACAAAATGATAGGACGAAACTAAAATTACTTTGGGCTATATTTGTTACGATTATTGGACCGTTTCTACTTCCGTATTTACCGTTAAAGCGGACATATTATGGCGAAAATTTCTCCGAGTCAATTGGTTATTGGAATGCGGTATTAATGTTTTCAGGATTTTTATTGTTGATTATGCCTTATCTTATTTACAAAGAATATGATAAGATGAAAAGAAATAAGTTTGATATTATTGGTGATTTAGAATCTCTTGAAAAAGAATTCAGAAGATCATCCAGCTATTAACCCATTTTTCACAGGCAGATCCGGACTTAGCAAAGTCACTTCGTTTTTATTTTCGCCATAAACGCCAAGAACAAGACACTCGCTGAAAAAATTGGCGATTTGTTTCTTTGGGAAATTAACGACTGCAAGAATCTGTTTTCCAATCAAATTTTCTTTCGAATATAAAGTTGTGATTTGAGCTGATGATTTCCGGATACCTAAATCTCCGAAATCGATTTCCAATTGATAGGAAGGATTTCTGGCTTTTTCAAAATCGTGAGCTGAAACTATGGTTCCAACTCTGATGTCTATTTTTTCAAAATCAGTCCAGGCTATTTCAGGTTTTGTCATATTTTATTTAATTTTTATCTTACTTGAAGCGGAAACCTCATAGGTTTCTAAAACCTGTGAGGTTTCATTAAGCTAACTTATTTTTTCATCGACACTAAAAGTGATTCTACTTCTTTTTTCTGCTCCGCATACTTCTGTTGTAATTCGCTTCCTTCGTCCATTCTTCCATAATAAACCAAAGCCTTTTCTCCGAAAAATGTTTTATAATAATCGGAAAGTTCCGGGATCTGCGGAAAATTGGTATGGAAAAGCATTTCGTAGTAAGCCTGCCATTCGCGTTCGTTCTTGTCCGTGATCATCATTTTTGGCGATTTCTGGCGCACGTGCAGCATTTCGTGAGCCAATAGATTAAGAACCAAAGTCAAATCAAAATCGAATAAGTTTTTTGGGATCAAAACTTCCTGCATTTCCCCTATTTCTCCATTGGCAGTCAATAAAACCGAGCTCTTTTCTAATTCTTCTCTGAAACCGAATCCCGCAAAATTGTCATCATCCAAGTCAAATTGATGAATGAGAAATTTGGCTGCATCTAAGATTTCTCCGGTTTCTTTGTACGCGTTGAGGTTAAATTGTAATTGTTCGTAGTTCATTTGTGTTAGAATAAGATTGTTGTGTGATGATTCAAATTTACAATTTAACGACAAATATTTCAAAAGAAGTTGAATCTGCGGCCGCGATAGTAACGGTTACCCCGCAGCGAGGCGGCGGAACGCAGTGGAGCCGCCGAGTGAGGAGTATGAGTGGATAGCGCGAAATGTCCGCCCATAAAAAATCGCACCTTAGAGATGCGATCTGATTTATTTAGAATTCCATTTGAACTTCCAGTTTTTCTGCCAGAAGTTTGGAAACTTTGACTTTGAGCGGTTCGATATCGATGTTTTGCATCGCATCGTTGGCAAAAGCGTAAAGCAACAATGCTCTGGCTTCTTTCTTGGAAATTCCACGGGCTCTGAGGTAGAACATTGCGTCTTCGTTCAGCTGTCCAACAGTACAACCGTGTGAGCATTTTACGTCGTCCGCAAAAATCTCAAGCTGAGGTTTTGTATCAATCGTTGCGCCTTCATCCAGCAAAATATTGTTGTTCTGCTGATAAGCGTTGGTTTTCTGAGCAATCTTGTTCACGAATACTTTCCCGTTGAAAACACCGTGTGATTTGTCCTTGAAAATCCCTTTGTAATTCTGGTAAGATTCGCAGTTGGGTGTGTTGTGATGAACAGCGGTGTGGTGATCTACCAACTGGTCTTTCCCGATAATCGTGATGCCGTTCATAAAAGAATTGATATTCTCTCCGTTGTGAATAAAATCCAAATTGTTACGGACTAATTTCCCTCCGAAAGAGAAGGTGTTCACCGTCGTTAAACTGTCTCTTTCCTGTTTCGCAAATGTGTGGTCCACAAGGTAAGACGCGTCGCTGTCGTTCTGTAATTTGTGCCAGTCTGCTTTTGCATTTTGGTCCGTGAAAATCTCCGTCACAGAGTTGGTGAAAACAAAAGATTCATCAAAATTGTGATGACTTTCAACCACTTCTACTTTTGCACCAGCTTCTACAATCAGAAGGTTTCTTGTATTGTAAAACGTATTTTCTTCCTGACTGTCAGATATATAGAAAACGTGAATCGGTTTTTCGATGACGATGTTTTTTGGAACTTTCAGGAAAAATCCTTCGTTGAAATAAGCTAGGTTCAAGTTTGTAAAAGCTAATTCTTTGCTGGCAATCGTATTGAAATATTGATTGAAAGTTTCTTTTTTTGCCGAATCACTCAGAGCTTCGTTCAACGTTAAAAATTCTGCATTTTCAATAGAAATGTTTGAATATTCTTTGTGAAGTTTTCCGTTGATGAATACAATCCAATCAAAATGTTCCTCGCCCAAATGCAATTCGTCCAACTGCTCTTTGGAAATATGATGCGCTTCTGAAGGGAAAAAATTGTAATCTTTCTCTGTGATTTCCTTCAGATTCGTGTATTTGTATTCTTCATCTTTTTTGGTCGGAAAACCTTTTGCTTCAAATTTCTGAAGTGCTGTTTTTCGTTCTTCGTTCAAAAAAGAATGACGAAGCGATTCCAAAAATGAATTATGATGATGTAAAACTTGTTCTTTTAATGCCATTACTGGTATTTCTATATTTTGCAAATTTTTGTTTTTAAGTTAACTGTCAACTAACAACTATTAACTGACAACTAATTAAGAAGCCAATCGTAACCTTTTTCTTCCAGTTCCAGAGCAAGAGATTTATCCCCTGTTTTTATGATTTTTCCATCTGCCAAAACGTGAACGAAATCTGGCTGAATGTAATTTAAAAGTCTTTGATAATGTGTGATTAACAAAACCGCGTTGCCCTCATTTTTGAATTGATTCACACCATCTGCAACGATTCTCAACGCATCGATATCCAAACCGGAATCGGTTTCGTCAAGAATGGCCAATTTCGGGTTCAGCATCATCATTTGGAAAATCTCGTTTCTTTTTTTCTCACCTCCGGAAAAACCTTCGTTCAAAGAACGGGAAAGAAAATCTTTTCTGATGCCTAATTTTTCAGAGTTTTCACGAATTAATCCCAGCATTTCTTTGGCACCCATTTCTTCCAATCCGTTGGCTTTTCTGGTTTCATTAAGAGCGGCTTTGATGAAATTGGTAACGGTAACGCCAGGGATTTCCACGGGATATTGGAAAGAAAGAAAAATGCCTTTGTGTGCTCTTTCCTCAGGTGCATCTTCGCTGATTTCTTCTCCTTCGAAAAGAATTTCGCCTTCGGTCACTTCGTAATCTTCTTTTCCTGCAATCACAGAAGACAATGTAGATTTTCCGGCGCCGTTCGGTCCCATAATAGCGTGAACTTCGCCCGGTTTTATTTCAAGATTGATTCCTTTTAAAATTTCTTTGTCGCCGTCTTCAATTTTGGCGTGTAAGTTTTTGATCTCTAACATACTTTTAAATTTATCGCAAGGCTAGACAAAGATTTTTTTAATCTTCCTTTGCTTTTTTAAGTGAAACAAAGGCGCTAACGCTTATCAATGAAATACTATTGTTTCTTATTTTGTGTTAATAATCAAGACCATTTGCAATTCTCATTACACCATTTTTAAATAGTTGAGAATTAAAATTAATAAGCATTCCTAACTTATAATTTCCTAGTCTTAAATAATTTTTTAATTGTGATGCGTGAAAATGATTTAAACTTTCAACAGATTTAATTTCTAAAACAACCTTGTTTTCAATTAATAAATCCATTCTAAAAGCATTTTCTAGCAACAATTCCTCATATTGGATATTCAGAGATTTTTGTCTTTCGACTTTTACTTCTGCTTTTTTCAATTCGTAGAAAAGACATTCTTCGTAAATACTTTCATATAAGCCTATGCCCAATTTTCTATGAATCTTTAATCCACTTTCAAAGACAATCTTTGAAATTTCATTCTCTGTCATTTGTGTTATTTTCGCAAAGATAAACAAGTTAATTGTAGAAATTCAATTTAAACTTGTATTACTTTTCTAAGCTTTAGCGGCTTTGTATTTCTTTAAAATGTTTTCAAACAATCAAAGAAAATCTTCGTTTAACCTTGCGAAAAAAATCTAACCCACAGAACCCTCCAAAGAAATTTCCAGTAATTTCTGAGCTTCAATTGCAAATTCCATTGGAAGCTTGTTCAAAACTTCTTTACTGAATCCATTCACAATCAGTGCAATTGCTCTTTCAGTATCGATTCCTCTCTGGTTACAGTAGAAAATCTGATCTTCTCCGATTTTTGAAGTCGTAGCTTCGTGCTCCAGTTGAGCCGTCGGGTCTTTGATTTCGATGTAAGGGAAAGTGTGTGCACCACATTCATTACCCATTAGCAAAGAATCACACTGAGAAAAGTTTCTCGCTCCTTTTGCAGTTGGCATTACTTTTACCAGACCACGGTAAGAGTTGTTGGATTTCCCCGCAGAGATACCTTTCGAAATAATCGTTGATTTGGTATTCTTTCCGATGTGAATCATCTTCGTTCCTGTATCTGCATATTGATGCATATTGGTAACTGCGATAGAATAAAATTCACCAACCGAATTATCACCTTTCAAAATACAAGATGGATATTTCCAGGTCACAGCTGAGCCGGTTTCTACCTGAGTCCAGGAGATTTTTGCATTTCTTTCGCAAAGTCCACGCTTCGTTACAAAATTGTAAACACCGCCTTTTCCTTCTTCATCACCCGGATACCAGTTCTGAACAGTAGAATATTTGATTTCGGCATCGTCCATTGCAATCAATTCAACAACTGCGGCGTGAAGCTGATTTTCATCTCTCGATGGTGCTGTACAACCTTCAAGATAAGAAACATAACTTCCTTCATCCGCAATCACCAATGTTCTCTCGAACTGTCCTGTTCCGGACTGATTAATTCTGAAATAGGTTGATAATTCCATCGGACATCGTACACCTTTTGGGATATAGCAGAAACTTCCGTCAGAGAAAACTGCGGAGTTCAGAGCGGCGTAAAAATTATCGCCTCTCGGAACTACTTTTCCGATATATTGTTTTACCAAATCCGGATATTCTTTGATGGCTTCGGAAATAGAACAGAAGATAATGCCTTTCTCCTTCAGCGTTTCCTGAAACGTTGTTTTTACGGATACTGAATCTACAACAATATCAACCGCAACATTCGCCAATCTTTTTTGTTCCTCGATATTGATTCCCAATTTTGCGAAAGTTTTCAGTAATTCCGGGTCCACTTCATCCAGGCTTGCCAATTCCGGTTTTGCCTTTGGCGCAGCATAATATCGGATGGACTGAAAATCAGGTTTCTGATACTTGATGTTAGCCCAATCCGGCTCTTCCATTTTCTGCCAGATTCGGAAAGAGTCCAGGCGCCAGTTGGTCATCCATTCCGGCTCTTCTTTTTTGGCAGAGATCGCACGGATGATATCTTCATCCAGACCAATCGGGAAATCTTCATACTCGATATCCGTTTCGAATCCGAATTCGTATTTTTGATTTTCGAGATCGACTCTCAGGTCATCTTCGGTATATTTAGACATATTTTTATAAACTAAAAGATTCTCCGCAGCCGCAGGTTCTTGCCGCATTCGGATTATTAAAAACAAAACCTTTCCCATTCAATCCTCCGGAATATTCCAGAGTTGTGCCTGCAAGATAAAGGATTGATTTTTTGTCAATCACGATTTTAACGCCATTATCTTCAAAAATCTGGTCGGTTTCGCCTTTTACATTATCAAACTTCAGAACGTATTCCAGCCCGGAACAACCGCCGCTTTTTACGCCTACTCTTATATAGTCAGTCTCAGGGTTGAAGCCTTCTTCAGTCATCAACTGAGCTGCTTTGTATTTTGCCTGATCGCTTACTTTTATCATTGTTTTTATTTAGACTGATTTTAGTCTACAAAAGTACGAACTAATTTCCGCATTCTCAAATCGACAGCATCTATTTTGGTGATTAAGGAAACAGGAAACCATTTTCATTAATGTTGATAGTCAACACCTTGATGTTAAGGAAAATATAAAATTTAATAATTAATGATAAAGCATTTTTATTAGAATTAACTTTGCTCAGATTTGTTAATCAAACCATTAGTTTATGAAGAAGATTTTTATTTTGATGATGCTGTTTTCCTTATTTGGAAAATTGATGAGCCAGACCGAAAGATATGTTTATCGTACGGAAGTGAATCCTGATACAATTAATCTTGTCGATATGAAGGTCGAAACGACTTTTATTGATGTAAAACATAATCAGTCATTATTCATCAGTGAAAGCAAATTGTTGCGGGATTCTCTGAAAACAGTTTTGAGACAGCAGGAAAATCCAGACACTAAAAAATCAAAGAAGGATAAGCCTGAATTTCCTAAGTTTGCAAATGGAAAATCAATTCAGCCAACGTTTTTTGAATATTTTATCACTAAAAATTACGCCGATAAAACGATAAATTTTGTCGAAAATATTGGTTCAAAACAAGTTTATTATCAGGAAGACAGGAAAATAAATTGGAATGTTTCACCTCAAAGCTCGGATTATAATGGTTACAAGGTTCAGAAGGCAACGGTTAATTTTGGAGGAAGAGTCTGGACAGCCTGGTTTGCCCCGGAAATTAAAATCTCAGACGGACCGTATAAATTATCAGGATTACCCGGTCTGATTTTGAAGCTGGAAGATGATAAAGGCGATTATAAATTTAATTTTGTTAAAAAATTATCAATTCCGAATTCTTTTACAGAAGAAATAAAGCCTGATGCAAGAAAATCAACAAGAATCAATTTCCAGGGTGACAAAGCTTCTGTGAAAATGGAAATGGCTAAGAACAGAGATTCTGAAATTGATATGGATAATTTCAGTCCTGGCGGTGGAAGAGGGATGCATCAAAGAAATGAAATGAACGGCAGATTCGGCGGCCAACCCGGACAGGGGATGAATGGGGGAATGCCTAATGGAGAAATGCGAACTTCCGATATGCAAATGGGAAATATGCCAAGAAGTTCTACAGGAAATGGTAATATGATGAGTTTTGGAAATACAAACCCAATAGAATTAAGTAATAAATAAGATATGAAATTATTAAAAATACTAAGTGTTTTAGCAATGCCAATGCTGATGGCCCAGCAAAGCACACGTTTTGTTTATCAGGTAACATTAACGCCGGATTCTACCAACACAGAAAAGAAAACCGAACAGGCCTATCTGGATACGGATGGTAAAAAATCTT
Organism: uncultured Chryseobacterium sp.; assembly: GCA_913776245.1. Classification (GTDB taxonomy): domain Bacteria; phylum Bacteroidota; class Bacteroidia; order Flavobacteriales; family Weeksellaceae; genus Epilithonimonas. The sequence goes on from CAJYLO010000013.1 coordinate 46,391, forward strand.
TTTTCTACGCAGAAAACACTTTGAAGAGAGATTCTCTGATGGAAAGAATGCGTGCTACAAGAAATTTTGACAGAACACAGACCCAAAACCTGCGAAGCAACATCAATTTTACGATCGAAAAAGATTTGTCTAATCAAAGCCTCGTATACAAATCCAGAATAGGAAGAGATCAATATTCTTATAATGAAACACCTTCTTTAACTTGGAAAATATTGCCGGAAACAGTAAAAATCGGAGATTATCAGACCCAGAAAGCGGAAACAATATTCGGAGGCAGAAAATGGTACGCCTGGTTCACACCGGAAGTTCCTTTACAGGACGGACCATATAAATTCTCTGGTTTGCCAGGTTTGATCGTAAAAGTTCAGGATGCGAAAGGCGACTATTCTTTTGATCTGATGCAGACTAAAAAAATCGCTGAAGTCCAACAGCCGCAGGCAAGAGGGCAGTTCATCAACCTGCCGAAAAATAAATATAAGGATATGGAGAAGAAATTCCAGAAAGATCCGGCAAGTTTTGTCGCAGCGCAGAGAACCGGTGGCGGAGGACCTGGCGGAAATAGGCCGGGAATGGATCCAAAGCAGATGCAGGAAATGCAAAAAAGGATGGAAGCCGAAATTAAAAGTCGCAATAATCCTATAGAACTGAAATAAAAAATGTCCCGAGTCTGGGACATTTTTTTATTGTGGTTTCCTGATTTCTTTGATTTCTTCAATCTTCTCCCGGAAGTAATCACTTTTATGAGGATGTTTTTCGGAAAGGATTTCGTAGGCTTTGATTGCCTTGGAATAGAGCTTCTGTTCAGCATAAAGTTTTGCCAGCGTTTCTGTCATCAGGTGGGAAATGTCATCCTTTTTTTCCTTAATAACAAAACTGCTTTCTTCTTTCAGCTGAGAAATTCTTGGATTATTTTCAATGAAGTTATCAATAATTTTCTCTTTAGCCTTTGCCGGATTTTCCTCTGCTTTTGGCCGGTCGATTTTCAGCCAGCTCTGCCACGTGTTGATGAATGTGCCGACGTTGCTTTCTTTTTCTTCGCCGGGTTTTTCTGTTTCAGGCTGTAGATTTTGCTGCTTTTCTTCGATTTTTGAAACCTCTTTTCCAAAGAAAGAAACATTGAAAACAGGTCTTTCGGTTTCCTGAACTAAGTTATCTTCCGCAACTTCACTTTTGTTTTCAGCTTTATCATCCGGTTCTGAAGGTTCTGGCGAAGGTTGTATTTGTTCATCAATCAAATTTTTCTCAGCTTTTTTTGCTTCGGGTTCTGGTTCCCGCTGCCTTCCGATTAAAGCGTCCGGAACATGAGAATCGAACTGCATTGGTTTCCATTCCGCTGGTTTGGAAATTTGCTCATTTTTATCTGCCTCGCTTTTATTGTCAGTGAATTCAGGAGTCATTTCAAAATTCTGAGTTACTTCAAAACTGACCTCATTTTCAGAGATTTTCAGATTTTCAGTATCAGAATCGTCTGCTGTTTTTTCTTTTTCGTTAATTTCAAAAGCCTGCGTATTCTCAAAGCTGATGGCATTTTCATCTTCGATTTCCAATTCTTTTTCCGCCAACTTTTCAACAAATACTGTGTTTTTATGTGCTTCAGAATTTATATTTGAATCTACAACTTTAGGAGATTCTATACTTTCCTTTTTAGGCGGATTAAGATAATCCAGATGATTTTTCGGAACAGAAAATTTCACTTCAGGAAGAAAATCCTGAATGCCGCTAAAACTGATATCCTTCGATGAAATTTCAGGCTCAGGTTCAGCCGGCTCATAAGATTCCGGGTGCTTTTCAATAGCTTCCTGTTGGAAGGTTTCCGGTGCTGCAATGGTTTCTTCTGAGGGGTTTTCGTCTATAACAATCAGTTTCTCGACTGTTTCTGTTTCTTCCTTTAATGTCAGCTGTCCGGATTCTTTGCTGGCTTCCAGATCTACTTCCGGCGTTTTTTCCTCAAGCAGATTTTCTTCGCCTTTATAAAGTAAACGGTTTTTTTCTCCATTTACAACGATATATTCCTCAGTATGTATTTCTGCAGCTTCAATGATTTTATCCACATCGAATTTATTCAGTACGGAATTGTTATCAGTATTTTCGATTTCAGCAACCAGTTCCGGATCCGCAGGTTTTAAGTATTCAGTTTTTGGCTGTTCATCAATGTGATTATCAATGTCTTCCTGTTTGCTAAATGAAGTTGGGGTAAGCTCTTTATTTGCAATTTTGTCAGAGTTAATGAATTGATAAAGAATCTTTTTGTCTGTTGTATATGCTGCGGTTCTGGAAAGATTTTCTTTGTAGTTTTCAGGTTGGTACAGATTGATTCCGTAGAGATAAAGTGCTCTGATACTTTGTGCATAAGGCATTTGAGCTGACTCCGACTCCAGGATTCCAAGATCAGCTTCGGTTATGATTTTCGGATTCTTTATTAATTCTAAAACTCTAGTATTCATGATCTTACCAATTCGCTACAATATCGTTGAAAATTTTGTTGATGATCCTTTCATTGACAATTCTTACCTGGGCAGTTTCGATGGTGTTGAGATCCAGATCACTGTTGAAAACCGCTTCATCACTATATGTTCTGTCAAAACTCAGTTTAGGGTCAATATTATTTTCGTAATGTACTTTAACCGTGATTGTTAATTTATTCTGTTGAGCCTGAACAATGTTTCCCGTGTTGGTAGTGGTTGCGGCTCCAACACTGGTTGGCGTGATATTATAATCTGTGATTTCTCCTTCAATCAGGAGATTAGGCTTGTCAACAGCGCCTTTTAATGTTGTTCTCTGAAGAAAACGGTTTTGCAAGGCTACCGTAAAATCCTGACTCAGACTCGGGAGATTGTTTGCTGCATTATTTGGAAAAGTATTGATTTTCACCGTTTTCATTTCCGGACTCAGCGAAGAGCCTGTGAAACTGTAACAACCTGTTAGAAAAAACAGTGCAAACACCGAAAACAATAAAATTATTTTACCGCTTGTGAGTTCTGAGTTCTGAGTTCTGACCATTAATCTTCTAAATTATACTGTTTGATTTTTCTGTAAAGCGTTCGCTGAGAAATTCCCAGCTCATCAGCCGCTTTATTTCTTCTGCCTTTATGCTTTTCCAATGCTTTTATAATCAAATCTTTTTCATTGTTCTGAAGCGACAGCGACTCCGGTTTTGCTTCCTCTATTTCAATATCTTCGACATCATTGTAATGGTGATTATCATCATCAGAAATAATGGTGGGATGATGAACTTCATTCTGATGATTATTTTCAAAATAAAGCAAAGAATTAGGATTGGATGTCTGAGCTTCTGGTGTATAAATCCTGTTAATGAGATTTTTTTCCTGAGAACTCAGATCGCTGTTTCCCCTGTTTTTAATCAGTTCCGAAGTTAAGGATTTTAAATCATTAATGTCGCTCCTCATATCGAAAAGAATTTTATACATAATCTCTCTTTCCGAACTGAAGTCAGAACCAGAATTCCCACTGTTACTTTTTTGTACAACTGCCGGAAGATTCGCATTCATAGGGATGTATTCTGCCAGTTTTACGGAATTAACTTCCCTGTTTTGCTCTACAACTGTCATTTGCTCCACAAGATTTCTGAGCTGACGAACATTACCCGGAAATGAATAATTCTCAAGATAGGAAACAGCATCATCACTCAGTTTCAGTTCCGGCATCCTGTATTTTTCAGCAAAATCGATGGCGAATTTTCTGAACAGCAAATGGATGTCGCCTTTTCTTTCTCTGAGAGGCGGCATATCGATCTGAACCGTGTTAAGACGATAGTACAAATCCTCACGGAACCGCCCGTCAGTAATCGCTTTCATCATATTAACATTGGTTGCTGCTACGATTCTCACATTGGTTTTCTGAACCTGGGAAGAACCGACTTTCATAAACTCGCCGCTTTCCAAAACTCTCAAAAGACGAACCTGAGTCTGTAAAGGAAGTTCACCAACTTCATCAAGGAAAATCGTTCCACCGTCAGCTACTTCAAAATAGCCTTTTCTGGTGGAAGTTGCTCCTGTAAATGCGCCTTTTTCGTGCCCGAATAATTCGGAGTCAATTGTTCCTTCCGGAATAGCGCCACAGTTAACAACAATATAAGGCTGGTGTTTTCTTCGGGATTCTGAATGGATGATTTTCGGGATAAACTCTTTCCCAACGCCACTTTCTCCGATCACAAGAACGGAAATATCTGTCGGCGCCACCTGAATTGCTTTTTCCAGGGCACGATTCAATGCCGGAAAATTCCCAATGATCCCGTAGCGGTTTTTTATAGATTGTAAGTCTGCCATTATTCAATTTGATTTTGAAATTTGAGTTTAAAAAATTCAAGGTTATGAATGATTAAACCGTTTCCCCCAAAAGCGTTCCCTGTGTGTTCCCGTGCACAAAAACGGAAACTATGTCACCTATTTTCTGTCCTTCCTGCATATCAAAAACGCAGACAGCATTCTGGGAATTTCTGCCTTTCCACTGGTTCTTGTTCTTTTTAGAAATCCCTTCAATAAGGATTTCGTGAACTCTGCCAACGTAAGAAGCCATTCTTTTTCGAGACAATTCGCCCTGCAAAGCAATCACTTCTGCAAGACGTCTTTGCTTCACATCTGCCGAAATATCGTCTTCCATTTTTTTATGAGCCGGCGTTCCGGGTCTTTCGGAATAGGCAAACATATAACCGTAATCATATTCCACCTCACGCATCAATGAAAGCGTGTCCTGATGATCTTCTTCAGTTTCCGTACAGAATCCGACAATCATGTCCTGAGAAAAAGAAATGTCCGGGACAATTTCTTTGGCTTTTCTGATCAGATCCAAATATTCCTGGCGGGTGTGTTGGCGGTTCATCAGCTGAAGAATCCTATCGCTTCCACTTTGGACAGGCAGGTGAACATATTTACAAATGTTTTTGTGTTTTGCCATCACTTCAAAAACGTTGATGTTCATATCCTGCGGGTTGGAAGTTGAGAAACGGATTCTCATTTCAGGAACGGCACTAGCCACTAAGTCAAGTAATTGTGCAAAATCAACGGCCGTTGCTTTTTGCATTTCTGAGGCTTTGGCAAAATCTTTTTTGGGCCCGCCGCCATACCAAAGATAGGAATCTACATTCTGACCTAAAAGGGTGATTTCTTTGTAACCATCGGCCCAAAGACCTTTACACTCTTCAATAATGGAATGCGGATCACGGCTTCTCTCACGGCCTCTTGTAAACGGAACTACACAAAAAGTACACATATTATCACAGCCTCTTGTTATAGTAACATAAGCTGTAACGCCGTTTCCTCCTAAACGAACAGGATTAATATCGGCATACGTTTCTTCTTTTGAAAGGATGACATTAATGGCATCTCTGCCGTCTTCTGTTTCTCTGAGAAGGTTAGGAAGATCTCTGTAAGCATCGGGTCCTACAACCAAATCTACCAGTTGTTCCTCCTCTAAAAACTTAGTCTTAAGACGTTCGGCCATACAACCAAGAACACCAACAGTAAGATTTGGCTTCTCTTTTTTAAGATTTTTGAACTGAGATAACCGCATTCTTACGGTCTGTTCAGCTTTTTCACGGATAGAGCAGGTGTTTAGTAAAATCAAATCGGCTTCATCCTGGTTAAGCGTAGTATTGTAACCCTGTTCATTTAGAATGGAGGCAACAATCTCGGAATCTGAGAAGTTCATCTGGCAGCCGTAGCTTTCCAGAAACAGTTTTTTACTGTTCTCAGGTTTTTCTGCTATTGCAAAAGCTTCTCCCTGTTTGGTTTCGTCTATATATTTTTCTTGCACGGACTTAAATTTAAATTCAGAATTCCTGTTCAATACTTGAATTTGAAAATCTGAGAATATTTTAGTGTGCAAAGATACAAAATATTGTGACAGAATGGCAGAATTGCAGGTTGAAAAGTTTAAGAGATCGCCTGCTTTTACTATTGCGGGTCGGTAACAGCTCTTAATGTATGTTTGAATCTGAAATCGACTGGATTACCATTTATAGTTGCCGGCTTCCATTTTTTTCGGATACTTTTGTAGCTGTTAATTATCATTTTATCAAATTCATAAAGTCCTGAAGGTTTCGTCAGAATGATTTTTTCCATTTTACCTTCTTTATTAATTGTGAATTCTGCTTCAACAGTAAAAATGTCATTCCAGTCAAAGCGTCTAACGTCAATCTTGCTTAGCAGTTCTTTTCGAAATTCATCCAGATTATTTTTCTCCAATGAATTAAAGACGGGAGCGGTGAATGAAGGCAAATAACCATTTCTGAAATTTTCAAATAAACCATCCGGATATATTATAAATCTTGCCATAGCATTTTGTTTTATGCCATCTAAAATTGCAGGATTCCAACCTTTCTGATACTGTGCAACTTGCCTCGCAAGGTTATAGGCACATTTGTTTTCTTCAACGTGTTTTTCGTTAAGGTCTTTTATAAATTTTATATTGCCATCCGCAGTGATAAAAATACTGAACTGATATAATTCATTTTTATTGCTACAGGGCTGGATATTTTTTTCTACAATAATATCGTGGAAATCTCTGTAATAAGCTTCATAACCGCCAATGTAAGGCAATTGGCTTTTAGGAAATTCTGTAAGAACCTTATTTTGTGAAAATAAATTAATGAATAAGATAGTCAGTAGAAATGTTAAGATTTTGTTTTTCATAATTAATCCCCGTGGTCTGCGTGGTCAGATGAGAAGTTGATTTCGATAATTCGGTTGGAACTGATGGGAACGCCGTCCTTGATTGCTGGTTTCCATTTTTTCTTCATGCGCTTCATTGCGAAGGTCATATCCTGACGGAACTCTTCGTCATTTTTTACCTTTGGATAGATCTGGAGCTCGCTTGGCTTTCCATTTTCATCAATGGTAATGATGAAAGAGAATTTCCCATTCACGGCATAGGCCGTTATATCAAAATAACCATGAACCATTTTCATAAATTCATTTCGAAAGGCGTTTTCTCCGCCAGGAAATTCCGCTTGGCGGTTTTGTAGTGAAGTTTCGGTCTGTTGTTTCGTCTGAGCAATGAACCGAGAGCTGAAGCACAGCGGAAAAATGAGAAAAAGATATTTCGTCATTGGTGTTAATTTGAGTTGGTTATTATTGCAAATATAATTATCGGATTCGGAATATTGTTAAGAATCTTTCCCGGTGTAGAAATTATAATCCTTGATCACAATATTGATGAATTGTCTTTCTGTATAATCTCTCGGGTCGATTTCCACTTTCAGGATGTCCTTAATTTTATTGGATAGCCGGGTGATGATTTGGCGGTCGTCCGCTTTCAATGCTTTCTGGAAATTTTCCTTGATGATCCTTACATCGTTATCACTTAGCAAAATCACCTGCGGGAAAGTCGGGACATAATCTTCCTTCAGATTTTCCAGAATCGTGTGCGAAATATTGACATTGTTTTTCAGGGAAATAACGGCCGTTCCTGTTGCAATATCGCCCAGCCGCTGATGGTTTTTGGAAACTACCATAGTGATGATTGCAACAATGCCCGAATTGGAATAGATGTCGACCAACCGAAGAATCCACCGCATCAGGTAATCGCCAAAGCTCGCCTGATAGCCGTCAATTTTTACCACTTTGATTTTCATCAGCTTCTTTCCGAAGGTTTGCCCTTCCATCAGGCTTTCCAGAACCAAGGTATAAACGTACACCGGAAACATAATGATAAAAAGAAATGCACCTACAGACCAGCTGTCCATATCCCGGGTAAAATCATTGTACTCCAAAATATTACGCAGAAGCCAATAGATGATAAATATAAAAGTACCTTTAATGAGCCAATCGATAAAAAAGGCCAGGATTCTCTCGCCCACACCGGCCAGCGTAAAATTAACATTCACATTTTGCGAAGTATTAATAGCGATTGGATTCATATTTTTACTATTTTAGCGTTATGAGAGAAGTGGCTTTTATAAAGCAAAATAAAGCAAAATGGTTGGAAATTGAGCAGGTT
>CAJYLO010000014.1 GCA_913776245.1 uncultured Chryseobacterium sp.
TATGGAAAAATCAAAACACAAAGCGCAGAAGATTTTCCCACATTCCAACAAAGTTTTAACAGCAATAACAAGAAATTATTAATCAAAAACTCTACTTTTGAGTGTGCCTAAGGCTGGGAAGATTACAGATGCCCAAAAGATATTTCCATTGTCTATACAGTAACAAATAAATTCCAAGAAAAGTAGAAACCAATATAAAATTATCAGAACGGGCCAAAACAGCTAATACAATACTGATAATTAACGGTAAAAAATGTTTGCTGAAAAATAAGACATAAATAAACAACAAGCTCCAAAATGTAGAAAAAACATCTGGAGTCCCTAGTTGTAATATACTGTATCCTATATTATTACAAAAAACAATCACACTGACAAGAAGCGATAATAAGCTCTCCAATCCAAAAGATAACATTTTCCAAAAAAGTAAAAACGTTAGCAAATAGAACAGCGTATTTAAATAAACACTTGCCTTTATTTCATCTTTTTTTATTTTATAAAACAAAGAATAGAATAGAGAATATAAAGGTTTTGTAGTATAAAAAGGAAATTGCTGGATATATGCTTTAGAATCAGATATTATTTTCTTATTATATTCCGTACTGTTTTCAAGCTCAGTAAAAATTTTGTGGTCTATTTTATTTCTTAAATACGAAATGGTTTTATTGTGTATTTCCTGTTCTGGAACACCGTTCTGCTGGTAGAGCATCCCTAAATAAAAAAAACGGTCAAAATTATAAATAACTTTTCTTCCCTCTTTTGCAATCTGAAAGTAGCAGAAAGATAAAAGTACACCTATTAAAAGATATTTTAAAATACTATTTCTATCAACTTCTCTTATAATCATCTTCCAACCGTACAATATCATCTTCTCCGAAATAAGTTCCTGTTTGTACCTCGATGAAAATAACGGGTTTATCTGTAAGATTCATAATACGGTGTTTTGCTCCCAATGGGATAAAAATACTCTCACCATAAGCCAATGGAATTTCTTTATCATCCAGAACAATCGTGGCATTCCCTTCTATTATGGTCCATTGTTCTTGTCTCTTATGGTGGTATTGATATGACAACTTCTGTCCCGGATTTACCTCAATTCTTTTTAGCTTATAATTTGGCTCATCTGCCAATACATAATATTTACCCCAAGGTCTTTCTCCTATTTCCAACATTTTTTTTAATATTTTTAGCGAAAGTAATCAAAATATTTTTTAAATACCAAAAGAGAGGTCAAGTTTTCAATAGTTTTGTTATTAAATTGACTCCGATGTTCTTTGGCATTTTTAATAATTTCCAGAGCTTCTTTATCGTGATCTATGTAATATTGCAACTTTTCCTCTAGATTTTTATAATCCGCATCAATACCTATAAAATGTACATTAGGCAGCAAAGTCCCTTCCATATACCAAGTTTCCATCGTTAAAGGCGGAGAAACGGCAATAGAATTGGAAGACATAATCCATTTAAGATTAGTCGCCACATCATTCCCTTCCAGACTCAAAATAAATTTATTTTTTAAATGATCCACAATAGATATTTTTGGCTTTATCCAATCCGGATTTCCTTCTCTTTTATTCACTTGCCCCAGATCACATAAAGGATTGTTAAAATATTGTTCATAAAATCTGATCCTATGCTCCTGATAAACACCAGCTCTACCGATTAGTGTATTTTCTTTTTTCAGAAAATCAATATCACCTTTCACATTAACAAAATGTCTGGCCTTGTCCAGGTTTAATAAGATATTATTTTCATTATTTCCTTTTATAGGACGACTTTTAGTTATCATTGGATACTCCAAAATGGTATTGACATCGCCAAATTTAAAATCGATAGGATAATCTCCGGGAAAAAATCTTGCAAATTCGTAGGTGTCAAAATAATATGACTTAGGTGTTTTTGGTTTCAACAAATCTTTTACGTAAGTTCCTGAATGAAAACCTTTTTTTGAATCCTGAATTTTATTGTAATAGTCTACCCTCTTTTCTATTTTGAGTAGATTTTCTTTAGACACAGTTTTGTAAAGCTCATCTATTTTCTTATCGTAAGATTTTACAGGAACGATTCCCCGCCAAAAACCTTGTATGTAGAAAAAAAATTTGTTTGTCTTGGAGATATAAACCATAAGTATATTAAACTTCAAAAATAAAGAATGTTATCTATTTTTCCTTAATTTTGCACCACAATTTTTTATATCAAATCGCCATTAACAAGTTTGTGGATAAGCATAAATGAAAATCGGCGATTACATATGACCTTTGAAAAACAATACATATCTACATATGAAAAAAGTAAGAGTGCGATTTGCACCAAGCCCAACAGGCGCTTTACATCTCGGAGGAGTCAGAACTGCATTATATGATTATCTTTTTGCAAAAAACCAGGGTGGTGATTTTGTTCTCAGAATAGAAGATACCGACACCGCAAGATATGTAGAAGGTGCGGAAGATTATATTATGAATTCGTTGGAATGGTGCGGGATCATTCCGGATGAAAGTCCAAAAGTTGGAGGCCCATACGCACCTTACCGCCAGTCTGAAAGAAGGGCTATTTACGACAAATATAAAGAACAAATCCTGAAAACGGATTATGCTTACCTGGCCTTTGACACGCCGGAAGAACTGGATACAATCCGTAAAGAATTCGAAGCCAGAGGCGATGTTTTTTCATACAATTACCAGACAAGGCAACAACTCAGAAACAGCATTTCGCTATCCGCAGAAGAAGTTCAGAAATTATTAGATGAGAAAGTTCCTTACGTCGTTCGCTTTAAAATGCCTGTTGATAGAACACTTAACCTTCAGGACATTATCAGAGGTAATTTTTCCGTCAACACCAATACTTTGGATGATAAAGTTCTGATTAAAAATGATGGAATGCCAACTTACCATTTTGCGAATGTAGTAGATGATTATGAAATGAAAATATCCCACGTCATCCGTGGAGAAGAATGGTTGCCTTCAATGCCTTTGCACATTTTATTATATGAAGCAATGAACTGGGATGCTCCGGAATTTGCTCATCTTTCTTTGATCCTAAAACCGGAAGGCAAAGGAAAATTAAGCAAGAGAGATGGCGCAAAGTTTGGTTTTCCTGTTTTTCCGATGGATTTTAAAGATCCGGAAAGTGATGAGATCTGGAAAGGCTACAAAGAATCCGGCTATTTCCCGGAAGCTTTTATCAATATGACAGCTTTACTAGGCTGGACACCAGCAAACGATAAAGAAATTGTTTCTATGGACGAAATGATTGCCGAGTTCGATCTTCACAAAGTTCATAAAGCCGGTGCAAGATTCGATCCGCAGAAAGCAAAATGGTTCAATCAGGAATATCTTAAATTAAAATCTAATGAAGATGTTTTGGCTTTACTGAAAGAAGTTGAAGAAGTAAAATCATCTGCTTTACCTGATGAAAAATTGTTGAAAATCGTTTCATTGATGAAAGAAAGAGCAACGTTTGTGGTTGACATCTATAACGATGGGAAATTCTTCTTTCAAGCTCCGGATTTTTATGACGAAAAAGCGCTCAAAAAAGCCTGGAACGACAATACTTCTTCAATTTTAAAAGACTTTTCGAATATACTTGAAAATACAAGCTTTGAAGCTGGAATACTCAAAGAGGCAATTCATCATTTTGCAGAGGAGCATTCTTTGGGAATGGGAAAAGTAATGATGCCATTGCGTCTTGCTTTGGTTGGAGAACTGAAAGGTCCTGACGTTCCTGATATTATGAATATCATTGGCAAAGAAGAAACGCTGGCAAGAATCGAAAAAGCAATTAATTCAAATTAATTATATAATTCAAAAACCATTTGTAAAAAAAAGATTATTTTTGAAATTGGTTTAATCCAAACAGAATATGGAATATTTAGAATTTGAACAACCTGTAAAAGAACTGATCGAGCAATATGAAAAATGTGTCCAATTGGGCACTGAAAGCGGAATCGATGTAGATGAATCCTGCAAAAAGATCAAGGATAAAATAGAAGATACCAAGAAAAAAATATACGGAAACCTGACACCCTGGCAGAGAGTCCAGCTTTCCAGGCATCCGGACAGGCCATACACATTGGATTATATCAATGGTCTTGCAGATGAAGGAAGTTTTGTAGAATTGCACGGAGACAGAAACTTCGGTGATGATCCTGCAATGGTTGGTGGCATTGCCAGCATCAGCGGAAACACAGTGATGTTGATCGGAACACAAAAAGGAAGAACAACAAAAGAGCGCCAGCACAGACGCTTCGGAATGTCTAATCCGGAAGGTTACAGAAAGGCTCTTAGATTGATGAAATTGGCTGAGAAATTCGGTATTCCTGTAGTTACTTTTGTAGATACACCTGGTGCTTATCCTGGTCTGGAAGCGGAAGAGCGCGGACAAGGTGAAGCGATTGCGAGAAACATCTACGAAATGTGTCAATTAAAGACACCAATCATCACCGTAATTATTGGCGAAGGTGCAAGTGGTGGCGCATTGGGAATTGGTGTCGGAAACAAGGTTTATATGCTCGAGAATACCTGGTATTCGGTAATATCTCCGGAGAACTGTTCCGCAATCCTTTGGAGAAGCTGGGAATATAAAGAAACCGCTGCCAATACGATGAAGCTGACAGGCGAGGATATGCTGAAACAAAAGCTGATTGACGATATCATTCCTGAACCATTGGGCGGCGCACATTATAATCCTGAAGCAACTTTTGACAACGTGAAGAAAGTGCTGCTGAAAGACATCAAAACATTGTCTAAAATGCCGGTTGAGAAACTGATTGCAGAGCGACAGGATAAGTTTATCGCAATGGGAGAATTCAAAGGATAAACTTAATATTCTTTTGACAATATATAAAAAAACCTTTCAGAGTTTTTAGCTCTGAAAGGTTTTTTTGTTTTAGCAAATCGATCTCATTTCTGAAATACAAATATTGTTTTACCCTGAATCTTGCAGCCCGACTTGAGTGGAGCTCTTTTTTGGATGGGAAAAGCCTTGGCAAAAAAGCGGGAACGGAAGGCGGATAAAGCTGCCTAATAATTAATAAAAAAAAGCGGTTCAATGATTTGAACCGCTTTTATATTTTAGAAAAAATTCTAATTATTCTGCATCAAAGTCAGCATCTGCATCAGCAGAAACTTTTTCGCCTTCTTCTTTAGATTTTTCTTTTTCTGCTTTTCTCTGAGACTGACCTTCTTTTACAGCGTCTGCTACAACAGAAAGGATCATATCGATAGATTTAGAAGCATCATCATTTCCTGGGATTACGAAATCCACTTTTCTTGGATCTGAGTTAGTATCTACGATACCGAAAACCGGGATACCCAATTTTTTAGCTTCTGTTACCGCGATGTGCTCTCTCATGATATCAACAACGAAAATAGCTGAAGGAAGTCTCACCATATCTGCGATAGACCCTAAGTTTTTCTCAAGATTAGCTCTTTGACGATCTACTTGTAATCTTTCTTTTTTGGATAGAGTTTCGAATGTTCCGTCTTTCTTCATTTTATCGATAGCGTTCATTTTCTTAACCGCTTTTCTGATCGTTACGAAGTTGGTCAACATTCCTCCTGGCCATCTTTCTGTGATGTATGGCATATTAAGTTCCTGAGCGTGTTTTGCAACCACTTCTTTCGCCTGCTTTTTAGTCGCTACGAAAAGAACTTTTTTACCGGAAGAAGTCAGTTTTTCCAAAGCGCTGCACGCTTCGTCCAATTTTACTGCTGTTTTATGTAAATCTACGATGTGAATACCGTTTTTCTCCATGAAAATGTATGGAGCCATATTTGGATTCCACTTTCTGGTCATGTGACCGAAGTGTACGCCAGCCTCTAAAAGGTCTTTTACATTTGCTTTTGCCATGTTTTCTGTTTTTGTTAGTTTACTTTCCGTCTTTTAAACAATCAACAACTTCTTTAGATGGGAGAAGCGTTTGGATGCTAAACGTAACGGGCAAAGTTGCTGTTGGCTTATTGCTTTTGGCAACTGGCTTTCCAGCTTTGGGTTAAAAAATAATTTTTTAAAAATCTTTCTAAAGCTATCCGCCATAAGCCAATAGCCATACGCTTTTTTAACGTTTTGAGAATTGGAATCTCTTTCTTGCTTTTTTCTGACCTGGCTTCTTTCTTTCCACCATTCTTGCGTCTCTCGTAAGTAAACCTGCAGGTTTTAAAGCCAATCTGAACTCAGCATTGATTTCGCATAAAGCTCTTGAAATACCTAATCTGATAGCTTCTGCCTGACCTGTATTACCACCACCGAAAACATTTACGGTAACGTCGTACTGACCAACAGTTTCAGAAAGGATAAACGGCTGGTTCAATTTGTAAACCATCACGTCTGTAGAGAAATAAGTTGCAGCGTCTTTACCGTTTACTGTAATGTTACCAGTTCCTGGCTTTACATAAACTCTGGCTACAGAAGTTTTTCTTCTTCCGATTTTGTGAACTATAGACATAATTTAATTATTTAAATTCGTTAACATTAATTGTTTTCGGCTGTTGAGCTTCGTGCTTGTGCTCAGTTCCTTCATATAAATAAAGGTTCTTCAACAAGGCAGATCCTAATCTGTTTTTCGGAAGCATACCTTTTACGGATTTTTCCAACACTTTTAAAGAATCTTTTTTCTGAAGTTCAAGAGCTGTCATAGACTTCTGTCCACCAGGATAACCTGTATGCCAGATGTAAGTCTTATCGTTCCACTTGTTTCCGGAAAGCGTAACTTTCCCAGCGTTCAAAACGATTACGTTATCACCACAATCTACGTGAGGTGTGTAATTCGTTTTGTGCTTACCTCTCAAAATCTTTGCAACCGTAGAAGCTAGTCTTCCTAACGGCTGTCCTTCAGCGTCTACCACAACCCATTCTTTATTAGCAGTAGCTTTGTTCGCTGAAACAGTTTTGTAACTTAATGTATTCACACGTTTTAGTTAAAGATTAAACATAATTTCCCCTAAAAGGGTGTGCAAAGGTACAAATTATTTCCGGAATGCAAAAACATAATTTATTTTAATCTGCTGATTCTCTGTTCAGCACTTATAAACCCGTAAATTATAATTGAAGAATCTGGGATTGATCTCAAAGCAGAAGAATTGACGAATCACATAGCAAATCCATGAATAAATCCGAATTAACAACAGGTTTATAAAAAAATCCATAATTAAATTCAAATGTATTCTTAAAAATATGCTGATTTGATTATGCAATTCCTTCAAATAATTAATTTGCCGGAACCCTCTATTAATATCATGAGCCATGGGAAAATCAGAGAAGATAGGACGTGTCTTAGCTGCGGACACCCTTTGGAATAAAGATTCGGCCTCCATTGCGGACAGAAAAATACGGAACTCAAACAGCCGCTTCATTATCTTTCCACTCATTTCATCGAAGACATTTCGTTTCCAGAAACAAGGACCCAGGAATGATCAGATATCGACACGTTCACGAAAACCATTGTACACTCTCTTCCGAAAGCATGGAATCTTCCTGTGTATTGTACATTTATTTGCGCTCTTCTGTATGTTTCTTTTACTAATCTATATAAGCTTTAAACAATATATTAATTGCGCAGCGTTTTACTCGCCCGGAAGCTGGCTATAAGATAATATGCGACGAATACAGTTGAGAATTTCAGAATAGACGGAATGGCAAACTCAAGCGTGAAGATTAAAGACCCCACTAAAACGAGCAGTCCCATTGCCACAAAAGATAATCCAAGCTTCTGAAGGAGTGTAAAATCCGGAGTATCGAGAGAGTAGGCAACGCCCCAGGCAAAACCAAAAGCCACAGCATAATAAATTTCCAGCCCTATGCTCAGATGCTCTGTAAATAAATAATTAATAATAAAGCTGACAACGGTTCCGAGAACGAAGTACAATAGTGCCTTTTTCATAGATTTTTTTTAAAATTCCAGTTCTTTATTACGGTTCTTCATATAATAGGACGGGCCGATTCCTGTAATCTGTTTAAATGAATTAGAGAATGCCCCTAAAGATGAATATCCTAAATAATCCGCAATATAAGTAAGTTTAAATTTACGGAACCCACTTTCGGTATCTAATTTCTGTATAAAATGCCGGGTACGCAAATCATTAATATACCAATTGAAATTCATATTTTTTTCAGTTTTAATAAAATCAGAAAGTGTCCTGGGGCTTACTCCCAGCAGAGATGCAAGTTTTGTTGAAGTAAAGTTTTTTTCCAGAAATGCAGTTCCGTTTTCAAAATTATCCAGTCCCGCACGTAAAAGCTCCGTTGTTTTCTCTGAAACTGAAACTATGTTTTTAGAAGATCCCCCGGATTGCTCTTTCCCAGGATCCTTTACTGTTGTTTCCTGGATTACGGGCATTGGTACATTTTCAGGCCGGTCTTCGCTTTCTATCACGGTATTGATCCTGCTCCTCAGTTCCTCATATCGCCTTTTATTCTGTTTTGATTTGTAAAGATAAAAAACGATAAGCAGAATCATTACCAGCAATAAAAAAATAAGGATGCCTGAATAAACAGAAACTTCGGCATTCTGGTGTTGAATTGTGAGATTTTTATCCTGCAGGAATTTTTCCATGCTGTGAAGATTTTTTTTATTTGAAATGTCCGTAAGCTTTTTTAATTCCCCGGAATATATAATAAAATCCGACTGGTCTCCACTTTCGGAATAAGCCTGAGAAAGATTTTTCAGAACTTCAATTTTTTTATTTACAAAACCCTCATGATCAGGTAAAATATTCAGCGCTTTTTTTAAATATGCTATGGCTTCCGGATAATTCCTGTTTTTAAGATGAAGATAGCCGATATCATGATTTACAGCCGCCTGAAGGTAATAATTATCCGGCTTTACGAGGCTGAGTGCCCGTTTAAAATACAGGTTTGCCGAATCTGTATTTCCCAGATCAGCGTAATTATATCCAACGTTGGTATAAGCGGAAACCATCTGGTTATCTCTCAGTTCCGGATTTTTGATATGTCGGAATGCCCGAATTACCTGTAGTGACACATTTAATTTTTCCTTCATCACGTTTACCTCTTTATCATCACCCAGGGCAATTAGTTTTGAATTGAGAATGAGCCCTTTCACCTCGTAGGATTCCTGTGAATTCATTTTATCCAGAATGTTAAGGCCCCGGTCAAAATTTTGCATGGCAAGATCAAATGTTTCCATTTTCGCATATTGAGTACCCAACATCCGGTAAGCAAGGGCCTGCCCTTCTTTGTAATGAATTTCTTCCGCCAGATCAAGAGATTGCTGTGCATTTTCAAAACAGCTGTCCGGTTCTCCTTTCAGCAGGTAGGCAAAACTTTTCAGATACAGCCCTTTTACGATGAATTTTTTCTCCCCGGAATTGCGGGCATCCAAGATCAGCCTGTCGATTTGTTTTAACGCAGAAGGAATATCGCTCTGAACACATTGCTTCAGCCTGTTATATTCATCCTCAAAATAATTTTTTGTTTGCCCCTTGATATTATGGAAAATCAGAAAGGATAAAAACACAATGCCCTTAACAGCATATGTTATTAGTTTTTTTAACTTTTTCATCTTTGTTTTAATTTGTAAAATTCCGCAACCTACAAGTAAGGTGCAAATTATTATTTTGTAAATTTCTGCAATTTGCAAATAAGTCACAAATGATCCTGATGCAAAAATTGAAACGAATGATAACTTTGTGAGCATCAAAAGAAAACAAAGTGAAAAAAATTAATTTATCTTTTACAATAATGTTGCTTTCCTATCAGCTTTATTGTTCACAGGTTGGTATTAATACCAGTAATCCACAGGGAAGACTCCATGTAGACGGAAATAAAGACAACCCCGCAACAGGGTCTCCCAACAGCACCCAGGCAGCCAATGACTTTTTCATAGATTCGGTTGGAAATACAGGCGTCGGAACATTGATTCCCAGCGTAAAATTGGATCTGCGTTCTGCAGGAAGCAACAATTCATTAGGAATAGGGAATACAGCCCAGACAGCAGCGCAGGTTTCTGCCGGAACCCTACGCTATGTACCGGTGAACGGGGGTGTATTGCAATATTCTGACGGAACGGCCTGGTTCCAGCTGAAAACCCCTGACATCGAAAAAACAAATGTTGTCGCCAGAATACGGTCAGCCGCATTTCAGCCGCAATACCAGTTTCCCTACAATATCGATAAGAAAGTTACCCAATTTGAAGAATTTTCCGATAATAAAAATGCATTCGATCCCTCATCCGGAGAATTTATCGCCCCCCGCAACGGAATATATCTTCTGACGTTCAGTTATGACATGGTGAAATACTGGGTACTGAAAGGAGGAATGATTGAAGTTGATTTTGTAAAGACCACGGATTCTGGAGCAATCTCCATAGAAAAAAAATGCGTCCGCAGTTTGGCCTCTTATGGTGATAATTCCAGCGTTACCTACGCCCGGCAATCGCAGGTAGGAGGATCCTGTGTAGGCGCAATATCCCTTAATACCAACGAAAAGATTTATGCGACCATCCGCCAGACCACTTACAACGGAGACCTCAGCCTGAGACTTCCCCCGTCAGGAGCTGTGAATGATCTTTCCAATACAGAGCAGGGCTTTAACCACCTAACGATAACTGAACAATAATTACCATGAGATATTTTATACTAATAGGATTTCTGACATTCTTGAATTTTTCTGCACAAAATGTTGGCATAGGAACTAAAAATCCCGAAAAACCTTTACATGTAGATGCCCGAAAAAACAACCCCCAGGTTCCGTCATCTGATGCAGCTTATTACTATGATGATGTAGTCATTAGTGAAAAAGGATATCTGGGAATCGGAACCAAAGATCCTGTAACGCGAGTAGATGTCCGTTCAAAGGATGACAACAATGCCATTGCATTCGGAAACACTTCGCAAACTGCCGCAAACGCAGGCTCCGGTGCTATCCGGTATAACGGAAACAATATTGAATATCAGACGGAACCACATGGAATATATTACCCGTATCTATCCCCAATGCATTTGTACTGGCCAGTAAAGCTTCCGGCCAGTCTGTTAATGACAACACCACTACAACGATCACAAACTGGGCTGAAAGTAAAGATTTTACAGAAAGCTTCGATCCCGCTACAGGTAATTTTTCAGCAAATAAAGACGGACGTTATCTGGTTACTTTCAATTTTGAATTCCAAACGGCAATTTTAGGAACCAACGCTTATGTGGAAGCTATTATCAACAGCAACAGGACTAATAATAATATACCGACATTTAAGTGCATTTCTTCTTATCCCGGGAGTTCCAACAGCAACATTCCCGCTTCCGGTGCCTGCAGTGCCATTTTTAATCTGAAGCAAAATGATATCGTAAATGTACAGATCAAAAATGCTACAGGCGGAAGTAAAGCGATTTCTTCTGATCCCGCAAAAACGACATTAACCATCTTCGGAATTTAAAAAAATTGAAAAAATGAAAAAAAAATATCTTGTACTTCCTGTCGTCCTTATGTTTAAACTCACTTACGCTCAGGTGGGTATTGATACCTCCGCACCCGTTGGGATCTTTCATATCGATGCTTCAAAAAATAATCAGAATACAGTACCTAATGCCACGACTGTCGTGGATGATGTGATGATATCAAATTCAACAAATAC
>CAJYLO010000015.1 GCA_913776245.1 uncultured Chryseobacterium sp.
CCTCCATCTCTCGATTCGGGACTGCAAAAATAGAAAAAATTTTGTTATCAGCAAACTTTCTGAAATCTTTTTTTGAAAATTATTTTTCCCCTAAAAACTATTCCCCCGTTTACTCTTCTTCTGCGCTACCAATTCTCTCGTTTTGGTTTTGCAAATGTATGGTGAATATCTGCTTAGTTGCAAATGCAATTAACAATTAGTTTATAATTGTGTAAAAGATATGTAACTAATCTACTGTCTTACAGATAGTAAAAAGCATTATTAAAGTTATCCACATTATGTTAAATAGGAGTTTCTGTATCTAAAGGTTGAAATGACAGACTAAATCTGCGGCAGGGATAGTAGCGGTTATCCTTTTTTATGAGTGTTCCGGCGAAGACGGAACACTCATAAAAAAGATATGAGCGGATAGCCCGGTGACAAAATAGCAAAGGCCGATGAGTTGGCTTTTGGCAGCCGCCCAAATTGAAATATAAATAACGGCATAAGTTAATGTGAAAACTTGATTTATTTTAAGATCCGAGATATTATGGATTGACTGACTATTCCCAGATTTTTTTTACTCTATTATATATATAGTACGAAAGTGTGAGACCGAATGTGTCTGCAATTGCATCTAAAAGCTCTAATGAACGGCCGACTTTCATAATGTCCTGCAGAATTTCGGTAAGGAGTGCGTAGGAAATGAGCAGCAAGGAAAAGTGTATGAGGGAAACTTTTGGGAAGCGCAGCCTGAAGAAAAAGCCTAACACAAAAAAAATAGAAAAATGTATGAGCTTATCCAGATGGGGGAACATAAAGAAATATTCTTTGTTCTCCAATCCCGGACGTAGCAGCATATAAGTAAGAAATGCCCAATAAATGGGCAATATGATCTTACTGTATTTATTTATAATTCTATCCAACGACTTCCTGATATTCTTCTGCTGACAACAGTGTTGACATATCTGCTGCATCGGAAATCTTCAGCTTGATGATCCAGCCTTTTCCATACGGATCTGTATTCAGCAATTCCGGCTGATCTTCCAAGTCAGGATTGATTTCCAAAACTGTACCTGAAACGGGAAGGTAAAGATCCGAAACTGTCTTTACAGCTTCTACGCTACCGAAAACATCTCCTTCGTTAAGATCTTCGTCTACTGTATCTACATCTACAAAAACAATATCTCCCAACTCGCCCTGGGCATAGTCTGTGATTCCGATGGTTGCTGTGTCTCCTTCTACCTTAATCCACTCGTGATCTTTGGTGTACTTTAGTTCTGATGGTGTGTTCATTTTCTTTGATAGGTTTTCGCAAATTTAACTATATAATTAGTATATGACAATAGACTCCGAATAATTTTTTGCCACATTCTATAATAATCCGCTATGCATAAATTGTGCTAAAAAAAAGAGTAAGCTGACTGCTTACTCTTTTCTATTAGTTATTTGCTCCTCCGAATGTCATCGTTGCCGTGATACCAGCTCTAATTGTTGATAACGGAAAGGCTGTTGAAATCTTATACTTGGTCATCATCTGATCATAGAAGAATTTCAGGTTAAGATTTTGTGACATATTATAATCCGCTGAAAGCTTCAGGCTGAAAATCTTTTGTCCGCCAGTAACCTGAGAATCGTCTATCAATATATTAGTAATAGTAGTTTTACTATCTCTCATGGATAAATCGGCTCTCATATTCAGGTCACTCTTGATATCTCTTCCTTTTCCTTTATAATTGATTCTGATTTTGAGATCTTTCAGGATATATCCGTAACCCACTACGAATTCATTTCCTAGTTCCTCCGTTAGTGTTGTATTCACTAATCCTAATAAATAGGTTCGGTCTCTGTTATAATTGAACCTGAACTGCATGTTGTTTCTCATCGTAACATCAAAACCTACCAAAGGTGAGAATGCCTCTACATATCCGACCTGAGTAAAAGTATACGGATTATATCTGTTACCGTTTGAGTCATAAGCCGTACTTGGATCTCTGAGATCTCGGTTAAAATAATCGACGCTTGCCTGGATACCTGACATCGTATATGTAGAAATATAAGAATGTAAGATATCAAACTTGGAGAACTGACTATTTATAATCGGTAGATTTCTTAGCCCTGAATAGACCAGCTTCCAGTTCGGAAGTGGGAAACCTGCTTTTGTAGGGTTTCCGATTTTCTTAGGAGACTTTCCTTCTATTGCCGCCTTGAATGCAGGAATCAATATATACGAATTGCTTTTTGAGTACCCTGCTGTAAATCCGTCAATATCTTTTACTCCCTCATATTGCTGAGAAATTGCCAATGCATTTTCTTTAATCAATTTGTAAATCTCTCCATCTCCTTTGAACGCTGTACTGAATGACCAGACCGTATTGGAATGTGTGATAAGCTCTGTTCCAAAAGCATCTCTGTAACCTTTGTAATTGCTAGACTCATCTACGACATTATAACCACCCTGAATATAATTTCTGCTGTAATTCTGCAAAATGTTGAAGTCAATTCTCAGATCATTAGCCGGCATTAGCTGAAGGTCTCCGGTAATGGTTCTGTTATTCAGTTCGGAATAAGGGTCATTCATAAGTTTAGAAGGAGAAACCCAGCCATTTTCTATCACAGTTCTTCTGATGTCTGCCTGAGATCCCAGCAAGAAACCGATAGTTGGTCCGCCAAGTGTCTGCCCATAGCCATAGAAGTTAGGTGCAGATAACAGCCCCGGCAAGATGATTCCGTTGTTCTCATTATAATTAAAATTGAACTGCTTCACAGACGTCAGTGCATAAGCAACTGCCTGTAACGGGTTCAGCTTATTTTTGAACTTATAATTCTTAAACTTGAACCGGCTGTTTTTCTTCGTGAATGCCGTATTATAGACATTCGCAAGCGAGTCGATCTCCTGGCGGCGCTTTTGCATGGTTTCATTAATCTTTCTGAAATAGCTGAACTTAGTAAAGAACTTAGGAACATCTACCGTAGATGTTGCTACTATTGCATTGGTGTTCTGTGAAAGATTCCCCAGGTTTTCTACTGTACCGTTAAATTCAACATTTCTTGCAGCAGTAGATCTTGCGTTCCAGTTATATTGGAACTGGTAGCTAAGTTCTGCTGTGATAAAGTCAAGATAAGGCAGATACTCAAACGGCAATCTGTAGCTAAGCTGAGCTCTGTGATTGTACAATACCGGACGACCCGCTCTGAAAGGATTGCTGAATATTGAGCGATTGTTCATAGCATTCACATCCAGGTTATCATTCAGCGTTTTGGTTTCTGAATTGATCTCAAGCTTCAATGACTTTGTGAAATTGAATCCCAGGCTGTATTGCCATCCGAAGAAGAAATTCCTGTTTCTGATGACATCAAAATCCTGACCTGCATTTCCGGATAACAAGGCATCGACATTTCTGTATTCAAGCTCGTTATAATTTCTATCAAGAATGGTTCTGAAAGACAATCTGGTCGGAACCGGATTAAAATTAAATTCTTTTACCCATCTCAGATATTTATATGATTTTGCAGTATCGCTCACCATTTTATTAAACGGCTTCAGAACATAAGGCTTGAAAGTATAATTATACTCCAGGAATCCATTTAGATATTGCCTATAGTTTCGTTTGGTATAAATATCCCTGTAAAAATCATCATTATAAATCGCGGTAAGGCTCAGGTTTTCCACATCATAGAATTTGGCCTTTTTATCAGGATTCATTCTTTCTTTTCTGACATTAACCACGCCAATACTTCTTTGCTGAGTATAAGTTCTCACCACTTTTTTCAGTTCATCCTGGTTTGGTGCTTTCTTAAGTTCTACATCATTATCAAGCGGATTGTACTTAGGATCGGTAATGGTTTGCGTGTAAGAATAATTCAGCGGAATTTTAACACCTGCTTTTTCCGGAAGAAACTTATCTACATTAACCGTTGTGTTAATACTGAACGCCGAATTTTCATCCTGCGATCTTTCCGAAGGTTTTTGATCAATTGCACCAAAACCGATGGATGCATAGGAAGCATTGGCATTTACCATTGCAAAATCTCCAAGGTTGAAATTCAAACTTGCATTTCCTGCGTAGCCTCCTTTATTTTCAATTTCTGAAAGCCTGATCTCATTGACCCAAAGAACAAGCGTTTTACCAATTGATTTATCATTGTTTCTCACACCGATCATAATGGTCGTTACATTACCAATACTTGGACGTCCTTTTACATAGATTTTTTTATGAGTATCTCCATAATCATAAGAATACCTGTTAGTAAATGCAGCCTCAGAATTTCCAGCTCTATTAAGTTCATCCCTTTTCAATTTAGCATTGACAAAATTTTCAATCTCTAAATCTACAGTATTTGCATCCGGCCAAATATCTAATGGCGATGTTGCATTACTTGCAGTATATGTTAAAGATGATTCATATTCATAATAGTTATCTGTCGCATCACTACCAAAACGGATGAAAAATTTTGCATTTTCATCTAGTTTGATAGAAGGATCTATTTGATTTTCTGCGTGTACAAATAATTTCAATTTTTTATATCGACGCATATCAAGACTTGTATTCTTGAACACACCTCTTGATTCACCCTTCAGATCCTTCACTTTCATGTAAAGAGAAGACTCATTCTGTCTCTGCGCGCCAGCATTACCGCTCAAAACCTGTCGGTCTATTCCCGGAGGCAAAACGTAAGGCGGAGTTCCCAAAGCATTTTCTTCAAGATTTACACTTCCGATATCGAAATTGGCATTAAGATTCACGTTTGAACTCGGCGCACCTTCAGTTTCCGAATTTACCGTTACACTGGAAATTTGGTTGCTGTATTTTCTCCAGTCTGATCTTACTAAATCGAATGAACCGAATCTTAATGTTGATGTCTGGTCAAAACCTTTCAATAATAATCTGGCGAATCTCACATTATTAAGGACAGAAATATCAGAACCTTCAACTTTAGAAGTATCGTCATATTCTGCAACAGGAACTCTGAAAAGATACCATTTTACTTTTCCGGCCTGTCCGTTCTCGAATTTTACATCGACTTCTTTAATGTCAACGATTTTATTCTTACCGATAGCCATATTGGTTGGCGAAAGATCGATGGTATATTGGTTATAATTTTCTGTCTGGTCCAGATTGTAATCCCTGTTGATGTCTTCAGCATCCGGTGTCTGAGTAGCAACTTCCAGACTGTTGGCAGCAGAGTTTCCTTCCGGTCCGCGGAAATACTTGTAACGCTCCGTCAAAGAAGAAGCAAGATCTCCCTGAAACTGGTTAGAAAGGTAGAACACAAAATTGTCAGATGCAGGATCCAGCTCATTTGTTACAGGGTTTACAAAATTAACCCCGAATTTTTCCTGCTCCTGTGCACCGTTTAAACCATCATAACCCAAATCCTGCTGCCCTCTTTCATCTCCTTCAGAAGAAAATGCATAGAGAATCGGCACTTGTTTCGGCTGGGTTCCCCAATTTGAAGTTGTAGTATTTGTAGGAGTGCTGGCTGTAGGCAAACCGTTTTCATATTGTAATCTGCCATCTTTCAGCACATCTTCGGAAACGTTTCCTAACTGCAATAATAATTTAGGATCTGAACCAAGATTATTACCATCTGCACGCGGATCCATCAGCCAGAATTCTACATAATCAATATTAGATGTGATAAAATTGGTAACAGAAATCGGACGCATCAACCCGGCCCATCTCTGAGCGGTAGTTTCTGCAGCCGGGTTCACATTATAAGGACCACGTTCCTGCGGATAATAAGTGATATCAAATGTATTAAGGATGGTCTGTTCGCCTGCCACATAATCCCTGTTATTATAAAGTTCCCTCATCTGGACTCTTCTGGAAGCATGATTGGATAAACGCTGGGCGTTGATTCCGTTTGGTGCAGAACCGCCCACGCCATAGAAACGCGGATCTATCTGATACCAGGAAAGTAATCCCCTGCCGTTTCCACTGTTGGTATTATCATTATTCACGGAAGGGAAAATGGCAGGATAATCCTTATTTTTTTCCGGACGGGAAGCGATACTCCACATCGCAGGTTCCTTAAGTGATATTTTTGAAGTGGTCTGCTCAAAATC
Organism: uncultured Chryseobacterium sp.; assembly: GCA_913776245.1. Taxonomy (GTDB): domain Bacteria; phylum Bacteroidota; class Bacteroidia; order Flavobacteriales; family Weeksellaceae; genus Epilithonimonas. The sequence continues at coordinate 6,050 of CAJYLO010000015.1, forward strand.
ATCAATGTATGATTGATCATTGATCCCTTTGCTTTGCCCGGGAATCAGATAGGCCGCTTCAGCTTTGAAATTTAAATTAGATGGTGCTTCCGTATTGATCAAAGGAATCTTATCCGTTAATCTTGTCAGGAATGGCAGTTCATTATTATACATCAAATTGAAACCTGCCATTGTATTGCTCACAGCTTCCTGGCCATAATTCACTTTCTGCGTCAGCGGTCTTTCAGTGTAATTAACAACTGTAGCGCCAACTGTTAGATGCTCATTGAACTTTCTTTCAAGATTCAATCCCCAGAAACTTTTTCTCTGTGTGTTGAAGGTCAGCTGGTTTTCAAGAGAAATATTGATAGCCTGACCAGATTGTTTTACTGTTTCGTTGATAATATTAACCGTCCCAAGCATATAATCTACAGTATAATCCACACCTTCTACAAGCTGAGCGCCGTTTGCAGTGACCTTTACAGAACCCTGCGGAACATTGATGGCTCCCAACGAAATACCTTGTCCCTGGCTTCCTTTATATCTTCCCTCTATGGTATAACGTTGTTCGAAAGGAATCTGACCTTTTTGTTTAGTGTACATCTCTCCGAAGACAAAATTTTTCTTATCTCCTGTTAAGATGCCATCTAAATAACTTCCAAAGGGCTGAACTTTTGTGAAAATTAATTTACCATTTTCTGACTCTACAGTAATACCATTAACAAAATCGAAAACACCATCACCTTTTGTACCATCAGAATTGGTTTGTAAATCTCCATTAACATTAAGCCTGTCCCAGTTAAAAAGTCTCAAAAGATTTTCTTTTTCTTTTCCTATATTATCTGTAAAAGTAGCGCCCGGGAGATAATTAACTTTACCTCCAGATGAAGGATCTTTAAAGTACACATTTAATAAGAAATCCTTCGGCTGAAGCTGGTTGGCATTCAGAGAATAGATATTCTTCATCATCAGCTCCCACATAGGAGAAGTAGTCTTAGTCGTGGAGTTTGATTTCAGCAATTTCGTAATCAAAACGGCATTTTCTTCCGAGAACTCTCCAACTTTATAAACCTGGCTGGATCCGTTGATGGTATAAGAATAAGATGCTGCAAGAAACTGGTTCTCATTAAGCCTCTGATTCAATGAAATGTAACCTAGCTGAGAATTGAATTTATATTCTGACGTTGTCAGTTTTCTTGCCTTAATATTATTGATGAAATGCTCACCCGATACAAATGGTTCAGGAGTTCCCTGAGCATTAGGGAAAGACCTTCCGTTCAGAGTATTATACGCTGTAACCACATCTCTGGAACTTCCTAAAGCTGATGAAATCTGCTGATAGAGATTATTATTGCTGTTATTAGGAATAATGCCGGTTCCGTCTCCTAAATCCCTGATCCCGACAATAGGTTTTTGCGACTCTATGTTAGATCCGCCCTGATCAAGTACCCACACTTCCATTCTAGTAATATTAATGCTGGAGTTGATAAGAGGATAATTTTGCAGGGACTCGTCATATTTATCATGAAAATAATGGCCCAGAAAGTAGTGCTGATTATCTTCATAATCAAATGCATTGATCTTAAACGTACTCATCGTTCCGCCACCTTGCGCAACAATGGTTTTGGCCTCACCCTGCTGCTGGGAAAACACCAAAGTTCCGGTTGTCTTACCCAACTGGAATTCTGTCTTTAAACCAAATAGCGACTGCGAACCACGGATCAAACTCGTTGAAAGCGGCATATTGATATTACCGACCTCCACTCTTTTGATGATCTTATCTTCAGGATCCTGTCCTTTTTCATTAAGACCTTTGGATTGCAGATCCTTCCAGGAACCTTTTGCCTGCCAGACCATATTCATCCTGTTCTCAAAAGCAAATCCGCTTTGAGTATCATAATTGGCTTTCAACTGAAGATTTTCTCCGACTTTCCCGGTTATTCCCAGCTGAATTCTCTGCTGGATATTGATTGCGAAACTTGTTCTGTTCTGAGGAAGAATCAATGGATTATCAATTTTCTGATAAAGAATCCCCAGATCAAAAGAAGCAAAACCCTGTGGAATCAGTTCAATCTTATTACTGCCAAAAATATTTTCAAACATTTTATTTTTGATGGTAATCGCCGGAATCAGGCCTTTTTTCTTAGCATCCGTCTGGTCTTTTCTTCTTCCAAGATCATTCAGAAGCGATTTTTCTTCGTAATAGGCACGAAGATTGTTTTGCATGACGTAATTCTTATACTCCTCGAAGGTCATCGCAATCGGCGCACCTACAACAGAGTTTCCGATTTTCGGATATAAGTAATACATTCCGGTTTTGATGTCATAATAGGCATCATAACGGATCGGATCTGCTAAACTGAAATCTTTCCTGATACTGATTAAACTGTCAGCAGGTTTTTCCTGCGCAAAAGTATTGGCATAACCTGCAAAAAAAATGAAAAGTAAGGTTAATTTATAAAGGTAAATATTTTTCTTCACTTATATTCTTTTAAGAAACCGATGATAAACCACCATCAATTGTTAAATATTTTTTAAAATCTCTTTCACTAATTCTTCTACTGAAAAGTTAGGGTTCTGCTTCAAAATTCTGTCTGCAATTTTCTCACTGATTCTTTTCGAGATACCCAAAACTTCTAATGCTGATAACGCTTCATTTTTGATTTTATTGTCTGGAATACCAGAAAGTTTTTCCTCAGAATGCCCGAATATGCCGACCTTATCCCGAAGATCAACTATGATTCTCTCCGCCGTTTTGGCACCTATTCCTTTTACTTTCTGAATCAGTCCGCCGTTACCAGAAAGTATCGCATTGGCAGCCTCTGCTAAGCTAAGCGAAGATAGCAATATTAACGCAGAAACAGGTCCTACTCCATTAACACTAATTAACAGATTGAACATTTCTTTTTCCTGCTTGGTAAAAAAGCCGAATAGCAGATGGGCATCCTCTCGTATAATCTGCTGTATGTATAACAGGACATCTGAGCCCTGTTTCAGATTTTGGGAGGTCTGCAGACTTATTCCAACATAATACCCCACTCCATTTACATCCACCACGGCAAAAGTTGGCGTGAGCTCCTGAACAATTCCTTTTAGAGAATAAATCATTAAAAATAAAAATTAGACTTTTGCGAAGATATAAATTAACTTAAAAATAAAAGCCATTTTTATAAGTTAAAATGGCTTTTACAGGTCATTCTTTAATTATTTTAGCAGTCTATTCCGTATTTTCAGTAGTAATATAATAAATGTGCAATCTAATTTGAGTCGAATTTTTCAAAATACTGTTTTAAGTCATTATAGATTTCTTCCGCTTTTTTATCGCCTTCTTTGGCAAGACGTTTTACATTCTCAAAATAAGCCAAAAACTGCCTGTAGATACTTTCGCCTAAAATTAACTGCATATCTTCTATCTGCGTTTTTAAGACCAGAAGATCATTTACTAATCCTTTCAGCTTTACCATGTCGTCATCCGATTTATTAGGATTGGCTTTTATTTGTCAATTGCTTCCTTAATTATTAGTAGATTTTCGTTAACAGTAACAAGGGCTTCAGGAGGCATACTTCTTATCAGCTCAAGATTTTTCTGAAATTTATCCTCAAACTGCTTTGTAAACTTGTCATCGTAATTCATCATTGTTTTTTTATATAAAGGTAAATTATTTATTAAAAGAAAAAGCCATCTTAATTTAATAAAATGGCTTTTAGTTATTATACTAGCAATTATTATTTCTTATCCTTCATCTGCGCGTCCAGAACTGCAATGGTTGCCAGATTGACAATTTCATCCACGCTTGATCTCATCTGCAGAACGTGAACCGGCTGATCGAGTCCCATCAGAATAGGGCCGATGGTTTGTGCCGCTTTCATTCCTCTGATGATTTTGTAAGAAAGATTGGCACTTTCAAGATTTGGAAAAACCAAAACATTAGCAGGATTGGTTCCCAGCTTTGAGAAAGGATAATCTGCAAGATGATCGCTGTTTAACGCAAAATCCGGCTGGATCTCACCGTCTACTATCATTTTCGGATATTTCTCGTGCAGGATTTTAACCGCCGCTGCTACTTTTTTAGAAGTATCTGCTTTTGCTGAAAAATTTTCGTAACCCAGCATTGCAAGCCTCGGTTCAATAGCGAAAGATCTCACAGTATATTCCGCCATTCTTGCAATCTCAACAAGATCTTCGGCAGTCGGGTTTTTGTTAATCGATGTATCTGCAAAGAACAACGGCTTTTTCTCTGTAAGGATCATCATCATGGCCGCCACTTTATTAACGCCCGGTTTTTTATCAATGATTTCCAAAATTGGCTTCAGAACTGATGCATAACTTTTTGAGAAGCCAACGATTAATGCATCGGTATCGCCGTGTTCCAGCATCAGCGGTCCGAAATAATCGCGCTGTCTTACGTGGCGTTTTGCTTTATACTCGTTGATGCCTTTTCTGTTGCGTTTGTCCCAAAGAGTTTTTCTGTATTTTTTCCGGGTTTCTTTATTTTCGTCATCATTCGGATCAATGATCGGGATATCCAGCGTAATGCCATATTCCTCCATTTTTTCTTTGATGAGCCTTTTGCTTCCTAAAAGACTTGGATAGGCGATGCCTTCTTCCTGAAGAATCTGTGCGGCCTTCAGAATGTTATACTCTTCACCATTGCCCAGCGTAACCCGTTTCGGATTGGCTTTTGCACGGTTTTGCATCATTCGCACCAGCTTTTCATCGCGTCCCATTCTGTCCAGCAGCTGGTTTTCGTAATCTTCAAAGTTTTCTATTGATTTTCCGGCAATTCCGCTTTCCATTGCAGCTTTGGCAACAGCAATTGAAACTTTGGTAATCAGTCGGTTATCAAAAGGTTTCGGAATAAAATAGTCTTTCCCGAAGCTGATATCTCGCACATTGTAAGCCAGCTTTACCATTTCCGGCACCGGCTCTTTCGCAATTTCTGCCAATGCATGAACTGCGGCCAGCTTCATCGCTTCATTAATTCCTTTTGCCTGAACATCCAGGGCACCTCTGAATATATAAGGGAAACCAAGCACGTTGTTCACCTGATTAGGATAATCACTTCTGCCAGTCGCCATCATTACATCATCTCTGGTTGCAAGAGCCAAGTCATAACTGATTTCCGGATCCGGATTCGCCAGCGCAAAAACAATCGGATTTTTTGCCATAGAAAGCAACATCTCCGGCGACATTACATTTCCTTTAGAAAGTCCGACAAAAACATCAGAACCTTTCAGCGCATCTTCTAAAGTCGAAATGTCTGTTTCAGCGATGAAATCCAGTTTTTCCGGTGTCAGGTTTTCTCTTTTATGGTTGATAACGCCTTTGCTGTCACACATTAAGATATTTTTGGGATCGAGGCCAAGCGAGATGTATAATTTGGCACAAGCAATAGCAGCAGCTCCTGCTCCATTAATGACCATTTTTACTTCATCGATTTTTTTTCCTGCGATTTCCAAAGCGTTGATAAGAGCAGCTGCCGAAATAATTGCAGTGCCGTGCTGATCATCATGCATCAGAGGAATATCTAATTCTTCTTTCAGTCTCTGCTCGATGTAGAAGGCTTCAGGTGCTTTGATATCTTCCAGGTTGATTCCGCCGAAAGTCGGCGCAATAGCTTTTACCGTTTCTATAAATTTATCCGGGTCTTTTTCGTTGATCTCAATATCGAAAACGTTGATGCCTGCAAATATTTTGAAAAGCAATCCTTTTCCTTCCATCACCGGCTTTGAAGCTTCGGGACCGATATCGCCCAGTCCGAGAACTGCTGTTCCGTTTGAGATGACGGCCACCAGATTTCCTTTCGACGTGTATTCGTAGACAGATTGAGGATCATCGTGAATGGCCATACAAGGCACGGCAACACCCGGTGAATATGCCAGTGACAAATCTCTCTGGGAAGAATGCGGTTTGGAAGGTATCACTTCTATTTTTCCTTTCGGTTCCTGGCGGTGATAATCTAAAGCTGCTTTATCAAAAGCGTTTTGGTCTCTTGAATTTTTTGACATTGTTGAATTTCTTTTGTTGTGAAACTATGTTATTAATAGTGTCACGGGTTTTTATGTTGCGTAAGGGCGAAGGGCATTGTCGGAGCTCCTCGCCAGAGGCGTAGAGCGACTGCCCGCAGACCGACCCGCTTGTCCCGATTTGATCGGGACAAAGGGATACGCCCAAATTATTGATGCAAAGTTAAAGCTTTGGAATGATATAGTCACGATGATAATTCACCAGACTTTCTATCGGTTTCTGAACGACTGTGCCAACCTTGAAGTGAAAATCTGCCGCTGCAGCCCGCAAAGAATCTTCGAAAAAATAAGCCACCGAACCTATAAAGTTGATCTCGGCATCCCGGCATTCTTCATACGGCATTACCTGAAACTCAAGGAAATTCTTCAGTTCCTTATAGATAAAATTCTGAAAATATGGATGCGTTTTCCTGTCCACAATGAAGCGTGTAAAATCTGCCATATAAGCATTCGCTCTAGGATTATGGTACATATTTTTCAGAAGCTCGTCTATATGCAGCTGATAAATCTCAGTAAACTGCTGGTGCAGATCCGGCGGTAATTTTTTCATGAAATAATGGCGTACCAGCTGTTTTCCCAACGCGCTTCCGCTGCCTTCATCGCCAATCAAAAAACCTAGGGAAGGTAATTCCGTTTTCACATTTTCGCCGTCGAAGTAACACGCATTGGAGCCTGTTCCCAGAATACAGACGATGGCCGGAACGCCTCTGTATGCTGCATAAGCCGCAGCCAAAAGGTCTTCCTTCACGTGTATATGGGCATTGGTAAACACTTTCTGAATCTCTCTTTCTACGATCAGTCTGTTTTCCGGTGTGCCGCAACCTGAACCATAGAAAAAGATATTCTCCAGATAATCACAGAACTTTGTCAATGCCTGATTTTTCTCCAGTTCCGCGGCTATAAGTTCAGGCTTTGTAATATTGGGATTGAAACCGACTGTTTCTGTTTTCAGGACTTCCGTACCGTCATTTTCCAGAATAACCCAGTCGCATTTTGTGGATCCTCCGTCTACAATAGCAATCATACTTTATGTTTTAAAAGTGCTAAAATAGTTTATTTTCCGGAAGATTTTGCTGTGATGCAGTCATTCTTTATCTTCGATGAGCCAGTCTTCTATTTCATCTTCCAGGTAGGTAGTTTGCAGCTTTATAGCATTGATAAAGTCATCCGGAATGCTTTGTGAAGTGTCGCTGCTTTCGAGATTCCAGAGTTCATCGGACATCAGTTCGTACTCGGAATAGATTCTCCTGAATCTTGAGCTGCTCTTTTCCAATTCCTCAATCTTTTTTTGCTGAGGCAGAAATTTTCTGTAAGGTCTGCTGGAATTTTTCATTTTGTTAATAATTAATGTTTTGTGAAGTGGTGTGATGTGTGGCGAAAAAATCACCTGACCAGTCTCCCGGCCAGGCTTATGGATAATTATAATTTGCTTTGTTTACAGTATTTTCAACAATAACCTTCTGACTTAATCAATATTTAGTTAAATATTAATCTTCTTTTATGATAAAATAAATGTAAAAATATTTTTGATACAAAAAAATTATTTAACGATTATTTTAAAACATTTAACAATTACTATACATTTGCAAAAGAATGAAACAGTTAATTCTTCGTCAGAAACAAGTCATCTTCTTTATTATTGCAGGAGGACTGAGTGCCATTGTAGAAATCGGGAGCTTCAAAATACTGAGTGTTTATCTTCCGAGGCTCTTCTCATCCGAGTATAATCTCTATGGAATTAAATATCCGTTTAGCAATATTTTATCCACAAGCTGCGGAATTATCACCAATTATTTTCTGAGCATCTGGTTTGTATTTGAGAGAGGGAAGCATTCCAAGAAAAAGGAATTTTTATACTTTATTTCCGTTTCTGTTGTTTCAACATTTATAAGTCTTATTCTTTTCCAGATTCTTTATCATTTTGTGTTTAGAGACATCATTGACCTCAAATTCTATGTACTCTCTCCGGAAATGATGAGTAAGATTACCGCCATCCTTCTGGTATCAATGCTCAATTATTCTATTAAGAAAAAGATTATTTTTAACGGATAAAAAACCTATTTTTGGACTTATTAATTTTTAAAAATTATTAATGAGGACAATCTTAGTCTATCTGTGGCGATTCTGGATGGTGATTTTGGGTACCATTCTTACACTTGTTTTTTTTCTACCGGTTTATCTGTTATCCATCCGTCAAAAAGATTATAAACTATGCTACTTTTTTATCCGTCTTTGGGCAATTGGAATGTTCTACGGTATGGGCTTCCGGTACAGGCTTATCAATAAAACGGGTAAAAAAATTGACAAAGACCAGGCTTACGTTATTATCTCCAATCATACTTCTATAATGGATATAATGCTGCCATGTATCCTTTTCCCAAATCATCCGCTATGTTATGTCGGAAAAAAAGAGCTGGTAAAAATCCCTATTTTCGGAACAGTGTATAAGAGAGTATGTGTAATGGTGGACCGAAGCAGTGCCAGAAGCCGGGCTGACGTTTACAGACGGTGCGCTGAAAGGATGCAGCAGGGACAAAGCATTGTTATTTTTCCTGAAGGCGGCGTTCCAGATGACACTTCGGTTGTTCTGGACGATTTCAAGGATGGCGCTTTTATTCTTGCGACCAAACACCAGTTCCCTCTTGCCGTCTATACTTTCCAAGGCCTAAAAGAGATGTTTCCATTTGACAATTCCAAAGGTTATCCCGGCGTGGTGAAGGTTTTCTTTAATGACATCCTTACACCGGATTTACCTCTTAAAACTTTAAAAGAGATGTCCTTTGAAGAAATCAAATTGTCTCTTATTGAGAAAATAAAATAATTTATGATTTGAAAGGAGTTTTTACTTACATTTGTTTTTATAATATAACCTTAAATTAAGAAATAATTAATATATGACACCACAAAAAACCAACTGGGCACAGTTTATCCCACTTGTAACCGTCTTTTTCTTCTGGGGATTTGTCGCGGCAAGTAATGACATTCTGATTCCCGTTTTCAAGAAAGCATTTGATTTGACGCAAGGTCAGAGTCAGCTTGTATCTGTAGCATTTTACATTGCTTACACTGTAGGATCTATTATATATATGCTGATCTCATTAGCTATGCGAAAAGACCTTGTGAATAAAATCGGCTATAAAAACGGCTTAGCTTTAGGCTTAGCGATTTCCGCATTAGGAACACTGCTATTCTACCCTGCCGCTAATCTTCATTCTTTTCCACTGATGCTTTCCGGACTTTTCATTGTGGCATTAGGATTCTCTTTACAACAGACTGTTGCTAACCCTCTTGCAATTGCGCTGGGCCCTGTAAGCACCGGTTCGCAAAGATTGACACTGGCTGGAGGAATTAATAATTTCGGAACTACGATTGGTCCGCTGATTGTGAGTTTTGCCATTTTCGGTTCAGCTGCTTCTGAGAATACAAATATGAGTATTGAGAGTGTTAAGATTCCTTATTTGGTTTTAGGTGCCGCTTTCCTTGCCGTTGCACTTTTGCTTAAATTTTCATCTTTACCGGAACATCCGGAAACTATTGAAGAATCTGCGGCAGAAGACGGGGCTGTGAGAAGTTCTGCACTGAAATATCCACAGCTGGTATTAGGAATGCTTGCCATTTTCATCTACGTTGGTGTGGAAGTTTCCACAGCTAGTAACTTACCGGCTTATATGGAAACTATTATTAATAGCAAAACAGGTGTTCTTTATACTTTGCAGGAAATCTCACCTTATATCTCACTGTATTGGGCAAGTTTGATGATTGGCCGTTGGACAGGCGCTGTTGAGGCTTTTACAGATAACATGAATACGCAGAAGATCTTACGATTCATTGCTCCGTATTTAGCTTTTGGTGTTTTTCTTATTGTTAATGCTATCGCAAAGCACGACTTGTCACCTTTCTACATTTATGGATTAATTATTCTTGTTCTTATCGGTGCAGATATGGCCAGCAAAGGAAATCCTGCAAGGATGTTATTGATATTCGCATCATTGGGAATATTGGCTATCGCAATCGGTATGTTAACTGATGGTATTATCAGCATCTACGCTTTCACAAGTGTTGGTCTTTTCTGCAGTACACTCTGGCCTTGTATTTTTACATTGGCCGTAAGTGGACTTGGAAAGCATACAAGCCAAGGAAGCAGCTTCCTTATTATGATGATTATGGGAGGCGGCATCGTGAGCTGGATGCAAGGTATGGTTTCAGAGAGCATCGGAATAAAGCAAAGTTATATTGTTGGTATTCTTTGTTTTGCTTATCTTGCATTCTATGCCTGGAGAGTGAGTGGAATACTAAAAAGTCAAGGTATCAGTTTTGATAAAAAAGTTTCTGGTGGACACTAAAAAAAATATCATACAAAAAAATAAATCCTGGGCAATCATTTTGGTTGCCCAGTTTTTATTATTCTATATAATGTCAAAATCGGATTTTGCGGTCAATTTCTTTTCTCAACTTTTTGACTGGAAAAAGAAGTGGCATATTCCATTATTTTCGGAAATAAGCTTTTCAGCAGGGGATGTGATTTACATAATAACTGCAGCGCTGATTTGCTATTTAATATTGATGAGTATCAAATGCCGCACAGCAAAATACATAAAACATTTATTGATTATTGGAAATATTTTTTATTTCACCTACCAGTGTTTTTGGGGTATGCTTTATTTCCAGGCTCCTTTGATTACAAAAATGAAGAACAAAAATATTTCTGAATCTGATCTCAAAAAATTAACTATCAAATATCTTAATATTTGCAAAGCCGAAAGAGAACTGCTGAATGAAGATAAAAATGGTGTTTTTAAGGTTTATGATGCGGAAAAAATAAAAAATGAAATCCTAAAACAACAAAAACTACTTCCAAAAAAAATCTGTTCTAAAAACCCTATTCAAAATCTCTCGATTAAACCAAGCCTGTTCAATAGTTTTATGAATAAAACCGGCATCCTTGGGTACTATAATCCATTTACTTCAGAAGCGCAATATAATCCGAATATACCCTCAACCCAACTGCCATTTACCATAGCTCACGAAATGTCCCATCAATTAGGATATGCAAGAGAACAGGAAGCCAGCTTTATAGGATTTTTATGCGCAAAGCGGTCAAACAGCCTTGAGCTAAATTACAGCGCAGATCTTTACGCCCTCAAAAGCCTTTTAAGAGCTGTTTCCGTCAATGATAATGTATTCAGAAACCGTATCCTTTCATCTTTCTCTGATAAGATGAAAAAAGACAGAGAATATGAAATGAAATTTATTAAAGCAAATGAAGGGATACTTAGCGACTTTTTTGGAGTAACTAATGATTTATTTTTAAAATCCAACCAGCAAGAAGGAAGTGTTACCTACTCATATTTTGTTAACCTTCTGGTTATGTATGAGATATAAAAAAAGAATCGTACAATTGTACGATTCTAAAAACACAAATGATGAAAAAAAATTTATTGCCCCTGAGTGATTGTCTCAAAAGCACTGTAAAAATACATCTTTTGGTATTACCCACCAAATTTTTTGAAAAAAAAATATTAATTTTTTTTTCACTAATATTATAAATACTTACGAAACAATACGATACATCAGATATTGTCCCTAATTGTGACTATATAAAAAATCCGTAATCTGATAAACAGACTACGGACTATTTTGTAGCGAAGACGGGAATTGAACCCGTGACCTCAGGGTTATGAATCCTGCGCTCTAACCATCTGAGCTACCTCGCCTTTTTCGTGGTGCAAATATAAGGATTATTTACATTTCCACAAATTTTTAATTAACTTTTAAGTATTCTAATACGTCTGCCACGTGGTTTGGTTTGCTTATGATCTTATTATCAGAGTCTAATACAAAATATGTTGGCGTAGCATTGATGTTATAAGTTTCACCATATGAGCTATACCACCCTTTTCCTTCGGAATCACTGATCCACGGGTAATTATTTGCTTTATTTCTGAACTCATCAAGATTACTGTCAAGAGAAAGCCCGATAACAGCAATATTCTGAGCCTTGAGCTTATCATACTTCTCTAAAATCTTAGGCAGCTCCGCCTCACAATGCGAACAGGTGGATGACCAGAATACAACAATCTTTTTATCACTTTTAACATCATACAAAGATTTCGCTTTCGTATGAACAGGATTGACGAAAACGGCATTAGGCATCTTCTGTCCTATAGCAGTATTATTATTAGATTTCAGTGTAGAAGCGAGCCTGTCGTTGATAGTACATTTCAAATTGTTAGCTTCGGCAAGATACTTATCCTTGAGCTTATCCATGTTATAGGTATTAAAAATATCTATCAGCTCGGATAATATTGTCTGCCCGCGCGGCGTCTCAACATTAACAGCTTCCAGAAGCTTATCTACTCCGCCTTCAACATTGGATTTAGAAGCATTCAAATAATTAATCAATGACGGTTTTAATAACAATGAGGTCTCAAGATATTCACTTGACCTGGAATAGAAATTCAGATAATCTTCCGGCTTAAGCTGGGACGCATTTTCCTGATTTGAAAATTTCTGGTTTTGCTGATAATAACTTAAAAATGGATGAGATGCGCTGGCTGAGATGTTATCATCTTTAGACAATAAAGCAATTTCACTATCTAAGGACTTATAGAAGTTTTCATTGGGCCTATAATAATCTTTGATCTGAATCAAAGCAGGAAGTATAAGTTCTTTCTTTTTCTGCAAATCTACATCATTGCTAAAAACCTGATTGGTTTGATCGTTAAAAACAACATTTGATATCTTATTCTTCCCATCCAGCTCAATTCTGAAATCAACATCCTTATTCTCAGAAACCATGTTGACTGACGAGTTATTCTTCTGAAAGAATGCTCTCATCATACCGATGTATTTTTTATCTACTTTAAAAGTAGCTTTGCCATTACTGGTTTTTGCTTTAGAATATAATATTTCCTTGGAACCGTTAAAACCGTACAGATAGATATCCGAATCGGAAAAATAAGCAGGTAAATCAACAGTAACGGTAAACTGTGAGAAAAAAGATGCAGATGATAAAAGACCGCAAATGATCAATATTTTTTTCATAATGTAAAATTAAAAAACTCACCGGAAAAAGTGAGTTTTTAGTTTAATAAAATATTGTATTAATGTATTATTTTTGATTTTGGCTTTAAAAAGAAAACTGAAAGTATCAATAACGTACCAATAACAAACAGTATTAAGGTATAAGCATCTATTGGAGAAGCCGGATAAGTTCCAATATCGCCGGATTCAGGATTCTCTGGTGGCGGTGGCACTGTCTGCCCAAAACTAAAAATACTCGTAAGTATCAATAAGAAGAGAAATATTCTTCTTCTAAATAAAAGATTAATCATCAGTAAGTCTTGTGTTTTAGTTAACAATTTTTTTAATAACAACTTCTCCTTTGTCAGAAATTGCTTTTATAACAAATACGCCTTTTGCCTGGAAATTCACCGGAATAATATAATCTGCGTTAGTTGGTATATTTGATTTAGAATTCATTAGCTGTCCTGCTGCGGAATATACCTCAACAGTTGCTCTATTCCAGTCTTTAGCAAACCTTACAATCCAATTAGACTCTTTTTTAGCAATTAAAGTCTGAAACTTAACAGAATTCCCTGTACTTAAAGTCGCTCCTTCAGGCAATTCATAATAAAGGCCTAAAACTGGTGCTCCGCTCATAGGAAGACTGTCCCCGTCGTTTATTTTTATAAACTGTCCGTCAGCATTCTTCAGATAAAAGCTTTTTCCGTTGCTCAAACCTTCTGTAGCTCTTTCTCCCTTCTCATAAACTTCAAACTTCAACTGATATGGCTGAGCTATGTTTGTAATATACAGAGGGATTTCTTTGGATTTAAAATTAATTTCATTGGCTTCATTGATGTAAAGCTTGTCGGAAACATTTATATCCTCACCACCGTTGAGAGACTCTTCTTTTGTATAGATTTTCTTACTGCCGGAAACATTTGAATCTAATGCTGAACTGGCATTGGGTGTAGTATAAGCCTGCAAAGTAGTGCTAGCCGGGTTAAATCCTGTAACAGCTGAAGGCGATACAGCATAATAAGTCCTGTCTATTTCAATTCCATCCAGATCATAGGCTACTACAGCAACCTGTTTTACAACTTTGTCAGCAGGAATTTCATCCAGTAAAGAAGCATTCTTTGCAGAAGTCACAGAGTAGTTGACATTATCAGCCCTGGATGTAAGATTAAATCTTCTCGTTTTGGATAAGTCTAATGTTTGTGCAGCGTTGGAATTTAACTTAATCATAAATTCTCCCATCGGCTTTATTACAAGCTTATTACCTGAAATATCACCTGCTTGAAAAGCGCCTCCGGATGTTAAAGCAACTATTGTTGTTCCGGCGTAATTAGCTCCCGTAGCACTTTGCCAATTAATTTGTCCATTTCCATAATAAGCAACACCAACTAAGTTTGGAATATAATTACCGTCGCTTAAAAGACCTGATTCATTAGTAGCAATGAATTTTAAATCTATGTTAGTCAAAAACGGATTTGCTAACTGATATAGATTTCTCCCGTAATCCGCATCCCAAGATGGCGTTTTATTTCGGAAAGGATCATCCAGATAAGTGTTATACTTCTCACCATACTGGTTTTTATTATTTCCGTTATAACCAAAGTTAACTGCGGCCTGACCAGAAAGATTGAAAATATAGTTGGAAGAAGTAGTAGCTTCATCAGAAGCAGCTCTACCAGAAAACACTTTAACTTCAGTAGTTGGAGACCAGAAATATGTTCCCGAGGCATCTCTGCGAGGAATAATATAATAAGTCATCGGCGTTCCTATGACCGTAGTATTATCCGGATTAACAACAATCTGATCAAATTTGGAATTGTAATTATTCCACCTGAACATAGAATTGAAACTGAAACGTCCCGCAGAATTCAGCGCTCCGTTCGTAAAGTTGATTTTGTTTGATCCAAAAGTATTGATCAGATCCTGAATAGTAAAGTTATAAAATGGTAAACCGGTCTGTTGCCTTCCCGTTGTACCATTTAAATAATCTGACTGAAACTCCTTATTTACTTTCCCCGTTATTGCAGTCTGAGGTATGCCTGCAACATAAAGCTGACCATAATCCGTAGTGGTTGTAAACTTAAGATTAAAACTGGAGGTTGCACCAATATCCATAAGGTCGCTAGTCGCTCCGCTAATCATAATATTACCTGCATTATTGACAACAGAAGTCCCTGCAGTCTGTAATCCTCCTCCGTTATAAACAAGGGTTTGACTCTGAACTGTTACCAACGCGTTGGATCCTACATAGGTAAGCACCTGACTGTAAGCTATGCTACTGAAAAGCAAGACTTGTAGACTAAATAAATTTTTTATCATCCTATTAGTTCTTTTGTGTTTGTCCTGCAAAGATATTATTTTTTTTTGAAAACAAAAAAAATATCGTATTTTTATAAATTCTCAGCTACAGAATCGATAATTATGTGTTGATTATTATCAATATCAAACATGTAATCTTCAAGAATTTTTTCAGTAGTTCCTCTCAGCCCTCTTGCTCCCAAACCTTTATTCATCGTATCTTCCACGATTTCTTCAATCGCTTTATCCGTAAATTCCAAAGCCACATTATCCATTTTGAACAATTCCATAAACTGGTTAATTATAGAATTTTTGGGTTCTCTCATTATCCTTACAAGAGTCTCTTTTGTCAATCTATCCAGGTAAGTTATGATGGGAAATCTACCCAAAAGCTCCGGTATGAGCCCGAAACTCTTCAAATCAATCGCATTGATCTGACTCAGGATATAATCTTCTTCCTCAGTTTTGTTGATTTTATCTGCGGAAAAACCGATAGCTTGCTTATTAAGTCTTCTTTCAATAATTTCTTTCATTCCGTCAAAAGCACCTCCGGCAATGAACAGAATATTCTGCGTATTGACCTGAATATATTTCTGGTCCGGATGCTTACGCCCACCCTGAGGCGGAACATTAACGATACTTCCTTCCAATAATTTTAGTAGACCCTGCTGCACGCCTTCTCCGGAAACATCTCTCGTAATGCTCGGATTATCAGATTTTCTGGCAATTTTATCGATCTCATCAATAAAAACAATACCTCGTTCTGCCTTTTCAACATCGTAATCCGCAACCATAAGAAGCCTGGACAAAATACTTTCCACATCCTCTCCCACATAACCGGCTTCGGTAAGAATCGTTGCATCTACAATACAGAAGGGAACATTTAGTTGCTTTGCAATTGTTTTTGCAAGCAGCGTCTTTCCGGTTCCGGTTTCACCGATCATTATAATATTGGACTTTTCGATTTCTACTTCACGGTTTTCATCCTGTGCATGAAGAAGTCTTTTATAATGATTATAGACCGCTATGGATAGTTGCTTCTTCGCCTGGTCCTGTCCTATAACATACTCGTCCAGAAAAGCTTTTATCTCTCTTGGTTTTTTGAGCTCATCAAGAGATTCCGCCATGGAAACACTGCTTGTCTGATTAACACTGTCTTTTACAATAGCGTGAGCCTGCTCTATGCAGTTCTCACATATAAATCCATTCTGGCCGGAAATCAGGATCTGAACTTCATTCTTTTTTCTGCCACAAAATGAACATTGATTTGGATTCATAAATCTTTAAATTCTTATAATTAAAAAAAAGAAGTAAAAACTTCTTTTATGCATTGATTATGGATTCCTGTATTTCTTTATATTCTTCAGGCGTAAATATCAGCCTGACATTTTTAAAGTTGAGATCATCCATACTATTAAGTGGTACAAGGTGGATATGAGCATGCGGAACTTCCAGACCAACAACTGCGATGCCCACTCTTTTACAAGGCACAGCTTTTTTAATCTGTTTTGCAATATCCTGGGTAAATGCCCACAGTTCTTTATATTCCTCAGATTCTAGATCAAAAATCAGATCTGTTTCTTTTTTAGGAACTACCAGAGTGTGACCTTTTACCAAAGGCATTGCATCCAGAAAAGCAATATGTTTATCGTCTTCTGCGATTTTATAACTTGGGATTTCTCCGCTGATGATTTTAGAAAATATACTGCTCATAATTTTTTTATATTGATTTCAATTTCAGCAATTATCAAACCAATACCTACAACGAAATCTCTAAAACTTCAAAAGAAAGTTTATTACCGTTTGGCAACACGATATCAGCAGTTTCGCCAACGGTTTTTCCTAACAGACCTTTTGCAATAGGTGTGTTAACAGATATCTTTCCGGCTTTCAGATCACTTTCATTATCCGGCACCAGCGTAAACTTCTGCTCACCTTTGGTTGCATTGTTTTTTAGTCTCACAGTGGTAAGGATAGAAACTTTGCTGAGGTCCAGCTGGCTGCCGTCAATGATTTTTGACGTAGCAATGGCATCCTTAAGTTTGGAAATTCTCATCTCCAGCATTCCCTGAGCTTCTTTTGCAGCATCATATTCTGCATTTTCGGACAGGTCGCCCTTATCTCTTGCTTCAGCAATCTGTTGCGTTATTTTGGGTCTTTCGATTGTTTCCAGCTGTTCCAGTTCGGCCTTCATTTTGTCCAAACCTTCTTTGGTTACATAGTTCATAACAATAATATTTATCGTTTGTATAAAAAAATAATCCGACCTTTGCCGGATACTAATTTGTCTTGAATTGAGTTTACAAATATATAATTATTTTTTGAAATGAGAACCAAAAAAAACAGAGCCTTATTTATATTTATTTTGATTATCAGTATTTTAAGCATTAATAATTCCTGCAGCGAAAGGAATGAAACCGTAAGCTGTTTTCCAAATACACCGATAAGTGCTGTAATCAACTTAAGCTTACCGGCATACTATAATTTACAAACACCTGGCAACTGGGCATACACCAGAGACGAAACCGGAACCGGAACCAATGGATTAATCATTTACAGTTTTTATAGTAATACTACAAATAAATTAGGATTTATGATCTATGACAGAAATGCGCCGCATATTTGCCCAGGGACTGACACTGTTCTAAAAGTCAACGAAGGATCTACAAAAGTAATTTGCCCCAAGGATAATGCAGAATGGTTTTTAACGACTGGCCAGCCATTAAATGATGTTGCAAAAACAGGCCTTAAGACCTATCGCTATTATGATTATAACCCGAATACAAAAATATTATCTATATATAATTAGACATGAAAGTCGTACTGCAGCGTGTAAAGAATTCTTCAGTTGAGGTTGATGGAAAAGTAGTCGGAAAGATTGAAAAAGGATTAATGCTTCTTATTGGTGTAGATGAAACCGACGAACATTCTGATGCCGACTGGCTGGCAAAGAAAATACTGGATGTAAGAGTGTTTCCTGATAATGAGGGAAAAATGAATCATTCCGTAAGAGATATCAGTGGCGAGATCCTTTGCATCAGCCAATTCACATTGATTTCTGATTACAAAAAAGGAAACAGACCCTCATACATCAAAGCAGCAAAACCAGATAAAGCGGTTCCGTTGTTTGAATATTTCAAGGAAGAACTGAAAAAATCCGGTTTGAAGATTGAAAGCGGAATTTTTGGGGCAGACATGAAAGTGGCTTTGATTAATGACGGTCCTGTAACTCTGGTTTTTGACAGCAAGACAAAATCATAAAGGAGCAAATTAATTGCCCCTTTACTTTAATCAACCTCATATTCAAGTTTTATGGTAATGCTGGCTTCCTTTTCTTTGGAAGTGGTATTGTAAGTTCCGCCATAGGAATAATCTTCATTAGAATTAGGCGCAGTTATCTGGATCACACCCATTGTTGCTTTTTTCAGATTTCCAAGGTCGCTTCCTGCATTTTCAGCAATTTTTTCTGCGCGTTCTTTTGCATCTTTTGTGGCATCCGCAATCATTTGCTGCTTGACCTCGGCAAGCTTAGTGTAGAAATATTGCGGTGATGAAGATGTAAACTCAATCCCGCGGTTGATGATTTCAGTAATATTTCTGGAGATATTTTCGATTTTAGCAACTTCTTTGGATTGAATGGAAACACTTTGCGTCAAATTATAACCGTTAAATTCTCCTTGCTGATAATTGCCGTTAGAATCTGTATAACTTCTGAATTGTTTCTGAATATCAACGGCCGAAAAGACCATCTCATTTTGTTTCACACCCTTGGAAAGCAGATAATCGGAAATTATTTTCCGGTCGATGGCCAAAGCATCGTAGGCAGATTTCAGTTCAAAATTATTCTTAGAGAAGCTTCCCGACCATGTAATAAGATCCGAAGTGAATTTTTTCGAGCCAAGCCCGGTCACTGAAACTGTATTTTCCGACTTATTTCTGTTTTTGATAGCGCTGCCGAACAAAGCAGCGGCAATTATAAAACCTAAAGCAGCAATTCCTACTGCAATATAATTCTTCATAAACTTTGTATTTGACATTTTAACATCAAACTTAATACCAAATTTTAAGATTTTATTAACATTTTACAGTTCCGATAACCTTCCTATGTCTTCAATCGAATTTTCTCTTTCCAAAGCTTCCAGATAAGCTTTCCTTTTGACGACTTTGGTGTCGCTCCAGCTGTCATGCCAGCCACGGCTTCCTAAAAACGATAATGTGTCAAAAGGTACTATTCTGCTGAAATTTCTCTTAAGAAAATCATTTGCTGTTGGTAAACCGCCATTTTCATTAACCACCATTGTCCCTGTAATTAATTTTCCGAGACTTCTTCCCTTTGTAATATACTCTGTGAAATACATTAATAGGGCATATAGTCCGGCAGTTATTAACCTATCAAGCAAAGGATTCATATTATCCAAAGCTGCGGAATTTTCTACAAAGCTAGAGCTTCCCAATAATGAATAAATTAAAATTGCAAGAAGATAGATTGCAATCACAATAATGTATATGAAAATATAATCTATTATTAGATTTATAAATCTTAGTAATTTTTCCGCCTGATTTCTGTCTACAATTCTGGAGTTATTTTTCATAGTTCTAGTTTTATATTTTTTAATTAATTTCTTTTTCAAATTCCAAGCTCACCCCTTTCATTTCGCCCGGCATCGGCGGAACTGTTTTAGTTAATTTTATTTTGATAAAAGTGATTTGTGGAAATGCATTTTCTATTTTATTGATGATTCTTCCAATCACGTGTTCCAAAAGCTCGGAACGGATGGCCATTTCCTGATGAATAATGGCATTAACCTCAGCGTAATTAATGGTATCCTCAAGATTATCGGTTCGCGAGGCTTTTTCTAAATCAGCGTGTAGTTCTGCGTTGATGATATAATTGTTTCCAATCAAAGCTTCTTCCGGCAAAACACCGTGATAGGCATAGATTTTTATGTTTTCTAATAGGATTTTTGATTTCATTTGCTAAAAATAGAAAAATATTTTGAACACAAAGAGCGCGAAGACTTTTTATCAAAATTGAAAATAGATTTAAGCTCACAATGGCTTAAAACTTAACAAAGAAAAACAAGATTAAGCAGTAAGTTTGTCATTCCGATTTCTATGACATATTCAAACTATTTATATAATTTTTTTCATAGGATTTTCCATTTTTAGCGAGTGCGAAAATCCTGTGAATAATCTTATTTCTTACAGCGTTCA
>CAJYLO010000016.1 GCA_913776245.1 uncultured Chryseobacterium sp.
ACTTTTACCATTGGTAGGATTTCTGATCAACGGACTTTTTGGAAAACATCTTCCGAAAGTGCTCGTAGGCGGATTGGCAACTTTGGTAGTTTTCGCTTCGTTTGTTATCACAACAAGTATATTTCTGAATTTCAATAGTGAGAGTGCTCCTGTTATTGTCAAAGCATTTGAATGGTTCAGAGTTGCCGGGATTCAGGTTAATTTTGGTTTCCAGATCGATCAGCTGTCATTGATGATGGTGATGATTATTACGGGAATCGGTTCGTTGATTCACCTCTACTCTATCGGTTATATGAGCCACGACAAAGGCTTCTACAAGTTTTTCACTTATCTGAACCTGTTCATCTTTTCGATGTTGCTTTTGGTATTGGGAAGCAATTATCTGATATTATTTATCGGATGGGAAGGTGTAGGTCTTTGTTCTTATCTATTGATTGGATTCTGGTTCACAAATGAAGAATACGGAAAAGCTGCAAGAAAAGCTTTCATTATGAACCGTATCGGTGACCTTGGTTTGCTGATCGGGATTTTCGCCATCGCTGCGAATGTCAATGCGATTGATTATCTTTCTGTAGCTCAGAATGCTTCTATTTTTGAACTGGACGGGACAACGATTATTTTTATAACAGCCGCTTTATTTATTGGAGCTACAGGTAAATCTGCACAGGTTCCGTTATACACCTGGTTACCGGACGCAATGGCCGGGCCAACGCCGGTTTCTGCATTGATTCACGCCGCAACGATGGTTACCGCTGGGGTTTACCTGGTGGTTAGGTCTAATTTCTTATTCACATTAGCACCAACCGTGCAGGACGGAATTTTATTCATCGGATTCCTTACTGCTGCATTAGCCGGTTTCTATGCACTTCGTCAAAACGATATCAAAAAAGTATTGGCCTACTCTACAGTTTCACAACTTGGATTTATGTTCATTGCTTTGGGATTAGGTGCTTATACAACAGCTATGTTCCACGTAATGACACACGCTTTCTTCAAAGCTTTGTTATTCCTGGGCGCTGGTTCTGTTATCCACGCAATGAGTGGCGAGCAGGATATGCGTTTTATGGGCGGATTAAAAAAATACATTCCGATTACTCACACAACATTCCTTATTGGAACATTGGCCATTTCCGGTTTTCCGTTATTATCCGGAATGATTTCCAAAGACGAAATCCTGGTTGCAGCATTTGCCAAAAACCCGATTTATTGGGTGATGCTTTTCATTTTGGCTGCTATCACGGCAACATATATGTTCAGACTATATTACCTCACTTTCCACGGACAGTTCCGAGGTACTGATGAGCAAAAACACCACCTGCACGAGAGTCCTGCAAATATGACTTTACCATTAATCGTTCTGGCTGTTCTTTCCGTAGTTGGAGGCTTTATCAATCTTCCGCACTTCATCGGTCACGGTCATTATGCTAAATTGATGGAATGGCTGAAACCTGTTCTGACACAGGAAAGCTTTGACCAATTGGAAAACACATTGTCCGGCGTTAATTTTAATACGGAAATGATTCTTCTTGGAGCAACTGTCCTAATGTTCTTTACTGTCTGGGTTTTGGTTAGAAATACTTACGTTAAGAAACAGAAAAAAGCATTGCCGGAAGAACAATATACAGGCTGGGAAAAACTGTCTGCAAAGAAATTGTTTGTGGATGAGATCTATAATGCCTGCATTGTAAGACCGTTCGAAGAAGCCGGTAAAGCAGCAGCAATGTTTGACAAAGCTGTTCTGGATCCGATTGTCAACTTCATCGGATTGGGTGCTCAGGATTCCGGAAGAGCCGCAAAACGTCTGCAAAACGGAAATGTGGAAAACTATGTGCTGATTATGTCATTGGCCATAGGAATTGTATTGATTGTTAACTTTTTATTAAAATAGATAATGTCTTATTTACTATTAACATTATTACTATTACCTCTCGCGGGTTCGGGTTTACTTTTTTTCTGGAAAAATAAGTCCAGTAAATATATAGCGTTGGTTTTTGGCTTCGCACAGATGCTGATCGCATTTTATATGTTGGGAAATTTCGATTTCACACCAACTGTAGATGCTCCATTGCAATACGAGATCACCTATCCTTGGTCCAATTATATCAAAAGCAGCCTTAATTTCGGCGTTGACGGAATGAGTATGCTGATGGTTTTATTGACCAACATCTTAGTTCCTCTGATTATATTATCATCATTCAATGATAAAAAAGGCTACCCGAATTCCTTCTATGCTTTGATTCTGTTGATGCAGTTCGGATTGTTAGGCGTTTTTACATCTTTAGACGGATTACTATTTTATATCTTCTGGGAAGTTACTTTGATTCCGATATGGTTCATCGCCGGCATCTGGGGACAGGAAGACAAAAGGATCAAGTTTACGACGAAGTTCTTTGTTTACACATTTGTAGGGTCTCTATTTATGTTATTTGGTTTGATATATGTTTATAACCAAGGCCAGGCAGCTTCTTTTGCTTTGACAGACCTTTACAATGCCCAGCTTAGTGTAACAGAGCAGAATTTTGTGTTCTGGTTCATCTTCTTTGCATTTGCAGTTAAATTACCGGTTTTTCCTTTCCATACTTGGCAGCCGGACACTTATACTTACTCACCTACGCAAGGATCTATGCTGCTGTCAGGGATTATGCTGAAGATGGCGGTTTATGGTGTGATGCGTTATTTGTTGCCAATTACGCCTCAAGCCATTGGCGGAATTTCCGGAGAAATTGTAATCATTCTTTCTGTGATCGGTATCATTTACGGAGCTTTAATCGCAATGATTTCTACAGACAGCAAAAGATTGATTGCTTACTCTTCTCTTTCTCACGTTGGACTGATTGTAGCAGGGATTTTCTCTTCAGCAGTAGTAACGATGAGAACCGGACTAACTTTTGAAGGCGGACAAGGTGCAATGATTCAGAGTTTTGCCCACGGTATCAATGTAGTTGGTCTTTTCTATTGTGCCGATATTCTTTACAAGAGATTCAAGACAAGAGATATCCGTCAGATGGGCGGACTTGCAAAAGTTGCTCCTAAATTTGCGGTACTTTTTATGATTATTCTTTTGGGCGCAACAGGTGTTCCATTAACCAACGGATTCATCGGTGAATTTATCTTGCTGAAATCTGTTTACAGCTATAACTTCATTATGACGGTAATGGCAGGTCTTACATTGATTCTGGCAGCAGCTTATATGCTGAGATTTTACGGAAAGACAATGTTCGGAAAAGGTGACGATGCTGTTTTGGCTACAACAAAGGATATCAGCTCAGTTGAGTTTTCTGTATTGGCAAGTTTATCTGTTTTCGTTATCGTACTTGGGGTTTATCCTCAGCCGGTGATCGAGATGGTGACGAGTTCTGTACAGTTCATCTATGCATCAATGTTAAATTAATCTTGAAACAAGATAAAAGAGAAATTAAAATAAAATTCAAAACGGACATCGGTTCTTCCGGCTTCCGACGAAACAAATAAAGAAATGAGTGTTTTTATAATTTTATTCCTCACGGCAGTGCTTGTACTTTTTTCCGGTGTATTGGAAAAAGGAAAATACGCAAGATACATTGGGATTTTAGGATTAATCATAGGTCTGTATATCAGCTTTCTTCCCGAATGTGAATTCTTTGACCAATACAAAGCGATGTATGAATACAGCAGTAATGCCGCCTTGTTTACAAAGATTTCCATTATCATCACATTATTATTGTTCTTTTTGGGAGGATTTGCATTCAGCAACCACAGAAGCCATCAGTCCGAACTATACGCTTTGATGCTTTTCGCCTTAAGCGGCGGATTGGTTCTTTTCGGATTCCAGAATCTGGTAACATTGTTCATCGGGATCGAGATTCTTTCCATTCCTTTATATGTAATGGCCGGATCCAATAAAACCGACTTGCGCTCTACAGAGGCGTCTATGAAATACTTCCTGATGGGAGCCTTCGCTACAGGTTTCCTGATGTTTGGCGTGGCGTTGGTCTATGGAAGCGTAGGAAGTTTTGATATGTATGCAATTCATGATTTTGCGATCAGCAATCCAAAAAATCTGATGCTGATTATGGGTTCTATTCTGATGCTGTCTGCGCTTGCTTTCAAAGTATCATTGGCACCATTCCATATGTGGAGCCCTGATGTTTACCAAGGTTCGCCATCACTCATTACTGGTTTTATGGCATCTGTAGTTAAGATCTCAGGTTTCTTTGCATTATTCAAATTAATGACGTTGGGATTTGGCGGAATCGCTGGTGAGTGGATTAATATTTTAGGTGTTTTTGTGATTATCACTTTATTACTTGCCAATGTGATGGGATTGGTTCAGACCAATGCGAAAAGAATGCTCGCTTACTCTTCTGTATCACACGCAGGGTATATCTCGTTGATATTTTTTGGACTTAACAATTTCTCCACTTCGATTTTAGGATTTTACTTATTTGCTTATTCATTGGCAACGGTTGGTGTTTTCATCAGTCTGATTTGGGTTGAAAAAATCAAGAAAGAAACATCTTTTGCAGCCTTCAACGGATTAGGTAAAAAAGAACCGCTTTTAGCGATTGTTTCCACAGTATCAATGCTGTCGATGGCTGGTATTCCTTTAACAGCCGGTTTTATAGGAAAGCTAAGCATTTTTAATCAGGCGATTGGAGGTGGTTCAAGCTTTCTGGTTTTGGTTGCCGTTTTGGGTTCAGCTTTAAGTATTGCTTATTATCTGAGATTGATTATTGCCATGTTTTTTTATAAGGAAGATAACTTCCACAATACAGAAAAAGCGAGTATCACTTATAATATTATTTCGATAGTCATTATCATCGCGTTGGTTTCTATGGGAATTGTTCCTGATTTATTTGCAAAAATTCTTGGATTATAAATTAAACTAAAAAAAATACCTAGCCTGATTCTTCTGAGTCAGGCTTTTTTTATTGAATATTTCCCCGAAAAACGATTCGTATATTATCAATAAAAAACTAAATTCGTATAAAGATATTTGGATCAATGAAAAATATTATTTTATTGCTGTGGCTTGTATTATTTACAGGCTGTTCTTCTCATCATAAAAAAACTGAAGAAACCACTTCTCTATCCTCTGCAAAAAAGGAACAACAAATTCTTTATGATGTGAAATATGGCAAGAATGAGAGAAACGTGATGGATATTTATCTGCCTGAGAACAGAAATATCAACACGCCTTTTGTAGTTAATATTCACGGCGGCGCATGGACTTTAGGGGATAAGAGTTTTGACTCCAAATTATCAGAATATCTTTTTTCAAAAGGCATTGCAGTAGCCAACATCAATTACCGTTATGCTAATGACAATGACATTCATCTTCCTGAATTATTGAGTGATGTCGATGCGGTTTTTAATTATCTCATAGAACATTCTAAAGAATGGAACACCAGAGATACCGGATTTTCTATTGGTGGCGAGAGTTCCGGTGCCCATATGTCGCTGATGTATGCCTACACAGGTAAGAAATATATCAAAGCAATTGTGGAGCGATGCGGCCCGACTGACTTTACAGATACCCAGACTCTTTTACAGCTCAGCAATAATGCTCATCTGATTGCCGCTGTCAATAAAATGACCGGAAACAAAATTATCTGGAAAGCGGGAAACCCAGTCCCTGAATCTTATAAACCCGCAAGTCCTGTCAATTTTGTGAAGAAAATTCCGATTCTCATCTTACACGGTGATAAGGATGATGTTGTTCCTATCAGACAATCCTATAACCTCATTAATCGACTTAAAGAAAAAAATTATCCTTATCAATTAATTGTTTTTCCTGGTGCGGATCATTCCCTGGATGCTTTACCCGGAAATCAGCAAAAGAAATTTTCTGCAGCTGGAAACTGGTTTAATGAATATGGAAAGAATTAAAATTTAATAAATCCTTTTGATCTAAATTTTACAAAAATATTATAATGAAGAAAGTCCTGATACTAATCACCATTACAATTCTCAATCTTAGCCCGGCTCAGAATAATCCGGTTGAGGACAATTACACCAAAAAAGAAGTTTACATCCCGATGCGAGACGGAACTAAATTGTTCACCATTATCTATACTCCAAAAGATATTTCTAAGGCAAACAAATATCCGTTTATTATGAACAGAACCTGTTACAGCATTGCACCTTATGGTGAGAGCAACTTCAGAAAAAAATTAAGCCCCAACAAATTCATTGAAAAAGAAAAGTACATCTTCGTATTCCAGGATGTGCGTGGCCGTTATATGAGCGAAGGCACTTTTACGAATATGACACCGCAGGTGGACCACAAAACCAAAAAAGATGTGGACGAAAGTACCGATACTTTTGACACCGTAGACTGGCTGGTAAAAAATGTTCAGAATAACAATGGTAAAGTTGGTCAATACGGAACTTCATATCCTGGATTCTATACAGCTGTAGGAACTTTAGCCAATCATCCGGCGTTGGTTGCATCATCTCCACAAGCTCCGATTTCTGACTTCTGGTTTGACGATTTCCACCATAACGGAGCATTTTTAATGAGTTATTTCAAAACGTTTCCTGTCTTTGGCATACAGAAAACCAAGCCCGAAAAAGAGTCCTGGTTTGCGGATAAAATGATAAAACCGACTTCTGACGACGGTTATCTTTTCTACAAAGATATGGGAACACTGAAAGATGGTGTGGATAAATACTACAAAGACAATTTCTTTATGCAGGAAGTGGTGAATCATCCTAACTATGATGAATTCTGGCAAAAAAGAAATCTGTTGCCTCATCTCAGAAATATCAATCACGCGGTGATGACTGTAGGCGGCTGGTTTGATGCGGAAGATCTGGCTGGTCCGCTTAATATTTATAAAACTATCGAAAAAAATAATCCTAAAGCTAAAAATACCATTGTGATGGGTCCTTTTTCTCATGGCGGATGGAACTATGACAGCGGAAAACATTTTCATAACGATATCTATTTCGGAGACAGCATTGCCACATTCTATCAGAAAAATATTGAGCAACCGTTCTTTCATCATTATCTGAAAGAAGATTCTAAAACAGCAGCCAAGCTACCGGAAGCTTATATGTTTGACACCGGTAAAAAAGAATGGAAAACTTTTGACAGCTGGCCGCCTAAAGCAACTGAAAAGCAAAAATATTTTCTCAATTCTACAGGTGTTTTGTCTAAAAATGGTGATAATCCCAAGCGAGTTTCCATCTATTTTTCCGATCCTGAAAAACCGGTGCTAAGCAGTGAAAATTACAAGGATATGAATGGCTTTACACCACGAAATTACATGAGTGAAGACCAGAGATTTGCGGCATACAGACCAGACGTTTTAACTTTTACAACAGAAGTTCTGGAAAATGATGTAACGCTGGCCGGAGAAATCCTTACAAAATTAAATATTATAACCTCTGCAACGGATCTTGATTTCATTGTAAAACTGATTGACATCTATCCAGCTGATGAAAAGGCAAATCCTGATAAGCCAGGCGTAGTATATGCCAATTATCATCAAATGGTTAGAAGCGAGATTATGCCGGCAAAATTCAGAAATAGTTTTGAAAAACCTGAGCCACTGATACCTAACCAAGGTGCAACAGTGAGTGTAAAACTACAGGATGTTCTTCACACCTTTAAAAAAGGACACAGAATTCAGATTCAGGTTCAAAGTACTTGGTTTCCTCTGATTGCAATCAATCCACAAAAATTCCTTGATAATCCGTATATGGCAACTAAAGATGATTATCAGAAAGCAGAAATCAAAGTTTCAAGTGGCAGTTCAATAGAATTTGATGTCCTGAAATAGAATAATAAAAGCACAAACCAAGGTTTGTGCTTTTAGTTTATAACAGTTTTAAGAGTTCGCAGCCCGACCTGAGTGGAGCTCTTTTTCTGTTATTGCGATTGTACAAAAGTTCTTAAGATTGCTTCACTTTGTTCGCAATAACAGAAAAAGCGGGAACCCTTCGTCAAGCTCAGGATAAACTAAGGGCGGAATAGCTGCCCCAATATTATAACTTCTTTAAGACTTCCGAAGCTATTTCGTAGGATTTCTGCTTCTTCTCAAAATCATAAATATTGCCTGATACAATGATTTCATCCGGTTTGTAATCTTTCATAAATTGTCCTAATTTGTCTTTCAGAGTTTCCCGGTCTCCTACAAATGTTTTGGCAGCCATTCTGTTGAGATGAACGGCCACCTCATCAGAAATGTCTCCCAATTGTGTTTCGTCCGGTGGTAGAAGCGGCTGCCGCTGATCAGTGAGAATATTGACGAATGCCTGGAAATGTGATGTAGAAAGATAATGTGCTTCATCTACAGTTTCGCCAGCAATGATATTGATACAAACCAACACATAAGGTTCATCCAAAAACTCTGAAGGCTGAAAATGTTCTCTGTAAATTTCCAGTGCAACCTCTAGCTGCGAAGGTGCAAAATGCGCTGCGAAAGCATATGGTAAACCCAACTTAGCCGCTAAAAAAGCAGAATCTGTAGAACTTCCCAAGACATAAATCGGAACATCTGCCCCTTCACCGGGAATAGCTCTCACTTTGGCTTCTGAGTTTTTCTTTGACATATATTTCTGAAGTTCCCGGATGTGAAATTCAAAATTATAGTTTGGATTAAAGTTATTACCTCTCAAAGCAGTTGCCGTCAGCATATCGGTTCCGGGCGCTCTTCCTAATCCCATATCAATTCTGCCGGGATACAATCCGTCCAGGGTTCCAAACTGCTCAGCGACCGATAATGTGGAATGATTCGGAAGCATAATTCCGCCGGAGCCGACTCGCAGCGTATTCGTTTTTGAAGCAATATGCCCGATTAATATGGATGTAGATGCACTTGCCACATTCGGGAAATTATGATGTTCAGAGAACCAGTATCTGGTGTAACCAAGTTTTTCTGCCAGCTGTGCTGACCTCACAGATTTATTAAAAGTGGTATGGATATCGTCTCCTTTGACAATCGTTGCCAGATCCAGTATTGAATATTTTAAAGCCATAATTCAAATATTTATAAGATTGTATAGCTCAAAAAACAAACCATTAAAAGAATGTCAAAAATAATTGGAAATTTTGTCAGTGTATATTTATTTTTTGAATTTTTATTAACCAATTTAAAATTTTATTAGATTTGTTTCAATAAACTATTAAAAACAATAAACAAATGGTATCAACTACTTCAAAATTTGTTGCCGAAATGATCGGCACAATGGTTCTTGTATTAATGGGCTGCGGCAGCGCAGTGATTGCAGGGGCAGACGGCACAACCGGCGTTGGACTTCTGGGAATTTCTTTTGCTTTCGGACTCAGTGTGGTAGCAATGGCTTATGCTATCGGGCATATTTCCGGCTGCCATATAAACCCTGCGATTTCCCTGGCAATGGTTGCAGCGGGCAGAATGAAACTTTCGGAAGCACTTTATTATGTGGTGGCACAGATTATTGGCGCCATAATCGGGGCAGGAATCCTTTACGTGATTTTCACCAATCATCCGGGCGCAGAAATGGGGCCTTGGGCATTAGGATCGAATGGCTGGGGAACCGGTTATCTGGATGAATACACCACTCTGGCTGCTCTTGTTGCTGAGTTTGTTTTCACATTCATCTTTTTGATGGTGATTCTGGGTTCCACTTCTACTAAGAACATACACGGCGGTTTTGCCGGTTTAGCCATTGGTCTTTCATTGGTGTTGATTCACATTGTGGGTATCAAAATTACTGGAGTTTCCGTGAATCCTGCAAGAAGTATTGGTCCTGCTATTTTTGCAGGTGGTGAAGCGCTTTCACAACTTTGGTTGTTTATTGTTGCTCCTATTTTGGGTGGTGTCTTTGCAGCTTTTGTGTATAATCTATTGATAGAGAAGCCAGAACAAGCATAAATAATAAAGAATTGAAAAAGTAAATCCTGTCAATAACTTTGGCAGGATTTATTTTTTATTTCTAGTCTCAAAGTAATTTTTAAAAATCAATTCTTCCCTTTTCCCTTTCAGCTCAAATTTTTTAAAAAGAAGATTTCTTGCAAGCGTTCTGATGAAATAATCTTTGTCACAAAGGCTCCAATAAGAATCCTGATGAATTATTTTTGGACTACGGATTTTATAAAATTGAGTCTCCCAATTATCCTCATCGTGATAAAATTCGATAATACCACAATGTTCGGGAATATCTTTATGGTCTATCATTCCCATTGGCAACAGAAAACTGAAAGCATTACAGATATAATCACCGCAGCCTATTTTGTCGTGTTTCAGGAATTTTTCTCTTGATTTTTGATTGGTATAGAATTTTTTGAAATCATTTTTAAAATCGGATTTGGATAATTTAATTTCAATCTCATGACTGAAACCTGAATTATCAATCGACAAGATATCCGCTTCCCAGTCAGAGTGGAAAAAATTGGTGAGCACGATTTCTTTATCAAAATCACAATTCATATTGATATAATTGTGAACCAGTTCTTCTATTTTCAGCATCAAGTTTAGATTTAAAAATTACGAACAGTTACGTGATAACAACTCTGCTGCTTCTCCTTAATGTAGAAAATCTTACCCAGATTTTTATATTCCTCCAGAACTTTTTCCAGTTCTCTTTCCAGTTTCGTATTAACCTTCAGTTTATGATCAAATCGAACATAAGAAATGTCGAAAGCCACGCCATAATTATGTGAACTGATCCCAAGAGAGGCATTGGTATTGACCTTTCTTAATCTGCACTGATCTTCCAGGGTTCTTGTTACTGAAGAAACAACAAAAAAACTTTTGGTTTCTGTCGCAAATCTATTAGCCATTTTTTCAAGTGTATTTCTGGCTTTTTTGGCAAGATAAGGACGGCTGTACTCTAAAGCTTGCAGCCTGTAGCCTCTTGATTTTACTTTCACCTTAACTAATTTCGCTTTAGCAATATATTTATCTACTGTTTTGGTATTTTCCAGAATATTGATCCCGAAATTCTGGGCCGCAAGCAGATGGGGCTTGTAGAGTTCTGTGGGTTCAACTTTCAGAACGGCATTCAGATCATAACATTTCTGAGATTTGAAATACGAAAAACACAATACCATTATTAATGATAAATACTTCATCAAATAATCATTAGAATTAGAAAATAAAATCAGTTGTGTTTTTATTTTAATACCAAACTAAGTTACCAGCAGGCTGCATCCGCGGATATCGGAATGGTCTATCCGTCCTAAAACCTGAAAACTGTCTTTGTCAGACTTACCAAGATCCTGTGTTGCGATGAACGAGCAGGAATGCCGGTTAGCCAGGTCGATAATATTAATAGCGCCAGTCCTGCCATCTTCAACGTAAGAAAAAGGATCTTCTGTATTTCTAATCAGGATTTTCATCCAGTTTGGACTTTTATAAACATTCTCTCCCAAGGAATAAGCCTGAGACAACAATTCTGTCATCGAATATTCTGAAAAAATCTTATCCGTTCCGAAGCCATCTTTGAAAATTTTCAGCAACTCGTCTTTGGTCATTTCTTCTTTACGCCCTTTCATTCCGCCGGTTTCTATAACAGTTAGAGCGTTGGAGAGTTGGAGCGTTTTAAAGTTTGAGTTGCAATAATCCAGAAAATCCAGTAATGCAAAAGATACTCCGAAAAGTATGATATCTTTATCTTTTAAAGTTTGGAGCAACTCAAATAATTCCTGATGATTATAAAGGAAATAACCATTCTCCGGTTTACCGGATTTCTTCATCAGAAAATCAACCATATGTATCAAAGATGAATGTGGATTTTCGGAATAGTTTGGTAATAATCCTAAGAAAATGTAATCTTCCGGCTTACCGATAAATTCTTCAAAACTCCCGTAAATGCTATCTTCATACAAAGAAAAGTCTGCAATATAATGTTTGGAGCGATTCATCTGAGTGGTTCCTGAGCTTTGGAAATAATCGCTTGTTTTGGAATTCTGATCTAAAACCAAATGATTTTTGAACATCTCAATCGGTAAAAATGGCAGATCAGTAATTTGTTTTATGGTTGATGGGTCAATGTTCAGAAAATCAACAAATTTTCTGTAAACTTCCACATTCTCATATTGATAAAGAAATGTTTCCAGACAGGCTGTTCTGAAATCTTCTTCTGTTTTGATATCAAAAATATTCTGCTTCATTGGTAAATTCAGTTAATGAATTAATCTTCAAATTTTTCCAGGTCAAACTTTTGTCCATCAAAAACACCATAAGTAAAATAGGAAATCCAGTCGCCCAGATTAATATATTTTGAATTGTTCCCTAATTCAAAAATCAAAGGCAAATGACGGTGTCCGAAAACGAAATAATCAATCTGTTCTGTTTTAAGTTTTTCCTTAGAATACTGAATCAGGAATTCTTTGTCCTCACCCAAAAATTTTTGATCTTCGACACCGGAAATGAGTTTATTTTTCTGAGACATATAATTCGCAATTCGCATGGCGATATCTGGGTGCAGCCATCGGAAAGCCCACTGAGCTAATGGGTTGGTAAAAACCTTTTTCATCCGTTTATAGCCTTTATCTCCAGGCCCGAGTCCGTCGCCGTGTGCTAAAAGAAATTTTTTATCATCGATGACATAACATCTTTTCTCGAAGAAAACAGGAATTCCCAGTTCCTCTTCGAAATAATTCTTCATCCACAAATCGTGGTTACCGACAAAGAAATAAATATGGATTCCTGAATCTTTTAATTCTGCGATCTTACCCAGAACTCTGATGTAACCTTTGGGAACAACGTATTTCCATTCGTGCCAGAAATCAAAAAGATCGCCCATAAGAAAAAGAACCTGAGCGTCTTTCTTTATAAAATCCAGCCAACGGATGAAACGCTCTTCACGCTTGCGGCTTTGGGCAAGATCCGGAATCCCGAAATGCTGGTCCGATGCAAAATAGATCTTCTTATTTGGATGTAATTCAATTTTCATAAATCATTTCAGAATTAATCAAAATCCGGATGATTACCATCTTTGTTCTTGCTATAGATCCACATTCCGATTGCCAGACCGACAACTGCTGCAACAGCAGTCAGTAATGCCCGTGAAAACTTATCGGGAGCATCATTTCCCAAATAGTTCATCAGAAAAATAATAACGAAAGTGATGATACCGAAGACAATATATTTTGGTTTGAACGTCATAAAAATTA
Organism: uncultured Chryseobacterium sp.; assembly: GCA_913776245.1. Taxonomy (GTDB): domain Bacteria; phylum Bacteroidota; class Bacteroidia; order Flavobacteriales; family Weeksellaceae; genus Epilithonimonas. The sequence goes on from CAJYLO010000016.1 coordinate 13,088, forward strand.
AAGTTTATAGGAGATCATTACACCACCTTTGAATGGAACAATTTCACCACTTTTATCCCAGTTTTCAACTCTGTCGTATCTGTTTTCCTGAGTTTCCGGAAGATATTCTACATAGCCTTTATAAAACCCTTGCTGTGAGCCTATGCCAAGGAAGATATCCATATTCCAGCGGTTGCCGATCTGAAACTGATATCCTGTTGTAAATCCAAACATATACGAAAAGCCTTTCTGATAAAGCTCGTTCTTTTTATAAGGTGTCAATTCTCCTTCTTTGGTAACGTATATATCATTGCTCCAATAATTCCATTTCTGGATTCTAAATACGCCAAAACCAATGCTTGCACCTAAATACCAATGTTTAAAAGCCTGATCAAAATAATACCTTCCTTCAACAGTTGCAATTCCAAATTGTGCCTGGTGCCCAGCAAATGACTTCCATGGAGAAATGAACACATCCGCCTGTCCCGTGATATGTTCGGAAAAGCCGTGTTCAACGCCAATATTTAGCATCCCAAAGGGGAGAAACAATGCATTTGCCTTGAGGTAAGTTTCATTATTCTGAGCAAAACAAACGAATGCTAAATTAATAAAACCCAGTAAAAAAAGTTTTTTCATCATTATTTTTTGTTGAGGATTTCTATCATTTTTGCGGCGTCCTTGTTTTCTTCTCTTGCAAAGTTGGCCGCCATTCCTGCAAACATTTTAGCTTCTTCTTTTTTGCCTAACTTGTCATATAATGTGGCAAGGATGCTTGTGGAATCATAATTTTCCGATGACATTACCACTTTTTCAGCCCATCTGGCAGCCATCTGAAGAGATTTCTGATCAGATGATTTTTCCCCGATAGTGCTTGCTGCCGCCAATAATTCCGAACTGTTAAATTCATCCGGGTTCTTATAATATTCCAAAGCAGTTTTTTCGTAAGCAGGATAATTATCATGAGCAGCATAATAATTAAGCTTGTAGACATTCAGGCTTTTTGCCAGTTCATCTTTAGGGAATAATCCTTCGCCTTCTCTCAGAACTCTGGCCTCATCAATTGTTTTTGTTTTATCGTCTGTTGCCTGGCTGACAATTTTCATCAGCTTGAGATAATTATTGAACTGCGTATAATTTTTTTCAGGTAACAATTCTGTAATTGCAGTTTTGTTGGCTACAAAAACTTTATAGTTAGCATCATCTACGGATTGTGTAAAATTCAGAAGCGCATTAACTTCTTCACCTGTAAATGATTTGTCCTTTTTATTAGCAAAATATTTCTCAGATGCCTGCTTTGCCAGAATCGGGTCTTTACTTGCGTAAAGATTAATGAAATTAAGCAAACCTGCCTGATCCAGCTTCCCTTTAAGAAACTCATCCTTAAGGCTGGTGTTAACTAACTGAGGATTGTTATTTTTCTGTCCGAGTTCCAAAAATTCTTTGGATTGGATATAACCCAATTCCTTACCTACAATTTCTCCTTCGCCATTAAGAAATAAAAATGTAGGGTAACTTCTGACGCCATATTTCATGGCAATATCTCTACCCTCACCTTTTTCCATATCAATTCGGGCATTCACAAAATTCTGGTTATAAAAGTCAGCAACATTTTTATCTGTGAACACGTTTTTTTCCATCAGCTTGCAAGGCCCGCACCAGGAGGCGTAAGCATCCATAAAAACAAGTTTTTTTTCTGCTTTTGCTTTGGCAAGAATTGCGGCAAAACTGGATTCTTCAAACTTAATGGATTGCTGGGAAAACACCAGCTGAGAAACAAATAATATAAGAAAAAATGATATTTTTTTCATCGTGAAAATAAATCGAATTATCTTGCGAAGATAACCATAATATAAGAATTGGCAGAGTTTGAAAACCGAAAGTTTTAATTTTTTAACTTTGCAAATCTCCGGGAAGACTTTGAGATAATAGACTGGTAGAATTTAGACTTTTAAAAGTTGTTCTCTATTGGTATTGCAAAGTTGGTTAATATGTGGAATGTTTCAACTTTGCGAAGCGCAGCCCGACTTGAACGGAAATCCTTTTTACGCAACGTAGTGGAGTGAAAAGATTGGGAGTGGAAGGCGGAAAAGATGCCCAAAAATTAATTTTATTGATATTAAAATATGAGGAAATTATCCTTGCTTTTTACGAAAGATGGTCTGCAGTGGCAGATTTCTAAATCCAGAAAAGTTCTGGAGGAAAAAATCTTTCTGAAAGATGAAGAAACCCCAAAAAACCTGGTAGAAGACAAATTGAATGAAGTTCTGGCTTCTGAAAAGTTTTCTGAAATTTCAGTGATTTCTGCTATCAATCACTTTTCAATTGTTGAAGAAGGTTTTGACCAGCACGATTTGGGATATGATTTGATTTCCTACAATGCCGACGTCAAGAGAGATTCTGAGGAACTGATGCTTTCTGTGAACAAGAAATTCGGGATTCAGTTTTATTACAGTTTTCCGAAGGATTTTTATCAGAAAATAAAGCAAATGGAAGTTCCGACACATTTCAATTTTTCGGGCGAGAAGTTCCTGAATTCCCTGAACGTTAAAAACCGGAAAGAAATCCACGTAAATCTTTATCATCAGCAGGCAGAATTTTTCGCTATTCAGAATAAAAAAGTGATACTTTATAACAATCTGGACGCGGCTTCGGAAGTAGATTTTCTTTATTTCATAATGTTTACACTAAGTAAAATTGATTTCGGAATTTCTGAAACACATTTTTACATTTATGGAGAAACGACTGAGAACGAAACCTTCATCTCAGAAATGCAGAAATTTGTTCCGAATCTGAAAATCGTTTTTGATAATCTTCACAAGAAAAATTTTGTTCTGAATTAAAATGAGCTTCAAAATTGTTGAATACAAAGATTCTCACAAAACTGAAATACTCTCTGTCTGGGAACAATCTGTAAAAGCAACGCATCACTTTTTGCTGGAATCTGATTTTGAAGAATATAAAAAGATTCTGCAGAATTTCGATTTCAAAGACCTTGATGTTTTTTGTCTGGAAGAAAATGAAAAAGTTGTAGGTTTTATCGGCATCCATTCAGGAAAGATAGAAATGCTTTTTCTTAACCCGGATTATATCGGAAAAGGATTAGGCAGACAGTTAATTGATTTTGCGTTTTCGAATTTTGATATTCGCTATGTTGATGTCAATGAACAAAATCCAAAGGCAACAGAATTCTACCAGAAAATAGGATTCGAAATCTTTGACAGAAGCGAGAAAGACGATCTGGGGAAACCTTATCCGATTCTCAAAATGAAACTTAAAAAATAGAAAAAATGTACAGAATCATATCCGGAAAATGGAAAGCAAAGAAAATTGCTGCACCAAAAAATTTCGATGTAAGACCTACGACTGACTTTGCCAAGGAAGCATTATTCAGCATTATTGACAACAAATATGATCTTGAATTCTGCTCTGTTTTGGACTTATTTGCAGGAATTGGCTCAATAACTTTGGAGTTTGCATCGCGCGATTGCAAAGACATTACTTCCGTTGAACTGAATCCAAAACACGCAGGATTTATTAATTCTACAGCCAATGAATTGGATATGGGATTACAAGTCAATGTTCAGAGAGCTGATGTTTTTGAATGGCTGAAAAAGAAAAGAAATCACGACAAAAAGTACGAAATCATTTTTGCTGATGCACCTTTCGAAACGGAAGAAAAAAAATACAATGAATTAATTGATTTGGTTCTGAATAACGAATTATTGAAACCCAACGGCGTTTTCATTCTGGAACATCAGAGCAGACTAAAATTCTCTCATCCAAACTTGAAAGACACAAGAAAATACGGGAATGTAAGTTTTTCTTTCTTTGAAAGTCAGCCGATTTCTGAATAAAACTACAATGATATGAGGAATTTCAACATCAGATTATTAATGATTTTCGTTCTGTTTTTCAGTTTGAAAATCTCTGCGCAGAATTCTTACATCAACCAATATAAATCATTGGCAACGGAACTTTCTCAGGAATTTGGGATTCCAACAACTGTGATTCTTTCCATTGCTTATATGGAAACCGGAGGCGGCACAAGTTCAGCCTGCAAAGTGCTGAACAACCATTTTGGAATGACCGGAAAAAACGATATCAACAGTTCCAGATTCAAAAGTTTTAATGATTCCAAAGCTTCTTATCGCGCATTTTGCGAATGGGTTTCCAAAAAAAAATTCTATGAAAAGCTAAAAGGTTCGCAAGACCATAATAACTGGTTTATGGCTATTGCATCTTCCGGATATTCCACAAAACCTGCGGAATGGAAGCAAAAACTGAATCTTGTAATGAAGAAAATCGGATTGTAAATTAATCCTGAACCAGAATCTTGTCACAATCTTTAACGGCTTCATTTCCCCAATCACAAATCGAACGCAGGACAGGAATCAAAGTTTTTCCAAAATCAGTCAAAGAATATTCTACCATTAGCGGCGGTTTTTGTGTGTAAACTTTCCGCCCGATGATTCCGTCATCTTCCAGTTGTTTCAACTGCAGACTCAAGGTTCTTTCCGTGATTGTCGGGATTTCTTTCCTGATTTCATTATACCGTTTCGCTCCCATTGCAAGATGAATGAGAATAACCGCCTTCCATTTCCCCCCGATGAAACGCATTGTAACACTTGTTCCGCAAGGAAATTTCTTATTATCGATTAAAAACATATACTATCATTATTGACCGTTATTGCAAAGTTAAGACACACTACTTACTTTTGCAACTATAAAATTGATAGTATAAATTATGGAAACATTTCTTACCAAAATGCAGAAAAGATATACTGTAAAAAAGTATAATTCTGAAGGAAAACTTAGCAACGAAATTAAAGAACAATTAAAATCGATTCTACATCTCAGTCCTTCATCAATCAACAGTCAGCCGTGGAAATTCACTTTTGTAGAAGATTCAAAAGCCAAATCAGAGTTTGCTGAAGTTTCTTATTTCAACAAAGAAAAAATCAATGACAGTCAACTTTTGATCGTATTCCAGGTTTTGAAGAATGCAGAAGATTTTGAAAAGCAAATCCAGGAAAATTTACCCGATGGTTCAATAGAATATTACAACAAAATGATAAAACCGCACGGCGAAGACTATACAAAAAGCTGGATGTCGCATCAGGTTTATCTTGCGTTAGGCATTTTGCTGAGCGCTTGTGCCCAAATGGAAATCGATTCGACACCAATGGAAGGCATTGAAATTGCAAAATATGACGCTATTCTGAATAATGAGAAATACACAACGCTTTTCGCAGTCGCAGTTGGTGTGAAAGATGAAAATGATTTCAATCAACCCAAACTTAAAGCAAAATCACGATTGAATGTTGAAGAAATTCTGGATGTAATCTAAAAATAAAACGCCTCGATCAATCGAGACGTTTTAATTTTATACAAGCTTTGCAAGATAAATCCTAGCAGGTTTTTCAAGTAATTCAGGAGCTTTTACAACAAACTCTTTGATATAAGATTGTTGATTGTGAGCATCCAGACCTTCTTTATTTTTCCAAATCTCGTGAAAGATAAAAACCGTTTCATCATCCAGACTTTGCTGCAATTCATATTTTTCACAAGCCTCTTCTTTTCGGGTATTCAGAACCATATTGTCCAGAATCGGTTTCAAATCCTTAACTGATTCTTTTTTTGCTTTTAAAATTGCTGTTAAATAGACTGACATCATTAATTTAGAATTTCAGATTCGACATTAACGAAAACACTTTTCAGATAATTTTTATATTCGGCTTCATAATTATCAATTCGTTCCTGAGTCGCTTGTTTTTCCATATCGTGAAAATGGAAACTTCCCAGGTTTTTCATACCTGTGAACGCATTCATCCTATGAAAACCGAATAAAACACCTTCATCCACAGAATACTGATTGAAAAATTCGCCCTCCAGAGTGAAAGCCGTTTCCGGAGCATTCCAGCTTGTGGTCACGAAATAATATTTACCGTGCATCAAACCACCCGTTCCGTAGTTGATGGCGGGATTTACTCTCGAACGGCCGTCACTTTTATAAATGCCATTGTTGTGACCAGCTGTAAACACTTCATCAATGTAGAATTTCAGGCGATTCGGAACCTGAAACCACCAAACCGGAAAATGATAAACCACAACATCTGCCCATTTGAAATTTTCTGCTTCCTGATTCGCATCAAATTCATCATTGATATTGGTTATTCTAACTTCAAATCCCAGTTTTTTAAGCGTTTCCTGTGTCCAATTTGTAATTGTATTATTAAAACTTCCACCGGAATGCGCAAACTTTTGACCGCCATTGATTATGAATATATTTTTCATTATGTTATATTTTATTTATTGACAGTGCAAATTTCCGACAGAAAAATTAATTATAAAAATAATATAAATTATATATTTGCATTATAATTATAATGTAAAATGATAAATCTTGAATGGCTCCGAACTTTTAAAAGCGTGTACGAAACACAATCTTTCACTAAAGCAGCTCGGGAATTGTACATTTCTCAACCTGGCGTAAGTCTTCATATCAGCTCATTGGAAGCTTATGTCGGTTACGCTTTATTTGAGAGAATTTCTAAGAAATTAATTCCGACAGAAAAGGCGAAGATTCTTTATAATTTCACTCTCGAACCACTTTTGAAGCTCGAAACAGCCGAACAAACTTTCCATAAAACTACAAAAACCGAACGCCCGACTGTGAGCATCGGGATGTGTTTCGAGACTTTTCAATTCACGCTGGAAAAGCATATTCCTACTTTTGATTTTAATGTGATTATCCGGTTTGGATTGTATGACCAGATGTTTTCTGATCTTGATAATGGTTTACTGGATTTAATCATCACACCGAGAAAAACCAATCTTAAAAACCTGAATTTCGAAGCGTTTTCCAAAGAAAAAATCGTTCTGATCAACGGAACCGGAACCGATACATTGGAATTCAAAAATCTGATTAAAAAAAATAAAATCGAAGAAGCTGAAAACTGGCTGAAACAGCAGATTTGGTACAGCACAGCGGCGGATATGGAACATCTGAACAATTTCTGGAAAGCGAATTTCAACCGGCATCCGGATTTTAAACCCAATTATATTGTTCCGAATATTTGTTCGATTGTCCGATGTTTAAGCGGCAATTCAGGGTTTTCCGTAGTTCCTGATTTTCTCTGCAAAAAAGAAATTGCAAACGGAGGAATAGAGATTACTTGGGAAGGGAACAACAAAATTGAAAACACGCTTTATTTTGGCGAACGTATAAAAAATAATGTTCAAAATGAGATTGACAAAATCAAGGAAATTTTCAGAAATGAGAATTTTTAGCTAATTTTTTCTGCAATTATTTACCATTTCTTAAAATTAAAATTTCGCTAATTCTGCTATTTTGCATATTTTTACTCTGCTTAATCTGTAAAATCGGCGAGAAACTTTATAAAACTTTCAATTCCAAATCAATCGATTTTCCGAAGAATTTTTTAGAGATTTTTTCGAAATTCTTGGTAATGTCCGATAAGAAAAATTGATATGTGGATTGATGGTTTTCCTCGTTCAGCAGGTTATGTTTATCCAAAATCATTTTCAACTGACTGGCAACGATATTCGGAGAATCTATAACGCGAACGCGGTTTCCGTAATATTGCTTGATTTCGTCAATCAGAAGCGGATAATGTGTACAACCGAGAATCAACGTTTCAATATTCTTTAATTTACTATTACTCAAATAATTATAAATAATTGAATGCGTAATCGGATGATTTTTGAAACCTTCTTCAATAGCCGGAACCAAAAGAGGCGTTGCCAATTCATCAACTTTGATGAATTTATTATGCTTACGAATTGATTTTTTATAAAGCCCTGAATTGACCGTGGCTTTGGTCGCAATCACGCCGACATTGTTGTGAATTTCGTACGACACTTTTTCTGCAACCGGATTGATGACATCAATCACAGGAACTTTGTCCGCAACCAATTCCTGAACTTCGTGGAGCGCATTTGCTGTTGCAGAATTGCAAGCAATTACAATCGCTTTGCAGTTTTTTTCCAATAAAAATTGTGTAATTTTCGTAGAATAACCAACAATGGCTTCACGGGATTTTTCACCGTACGGAAGATGCTTGGTGTCGCCAAAATAAATCAGATCTTCGTTGGGCAACAATCTTTTGATTTCTTTCGCAACCGTCAATCCACCAACTCCGGAATCAAAAATCCCGATGGGCTGATTGGCTGAAAGATGCGTGTAGTCGGCTTTTTTCTTTTTCAAGAGATAATCTTTTATCTGTTATTTTGAATGCAAAGTCCGCAAAGTTTTTTTGACAAATGTAATGTTTTTAAGTTCGCAAAGACACTTAGACAGGCTCAGCATAAACTTCAAACTCAGCAAGATTTGGCTTGACAAAAATAGTGAAATTTTCATTCTGAAAAGCATTTCGACAGGCTCAATGTGACAGCTCTTATATCAATTGTTTACATTGTCAGACTGAGCTTGTCGAAGTCTTCAGACTATAAACAAATCGCTCGCAATTCCGTCCGCTAAAAACCAGTGTTTTTCGGGAATTTTGAGATAATTATTTTCGATTATTAGAATTTCAGACTCTAATTTTGGTTTGATTTCCCGATTAAGATGCTCAATGATTTCTGGAGAAAAACTTTGATTGATTTTATTCAAACCTACACCCCAAATGGTTCTGAGTCCAATCATCATCATTTCATTGAACCGGTCTTTTTCAGAAAGGATTTCGGTTTCTTTTGGGAGATTATTCTGATTCAGATTTTTGATATAAATTGAATTATTAGGAATATTCCAGCTTCTTTCCAAACTGCCGTTATAAGAATGCGCGGAAGGACCAATTCCTAAATATGGCTCAGATTTCCAATAAGCAGAATTATGTTTGGAATGAAAGCCCGGCTTTCCGAAATTTGAAATCTCATAATGATCGAATCCATTATCTTTCAGAAAATCTTTCATATAATAAAATTCCTGATTTTGTTCTGCTTCCTCGGGAGAACTCACTTTTCCATTCTCAATCCATTTTTCCAAAGCCGTTTTTGGCTCAACGGTTAAAGCGTAAGATGAAACGTGTGGAACTTGCAACTCTATTGTTTTATTCAAATTGTCTTTCCATATTTCGAAGTTTGAAGTCGGCGAACCATAAATCAAATCGATGCTGATATTTTCCAAACCAAAATCCTGTGCTCTTTTGATAGAGCTTTCTGCTTCTGAAGCATTGTGTGCACGATTCATCAGTTTCAGATCGTCATCAAAAAAACTCTGAGTTCCGATAGACAAACGATTGATTTCGGTTTGTGATAATTCTTTGAGGAAATTTTTATTCAAATCATCGGGATTGGATTCTAAGGTGATTTCGATCTTTTCATCAAAACTGAAATAGTTCTGAATCTCATCAATCAGAGATTTGATTTCATCAACACTGAGAACAGAAGGTGTTCCGCCTCCGAAATATAGGGATTTAAGGGTTTTATTTTCGAGTTCGTCTTTCCTTAACCCAACTTCTTTTTTGATGGCTGATAACATCTCATCCTTCAAAATAAAAGAAGTGGAGAAATGGAAATTGCAATAACTGCATTTTTGCTTGCAGAAAGGAATGTGAAGGTAAATCAAACAATTATAATGATTAAGATTTATAAATTTCCGGATTGCATAAATATAGAATCGCAGCAGCCCGACGTGAGCGGAAATCCTTTTTGCGAGAGGCTATGCCGAGCAAAAAGATTGTAGCGGAAGGCGGATAAACTGCCCTAAAAATTATCTGTATCGGAAACCTCTCGTATTAATAAAATTATTAATATTAAAACCAAGGGACAACATAAAACTATTCCCGAAATTTTCAGTAAGTTCAGAAACTCCCATATTGTAAACTGCGCCAAAAGTCAGAAATCCTACTTTTCCTTTGATGACAGGTGAAAGACCAAGGTTCTGGCTCCCAACCGCACTTTTAGCACTTCTGAAACTGATTCCCGCAGAAATATTACTTTTCTCTCCGAAAGCGGTTGCCATCAGGTTATAATCTATGATTCTTGAGGAATTGGTGTTAAGGTTCATCATCATAGAAGGCGTCAGGTAAAGCCCGTCTATAAAATGCCAGTCATATCCTAAATTGAAGTAAAATTTAGTTGGTGAAGGCTCAATTCCGTTCACAATAGGAATATCATTGCTCAAGGGTATATCTACAACTGAAACGCCTGCGAAAAAATGCCGGTATTTCAACGCAGTTCCCAGATTGGCATAAGCAATAAAAATATCATTGGTATTCTCTCCTAAAACCTGATCACCCGGCTGCTCTGGATTGAGCTGCGTGTAATCAATATTCATATTGTAAAGATTGGTTCCTATACCGAAAGAAAACTGATCCTGCCTGTCTTCTTCATCTGTAATGGGAATAAAATAGGAAGCGCCAAGCATCAAGCCATTGGATGAAATCGGTCCGTTCTGATCCCTGAAAAACGAAATCCCTGCTCCCACTCTGTCAAAAACATTGGCATGCAGGCCTAAAGACTGGACATTTGGGGACTCGCTAAGTTGTGAGAATTGTTTCTGATAATTAAAATTAAGAACCACGTCATCTGTTTTACCTAACAATGCCGGGTTAAAAAGGAAATCTCCATCTACCAGATACTGCTGATAGAATGGCAAAGTCTCCTGAGCTTTCACATTAATTATCGCACCTGAAGCCAGAAGTACAATGATTTTATATAGTAAGTAACTTTTCTTCACAACACAAATATATAAAACTCTAGTTATTTTCCAGATATTTTCTCCAACGTTCGGAAGCTTCCTGCATATCTTTTGGCATCGGACTTTCAAAATACAGTTCTTTTTTGGTTACAGGATGTATAAAGCCAAGAGTATGTGCGTGCAAGGCGTGTCTTGGCAAAACTTCGAAAACATTCTGAACAAATTGTTTATATTTCGGAAGATTAACGCCACGCATAATAATATTGCCTTCATAACGCTCATCGTTGAACAAAGTATGTCCGATATGTTTCATATGAGCACGGATCTGATGGGTTCTTCCTGTTTCCAGCTTACATTCTACCCAAGTCATATAACGGAATCGTTCCAAAACCTTATAGTGAGTCACTGCATGTTTTCCATGACTTCCATCCACATAAGTGTACATTTGCATCCTGTTTTTTGGGTGTCTCCCGATGTGACCTGTAACCGTACCTTCATCATCCTGAACATTGCCCCAAACAAATGCCCAATACAGTCTTCTGGTTTTCCTGTCAAAAAACTGCTTTGCAAGGTGGCTGAGTGCATATTCATTTTTAGCAATTACCAAAAGGCCTGATGTATCTTTATCAATCCTGTGAACCAGACCGACTCTGTCCAGATCAGAATTATAATTCGGATCTTTTGCAAAATGAAAAGCCAAAGCATTCACCAGTGTTCCGTCCCAATTCCCGAATCCAGGGTGAACCACCATTCCGGCATCTTTATCCACCACTACAAGATCATCATCTTCATAAACGATATTAATGGGAATATCTTGTGGGATTATCACATTTTCTCTTGGCGGATGAGCAAGGAGCACACTGATCTCATCGCCTGGTTTTACTCTGTAGTTTTGTTTTACGGGATTACCATTTACCACTACATTACCAGCTCTGCAGGTCTGGGAAATTTTATTTCGGGAAGAGTTCTGACGGTGTATCAGTAAAAATTTATCAATCCTGAGCGGTTCCTGATTTTTATCCACCTTAATATTAAGATGCTCAAAAAGTCCGCTGTTTTCATCAGCAGAACTGTCATCATTAGTGAATTCGTCTTCCAGAAAATCTTCGTTTTCGTCCAGCATAATTTAATTTTAAAAGGCTCCAACTGATCGCTGAAGCCTTTATAATTTTTATTCTATTACTACTTTTTTTGGTTTAGGCTTTTCCGCGGGTTTAGAAGTTTGCGGTGTCGCATTATTATTCGTTTTTACAGTAGCTTGTGAAGAACCGCCGGAAGGACTGGAATTAGTATTCGCAGGTTTCGGTTTCGGAACTGATGTAGCAGAAGTTGCTGCAGGCGGATTGTTTGTCACCGGTGCCGGCCTTTGTTCTGTTGAAGGCAATTCCCTGTACTCAATCGGAGCTAATGTAGTATCTATTTTAGGACGATACATATCATCCAGCTGCTTAATCTTGTTTTGGAGTTCGGCAGGTGTTTTTTTACTTGCCCAGAGATCGATCTGCATTCCCTGATCCCGCAAAGCGCCAAACTCCGGATCCTGATAATAAACAATATCGGAGTCATCTTTTCCACCATCTTCGTGCTCTACAATACCAACTTCAAACAGTGCCTGAGCGATAATTTTTTTAGCTTCCTGAACCGTTCTTCCGACAACATTCGGGATGGATACGTTTCTAAGCGGGCCGGAACCTATAACCAGATCTACAGCGGAAAATCTTGGAATCTGAGTTCCGGGCTTCACACTGGTTCCATTATATAGAATTCTGAGCACGGCATCTCTCTGGATGCTTGGTTCATAAAGCGTATCCCCCACTTTCAGACCTACAAGATTCAGCTGATTAAATGCCAAACCTTTATATCTGTCTATAATATCTGGAATAGCCACTTTTGCCCAGGTTCTCGGATTAACTTTCAAGGTGATAATTCTTCCGTTCTTTACATTAGAACCCGGATTTGGGTTAACGGCCAGAACCTGGAAAGGACGGAATTTCGGATCATACTTAAAACTGTCTACTTCATATTCCAGACCGGAATCATCCAGGATTTTAATAGCCTCGTGCACAGTCATATTCATGACATTAGGTACAGGAACTTCTTCTCCGTGATTCGTATGAAACTCCAGCCAGCGGAAGGTGAGCCAGACCAAACCGGCAAAAAATGCCATTGCCAAAACTATATTAACTAATACTTTCCAGTGGAAAAGCGATTTGAACATAATTATTCTTTTTCAGAAATAGTAACGCAAAGATAGATAATTAAATTGTATTATTCTTTCATAGAACGGTCACAAAAAGAAAATCGGTCATTTGGCATAAAAACCTTATTTTTGTGCTTTGAAATACTTATGGAGTCTATAGCAATTCACGACAAAAATTTTGTGCCTTACCTGAAACACGATGAAATTCAGGAAATTATAAAAAAATTAGCGGAAAGAGTTTATGAAGATTACAAAGATGAAACACCCATTTTTGTAGGCGTGTTAAATGGAGTGATCATGTTTTTTTCCGACTTTCTGAAATACTATCCCGGAAAATGCGAAATTGCTTTTTTACAGGTAAGTTCTTATTCAGGAACACAATCTACAGGAATTGTCTATAAAAAAATGGATCTTACAAAAGATGTTGTGGACAGGCATATTATTTTGATGGAGGACATTGTGGATACAGGAAATACGCTGGAAAATCTTTTTGAATATTTTAAAAACACACAGCGTCCAAAATCTCTGAAAGTAGCTTCTCTCCTGCTAAAACCAGATGTTTTCCAGAAAGACTTCAAGATTGATTATGTTGCTAAAGAAATTCCTAATAAATTCGTATTAGGATATGGTTTGGATTATGATGAACTTGGAAGAAATCTGCCGGATCTTTATCAATTGGAGGAAGGCAGGATCAATCACTAATCGAATAAGAAATAATTATCTAATAAATTAAAAAACCATTATGATCAATATCGTTCTCTTTGGTCCACCGGGAAGTGGAAAAGGAACTCAGGCCCAGCATCTTATCGATAAATTCAACCTGAAACAGATTTCAACTGGAGATCTTTTCCGGTACAATATGAAAAATGATACAGAGCTTGGCAAACTTGCAAAATCATATATTGATAAAGGCGAACTGGTTCCGGACCAGGTAACCATCGATATGCTTATTGACGAGCTTAGAAAACCTACTGATACAAACGGTTTCATATTCGACGGATTCCCAAGAACGGCCCACCAGACCGATGCGTTGGAAAACATCGTGAAAGATGAGTTGGGAACAGAAATCAGCATCTGCCTTTCATTGGTTGTGGATGATGAAGTTTTGGTACAAAGACTGTTGAAACGCGGCGAAACCAGCGGAAGGACAGATGATTCTAATGAAGATATTATCAGAAACAGAATCAGGGAATATTATGCAAAGACCGCAGAAGTTGCTGATCTGTATAAAAAACAAGGCAAATATGTGGAAGTAAACGGCATTGGCGATATTTCAGAAATATCAGAAAAGCTGTTTGCTGAAGTAGAAAAAATTAAGTAGAAATTAGTTGAGAGTTTTTGATTGATAGTTGATAGATTTTTCTTCCAACAACCAACAACTCTCAACCATCAACCAAAATATTATGTCCAATTTTGTAGATTACGTAAAAATTCATTGTAAAAGTGGCCACGGCGGAGCCGGATCCGCTCACCTCCGAAGAGAAAAATACATCCCGAAAGGTGGTCCGGACGGTGGTGACGGCGGGCGCGGAGGCCACGTGATCATGAAAGGTAATGCTAATGAATGGACATTACTCCCGCTTCGATACACGCGCCACGTAAAAGCGGAACGTGGCCAGAATGGAGGTAAAAATCAATTAACCGGAGCTTATGGAGCCGATGTTTACATCAATGTTCCTTTAGGCACAATCGCTAAAAATGAGGATGGCGAAATCATCGGGGAAATCCTGGAAGACGGTCAGGAGATTATCCTAATGGAAGGTGGAAAAGGTGGTCTTGGAAACGAGCATTTCAAATCATCTACCAACCAAACGCCGAGATATGCACAACCCGGAATGGAAGGTCAGGAAGGTTATGTGATTTTCGAGTTGAAAATCTTGGCAGATGTTGGTTTGGTCGGATTTCCAAATGCTGGGAAGTCAACTTTATTATCCTCAGTTTCAGCAGCCAAACCAAAAATTGCAGATTACGCTTTTACTACACTCACACCCAATCTCGGAATTGTAGAATGGCGAAATTATAAGTCTTTCGTAATGGCTGATATTCCCGGAATTATTGAAGGTGCAGCAGAAGGAAAAGGGCTCGGACACCGATTTTTAAGACATATCGAACGTAATTCCATTTTATTATTTTTAATCCCTGCAGATTCTGAAGATCATTTCCAGGAGTTCAAAATCCTTGAAAACGAACTAAAAGAATATAATCCTGAACTGGTGGACAAAGATTTTATATTATCTGTTTCAAAATCTGATCTTTTAGACGATGAATTGAAAAAAGAAATCTCAGCAGAATTCCCGGAAAACAGACAGCCATTATTTTTCTCAGGCGTCACAGGCGAAGGTCTTCAGGAGTTGAAAGATGCAATCTGGAAAAAACTGCATGGCTAAACTAAAAACTCTTAAACATGAAAAAAATAATTTTATCTCTATTAATAAGTGGATCTACATTGACATTTGCTCAAACTCATTTTGGTGTAAAAGCAGGATACAACTTATCTAATATGAAGTGGAAGCTGGAGAAATTTGATGATGTCAAATTCGATTCCAAATCTTATTTTTATGCTGGTGTTTTTGCTGAACATCTTTTCAATAAAAAATTTGCTATCCAGGGAGAATTAATATTTACATCTCTGGGAGGAAAAATACAAGAGGAACTTACACAGATTGTTGCAAATGGTGAAATCGTTGAGACTGGCATAGCAGAATATAAATTCAATTATCCTCAGCTGCAAGTCCCAATTTCGGCAAAATATTATTTTATTAAAAACTTCAATGTTCATGGAGGATTTAATTTTGCTTTTAATATAAATCCTACTGCAGAAGTCAATTTCATTGAAGATAATAAATCGGATATAGAAAACGTGAAAACTGTAAACATATTTCCATTTTTAGGAGCAGAATTTATGATAGTAGAACATTTTTCTATAGATGCAAGATACAATTTCGGTGCATTCAATACTAATAATTCAGGAGTTGACAACCGGTTCAATTTCTTCCAAATTGGTTTCGGTTATCGTTTTAGATAGTTCGGAACAATTATTGCAAACCTTAGCCCGAAAAAAATTTATTATGAAATATTTATTAGGCTTTTTAGCATTCATCGGAATAATATCCTGCAGTACATCGCAAGTATCAAAATATTCTAAAATAGAATATGAAGTTGGTCCTTGTTTCGGTTTCTGCCCGGTTTATAAAATCACTATTGACAATAACAGAAAAGCTATTTTGGAAGCTGAACATTTTAATTTTTCCGAAGGCGGTTCAAAAGATGATTTAAGCAAGCCCAGAGAAGGAACTTTTACTGCGACAATCTCTAAAGAAGACTATCAGAAACTGGTTGAAATGGTTGATAATGCTGATGTCAGAAATCTAAAAGACAGCTATATCGACGAAAGAATAATGGATGCATCAAAATCCGATCTCAGAATTCTTTTCTCAGACGGAACAAAAAAGTCCATCCAACTATCTGCAGGGGAAAAACCCCAGGAATTGATTAATCTCCAGAATTATATCACAGAACTGAAACAAAATCAGAAGTGGACTAAAATAAAATAGACTTTATTTTAAATAAACTACCTTTGCATATTATAAATTCCTTCCATCTGAAGGAATTTTTCTTTAATTTAAAATATTATAATTGAAATTTGAACAATTAGGCTTGATTAAGCCCATATTAGACGCGCTGAATTCCCAAGGTTACGAACAGCCCACACCCATTCAGGAAAAGGCCATTCCATCGATATTACAGGGAAAAGATCTCTTAGGAAGCGCACAGACAGGAACAGGAAAAACAGCAGCATTTGCGATCCCGATATTACAAAACCTATCCGGCAAGCCTCAGCAAAAAAATCAGATCAAAGCATTGATTCTCACACCTACAAGAGAATTGGCGATTCAGATTGAGGAAAATTTCCAGGCTTACGGCAAACATCTCAGGCTGAAATCGCTTGTTATCTTTGGTGGTGTAAAACAACATCAGCAGGAAAATGATATCCGGAAAGGCGTTGACATCCTCATTGCAACACCGGGCAGATTGCTCGATTTTATATCTCAGGGAATCATAAAGCTGAATCATCTTGAAATATTTGTTCTAGATGAGGCAGACAGGATGCTGGATATGGGATTTGTTCACGATGTGAAAAGAATTCTGAAATTGCTTCCCCAGAAAAGACAAAATCTGTTTTTCTCTGCAACAATGCCTACAGAAATTGCAAAATTGGCATCGGAAATCCTTGTCAATCCTGTGAAAGCTGAAGTTGCACCCGTTTCCTCCACTGCCGACACCATTCAGCAAAGTATTTATTTTGTAGAGAAAGATAACAAGAATGATTTGCTGATTCACCTTTTGCAAGACAAAAAACTGGATCAGGTTCTCGTATTTTCACGAACAAAATACGGTGCAGATAAGATTGTCAAGAAATTGGTAAAATCAGGAATTTCGGCTCAGGCCATCCACGGTGACAAATCTCAGAATGCCAGACAGAATGTACTCAATAATTTCAAGGATAAAAAAACCAGAGTTCTGGTTGCTACCGATATTGCTGCGAGAGGCATTGATATAGACGAACTGAAATATGTTGTCAATTATGAGTTGTCCGATGTTTCAGAAACTTATGTCCACAGAATCGGAAGAACAGGCAGAGCAGGCTCGGAAGGAACTTCTTTCTCATTTGTGGATGGTATCGATCTCGCCAATCTTAGAAGTACTGAGAAATTAATCGGCAAAAAAATCCCCGTGGTGACAGATCATCCTTTTCATACAGACAATCTTGTGGAAATGAAAAGAGACTCTAACAACAAACCATTTGTTCCAAAGCCAAAACCACAAAGTAAAGAAAGTATTAGCTTCAAAAAGCCCAAGAATAAAGGATTTTTCAGAAAGAAATAAAACAAAACCGGAATTGATTCCGGTTTTTATATTTTAAACAAATTTAAAGCGTTCTCAGTCGTAATCCTGTCAATCTCCGAAAAATCTGTTTTATAGATGTCAACGAGTTTACCGGCGACTAGCTCTACATACGCGCTCTCATTTCTTTTCCCTCGGAAAGGAACCGGTGCGAGATATGGCGAATCTGTTTCTAGAACGATCTTACTTAATGGAATTTCTTTCAAAAACTGATCGATTTTACCGTTTTTAAATGTCACCACGCCACCAATTCCGAGAATAAACTGAAGGTCGATGGCGTGATTTGCCTGTTCAAGATTCCCTGAAAAACAATGGAAAATCCCACGCAGTTTCGGATGTTTTTTCCTTTCCAGAACCTCAAAAGTTTCATCAAAACTTTCTCTGGTGTGGATTACAATTGGCAAATCTTTTTCGATGGCCCAGTCAATCTGCTGCTCAAAAGCTTTAATTTGAATATCCAAAGTCAATTTATCCCAATACAGGTCGATCCCGATTTCTCCAATGGCTGCAAATGGTCTTTGGTCAATATAATTTTTGACGATCTGTAATTCTCTTTCCCAGCTTTCAGGCTGAACAGAACATGGATGTAATCCCATCATCGTAAAGATATTGTCCGGATATTCGGTTTCCAGGAGCAGCATTTTCTGATGTGTTTCGGAGTCAATTGCGGGAAGAAAAAACTTATCTACGCCTTTGTCCAATGCACGTTGAATCATTTCGGCACGATCATCGTCAAACTGATCAGAATATAAATGGGTATGGGTATCTATCATAATATGTTGCAATTGGCAATTGGCAAATAGCTAATAGCCATTATCTAAAAAGCTTTTAGCTGAAAATCTTATGTTTTACCTTCTTTTGTTGTTCCTTGATTCTCAGATTGATTTTATCCAGAAATTCCTGATATTTAGGATTTTTATCATCATCCGTTTTGTGATTCAGCGCAGTGATGATTTTATTATTTTCGTTGATAAAAACCTTGGTCTCATCAGAAAAATAGGCATTGCCGAATTTTTCCCAAATGTACTGCACAGCCTGGGAATTGGGATGTATCAAATCATCTTTATAAAATCTGTAATCCCGCAGATCATCCATCAGGATCTCATAAACGGGAAGATAATGACAATTTTTCTCTGCCGAAATCACTTCGTGGATTGCTGTAATTAGTTTTGATTTGCTTAGCTGATTTTCAACAATGCCGTCTTTGGTGTGGCGAACTGGGGAAACCGTAAACAAGATCTCAACATCTTCTTTACAGATATCTTTCAGAATTTCTATGGTTTTGCTGATAGACTCAGTAAGCTCCTGATGTTTAAGAAGCCGTTTTTCAAAAAATTTCTGTGGAATTTTATGACAATTGGCTGCCAGCTTATTTTTAGGAAGAAAATTATAAATAAAAGAAGTTCCAAATGTAATGATGACAAAACTGGTATTCTGCAAAAACTGATTGGCGTCTTCTATGTTTTTATTGATTTTTTCCAAGGATTTATGAGCATATCCGGAGTCAAAAGATGAATGATGATCCAGGCTGATATAGCTGTTATTAGCAAGAATCAGATCACTTTCCTGATATTCCTTTGCATCATAAATCTGTCTGATTGCCTGATACACTGAATAAGGATTAAAAATGGTCCCGAAAGGGTTGTTGAGAGACTGGATCTGTCCTTCGGAAAACTTCCCGTGCATTTCTGTAGCAAAGCACGAACCGATGGAGAAAATACAATCTTCAATGCCTATTTTCTTTTCACTTTCATTAACGTCAACTTCTGTACGGAATTTCATTTTTTCTAAGTTAAACTGCTGATTTGCTGATTTGTAAAATTGTTGAATTACTTATTTGTAAAGCTATTAATTAAACGATTTCACAAATGTACGGTTTTACGATTTTGAATTAGCTTTCTCTTCTCAATAAATAATTTGCCAACTCACGGAATGGTAATTTTCTATCGTCCGGAAGGTTGATCTTATCCAGATAAGACTGCCCTATTTCATTATGTTTCTGAATCAGTCTCAACACTTTATCATCCACTTTTGTTCTGCGGAATATTTTTTCCACACTATAAACTTTATCTACGTTATCCGTCTTTTTAGAATACCAGTAATTCAGCTCAGACAATTCCTGCTCATTGGCATGTTCCAAAGCCAGCAGATAAAGTATGGTTTTCTTGTTTTCGTAGATATCACCGGCGTGTTTTTTTCCAAACTGCTCCTGATTTCCGAACACATCCAGATAGTCATCCATAATCTGAAATGCAATCCCAATGTGTTTTCCGAAATTGTACATCGCTTCAGCATCTGCTTCTGATGCTCCTGCGATCAAAGCGCCTATCTGGAATGATGATGCACTCAGAACGCCGGTTTTTGCCGTAATCATCTGGATATAATCATCATAGGAAACATTGCTCATATTTTCGAAGTTGATATCAAACTGCTGGCCTTCGCAAAGAATTGCGCCGGTTTCGGAAAATATCCTGATACATTTTTTAAATAATTCCGGTTCCAGGTCTTCAAAAAACTGATAGGCTTTTATAAGAAGCGCATCACCGGAAAGGATCCCGACATTGATCCCGTGAAGTGTGTGGATGGTTGGTTTGTTTCGTCTTAGCGGCGCTTCATCCATAATATCATCGTGGATCAGCGTAAAATTGTGAAAAAACTCAATTGCCAGTGATGGCTTCAGTGCTTTTTCCAGATCGCCCTCGAAAAGATCACAAGCCATAAGAACCATTATGGGGCGCAGCCTTTTTCCGCCGTGAGAGATGATGTAATTCATTGGACTGTAAAGCTCGTCCGGTTTATTGGTGAATGTATATTTTTCTATAGCTTCTGCTACGATTTTCTGATACTGATCCAGGAATTCCATTTAAATAGTCTGTTTATGGCAAAAATACGATTTTTAAGTGTTTTCGGAAACCGATTTGATAATAATCCGAAAAGATTTTAAATCAAACGATGTTTGTCAAAAACCAAATTTAAAACGACAAACTCCGAAATTAGCTTTAGCTGCGTAAGGGCGAAGGCAATTGTCGGAGCTCCTGCGCCACAGGCGCAGAGCGACTTGCCGAAGACCGGCCCGCTTGGGTTTCTAAGCCAAGAAAAAACCTCATAGATTCTTAAATCTATGAGATTTTTAGCGTTGGGAGAAAACCCAAAGGGATACGCCAAAATATTTTATCTTATTAGAACTACCAAAAGATAGGTAACGCCTGCAATAACTGCACTGATAGGAATCGTAAGCACCCAAGCCCACAACAGACTTACGGTAACGCCCCATCTTACGGCTGAAACTCTTTTTGTGAGACCTACACCAATGATAGATCCTGTAATGGTATGCGTCGTGGAAACAGGAATACCTAAGTGATCTGTAATAAAAAGCGTCACGGCTCCGGCTGTTTCTGCACTCACACCTTCCAAAGGGGTCACTTTCGTGATTCTGGTTCCCATTGTTTTGATGATTTTCCATCCACCGCTCATCGTTCCGAGACCAATGGCCAGGAATGAAACGAATGGTACCCAAAGGTAATGCTGAGCAAAATATGTAAATCTCCCTGCTTCCGGAATGTTTAGATATTGAGGATCCTGAAGTACATTAACATGATAATAAATCATAGCGGCTCCGATGATTCCCATAACCTTCTGAGCATCATTGGTTCCGTGACCAAGACTGAACAAGGCGGATGAAACCAGCTGCAGCTTTTTGAAAGCGCGTTCCGCTTTATGCGGATTGGTCCGTTTGCAGATATTGACAAT
Source organism: uncultured Chryseobacterium sp. (assembly GCA_913776245.1). Taxonomy (GTDB): domain Bacteria; phylum Bacteroidota; class Bacteroidia; order Flavobacteriales; family Weeksellaceae; genus Epilithonimonas. The sequence goes on from CAJYLO010000016.1 coordinate 34,582, forward strand.
AATCAATGTAATAATAATTGAAACAAACATCCCGATAAAAGGTGCCATAAAAATGAAAAGGAAAATCGGGATCACCACTTTATATTTCACAATGCTCTGCGAAAAAAGCTGCTTAAATGCCTGATACACGTTTTCGAAAAAAGTGTTATCCGGATTACTGATGACTACATTATGATAATCGGTTGTCAAAGCATACATCAGTGCTGCTCCGATGAAACCGCCAATCAGCGTGTGAGATGATGAGGATGGAATCCCAAACCACCAGGTGATCAGGTTCCAGGTAATCGCAGCAATAAGCCCTGCGAAGATAACCTCAAGATTAATAAAATTTTCGTCTACGGTTTTGGCAATCGTGTTACCAATTTTAAATTCTCCGATAACATAAGCCGCAAGAAAGAATGCCGCAAAGTTCCAGAGTGCTGCCCAAAGCACCGCCTGAAAAGGTGTAAGCACCTTTGTAGAAACAATGGTTGCGATGGAATTGGCTGCATCGTGGAAACCATTGATATAATCGAATATCAGCGCCAGTGCGATGATAATAATGAGTAGAATTGGAAAATCCATTCGTCTTTTATTTTGTAAAACCCTGTTTATGCGTACTTAATGACGATGCTTTCCATCGTATTAGCCACATCTTCTGCTTTGTCCGTCACCACTTCCAGATAATCCAGGATGGATTTTTGTTTGATGATGAGAATAGCATCGTTGGTTTCAAATAATTTTACAATGGCCTGGCTGAGAACATCGTCTGCAATATTTTCGTAAGAATTGATCTTGATACAAGATTCTCTCACCTCATCAGAATTTTTGAAATCCTTCAGGTTTTCCAGAGCTTTTTTGATTTCAAGACAAGACTTGTGGATCAATAAGGAGAACTCCGTATAAGCCTTATTTTCACCGGCTTTATAAAGATAGATATATTTTGCCGAAGCATAGATATAGTCTGCAATATCATCCAGACCTGTTGCCAGATAGTTGATATCTTCTCTGTCAAACGGTGTGATGAAATTCTCTCCCAGCTGCACAAAGATCTCGTGCGTAAGGTCATCCATTTTGTGCTCATAATCGCTCATCTGGTTCAGAAGTGCTTCATCATTGATGTCGAATTCTAATAAACCATCGTGAAAGGTTTTGGACATCTCTACTAATGTCTCCGCAACACGAAGAAACAAATCAAAAAAGATTTTGTCTTTTGGCTGAAATGCCCTGAAAATATTACCTATTCCCATTTTTTAATGTTAATTTCTGCAAATATGATAAAAAACAAATTGACCGAAAAACTTTAATATTAATTTTTCATTAATATTAATAATAACAAAAACCTGCTGATTAGCAGGCTTATATGATTTATTTTTATGATTTCTGTTAACAAATACTGGTTAATTTGCAACTTCGGCTCTCATTTCCTTTCCCCGAAATTTCATACTGCTCAGTCCGTCCAAAACTTCATTTTTGAAAGACTTCTCTATCTCGAAGAAACTGAACTTGTCAAGGATCTCAATATCGCCGATATCTGCTCTTTTTTTGGATTTAGAAGTGGCTTTGTTGATAATTTCCAGCATATCCATTTTCTTGAGCTGATCACGTTTTCCAAGATTAAAGAAGAATCTTACCATATCTTCATTCCTGCGTCTTGGCTTTCCTTCTCTTCTTTCTCTTTTTTCCCCGCTTCTTTCACGCTCTCTTCCTCTTTCTCTTCGGCTTGGTTTTTCATCTCTGCTGAATTTCTGTTCAGCGATGTCATTCCTTGTCTGGTAGTATGTCGCCATTTCTTTCAACTGGAACTGCAATAACTGGTGAACCAATTGCTCCTTTGTAAAGTTAGAAAGATCAGGAATCAGGCTGTCATCAAAATCAAAGAAATCTTCGTGCTCTGTGAACAGCTTTTCAAAAACACCGCCAACCTGCGCTTTGATGATCTCTTCGCCAGTCGGGATATTTTTTTCAACGATGTCAATCTTAGTGTCAGATTTAATGTGCTTCAGTTTTCTGCTTTCTTCCGGCTTTATCAAAGCCATAGAGATTCCATCCTTACCTGCACGTCCTGTTCTTCCGCTTCTGTGTACGAAAACTTCAGGATCATCCGGCAAAGAAAAATGGATAACGTGTGTCAAAGAGTCAACATCCAAACCTCTTGCAGCAACATCTGTCGCTACCAGAATATCAATATTTTTCAGTCTGAATTTCTTCATAACTGTATCTCTCTGAGCCTGTGAAAGATCACCGTGAAGCGCATCTGCAGCATAACCATTTTGCATCAGGAAATCTGCAACTTCCTGAGTTTCCATTCTGGTTCTGCAAAAAATAATTGAATATTGATTCGGATTTGCATCGATCAATCTTTTCAAAGCTTCTTTTTTCTGCCTGTATCCAACCACGTAATATTCGTGCTTGATATTTTTCTTAACGGCATTGATAGATCCCACAGAAATCCTGTGAGGATTGGTCAAATAATTTTTAGAAATACGCTCTACTTCTTTGTTCATTGTTGCAGAGAACAAGAAAGTCTGCTTAGAATCCGGAGTTTCGCTAAGAATTGTTTCCAAATCATCTTTGAAACCCATTGATAACATTTCATCAGCTTCATCCAGAACTACCCATTGCACTTCAGAAAAATCTAACGCTTTTCTGCCGATCATATCGATCACACGGCCCGGAGTTCCCACTATAATCTGTGGTTTGTCTCTCAAAGACCGGATCTGATCCATAATGCTACTACCACCATAAACTGCTGTAGTCTTGATGTTTCTAAGGTATTTCGTGTAATTTTTGATGTCTTTGGTAATCTGAAGGCAAAGTTCACGAGTAGGGCAAAGCACCAATAATTGGATTTTACGACTATTGTCGTCTATCATATCCAAAATCGGAAGCGAAAATGCTGCTGTTTTGCCTGTTCCTGTTGCCGCAAGTGCGATAAGATCGCGAGTATCTGTAGAGATAAAAGGAATAGTCTGTTTTTGGATTTCTGTCGGCTCTACGAAGCCGAGGTCGCCAATTGCCTGAAGAACTTCAGGGCTTAAATTGGATTCCGTAAATAAATTCATTTAAAGATCGTCTAATTTGCTGCAAAGATACGAATTTTATTTTTGATAATAATCAACCATCTTTTTTAACGATTCTTTATTAAGTAAAATTAATATTAGCATTCCGCCACATTCACTGCAACAGCCAGTCCGCCTTCGGATGTTTCCTTATATTTTGAGTTCATGTCCAAGGCTGTTTCCCACATCGATTTAATAACGCTGTCCAGAGACACTTTTGCTTTGGTTGGGTCGCCATCTAAAGCCAGTGACGCCGCAGTGATGGCTTTCATAGCACCCATAGAATTTCTTTCGATGCATGGAATCTGAACCAATCCGCCGATAGGATCGCAGGTGAGACCAAGATGATGTTCCATGGCTATTTCTGCGGCCATCAGAACTTGTCCCGGTGTTCCGCCGGAGATTTCCGTCAGTCCTGCTGCTGCCATTGCTGATGAAACGCCAACTTCTGCCTGGCAACCACCCATTGCAGCGGAAATCGTTGCATTTTTTTTGAAAATAGTTCCTATTTCTCCCGCCACCAATAAAAATCTGATAATATCTTCTTCAGAATTAAATTCTGTAAAGGTCTGCGCATACATCAAAACTGCGGGAATCACACCGCTTGCGCCATTGGTTGGCGCTGTTATGATTCTGCCAAAAGAGGCATTCTCTTCATTCACAGCAAGTGCAAAACATGAAACCCACTTGGTGACAGAACTGAAGGTTTTTTCCTGGTTTTTCACCATTTCAAACCATTCATTTTTATTTTTATAGATTTGAGTTCCAAGAAGTTTTTCATTCATTTCGGAAGCACGTCTTGTGACATTGAGACCGCCTGGAAGAATTCCTTTTTTGTTTATGCTTTTATAAACGCAATCTTTTATATTATCCCAAATTTCAAGCGCTTTCTCACGGGTTTCTTCCTGAGTTCTCCAGGATTCTTCATTAAGGAAAACCAAATCCGAGATTTTACTGACATTCAGTTTTTCGCAGTATTTGAGAATATCACTGCCGTGATGACAAGGATATAAAGTTCTGACACAGCGGTCTTCCATAGAATTGTCCTCTCTTGTAGCTACAAAACCGCCACCTACAGAATAATAATCCTGACTGAACTCTTCTCCGTTTTGAAAAATAACTTTGAAAATCATTCCGTTTGGATGAAAATCCAGAGATTTCTCTTTGTTAAGAATCAAATGATATCCGTAAATAAAAGGTAACCAAACTTCTCCGCCGAGGTGTATTTTTTCTTCAGACCTGATGGTTTCGATTTTCTCATCAATCTTATTGGTATCAATGGTTCGGAAATTTTCTCCGCTTAAGCCAAGCATTCCTGCAATGTCAGTCCCGTGACCAACACCTGTTTTGGCCAGTGATCCAAAGAATTCCACAAAGACCTCTTTAACTTCGGTAAGCTGATGATTTCTCCTTACCAGATCCAGAAACATTTTTGCGGCATTCCAGGGTCCCATTGTGTGGGAAGAAGATGGTCCGATCCCGATCTTTATGATATCAAAAACACTGATAGATTCCATTAAATTGTAAAAAATTATCGTTTGTAAATGTAATTGATTTTTGAAATTGATACAACTTTATCTTCAAACCATCTTTTAAAGTCGAATCTGCAGCCCGACTTGAGCGAAAATCCTTTTTACGCAACGAAGTGGAGTGAAAAGATTGACTTCGTCGAACCACTTCGTTAGGTTTGGGAGCGGAAGGCGGATAAAGCTGCCCAAAAAAATTAAACGAAAATAGTCTTCAAAATCCCGGAAACTTCTTTTGCTTTGGTCACAGGAAAGAGATGCGTCGCATTTTTAATTACAAAATCGGGCTGTGAATTTTTAATCGGGAAAACGATGTCTTTGTCTGCCAAAACTTGAATGACATCCGGCAATTTATCGAATTTCCATTTGGTGATCTTATCCATTGACCATTTAAGATAATAAGGATCTTTTACCCTGAAATACTGCAGAATATTGGCATTTTTAGAGTCGAAAATTCTTTTAAGAAAGGCAAATACAATAGTGCTGTGATTGTTAAAAAACTTCTGCGGAATATAATTTATAGCATTTGTTCTCGCACCTGCTTTTATGAATCTTGATTTTTCGAGATCACATTTTATACTTCCAAGAATGACGATTCTTTTTGCAGGCATTACTTTGTGAATTTCCTGCGCTATAATGCCGCCAAAGGAATATCCCAAAAGATAAAATGGCTCCGAATTATCAATTTTATTCGCCATTCTTCTGACATAATGCTGAAAATCTTCATCTTTCTCCGGAATGAGCCACGGAATATGAACAGGCTCAATCCCTGAATTGAAAGTAAGCTTTTCGAGAACTTTTTCGTCTGCTCCAAGTCCGCTTATGATGTATAATTTCATTAACTAATTCTTTTAACGCAAAGCCTGCAAAGGTTTGTTATCAGATTCAAAATTAAAACAAAAAAAGAGCAGAAAAAATTCTGCTCCTGATTTATCTATGACTTTGATAATTATTTTACGCTGATTTTCACTTTCATATCCACATCGTCTTTTACCAAAACGTCTTGCATTGTCGATTTGTAAGCAACATCGAATTTTTGTCTGTCAAAAGAAAACTTATCAGATTCCAAAGTTACTACACCATTTTTAGCAGTAATTTTAGCCGGGAAAGAAACCGGGTTGGTTTTTCCTTTTACTGTAAGATTCCCGTTTACAACGAAATTGTAATCTTTGTTAGCGTTTTTCTTAACAGAAGTGATTTTGTATGTTGCTGTAGGATATTTTTCAACCTCAAAGAAATCACCGTTTTTAAGGTGTCCGTTCAGTTTTCCCTGGTATTCTCCGGAAAGGTCTGTTGAGTTGATCGTCGTCATATCCAACACGAATTCTCCTCCTACTACGGAACCATTTTTAAGAACCAGGTTCCCAGATTTTACATTTACAGTTCCATCGTGCGAAGATGCTTCTGTTTTTGCAATTTTATAACCCCACCAGTGTACATCTGAACTTGCCAGTTTTTTTGTCTGTCCAAATGCTAATCCACTAACCAAAACGCCTAATAATAATACTTTTTTCATTTTTTAAAAATTTAACTGTGCAAATCTAATTAGAATCATTCAAAATTATTATTGATGTATGATAAGTTTTTCAAAAAAAAATTAACGCCTTCAATTTAATAAAGGCGTTAATTGTGTCATAGTTTAGTTGCTCTGTCAGAAAAAGCAGTTACGCTTATCTCAACAGATGATTATTTTCCTAAAGGAATGTTGTAGCCGAATCCAACACCGATTGCTCCGGCATTGTAATCCTGATCTGCAATTTGTCCTTTGTCTCCTGTAAAGGTTTTGTTATACTGTACAAAAAAGTTCCAGTCACGGTTATGATACCCGATTTCCGGTTTGATGTAGAAACCGCCGTCCGGTCTGTCTACATTGATATTTTTAGCAACTTTATCATCACCCACGATGAAACCGTAACCTAGGTCAGCACCAAAATAAAATCCCATCTGTTTAGGATAAACTCTGAATAATGCTGCAACAGGAATTACCCCGAAGTCATTATTATCCACTTTCACACCGTTGATGGTAGCGTTTTTCCCGAAATAATGGTTATAGCCAGTTGCAATACCAAGGCCAAAACCAGGCGTGATAAGATTCTGATAAGAAAGATCTACTCCAAGATTAGCAGATGTGTTACCACCTGTAGATACACCACCGTTAAGTCCTACTTTGAACATATTGGTCATATCAGCACTTTGAGCTGACACTACTCCACCAGCCAAAATCCCAAGACCTAATACCAATTGCTTTAAAGTTTTCATATTTTTAAATTTTAAATTTTACAAAACAGTCATTGTAAATTCCGTGCCAAAAAATTAATTTGTTTCATTACTCTAACATACACTCAAATAAATTACTAATTTTCAATTATTTAAAATCATAAAAAAATATTAAAATCAAATTCATAAACTGACATTTCATCATTTTTGATTTAACTAATTGTCACAATTTTACTCCAAAAGATAAATGTAGATTATGGATAACTTTCTGAAAAATAAACACCTTGTTTCAAGAGCTGGTTTTGGCATACATCACCAGAATGTTGAGAATTACAAAACAGCTGATCCCAAAAAAATCTATAGTTTTTTAAAAACCACTTCGGATTACGCTGTGCTCGAAACCGATGTGCAGCCTCTGAGCCAGGAAGTATACCAGGAAATGTCGCAGGCGCCTGACAAAAAACCGTTGAATCAATTTCACAGAAGCTACAATCTCTCCATCAGCAAAGCGTGGCAAGCCAAAATGATTGATTCTGCCAGCCAGCTGAGAGAGAAAATGGCGCTTTTCTGGCACGGTCATTTTGCCACAAGAATACAGAATTCATTATTCAATAAAGAAATCATCGAAATCTTCAGAAAAAATGCACTCGGAAATTTCCGCGATCTTGTGTTCGAAGTTTCCAAAACTCCGGCTATGCTGAATTTTCTTAACAATCAGCAGAATAAGAAAGCCAATCCCAACGAAAATTTTGCAAGAGAGCTGATGGAACTCTTTACATTAGGCAGAGGGAATTATACCGAAAAAGATGTGCGGGAATCCGCCAGGGCTTTTACTGGCTGGAGCTATAATAAAACAGGAGAATTTCGGGCTAATGAAAAACAGCACGATGAAGGAGAAAAAGAATTTCTCGGAAAAAAAGGAAATTTTGACGGAAATGACATCATCAATATTATTCTTGACAAGCGTGAATGTGCAGAATTTATCACGAGGAAGATCTATCGATTTTTGGTTAATGAAAATCCTGATGAAAAAAATGTGAAATCCTTAGCTCAGAAATTTTATACTTCCAAATATGATATAATGACGCTGATGGACGCCATTTTCCTATCAGAATGGTTTTATTCAGAAAAAAATATCGGATCGAAGGTAAAATCGCCGGTTGAACTCATAGTAGGAATCAGAAGGATTTTACCGATGGATGCGGAAGAAAAAGACACCGTTTATAAATTTGAAAAAATACTCGGCCAGGAACTTTTGCAACCTCCCAATGTAGCCGGCTGGCCTTCCGGAACAGAATGGATAGACAGCTCTACCCTTTTGCTGAGAATGAGAATTCCTCTGGTAATGGCTGGTTACAAAACACTTGATATCGAACCGAAATCCAATGATGATGTGAATATGGGAAAAGCAGAAAGAAACCTGATTGTCAATCGAAAGCAAAACCCGATCACCATTCACTGGGACAGGATTGAAAAGCTGCTGAATCAGGATCTGTTTAATATCTTACTTGCAAAACCTAAAAGCGAGATCAAAAACACGCTTACACAGTTCAATGGAGATAAGAGCAGGAAACATCTTCTGATTAGCATTATGTCTACACCGGATTATCAACTTTGTTAAAAATTCTCATTATGATTATCAACAGAAAAACCTTTATAAAAACCAGCAGTCTAGCAGCAGCGTCCTTTCTTTTTCCTAATTTCCTAAGAGCGCTCACTTTGCCGGAAGCTATAGCAATGAATGGTAAAACACTCATTATCCTGCAACTTTCCGGTGGAAATGACGGGCTTAATACTATAATTCCTGTAAAGAATGATATTTATTACAAAGTCCGAAGTCAGATTTCCATCAAAGAGCAGGACGCATTGAAATTAACCGATGAAGCGGGCATCAACCCAAATCTGACTTTTTTTAAAGAACTTTATGACAACGGTGAGCTTGCTGTAATGAATAACGTGGGCTATCCGGAACCGAACAAATCGCATTTCCGTAGTATGGACATCTGGCACTCTGCCAGTGACAGTAATCAATTCCTAAATACGGGCTGGATTGGCCGATACCTGGATGAAGCGTGCCACACCTGCGAAAATCCTACACAGGCTGTGGAAATAGATGATCTGCTGAGCCTGGCAATGAAAGGTGACAAGAACAAAGCGATTGCCTTTAAAGATCCTAAAAAACTTTTTGACAACAGTCAGGAAACCCTTTATAAAAAGCTGGCAGCAGACCATCACGATCACGAACATGATCTGGCTTCTTATCTTTACAACACACTTGGAAATACGATCAGCAATTCCGGGTATATTTTTGAAGAAAGCAAAGCTAAACCAACTGACAAGATATACCCGTCTACCCAGATCGGAAAGGATTTTAAAACCATAGCTTCCCTTATTAAATCAGATATTAACACACAGGTTTATTACCTTTCCGTAGGAAGTTTTGATACTCATAATAATCAGAACATCAGGCAGAATCTGCTTTTTAAAAATATAAATGAAGCTGTTGAAACCTTTACAAAAGATATGAAAGAGAATGGAAAATTCAATGATGTGATGATTATGACGTTTTCGGAATTCGGGAGACGTGTGGCTCAGAACGCCAGCAACGGAACCGACCACGGAACAGCGAACCAGATGTTTTTCATAAGCGGCGGACTGAAGAAAAAAGGATTGTTAAACAATCTTCCCGATTTGCAAAACCTTAATTATGGCGATTTGATTTACACCGAAGATTTCAGGAAAGTTTATGCGACAGTTCTCAAAAAATGGCTGAATTCCGATGACAAAAAAATCCTCGGAAAAACCAATGGATATTATGATTTTATCTAAATAAAAACCGATGCAAATGCATCAGGTTTTGATTATTAAGTCATATTTAATATTCGAAAAGTACGCTTCCCCAGGTGAAACCACTTCCGAACGCAGACATACAAACCAGATCGCCCCGTTTCATCCTTCCTTCAATAATTGCTTCGCTTAGAGCAATCGGGATAGATGCGGCTGTTGTATTCCCATATTTCTGGATATTTACAAACACTTTTTCATCCGGTAACTTCAATAGTTGCTGAACATATTGTGCAATTCTGATATTGGCCTGATGAGGAATCAGAAGATCCAGATCATCAATGGATTTTCCTGCTTTTTTAAGCGCTTCCAGAATCGTTTCCGGGAAACGTGTTACAGCGTGTTTAAAAACAAAATTCCCGTTCATCACCGGATAGATATCTTCAGCTGTGAGAGAATCCGGATTGGTCATCAATACATCACTCCAGCCCAGCTTAGTGCCGGGAAATTTAACGGCCAGTTCTTCTGCATATTTTCCTTCGGAATGCATATTGACCGACAGAATGCCTTTTGCATTTTCATCCTCACTTGCAGAAAGGACAACAGCACCAGCGCCATCTCCAAAGATAACGGAAACACCACGGCCACGATCTGTAAAATCCAGCCCGAATGAATGAATCTCGGCTCCTACAACCAATACATTTTTATATAATCCTGATTTTATGAATGCATCTGCAACACTCATTGCGTAAACAAATCCCGAACATTGATTCCTGACATCCAAAGCGCCAATGGTATCACAGCCAAGCAATTCCTGCAAAAGCACACCAGAACCCGGGAAAAAATAGTCCGGAGAAAGGGTTGCAAAAACGATATAATCAATATCTTTAGCTGTAAGATTTGCATTTTTCAGGGCAATTTCGGACGCTTTCAGACCATAGAAAGACGTTGTTTCTTCGGAATCTACACGGTTTTTCCTGTGTCTTCTTTCCTTTATGCCCGTTCTTTCCGTGATCCACTCGTCATTGGTTGTCATCAGTTTAGAAAGATCATCATTGGTAACGGTATTTTCCGGGACATAATGCCCGACACCTGATATTACACTTTTAAACATTTTTCTGATTTAAAATTTTCCACAAAAGTAAATATTTTATTTATTACATAAGTTGTTGAAATGAAAATGTATAATTGCACGCAGCCCGGCCTGAATGGAGCTCTTTTTCTGTTATTGCGATTGCAAAAAAGTTCTATAGGTTGTCTCAGCTAATTCGCAATAACAGAAAAAAGCGGGAATGGAGGACGGAATAGCTGCCCAAATAAAAATTTGAATTGATAGTAAGATTTTATTTAGTTTTGTTTTATGCCAATTGAACAAAAATACAAGACTGCGCAATGGGAATGGATTGATGTGACTGCGCCAACGGATGAAGATCTCCGTTTTCTGCACGAGCGTTATCATATCAATTATCTTCTACTGGAAGATACGATAGACCCTAACCATCTTCCGAAGTTTGAAGAAGTGGGCGATGTGAAATTTTTCCTGGCAAGGGAATCTACGGATCTTGAAAGAAGAACGCTGAACAACATCAGCGACATCAGCAGTAAGCTGGGGATTTTCCTGCTTCCTAAAGTCATCATCACCACACACCGGGCAAAAAGCAAAAGCATCCACGAGGTTTGTGAAGAATTCAAAAAAGAAAATCCGGACACCATATCCAGAGATCATCTGGCGCTGAGGCTGGCTCTGAAAGTTATCAAAACTTTTGATGATGAAAGCCGCAACCTGCTGGAAATTATGGACGCAATCGAAAATGAGATTTTTCTTAAAAACACGAACCAAAGCAACCAGATAAGACGCCTTTATAAGCTGAAAAGAAAATCCGGACTGAATACAAGAATCCTGAATATCTCCGGAGAATGGATCTCAAAGTTCAAAACGCTGGATCTGGAAGAGGTAGAAGCGATGGATCTTCTGGACAAGCAAAAGGACGTGATTGCAGATTTTGACCACGTGAATGCGCAGACGGTGAACCTTATTTCTATGTTTTTGGCACTGTCTGACCAGAAAGCAAACCAGGTGATGAAACTTTTGGCTATCTATTCCGTTTATTTTCTTCCAATTACTTTTATTGCAGGCGTTTATGGAATGAATTTCGATAATATGCCGGAACTGCATCATAAAAACGGCTATTATTTTACTTTGGGGTTAATGGTTCTGATTGTAGTAATTACATTTATCTACACACGCCGGAAAAAATGGTAACAATCACGGATGAATAAAGAATTATTTCTTTTTTATAATGTCGAGAATTTTTTTCCTCCTGATGACAACCAAAAATCTGCTCTTTACAATTGGGACGATTATAAATATGAGCTTAAAGTAAGGAAAATCAATCATGTTTTTCGTTTTATAGAAAACGATCTGGTTCAGTTACCTGCAATTATCGGTTTAGCCGAAATTGGCGGCCAGCGGGTTTTGGATGACCTGACTAACGAAGATTCTCCTTTACATGATTATAAAATTGTGTATCAGAAATCTGATGATTCCCGCGGATTAAGTGTTGCCCTGCTACTAAATCCTGACAAGTGCATTTTGCAAAGTTTCAGCTTTTTGAAATTCCCAAAAGATGATGATTCAGAATTTGACAGCAGGGATATTTTGCAGGCTGAGATTCTGGTTAATAATCATAAATTTCAGGTATTTATATTGCATCTTCCTTCAAAAAGAAATAAGGATATTAAGGAAAGTCTGCGGAATCATATCCTGAAAAAACTGAGAACAAGAATTCTTGAGCTTCACAAGAAAGGTGAAAAAATAATAATTATGGGAGACTTCAATGAAAATCCCGACCACGAGATGATAAAGGAATTATGCAAAGACAATGAAAATAACCTTGTAATTAAGAATCCTTTTGAAGCACTTTTTAATAGCAACGTATTTTCTACATTTCACGGTAAAAAAGGAGTTTTGTTTGACCAAATTCTCATTTCTGAGATAGACAAAACCTCTCATAAAGCCCTAATTTACAATAACGCCAAACTTTGCAACAAAGACAGGAAAAACAGTCAATATCCTTTCCGAACTTATTCCGGATCAAGATATATCGGTGGTTACAGCGATCATTTTCCTGTGGCTCTCATTTTAGAATATTCACAATAATAAAATATTTTTTTTGCAACTGAGACAAAAAGGCACAGTATGTGATAGTATCTCATCAATCACACTAAAAAATATTAAATTATGAGAAGTCTATTATGGTTAGTCGCTGCTATTTGTATTGTAGTATGGCTATTAGGAATGCTGGGTGTATTTCCAGGAATGAGCACCGGTTATTTGGTTCATGTTTTATTGGTCATCGCTATTATAGTGGTATTGTTCAATATTATATCCGGAAGGAAACCTTTGGATTAAGTTCCTTTTTCCACTGAAAAAATAAAAACAGCTTGTAAATATTTACAAGCTGTTTTTTAGTATTGATACAGAGATTAATTATTTTTTTGTTTGAAATACCGTTATTGAATGGAAAATTAAAAAGCAATATATATATTTGATTATGGGAAAATTTTTAAGCTATTTAGTGATTTTGTTTGCAGCATGCTTTTTATTGTACGCAATTTTTTGTTTTCTTTTTTTAGTAATTGCTTTCTTAATTGGGTTGGGTAAATGATATTCATTGTGAATTGCTTTCAAAAATTATTATCTTCGTGATGAGTCACAGCTGAATATGATTTGAAAAAAAGATACTTCAAGTTGTGAATTGCTTTCAAAAATTATTATCTTCGTGATGAGTCACAGCTGGGCGGACATTTGATGTTTACCCCTTTGAGTTGTGAATTGCTTTCAAAAATTATTATCTTCGTGATGAGTCACAGCAAAGACTTGGCAACAACTATTGGTATTACAGTTGTGAATTGCTTTCAAAAATTATTATCTTCGTGATGAGTCACAGCAAAGCAACAATAACTTTGGAGCTTATGCAAGTTGTGAATTGCTTTCAAAAATTATTATCTTCGTGATGAGTCACAGCTTTCACCTTAAGTGGGTATAGTTAGGCCGTGTTGTGAATTGCTTTCAAAAATTATTATCTTCGTGATGAGTCACAGCTTGCAGTGGCTTTTTGTCTGCAATAAAACAGTTGTGAATTGCTTTCAAAAATTATTATCTTCGTGATGAGTCACAGCAAAAGGGAAATATCAATGACACACCAGCAAGTTGTGAATTGCTTTCAAAAATTATTATCTTCGTGATGAGTCACAGCTTTCGGAAAATATTCAAAGCAATTAATTATGTTGTGAATTGCTTTCAAAAATTATTATCTTCGTGATGAGTCACAGCAAATGTTGATAAAACAAACTTGCTATTGTCGTTGTGAATTGCTTTCAAAAATTATTATCTTCGTGATGAGTCACAGCGCTTGATACTGGAGGCACTACAATAATCAAGTTGTGAATTGCTTTCAAAAATTATTATCTTCGTGATGAGTCACAGCTAATAAGATTCTGAAGCGTAGCCTTATTTGGTTGTGAATTGCTTTCAAAAATTATTATCTTCGTGATGAGTCACAGCTCCTATTAATGTGCCATACTGCATTGTTATGTTGTGAATTGCTTTCAAAAATTATTATCTTCGTGATGAGTCACAGCAACCTTGTGGGCGTGGCTTTGAGGTTTATAGTTGTGAATTGCTTTCAAAAATTATTATCTTCGTGATGAGTCACAGCAGCCTATGTATTTCCATTGTTAGGTAAATAGTTGTGAATTGCTTTCAAAAATTATTATCTTCGTGATGAGTCACAGCTTCTGCTTTTTCATTAATGCGATCTCGTTTGTTGTGAATTGCTTTCAAAAATTATTATCTTCGTGATGAGTCACAGCTGATTTTGTAGATGGAATGAACGTGGTAAAGTTGTGAATTGCTTTCAAAAATTATTATCTTCGTGATGAGTCACAGCAATCACGTCTTCAACGATTAACATTCAAAAGTTGTGAATTGCTTTCAAAAATTATTATCTTCGTGATGAGTCACAGCCGGAGCTCTGTATAGGCTTGCAGATGCCGGGTTGTGAATTGCTTTCAAAAATTATTATCTTCGTGATGAGTCACAGCTTTAAACTAATTTTGTCGTTCTCAACTTTTGTTGTGAATTGCTTTCAAAAATTATTATCTTCGTGATGAGTCACAGCGATATCAATATACAGTTTTTTACGGATTATGTTGTGAATTGCTTTCAAAAATTATTATCTTCGTGATGAGTCACAGCATGCTTGAGTTTGTGCATTTTCAGAAACTCGTTGTGAATTGCTTTCAAAAATTATTATCTTCGTGATGAGTCACAGCCTCCATTGCTCCCACCCTGCGATGTCCTTCGTTGTGAATTGCTTTCAAAAATTATTATCTTCGTGATGAGTCACAGCTATTCTTCCCGATACTTCTAAACTCCCAAAGTTGTGAATTGCTTTCAAAAATTATTATCTTCGTGATGAGTCACAGCTATGCCATTGCCTACGCTCACAGCTTTCCAGTTGTGAATTGCTTTCAAAAATTATTATCTTCGTGATGAGTCACAGCCAACCTGTTTTGCAATCTCCCAGTTATACCGTTGTGAATTGCTTTCAAAAATTATTATCTTCGTGATGAGTCACAGCTCTGAGCCTATACGGTTAGCAGTATCAACAGTTGTGAATTGCTTTCAAAAATTATTATCTTCGTGATGAGTCACAGCAACAATTTCGTTAATATGTTCAAAGAATACGTTGTGAATTGCTTTCAAAAATTATTATCTTCGTGATGAGTCACAGCTATGAGTTTGGTTTTAAAGATGGCCTTTTTGTTGTGAATTGCTTTCAAAAATTATTATCTTCGTGATGAGTCACAGCGTAGCGAAAATGGTCCCTTTCTTCAATCCTGTTGTGAATTGCTTTCAAAAATTATTATCTTCGTGATGAGTCACAGCTCATCGCGGTAATCGCGGACATGAAAGTTAGTTGTGAATTGCTTTCAAAAATTATTATCTTCGTGATGAGTCACAGCTCAAGGCGTAAAAGGAACTTTAAAACTTACGTTGTGAATTGCTTTCAAAAATTATTATCTTCGTGATGAGTCACAGCTCGTAAAGTTCTCGCCCAATACCAAGATTAGTTGTGAATTGCTTTCAAAAATTATTATCTTCGTGATGAGTCACAGCTACTAACTTTAATCCTACTTTATGTTATCGGTTGTGAATTGCTTTCAAAAATTATTATCTTCGTGATGAGTCACAGCCAGAGCGCAAAATTAAGAAAACAGATTAAAGTTGTGAATTGCTTTCAAAAATTATTATCTTCGTGATGAGTCACAGCTATGGATTTAGCAGGAAAAAAGACTGAACAGTTGTGAATTGCTTTCAAAAATTATTATCTTCGTGATGAGTCACAGCAATCTCTTTACGCTTAACTCTGAGCTGATAGTTGTGAATTGCTTTCAAAAATTATTATCTTCGTGATGAGTCACAGCTGGCGGTGAATCCGACACGCTTGGAATGCAGTTGTGAATTGCTTTCAAAAATTATTATCTTCGTGATGAGTCACAGCTTGAACTCAAAATTATAAGCATCTTCACAGTTGTGAATTGCTTTCAAAAATTATTATCTTCGTGATGAGTCACAGCAGAGCGGGATTTTTCCATTGACTGGGAAAGGTTGTGAATTGCTTTCAAAAATTATTATCTTCGTGATGAGTCACAGCTTTTTTTTGCTTTATCAAACATATCTTGTGGTTGTGAATTGCTTTCAAAAATTATTATCTTCGTGATGAGTCACAGCTTTCTACAAAAAATAACTGGAATTATGACCGTTGTGAATTGCTTTCAAAAATTATTATCTTCGTGATGAGTCACAGCAAACGGGATGTAATTTTCCCAGCTATGATAGTTGTGAATTGCTTTCAAAAATTATTATCTTCGTGATGAGTCACAGCTTCTCTTTGGCATCGTACTCATCCCATCCGGTTGTGAATTGCTTTCAAAAATTATTATCTTCGTGATGAGTCACAGCCTCAAAAAACAATCTTCTGAAAATCAGAAGATTGTTTTTATTTTTAGGATTTAAATTTTAAAATAATTCCAATTGTTGGAAGGTCGGTGGTGGCTCTTCTTTATTTCTGGCAAAAAAGATTTCAATGTCTCCAAATTGTTTATCGGTAATGCACATAATGGCTACTTTTCCGGCTTTCGGAAGCATAAATTTCACTCTTTTGATATGCACTTCTGCATTTTCCCGGCTCGGACAGTGTCTTACATACATCGAAAACTGGAATAAGGTGAATCCGTCATCAATCAAAGCCTTCCGAAAACGGTTTGCATCTTTCATATTCGCTTTCGTTTCGGTCGGGAGGTCATATAATACTAAAACCCACATAATACGGTATGCATTAAACCTTTCGGCGTTCATATTTTTAGTAAAATGAATAATGTAAAAAGTAAGATGGATTTCTTTTTATCATATAAGTTCAGGATAGGAAATCAGTCGTTTTTCTCCTGTATAGCATTTGTAAAGCGACGTAGCCGTAGTTTTCACCGCAACCAGCAACGGTCTTGTTTTGTCATCAATACACACATCTTTGGTCGCAATCTGGAGAATATACGCCTTAAATTCTCTCGTCAGTTCTTCGGTATCCGGATGAATTTTCAGCCACTGCATCACGAGTAGATCAACAAACGGACGGTAAGGTTCCATTAAATCATCGGCAAGGCAATACGGATTGTATTTATTTTTATGGAAAATGCCGAGAACAGGCAACAGTCCGGTTTCTACGATGGATCTTGACACAATGCTTCTGAGCACGGCATATCCAAAATTGAAAAACTGATTGGGTGAATCTCCGAAACGTTGTCTCAAAAAATCCAGACTGATCAGATATTTCCAGTAATGCTGCGCCGCAATCCCTTCCATATTCGTTATATCACCGGATTTTACGTTTCTCTGATATTCAATCATCGGTTCGTAGTAATTCCCCAGTTTCATCAGGACGTTTTTCTGGTTTTCGATTTTACATTCCACCGTCTGCTTCCAGAGTTGTTTTTTAAGCGGTTCGCTGGCTTCCAGCTGATCTTTTACCCGATCGGAATGTTCGGTATGCCCGTACAGCGGAAGCATTATTCCGTGCGGTAAATGGTGGGCATCACAACTCACCACCACGACATTGTTTCCCATCATTTTCTGAATCAAATTATGAGAAATCGTAATTTGAAAGTGGTCTAACATCAATAACCCCAAATCTTCCACAGGAACACTCCCCTTTTCCGTTTTGGATTCCGGACAGAGAATTTTCAATTGCTCGTCTTTGAGTTTAAGATATGCGGGATTGCCAATGTAGATGGAGCGGGTGATCATAAATTAATATTCCAATTAATTTTACCGTCGAGAGAAATTTCAAAATCTTCTCCTTCAAAAAGAAAATTCCATTTATCCTTACCCATTTTTAGAAGTGGTGTTTCTCCTTCTATTTCAATTGTTGACGGGATTGCTTTGTATTTATCAAGTTCTTTTTTAATGTCATTCGTTTTTTCCAAACCAATAATTTCAACAAGTCGAGAAAGTCTGTAGCTGTTTCCAATAGTATCGAATCTAAATTTACGATTCAAAAAGTCTTCACGGCGTTTTTTATTATCTTGAATATTTATATCTTCAATAACATCCGGCAAGTTATACTCTTTTTCGAACTCTAATAACTTTTCATCTTTGATGAATGCAATTGATTTTTTAACTTCATCTTTTGATAGTGCATTTAAATGATAATTCAGCCAAATGCTTCCTTCCGAAAATTGACTTATAACAAATAATCTCTTTTGCTGGAAATCTATATTTAGTCTTTTTTCAAAATCACCATCTTCGTTTAGCACTATTAATTTTTGTCCAGTTTTAAGAAGTTGTTTTTTATCCCAATGATTAAACTCCGGATACTTTTCGGAAATAAAATTTTCAATGACAAAATTCCCATATTTCTTAAACTCTTTAGCAATTTCAAAAGATGAGATTGGAATCAATTCTCTTTTGATTGCACCATTATGAATTTTCTGCGCTAAAATAGAGTAAGGAACAGAGCCTGCTTCAGAATAAAATTTATTTTTATAATCATATTTTGAACGATAATTTATTCTTTCTTTCACTTCTCTACCCGTACTGGTTTTTATTCGTACGTGACGAATTATATTTCCTTGAAAGTCTTCTATTTCAGCATTCTTTTTCTGATCCTTAACCAATTGCTGTATGTTAGGATCAATTATGGATTCAATAAGCTTGTCGGATTCTTTTACTTTGGAGATATTTTCTCTTTTAACAAATATAAATTCATCCTTTCCTTGCTTGTATTTCCAGTCATTATTTTCTCTTCGAGGTTGATTATCGGGATATCTTTCAACATCCCGAATCTTTCCCAAATAGGTTTGTGCATATAATGTACTTCTTACTGAATCCCCTTTTGCTTTTTTAATGATTTTATCTCCATTTTCATCATACAAAAATTCGCCATTTTTATTCTTTACATATTGAATTGCTCCTCTTTTTCTTACTGTTTTACTGGTTTGCTGAAGAATTTTATCTTTTTGATAATTGACAATCAGCGTTGTAGATTCTATTTCATTTATCAATGACTGAACATTGAAATAAGGAGGAATCATTTTCTTTCTTATTTCATCAATTTTACGTTTGTCTTTGTTTTCTACTGCTGCATAATATTCTTTTAGAACTTCTTCCCTATAACTACTGTTGGTAGGAATCATTGTGAGAACCGCCGCATCAATAGCGTGATGTGTATGTTTATTTCTACTTTTTATTTCATCCTGCTCTTGGAAGCCAAATATTTTCCTAAAATTTGCTGTCACACTACCCTTTTGTACCGCTACTTTTTTAAAGTAAAGCTTTAAATATTCTCTAGCATATTTACTAACCATCTGAGTATCTACCAACTGTCTTCTCGCCCAGCTGTCTTTTATTTCTTCGGCTTCAAAACGATTTAGTTTATCGTTCCAATATTCGAAATGCAGTTTATAGTAATGCTTATCTTGAATTCTTTTATTTTTAGTATTTTCATCTTCTGCTCCTTTTGCACGTCTTCTGGTTTCATACTGAATTTTGTAATAATCCCTCAATTTTCTCCAACTATCAAGCCTTGGTGAAATGCTAGTTCCATTCGGAGTATCTTTAGAATAATTTTCACAATAAAAAGGAGTTTTTGCACCTTTAATATCTCGGTTGTATTTTGAAAATGCAACGGTTTGATTTGCCAATGTATTATCTGGTAAAATGCTTCTCGGAATAGTATGCTCAATATCAATTTCGTTTGAAAATAATTGTGAAATTGAAATCATTTTTCCAGTGTACATACATTGACCTTTTTGCTCAGTCCATAATTCATAACGTTTTACATCTTCTTTTTCTCTAAGGATATCTAGTCTGTTTTTATTTTGAATTTTATTCTTGCTTTCGTCTTCAGTCTCTTCAAAAATCTGCTCTGTCCACAGTTCAAACAAAGGAATATTATCTTCTATTGTAATTGATCGGTTCTCTTCCTGGTTATATTGTTCTAAAAATTTTCGGATTTTCTCACGATTATCCCTTCTTTCTTTTTGATATCTTTCTATGGCAGCTCTTACATTATTATCATTCAATTCCCTTGCGAGTTCGATAGTTACCTCTGTTTCTTGATCTATATCTCCATTAATAATTAATTGATTCAAAAGTTTTCTCACAATACTCATTGACTTATTGAACATTGGATTTTTGATACTATCAATAAACGGAATTGGTAGAATTTCGGTCACTGTATCTTTATATTTTGGAAGATATTTTTCTCCAGTTTTGAAATTTACTTCTAAGTTTTTATTGTATAAATTTTCTCTGTTGGAATGATGATAAAGCTCACCCTTGAGTGTGATATTTTTTTCTTTCAATAATGAATTGAAAATTTCTGTAAGCGTTTCTGCTTTTCGGTAAGCTCTCTTATTGTCAAAGAAATATTCCTGATATTCTAAGGCTACTTTTCTAATAATTTCATCTTTATCTTCATTACTAGCCCAAGTTTTATCTCCAAAATAATTTACACACGCAAATTTCACATTCTTAATATCGTCTTCGTCAAGTACATAAGAAAAATCTTTATAAGCAACTGCTTGATCTTCATTTCCATCAATCACAGCTCTTGTTTGCCCTTTGTGTTTATCAATCAAATTATTTGATATAGTAACAATCATTGTCTTCTCCTGATTAATCTTATTGCTTTCTTTCAGAATATCTAAAATTATTTGTTGAGATGATTGCCAATCAGTACCCATTGATTCAGGAATTTTAGCAAGTACAACAGCTTCATTGTATAGATATCCCTCTTTCAAAAAGGGAATGATTTTGCAGATAGCTTTCAGACTTACATCAGAATAGCCTTGCAAAAATTTTCTCTTTAATTCTACTAAAGGCGATATAGAAATATCTTCACCTTTTCTTTTTCTGCTTACGTTTTCAATTCCTAATTTTTCTACAGCAAATTTCCCTAAATGTTGCTCATCAAAATCAAAGACGATATGCCAGATATCATATAGTGAATATCCATTTTTCATTTTTGGTGCATTACCTATATGAAACTTTTCAATTTCCAAAAGTGCATTTTGAACGTCATTCCCAAATAAATCAACAAGACTTTTACATACAGGCATTCCGGCAACAGAAGTTTCATATTGATTGTTCTTAGGATTAATCGGATAGTTATATTGGTAAACTGAACCACTATGTTTATCCAAGAATTTTTTTATTTCCTGAAACTTAAAATTTCCATCTTGTTTCAAGAACAGATCAGTAAATAATTTCTTTCTTAAATCTGAGCTTAAATTTTGTTTTTCATTATTCGCATCAAAGTATTTGATTGTATTTATGAATTGCAATGCACGGAAAATTTCAAAAGCAGGATGAGAAATAGGACATCGAAGTTTTGAGGGTTCTAGTGTGCATTTCCCTATATTGCCTTTTTGACTCTTTAAAGGTCTTTGCCAGATAATTGCTTTCCAAAGATTCTTCACAAAATCATTCGAGTACTCTCCTTTCTCATTTGTTGCAACAGAAAATCCTTGAGACTTGCAGATAAGTTCTAATTCATTTTTATATTCCTCTCTATACGGATACTGATTTCTTGCACGTTCGCCTTTATCTAAAAACTCCGTTACTAATGCTTCTGCAATTGTTCTATTTGCATCTAAAGCATTTTGGAATCCACTTTCACCTCTTCTCTGAATTTGTTTTTCAGTTTCTTGGTCGGTTTCTCCAATATCTTTATATCCTCTCCTCTGAACTAAATGATATAAAGCTCTTCCAAACTCGTGTTTACTCAAAGTTTCATCCAAAGCTTTTACCCTTAACTCGTATGGATTTTTATATTTTTCACCACCTTGATAAGTAAAATCGCAAGCAAGCCATTTTAAAAATTGTTCGCTTTCAGGAAATTTTCTTCTCCTTCCTTTCTGATAATGACACCACTCACTCAATTCAACTTCGTTTAAGGGTACATAATCATTCAACAGAACTTTTAACAATTCCCATTTTCTGTATTTTCGAGCTCTAATCAAATTTCTTTTAGACCGAGCTTCTCTACGGTCTTTGGTAGGAGATGTATATCCACCAGATTGTCCTTTAGACATTCCAGTCTCAAAAGTCACAACTCCCTTTTTATTTTTATTGATAAACCATCCTAATGAAGAACTTCCTATATCTAACCCAATTTTTGCCATAAGTTATTTGTTTATTAAAATATTTTTATACATTTGTACCCGAAAGACAATTCACAACAAGGCTATAAGCCGTAGAAAAGTTTTCTAGGTAACTGCTTCCGGTAGTTGCCATTTTTTTGTCTATTAACGTGACTATTTTAAAGTTATAAAATTAATCCAAATATATTTTTAGTCATAATTATTTAGTTTTGAAATTGTATAAATGTAAAAAGAATATTTTTCATTAAAATACGGAAAACCGTAAACAAGATAAAAAATTATTTTTCTACATTTGTATCCGAAAGCAATTCACAATAAGGATTATTCCGTTGTGAAAACATTTAAGGCGGGGCAACTCGCCTTCTTTTATTTAATATTTCTCGTTAATGACCTCAACTACATTCATCCAACAACATCTTAATATAGCAGATAAAAGCATCATTGTCACAATAAAATTACTTTCAGAAGATTGTACGATTCCGTTTATTTCCAGATACAGGAAAGATGCAACAGGAAATCTGGATGAAACCCAGATTGAACAGATTTCTAAGCTGAATAAACTATTCGAAGAAATTGTGAAACGAAAAGAGAGCATTCTGAAATCTATCGAAGAACAAAATTCTTTAACGCCGGCATTAAAGCAAAAAATCGAGGAAAGTTTTGACATTCAGGAAATTGAAGATTTATATTTGCCTTACAAAAAACGTAAAAAAACAAGAGCTGATTCAGCAAAAGAAAAAGGACTGGAACCTTTGGCTAAAATTATTATGAGCCAAAAATCCAATGATTTACAGTTTTTAGCTTCAAAATATCTTAATAATCAAGTTTCGTCTGAAGAAGATGCACTACAAGGCGCAAGAGATATCATTGCAGAATGGATCAATGAAAATATGTATGTCCGCAAAAATCTCAGACGTCTTTTCCAGAGAAAAGCAGTTATCAGCTCAAAAGTCGTAAAAACTAAAAAAGATGATGAAGCCGCACAGAAATTTTCTCAGTATTTCGAATGGGAAGAAAACCTCAGCAGAATTCCCTCGCATCGTCTTCTGGCAATGCTGAGAGCAGAAACGGAGGGCTTTGTAAAAACTAATACCGGAATTGATAAAGATGAAGCCATTGATTTTATTGAAAATGCCATTATAAAATCCAATAATGAATGTTCCGGACAGATTTCCTTAGCTATAAAAGACGCTTACAAACGATTGTTAGAACCTGTTATTTCTAACGAAGCATTGCAGGAAGCCAAAGAGAAAGCGGATAAAAAAGCCATTGAAATCTTTTCGGAAAACCTTCGCCAGCTTCTTCTTGCGCCGCCTTTGGGAGAAAAGAGAATTCTGGCAATCGATCCCGGATTCAAGAGTGGCTGCAAAGTGGTCTGCCTGGACGAAAAAGGCGATTTACTCCATAATGAAACCATCTATCCGCACGCGCCGCAGAATGAAAGCGGAATGGCAATGAAAAAGATACGTTCTATGGTAAATGCTTACAATATTCAAGCAATTTCCATCGGAAACGGAACCGCAAGCCGTGAAACAGAATTTTTCATTAAAAAGATCGCTTTTGATAAACCAATTCAGGTTTTTGTGGTTTCGGAAGCCGGCGCTTCGGTTTATTCCGCAAGCAAAATCGCCAGGGATGAGTTTCCAGGCTATGATGTGACTGTTCGGGGTGCGGTTTCTATCGGAAGACGGCTTTCTGATCCGCTGGCAGAACTGGTTAAAATTGATGCAAAATCCATCGGAGTCGGCCAGTACCAGCACGATGTAGATCAGGCTTTACTGAAAAACGAACTGGATTCTACGGTAATGAAATGTGTGAACTCTGTAGGAATCAACCTGAACACAGCCAGCAAATCTTTATTGAGCTACGTTTCGGGAATCGGGGAAAAGATGGCGGAAAATATTGTTAATTACCGTTCGAAAAATGGTGCTTTTGAAGACCGGAAGGAGCTGAAAAAAGTTCCAAGACTTGGCGAAAAAGCTTATCAGCAGGCTGCAGCATTTGTCAGAATTCATAATGCTAAAAATCCTCTGGACAATTCCGCAGTCCATCCCGAAGCTTATGGAATTGTGGAAAAAATGGCGAAAGATTCAGGAATCAAAACCACTGACCTGATCGCCAATAAAGAAAAAATAAGCTTAATTAAACCTGAAAAATACATTTCTGAAGACATCGGAATATTGGGAATAAAAGACATTCTGAAAGAGCTTGAAAAACCGGGATTAGATCCGAGAAAAGCAGCCAAAGTTTTTGAATTCGACCCGAGCGTCAAAAAGATTTCGGATCTTAAGATCGGAATGATATTACCCGGAATTGTCAATAACATTACGGCCTTCGGATGTTTTGTAGATCTCGGAATAAAGGAAAGCGGATTAGTCCACATTTCACAACTTAAGGACGGCTTCGTTTCCGATGTGAATGAAGTTGTAAAATTACACCAGCACGTTCAGGTAAAAGTAACAGAAGTGGATGAAACAAGAAAAAGAATCCAGTTGAGTATGATATTATAAATAAAAAAGGTTAGCTTCTGCTAACCTTTTTTAATGGTTTTAAGGATTGGTAGAGAAGATAGAACCATTCGCAATCATGGCCCTGCGGTTCATTTTTAGGATATCCCTTACCCATTCTGCAAAATCTTCCGGCTGAAGAACTTTGTCCGGGTTACCGTCCGTCAAACCGCCATTGATACTCATATCGGAAGCGATTGTACTTGGTGTCAGCGTAATCACACGGATATTCTGCTTTCTCCATTCCGCCATCATCGATTGCGAAAGAGAAACGACCGCCGCTTTGGAAGCCGCATAAGCCGACATATTTGGTCCGCCTTTAAGACCTGCCGTAGAAGCGACATTGATGACATCGCCCTGCCCTTTTTCCTTCAAAAACGGGTATACTGCTTTGGCCGTGTAATAAACACCGAAAAGATTGGTTTTAATAACTTGCTCCCAAGTTTCGGACGGCATTTCCTCGATGCTTCCGAAGTCGCCGATTCCGGCATTGTTAACCAGAATATCGATTCCGCCTAACTCATTTGCCAGAGCTTCGATTCCGGCTTTTACTTCCAATTCGTTATCCACACTGAAAACGGCATAAGCGACTTTCACGCCGGTTTGTTTCAGTTCGTTAGCTGCTATTTTAAGATAATTTTCGTTTCTTCCCGTGATGCCTATATTAACACCTTCATTTGCTAATGCTTTAGCAACAGCTTTTCCAAGCCCTCTTCCACCGCCAGTGATAATGGCATTTTTACCTTTTAAATTCATAATCTGTTTCATTAAAATTTCGAGCTGCAAATTTATCAAACAAATGTTTAAAATCCGAATGAAGTCTTATGATTTAATACAAGTTTATCATTGAGGAATTCAATTGAAAATGTGATTAATCGCAAAGTCGCAATTTGAATTAAGCATTATATAGAAAAGTCGCAGAGTTTTCTTTGACGACTTTAAAAGATTTGAATTGTAATATCTAGCGACTTTGCGATAAACTAATTATCTTTCAATTGGTCAGGAATGTTTGTTGTAATGAATTGGATGCCTTGATTTTTGAGTTCTTCACACACTTTGACATCATTCACAGTCCAGGCATTGGTAATCAATCCTAATGAATTAGCTTCTGAAATCCAGGTTGGATTTTTTTTAAAAACACTATAATGATAATCCAGTCCATCCAATCCTTCTGCTTTGATTTGCTGTGGCGAAAGATTTCCTTCCAGATACTGGACTTTTGCAGACGGATTTTGTTTCTTGATTTCTTTGCAGATATTAAGACTAAACGAGATGTAATCACTTTGGCTGTCGAGTCCGAGTTCTTTTACGGTTTTCAAAACTTTGGTGACGATTTCGTTTTCACGTTCTTTGGATTTGGCTGGTTTGATTTCGATGATTAATTTGACGGAAGCATCTTTTTTACCTTGTTTCAGATAATCTTTCAGGGTTGGGAGTTTTTCTCCGTTGGATAATTTAAGCTTTCTCAAATCAGAAAAATCAGTTTCTGAAATTTCCATTTTACCGTGATGTTCATCGTGATTGACAACCAATTTTCCGTCTTTGGTCATATGAATATCGAATTCGGAACCATAAACTTTTAGTTTTTGGGCATTTTCTAAAGCTTTGATAGAGTTTTCAGACGTTTTTGGCTGTGTATTCCAGAAACCTCGGTGGGCGATAATCTGAGTTTGAGCATTAATCAACATAGTCGTGACAAGGGATAAAATGCAAAATACTTTCTTCATTTTTCTGATATTAATAAATTTTGAACGCAAAGTCCAAAAAGATTTTTTGATTACTGAACTTTTTTTAAGGTTCGCAAAGGCGTAAAACTTAGCAAAGCTCACAGAATTCAAATCTATGTGGGTTATTTTATAAGTAAGCAAATTACTCATTTTATTTTCAGTCTTTCTGCTTGTTTTGGTTATTTTTGCTTTAAATATTTTTCCAATGTCCGAAAACATTCAGCAAAGGATAGAATCCCTGAGAGAAGAACTTCATCAGCATAATTATAATTATTATGTTCTTGACCATAATACGATTTCTGATTTTGAATTCGATGAAAAACTGAAAGAACTTCAGGAGCTGGAAAAGGCATATCCTGAATTTTTTGATGCCAATTCTCCTACTTTGCGTGTTGGTGGCGGAATTACAAAGAATTTCCCGACCGTCCAGCATCAGTTCAGAATGTATTCTCTCGACAATTCTTATGATTTTGACGACCTTGAGGATTGGGAAAAACGAATCATCAAAACGATTGATGAACCTGTAGAAATCGTAGCGGAACTAAAATATGATGGCGCTTCGATTTCCATTCTTTACGAAAACGGAAAGTTATCACAGGCTGTAACGCGTGGCGACGGTTTTCAGGGCGATGAAATTACCAATAACGTGAGAACGATTTCGGATGTTCCTTTGACTTTGAAAGGCGATTTTCCCAATCGTTTTTTTATCCGGGGCGAAATCTATCTGACCAGAAAAAACTTCGATAAAATCAATAAAGCTCGTGAAGAGGAAGGTTTGGATTTGTTTATGAATCCGAGAAACACTGCCAGCGGAAGCTTGAAAATGCAGGATTCAGGAGAAGTAAGAAAACGTGGACTTTCGGCAGTTTTGTATCAATATATTTCGGATGAATTTCCGGCAGATACGCATTGGGATATCTTGGCAAAAGCCAAAAACTGGGGTTTCCGCGTTTCGGAAGACCTGGCGAAATTGTGTAAAACTCTTGATGAAGTGAAAGCATTCATCACATTCTGGGATACGGAAAGACACCAATTACCTTTCGAAATTGACGGCATTGTTTTGAAAGTCAATTCATTAAAACAACAAAGACAATTGGGTTATACAGCCAAATCACCACGCTGGGCAATGGCTTATAAATTCAAGGCTGAAAAGGTGGAAACTGAATTGAAAAGTGTTTCTTATCAAGTCGGAAGAACCGGAGCGATAACGCCTGTTGCCAATCTGAAACCTGTTTTGTTGGCAGGAACAACGGTAAAGCGCGCGTCTCTTCACAACGAAGATATTATCAAAAAGCTGGACTTGCACGAGCACGATTTTGTGTACGTCGAAAAAGGTGGCGAAATCATTCCAAAGATTGTTGGCGTGAATACGGAGAAACGAACGCTTTTGCAAACGCCCATCGAATACATCAAAAACTGTCCGGAATGTGGAACCGAACTGGTAAAAATTGAAGACCAGGCGATTCATTTTTGTCCGAATGAGCTGCATTGTCCGCCACAAGTCGTGGGAAGAATGATCCATTATGTTTCCAGAAAAGCTTTGAATATTGAAAATCTTGGAGGAGAAACAATCGAGCAACTTTACAGAGAAAAATTAATTGAGAATCCTGCTGATTTTTACACATTGACAAAAGAGCAGCTTCTTCCACTCGAAAGAATGGCTGAAAAATCGGCGCAAAATATTCTGGACGGGATTGAAAAATCGAAAGAAGTTCCATTTGAAAAAGTATTATTCGGAATCGGCATCAAGCACGTTGGGGAAACGGTGGCGAAGAAACTGGTTAAGAATTTTTCTACAATCGATGAACTGAAAAATGCAACTCTGGAAGAGCTTTGCCAGGTGGAAGATATCGGAATGAAAATAGCCATCAGTATTACAGAATTTTTTCAAAATCCTGAAAATATCCTGATGATTGACCGCTTGAAATCTTACGGTGTTCAGCTGGAAAAAGGTGAAAACACCAACGAAGTTTTATCTAATGTTTTGGAAGGTAAAACCTTCCTTTTCACCGGAAAACTGTCGCTTTTCACAAGAGAACAAGCAGAGGAAATGGTGGAAAAGCATAATGGAAAAAATATTTCTGCCGTTTCAAAAAACCTCAACTATCTGGTTGTTGGCGAAAAAGCCGGCAGTAAACTGAAGAAAGCGCAGGACATCGGAACGATTACGATTCTGGATGAGCAGCAGTTTTTGGATTTGATTGGATGATTTGAGTTGGAGAGTTTGAAAGTGGGAGCGTTTGAGTTTTGACCAATGTTGATTGAATGTCCAATCTCCTAGCCCTGATTGCAGTGGAAATCCCGCAGTGAGGCGGCGGAGCAAAGCGGAGCCGACCGAGCGAGGAATTGCAACGGAAAGCAGGTTCCCGGCTCCTAAAAATTAGTCTTCTGATGAGAAATGAAATTGAAAATAAACTGATGAACAAGAATACCAAACCGACGAGTATGCGGATTTTGGTGTATGATTTTCTGGATTCTCAGGATGTGGCTTTGTCTTTGTCTGAAATTGAAAATCAGTTTGAAAATGCCGATAGAATCACAATTTACAGAACACTGAAAACGTTTGAGGAGAAAGGAATTGTTCATAGCATTCAGGAAAATAACACCACGAAATACCGGCTTTGCGAGGACGATTGCAACGAAAATACACACAGCGACAGGCATCTGCATTTCTACTGCAAAATCTGCAAACAAACGACCTGCAAAGAAAATGTGACGTTTGCTGATAATCCGAATCTCGGTTTCCGAATAGATGAAGTCCGGTTTTTTGCGAAAGGGATTTGCGAAAATTGTCTCGACGAAACTTTGCAATAGTGTTGCACTTTCCACAGCTTTAATTTTGTACAAAAATCTGCTATGGAATTATTGATCAAAATCTTTTTACCCGTTTATTTTATTCTATTTTTCGGGATTTCTTTTGTTGCGAAAACGATTATTGTTGCCAGAAGAATCAGGAAAAATCCATTGGTTTTGCCCCAGGACGAAAGTGCTTATGCGCTGGTCGGCAATTATTTCAAACTTTGTCTGACTGGGATTTTCTTGTATGTTATTTTGTTTACGTTTTTGCCGGAAAGTTCTTTTCTTCCTGTTGATTTCCTTGAGGTTGAATTATTGAAATTCGTTGGATTAACCTTGATGTTACTGGCTTTAGTCTGGACGATTATCGCTCAAAATCAAATGAAAGATTCCTGGAGAATCGGAATTGATAATGATATGAAAACTGAGCTGGTAACTTCTGGATTGTTCTCTGTTTCCAGAAATCCTGTTTTCTTGGGAATGATTGTGAGTTTGATCGGACTTTTCCTGATTACGCCGAATGCCGTTTCTCTTTTGTTTCTGATTCTTGGTTATGTTTTGATTCAGATTCAGATAAGATTGGAAGAGGAATTTCTCTATAGACAACACGGCGAAAAATATTTGGATTATTTGATTAAAGTAAGAAGATTGATATAAAAAATGCTCCAGATGTGGAGCATTTTATTTATTGATTCTTCTTCAGCCATTCCAGTCGTCTCTGGTCCGGCAAATGTTTGACCGAGAAGTTTTCGAAAGTCGCTTTAAAACCGTTTCCGTCCGGACTTGCAGCCATAAAACCGACCTGAACGGGCGTATTGTCCTGCAGATAAGCGTTCCGCATCATTACATAATCTTTGTCATCAAACGAGTAAAAAATCTCAACCGCATCCAATCTTCTGATGGCTTTGATCCAGACAAATGGCGGCGTTTTCTCCAGAACGATCACGCTCCAGTCGCTGGTTTTGTGAGTCACAACTGTACTGAGATTAAACTTACCATCCACAAATTCAATGCCGGCTTTGATATAATTCTGTTCGTCAATTCTGAGCATTAAACCCATTTGGTCAAAACGGGCTTTATAATCGCCAGTGATTTTGACTTTGGCTTCAAACTCACCGCCATAAGTGCTGTAATAAAATGGCGCATCATCCACTGTGAAACCGTAATGCGAAATCCGCCAGTAATCGCTTTGTGGCGTGACAGTCATTGTGAGTTTTTTGTCTTTGATTTCCCATTGGGAAGGCTCATTGAACCAGGTCATCTTTTCCAGAGATTGTGCTTTTATTTGGAAAAGAGACAACATCAGAACTGATGATAATATAATTTTCTTCATTATTAATATAATTTTAAATGCAAAGAGCGCAAAGTTCTTTTATTTAATTCTATGCTTTTAAGAGTCGCAAAAACGTTTTACTCATAAAATTCAGGCAGTTACACATTAATCCACAAAAGACACAAAAGAAATTCAGATGGTTATTAGTTGGGATTATGAGAAAATAATATGAACTTTTAAATATTCCTGAACTCCTACTTTAATGCCTTTTGTGGTTTTATTTTCATATTTTCCTGATAACTTTACAAGGATTGCCGACGGCCAGGACATTCGCCGGAATATCTTTTACAACCACACTACCTGCACCAATAACCGCATTATCGCCAATTGTAACACCGGGAAGAATAGTGCAGCCTGCGCCAATCCAAACATTATTTCCTACGGTAATAGGCTTCGCATATTCAAGACCTTTGTTTCTGTTTTCGGCGTCCAGAGGATGATTCACAGTGTAGAATCCGCAGTTGGGCGCAATGAAAACATTGTCTCCGAAAGTCACTCTGGCACAATCGAGAATCACGACGTTCACATTGGTGTAGAAATTTTCACCAATTTCTATATTGTAGCCATAGTCGCAATAGAAAGGTTGTTCGATAAGGAACATTTTGCCTGTTTTGCCGAAAAGGGTTTTAATGATGCCTTTCCTTTCCTTCATTTTGGTAGGCTGAATCTGATTATAGCGGAAGCACAGATCCTTGCTTCTTTGTCTTTCTTCCACTAAAACTGCATTGGCTGCATCGTATAATTCACCGGCTAACATTTTCTCTTTCTCGTTAAGATTATTCATTGTATTTTTACATGTTGACAGGGCAAATTTAGGTGCTTAACATTCAATAATCAATACTGATAAATAACCATTTTTGATGACCAATCCTCAGTCCGACCTCCACAACCAACTTCGCCGGCAAAACTTTATTCCTCGCACCGGAACAGAGCAATTGCAGCTAGAGCAATGCCAGATAATGGCTCAGAACTTTGTGGAACTGGAAAATGGCATCGCGATCCTAAGTGACATCAAGAACAACAAAAGCTACATCTACTCCGGCAAATTAGCAGATGAACTGAAGATCTTCCAAAATCCAAATCAGCTGGAGATTGAAAGCATCTGGGAAGATGAACTGTTCAATATCCTGAATGCGGATGATGTGTTGCAGAAACACATTCTGGAACTTCGGTTTTTCCAGTATATCAAGATGGTTGCGTTTGAGAAAAGAAAAGATTTTAGTGTGATCAGCAAACTGAGATTATCAGGGAGTTCAAAATCCTTGATTCATAAAATGTTTTATTTTTCGGATGCCCATCATAAGAATGTGGAACTGGCACTTTGTCTTTATCATTTTGATTTCCTACCGTCATCGGACTATACCGGAATGATTATTAATACCGCAAACGGAAGCATCATCCAGCAAACGGAAGCTGAGAACTCCAACTTCCTCTCTGCCCGTGAGAAAGAAATCCTGAAAATGATACGATCAGGAAAAAGGAGCAAAGAAATTGCGGAATCTCTTTTCATAAGCATCAACACGGTAAACCGTCACCGGCAGAATATCCTTGAGAAGATGCGGGTTTCCAACACCACGGAAGCATGTACGCTGGCCACTAAGCTGAAGTGGATTTGATGGACCGGAATTTTTCATTTTAAAGTTTTTGCAGATACCTACTTGCGGCTGCGTATTGGAAGACTCAAAGGTGCGCAGT
This sequence comes from uncultured Chryseobacterium sp., assembly GCA_913776245.1. Lineage (GTDB taxonomy): Bacteria > Bacteroidota > Bacteroidia > Flavobacteriales > Weeksellaceae > Epilithonimonas. Next base: position 66,934 of record CAJYLO010000016.1, read on the forward strand.
GAACGACTTGCCGGTGCGCAGCTAAGAAGCAAATGCTGCGCAGCAAATGACCAACCGCTGCGCATGGATTTTACCTGATTAAATTTCTAACATCTATATTGATTAGAAATATGCTAATAAATCATTTATCACCTGTTATCTCCTTCAGATTTTCATCTTTCATTTTGGCTTCGATTTTTTCTACTTTTAGGCTCTGTCTCAGGTAGCCGAACAGGCTCATATACCAGTTAGCAACCCACACCAACGCGAAAAATGCCAAGAGGTAACCACGCCAGCCGTCATATAACAACTGGAATTTTGTTATGATCAGAAATATAATACTGATGTAATGACTGAAGCAATATTCGCAAGTGAAAAGGTAAAAGAATTTCCGCTTAACAATGGACTGTGTGCTGCCACATATCTTCTGACAGTATTCTCTCGGCTCACGGAAAATCTCCTCGTGTGTGACTGTCCAGGCGATGCATGCGACCGGAATGGCGATTAGGAAAAGATGAAGCATCTGGGATAATAATGGCATCATAACTTTGATTTTGAATGGATTGATAATTCAACTATCATTAAAATCAATGCCAAAAAAACTCAGAACCAATCAAGACCCTGAGTTTTTAACAAACAACTAAAAAATAAATATTAATGAACCGAGCTCAGGTCGATCTTCTCGCCTTTGCTTTTACGTTCTCTTACAAACAGCACAAACGGAATACAGATCAGGAAGACTATTCCCAGATAGAGAAAAACATCCATATAAGAAAGTACCGTAGCCTGTTTAGTGACTGAAAAATCCAGCATTTTGTACGCCGATTGTAATGCAACATCCGGCGACATTCCTTTTGCCATAAACGTTCCTTTCAGGGCGCCGACACGCTGCTGCACATCCAGATCATTAACATCCAGATGCGATACAAGATTGCTCCTGTAAAGCTGTGTTCTGTTGGCAATGAAGGTTGTAATTGCTGCAATACCAAATGAGCCGCCCAGCTGACGCATCATCCCTGTAAAAGCAGCGCCTTGTCCAATTTCAGGTCCTTTCAATGTACTTAAGGATAATGATGTGATAGGGATAAACAATAATCCCAGTCCCATTCCTCTTACAATCAGCATCCAGAAGAAAGCATCTTTCCCGGTGTCCGGTGTCAGGATTTTATACCCCCAGAAACTGTAGATGAAAAATATTAATAAGCCTAAAGCCACCAGTATCTGCTGCTTGGCACCTTTGGTCAGTAGCTTTCCGATAATCGGCATCATAAAAGCGGTGGTAAGCGCTGCAGGAATCATGAGTGCTCCGGATTGCAGAGCTGTCCAGCCAAGGATACTCTGCGTATAAAGTGGTACTATAAATGTTGATCCGTACAAACCAAATCCCAAAACAAAAGACATCACCGTTCCGATCCTGAGGTTTCCGTTCTTAAGCACCCTCAGCTCTACGATCGGATATTTGAATGTGAGCTCACGCCAGATGAATAAGATGAACCCTACAACTGCCGTAACAGTTAGGAAAATAATGGCCTTGCTGGCAAACCAGTCATCCTCGTGACCTCTTTCCAGTATATATTGGAGTGAACCTACAAAAGCCGCCAGCAATCCTATTCCGATCCAGTCTACGTCCGAAGCAGAGCGTTTTTCTGAATAACGCGGACTTCTGACAAACTGCAGGGTGAGCAGCGTTGCGATAATCCCCAAAGGAATATTAATGTAAAAGATGTAAGGCCAGCTGTAATTGTCAACAATATAACCTCCTAATGGCGGACCCAATGTCGGCCCGATAATTACACCCAGGCCATAAATGGCCTGAGCCATACTTCTTTTCTCTATCGGATAAGATTCTGTGATAATGGTCTGCGAAGTCACCAAAAGTGCGCCCCCGCCAATTCCCTGGCAAAGTCTGAAGAACACCAGCTCCCAGATGTTGGTGGCGTTACCGCACAGAAATGAGAAAACGGTGAATATAATAATGGATGCCGCAAAGTAGTTTCTACGACCGAACTGCTGAGACAGCCAGCTGGTCATCGGAACAATAATCACGTTACCGATAGCATAGGCCGTAATCACCCAGCCCACCTCAGAGAGTGTTGCACCAAGGTTTCCTTTCATCTCGTTCAGTGCCACATTCACGATCGTGGAGTCCACAATCTCCAAAAGCGCACAGACGATGGCGGTGATGGTAATGATTACCCTGCGAAAGCCATATTCTACTAATGAATCGTCTTGCATAATTTGTTAGTTAGAAGTCAGAGGTCGGATGTCAGAAGTTAATTACTCTTATTTTCCTCTTCCAGCTTCCTTATTTTTATTTTAATGAAACGACGGTTTGAACATTCATCCCGACACGAAGTTTTTTCATAATATCAGGATTAAGGTTGTCAAAAGTGATTTTGACAGGAAGTCTCTGCACCACTTTTACGAAGTTCCCACTGGCGTTATCCGGAGGAAGCAATGCAAATGCAGAACCTGTTGCGGGAGAGAATGAACTGATTGTTCCCTGGAATTTCTGGTCAGGATAAGCATCAATCTCGATTTCAACTTTCTGGCCTTCCACCATTTTTTCCACCTGCGTTTCTTTGTAATTGGCTACCACCCATTTCTGGTTGCTCATCACCAGGCTGAACAATTGAGAACCTGCCTGGATAAACTGTCCTACCTGCACCGGAATTTTAGATACATAACCACTTTCTTTAGCTGTAATCACGGTATAAGAAAGATTCAGTTTTGCGTTTTCCACATCCACCTGTCTTTGTTTCAGTTGGGAATTGGCAATGCCGACATTCTGATAAGTTGCATTAGACTGTGAAGTAACAACGCCGGTCTGAACACTGGCCTGATTCTTCTGATCTACCAACACCTGAAGCTGCTTCTGAGCGGACTGATAAGCTGCCAGAGCCTGCTCATATTGCTGCTGCGTAATAGAATGGTCTTTTACCAGCTCGGAGTATCTTTTCATATCCTGCTCGGTTCTCCATACATTGACCTTTGCCGCTTCGATCTGTGCATTGGCCGTCTGGACTGCCGCTCTGGAATTACCGATTCCAGTCCTTGCTGCTTCCGAACCAGCCTGAGCGGAAGCTACATTGCTCTGAGCAGTTCCTAAAGCTGCCTGAGCCTGCTCCAATGCCATTTTCTGGTCTCTGTTATCAAGAATAACAAGAGTATCGCCTTTTTTCACGAACTGATTATCCTTTACCTTGACCTCTGCAATGTAGCCGGATATTTTAGAAATTACCGGACTTACATCTGCTGCAATCTGCGCATCGTCCGTTTCCTCATGAGCCTGGCTGTACTGGTATTCTCTGAAACCGAAGAAAGCGCCGGCTAAAACCGCAACTGCTAATACGATGTAAAAAACAGGGCTTCTTTTCTTTTTTGCAGGAATCTCTCCCTGTTCGAATTTTATATTGTCTTGTGCCATTTTATTTGTTTAAAGTTTTTTGTTCTAAGTTTAAAGTTCTTTATTATCAATTATCATTAATCGATTATCATTGATTAATAATTCCTGTAGTTTGCAATAATTTTTTGTGTGCCAGCGCAGCATCAGCTTTGGAAGTTACCACGTTAACATTCGCCGTGATTTTTGCCGTGTCTGCATCCAGAAGGTTGGTAATGGTTTCCAGGCCATTGTTATACTTGTTAAGTGTGATTCTGTAGTTTTCCTCCGCCTGTTCCAGCGCTCTCTGGTACACATCGATTTTTTTGTGCGCGTAAAGATCATTCTGATAATCCCGTTTTACTTCCAAGGTGATATTATCATTCAAAAGATCATTGGTTGCAGCCAGTTCCTGCTCTCTGGCTTTGGACTGCATCAGGCTCGAATTCTTTTTCCAGATGTTGGACAGGTTGTAAGAAATCCCGACTCCAAAGTTGACTGCATTGGTAATGGTCAAAAACTTCGGAATATCTGCTGCAACATAGCCACCGGTCAGGGCTAATGATGGAAGGTTCTCTGCTTTAGCCGCTTTAGTTCCAAGTGCTGCTGCCTTTCTCTGGTAATCCAGTGCCTGGATATCTTTCCGGTTTTCCCTGGCAAGATTCAGGTAATAATCATCCGGTTTTCCAAGGTCATCTTCTCCTATATAGTTAGAATCTACCTCGATTACTGTATTATCAGGAAGCCCCAGAAGCAAATCCATATTAATGTTGGCAATGCTGTAATTATTCTGTGCTTCCATCAATTGCAGTTCGATGTTAGAAGTCTGAAGCTGTGCTTTCAACCGGTCATTTCTGGCAATGACACCATTGTTTTCCAGCTTGATGAAAGACTGATCTCTCTTCTGTGATGATGCCAGATTCTCTTTCAGCAATTTTACCACTTCATTAGCCTTGAACAGATTATTATAAGCCTGAGAAATATTGTAAGCAATTGCATTCTTATCATTTTCCGAGCTTAGTCTGGCAGCTTCCACAAGATACTGGGCAGACTGAATTCCGTATTTGATTCTTCCTCCTGCGTAAATCGGAACAGACAGATTAGCAGATCCGAACAGCACCTGACTTACTTCCGGACCGGCCGCACCAGAAAGACCCGGTATTTTCAGGTCAATATTCGGTTTCATAGGAAGGTACAGATAACTTCCGGACACTTTCAGTTCCGGCAATTGCCTGTTTTTCGCTTCCAATAAATTAGCTGTAGATTCTTCTATTTTTGCCTGGTCAATTTTCAGACTTTTGCTGTTTTCTATACCTAATTTCACAGCTTCATCCAGCGTCAGAACTCTCTTTTCCTGAGCGGAAACGGAGTAGAACGTCATCAACAAAAATGCTGTAGTTAAAAATTTATTCACTGTAGTAATTATTGTTATAGTTGTGTGTAAATTATCTTTCCTGGTAACCAACCAATGCTCTCACAATCGTTTTTATATGGTCGGATGCTTCCCGGAAATATTGGTTTTCATAATGTTTTTCATCAAAATCCGCATTATGTTTTTTCAGATACTCCTTATATATTTTAATTCCGTGCATTGCATTGAAAATTGTCCCCGAAATGGTGCATTGCAAAAGATGGTAGGAAGGTTTTTTTGTGAAAATCCCTCTCTCCAGGCCCTGCTCTATAATCTTCTGATTAATTTCAATGTAATTGATTTTTGAAGCTTTCAGAAAATTCTGGATATTTTTATTCTGACTGATGACTTGTTGTGTGTGAACAAGCAAAAAGAAGTCTCTCAATCTCTGAACCCTGTTTACAAAATTATCTATAAAAGCATCGATTTTCTCAATTTCATTCAGCTCATTATTTTCTAAAATATTTTTAGCAAAATTGAGTCCTTCTTCCATCCTCCACTTAAAAAGTTCCTCCATAAGATTCTCTTTCGAACCGAAATAATAGGAAATCATTGAAACATTAACCTTTGCTTTCGTTGCAATATCTCTCACAGAAGTTCCATTATAACCATTGGCAGCAAAGAGTTTCTCTGCAACCATCATAATATGTTCTTCTTTTGTTGGCATAATTATTTTTTGACGATGCAAATTTATATTAAACAATCATTCAATCAAACATTTGTTTGATTAATTTTTTATTAATATTAAATTGAATTTGTCTATAATGCTATAGGAAGTGATATCAAGAATGAAAAAATTAAGAAGCTGACTTATGAATATATCTGGTCAGTTTTATGCCCATATCGGTCAAAACAATTTTGGAATTGGCATTTCTAGAAATATGATAAGCGGCATCGGTAATTTCATCCACGATTGATACAATATTGGCACCGTGAATGAACCTGGAAAATCCCTGCCAGTTAAAATTGCCCTCACTCAGCTTTTTGTAAACCAGATTATCATTGCCATAATTCTGAAGCATTGCCAACCGGAAGATCTCAATACAATAATTGAGGAATTTCATCTGCTTTTCACGATTCCACTCGGAGATCTGGCGAGCCCATTTTACGATCTCGCGGAGAACTTCCGGTTTCTTTTTAGCTTGGAATGCATTCCGGACCCACTGGATAAATAAAGTCTCGAATTCTGATGCGCCATCATTATTCTCAGCCAATGATTTTGCAAGATTCCAGTCTCCCTGTGCCTGATATGCAATTTCTCGGGCAGAATCATGACCTTGCAGTTTGTCCAGAATATCTTCATCACTGATTCTCGGGATATTGACAATCTGGCATCTTGATAAAATGGTCGGCAAAATATCATTAGTGCTTGGCGCACAAAGAATAATGAATGTATTTTTTGGAGGTTCTTCCAGGAATTTCAGAATTTTGTTGGCCGATGCATCATTCATTTTGTCCGCACGCCAGATGATGAGAATTTTACTTCCGCCTTCAAAGCTTTTCAGATTAAACCGTTGTCCGATATCTTCCGCCTCATCCGCAGAAATGAAAAACTGCTTATTTTCAGATTCAAGAAAACTGGTCCAGTCGTCAAAAGAGAAATACGGATTTTCTAAAATCATTTCCCTGAAATTATCAAAAAAACGTTTGCTGAGGGAAACATTTTTCTCAGAGAAAACAGGAAAGCTGAAATGCAGATCGAGATGATTAACATTATCTACTTTATGAACAGAAGCAGGATTTTCTTTCTCAAAAATCTCGCGCGCCATTGCTAAAGCTAATGGCAAAACACCGAAACCTTCTTCTCCCACGAAAAGCTGTGCGTGTCCCACTCTGGAGTTGCAGATGCTATCCTGTAAAAGATTTTTGATGGACTGCTGACCAATAACCTGTTCCCATTTCATACGAGCAAAGATAATATTTTCAATAGAAGTCAGATATCAGATTGGAGAAAGTTTTTCGGCAAATCTGTTAAAAAATAAGGTAATTTAACAATCTTTTCCGACTATCGTGAAACAAGAACAATCTATCGAAGCTACTTAACAAACTTTAACCCAAATATATTTTTGCAATTCATTATTAATTAAGATATTTGCGCATTGAAATTTTAAAGGATGAAGAGAATTTTTGTTTTATCATCATTGGTTGCAGGATATTTCCTAAATGCGCAGAGTATCGGTAACTCACCTTATGGCGCTTATGGAATTGGAGATGTGAAATTTGATAATACAGTTGATATCAGTTCTATGGGAGGGATTTCCACGGCTTATATCTGGGATTTTAATAATAATTTTAACTTCCGGAACCCGGCAGCAAATACCAACCTGGAGCTTACTACTCTGAAAGTTGAAGGCACGAATGAGAATAATTATTACAAGTCCGACTTTAATAATATTAATACAACGAAACACTCTACGTACCTTTCTAATATAGCTATTGCATTTCCGATTACGAGAAAGCTTAAGTTCGGGATGGGATTCCAGCCCTACAGCTCAAAAACTTATAACATTCTTACATCCGGAACACTGAAGGATGATAATGCTATCACAGAAAATCACCACTTCCACGGTGAAGGAACATTGAATACCGTTCAGGCAGCATTTTCTTATCAGATCAGTCCGGAATTCGGGTTAGGTCTTCGATCTAATTTTTATTTCGGGAAGCTGTACGATATTGAAGAAGTCTCTTTTACAGGAGCTGAACTGATAAGCGGTTATTCTAACAGCTACAGCATCAAATCGTTTAATTTTACGCTGGGATCCACTTACCAGAAAAAACTGGCTAATGACAGGAAGCTGACTGTTGGTGCAACATACACATTCGGTAATACCGGCAGTATGAAAAATGTTTATACTAACAGCACCTATTATTATCTGCTGGGTGAAACCAAAGGCGGCGAAACCATTATAGACCAAAGAGAAACCAGCGATAAAAAATTCCTTCCTCAGGAAGCATCACTTGGTTTAGGCTACGGAAAAGATACCAAATGGTTTTTCGGAACCCAGGTTGATTACAAAAAAGGCGAAAACTTCAATTTCCTGGGGCAGACTTTGTCATACCAGGATTTCTACAGATATTCTGTCGGAGGTTGGATCCTTCCAAATTTTAATGATTTCCGTTCTTATTTCTCAAGAGTTATCTACCGTTATGGTGCTTATTATGAGAAGGGTAATCTTAACATCAATGGAAACAGCATCAATAAATTTGCCGTTACAGCAGGCGTTACACTTCCTTTCCAAAAGAGCCAGATCAACCGTATGAACAGTATTGACATAGGACTTGAGCTTGGAAAAAGAGGAACATTGGATAATAATCTGATTCGTCAGAACTTCATCAACCTGAGAGTCGGAATCAACTTTGCCGACAAGTGGTTTGCGAAGAGACTTTATAACTAATTGTCTGAAACCTGATAATCTCAATGAAAGATTATTGCTTCAAAATATTAAACTTCAAAACATCACAACCGTTATTTCTGTTGCTGATGTTTTTTCTTATTCAGTCCTGTGAAGAGGACCTTACGAAAATCAATAAGAACAAAAAAACCAATTTTGCATCTCAGGTAATATATAACGGTGCCATTTTACAGAAAGACTCCGGACAGATCAAAGTGCGTTTCACGGCACCTCTTATAGAAAAGTATGAGCTGATAGATTCGCCATATGTGGAAGCAAAAAAAGGAATGTACCTGGAGTTCTTCGATAAGAAAAATCCGAAAATCCCCGGTAAAATCTGGGCAAAATACGCCAAATATAACGAGAAAAAAGATTTTTATTTTGCCAGAGGCAGAGTGAAAGTGATCACAACCGAAGGCCAGACTTTTGTGATGGAAACCATTAACTGGGACAAGAGAAATAAAAAAATGTACACCAAAGACACTGTTTTTGTTTCTGATAAAGACGGTAATATTCTGGTTGGATCTCACGGGATGGTTGCAAAAGATGATTTTTCAGAATATACATTTTTCAACAATTCAGGAAGCTTTAATTCTGCAAAACTACCTGCTACAAGTCAATAAAATAGCTTAGCTTTGAAGATCGCTTAATTCGATTAAATTGGAAAACCAGATTTTTTTCGCCATCGGTCTTATGTCCGGAACCAGTCTGGATGGTCTGGATATTTGCTATTCAAAATTCATCAAAACTAAAAATTATTGGGATTTTGAGATCCTTACATCTGAAACAATTCCCTACTCTTCCGAATGGGAAAATGCTTTGAAAAACGCCATTCATCTCTCCGGTGAAGCATTGTTAAAGCTGAACGCTGACTATGGATTTTACCTGGGTGAAAAAACACAGGAATTTATCGATAAACACAAGATCCGCGAGTTAGATCTGATTGGATCCCACGGACATACTGTTTTTCATCAGCCTAAAAATAAATTCACATTTCAGATTGGGGACGGACGCGCCATTAAATCCAAAACGAATGCAACAGTCATTTATGATTTCAGAAGTCAGGATGTGATTTTCGGGGGAAATGGCGCACCACTTGTTCCCATTGGAGACGAACTGTTATTCCCGGATTATGAGGCTTGTCTTAATCTGGGCGGATTTTCCAATATATCACTGAATAGAAATGGAAAAAGAATAGCATTTGATATCGGTCCAGTCAATATACTTCTGAACTCCTGTGCTGAAAAACTGGGAAAAAAATTTGACAATAACGGAGAAATAGCAAGAACCGGAAACATAGATCATCAGCTTTTGGCAGATCTTAATAAACTGGATTTTTATAAACAAAATGCACCTAAATCACTTGGAATAGAATGGATTAATGATCAAATCTTCCCGATTATCCGGAATCAAAAAGCGGAAGATCTTTTGGCCACTTTTACAGAACACGCAGCCATTCAGATTGCAAACATTTTTGATCTTTACGACATCAAAAATGTCCTGATAACCGGCGGTGGTGCTTACAATTCTTATCTGATCGAAAAGATAAAAAGCAGAACAAAGACCGAAATTAATATTCCGATTAAGGAAATCATTGAATATAAAGAAGCATTGATATTTGCCTTTATGGGCATTCTGAGGTCGTTAAACATCAACAATGTTTTATGTTCTGCTACCGGAAGCAAAAAAGATCATTGCTCCGGATTGATTGTCAATAAATAAAAAACCTTTCAGAATAAACATCTGAAAGGTTCTTTATCATAATAAATTGTCAATTTTTTATAATTGCTCAATTTTATCTGTAAGAGAATTAATAAAATTCTGCAATGGTTTTTCTACCATCATTTTGATAAACGGATTGAACTTCCCTTCGAAAAGTAACTGCACTTCCGTCTGGTTATCATTTACAGGATTCATGGTTCCGGTAAGCGCAAAATCAAGACTTGAACTGGCAGATTTCAAAACCACTTCTTTTTCGGAGACATTATCGATTTTAAGTGCAATTTCCGGCATTCCTTTTAATCCGAATTTGAAACCGTCTTCTCTGGCCTCGAAATTCTGAAGACTTTCCGGCATCAGATCTTTATAATCCTGAGGATTCTTAAGCATTGAAGCCAATTCGGATGAAGATTTATTTACAATTATTTTTCGTCCTTCTAAATTCATTTTTATATTTTTGTAATTAATATTAAAAGCCTTACAAATGTATAAAGTTTTTATCAATGAAAAAAAATTAATTTTGAGCTCGGAGCCGCAAAACAGCCCTAAAATACTGAATTATGATGGTACGCATAGTTTCGAGTTCGCCATTGATCTTCTTGAAAATACTGCATCGCAAGGCCTGAATATTTATCATTCCGATATTGAAAAGCTATGGTCTGATTTCGGAAATTTTTTCAAAAAAATAGATGCTGCCGGAGGCATCGTTCAGAACTCAGAAAATAAAATACTTTTTATTCACAGGCTCGGAAAATGGGATCTTCCGAAAGGAAAAATAGAACCCGGCGAATCTCGTGAAATCGCTGCTGTGAGAGAAGTAGAGGAAGAATGCGGGATTTTTGATCTCCATCTGAAAGATTTCATCAACTCTACTTATCATATCTACACTGAGAGAGACGGCAAAAAAATCCTGAAGACAACGTATTGGTTTCATATGTTATATCCCGGCACGGAAACGCCTAAACCACAGATTGAAGAAGGGATCAATGAAGTAAGCTGGAAAAATGAAGCCGAAATCGAAAGTGTAATTATCCCATCTACTTTTCAGAATATCAAACTGATTCTCGCTGATTTTAAATCTAAGAATATATAAAAAAAATACCGCCCGAAAATTTCAGGCGGTATTTTTTTATCTCAATTCAGCATTGAATTCTTTCTGAAATGATTTGATGAGAGAATTCATAACCTCTGTTATATCCTTATCTTCCAATGTTTTTTCTTCATTCAGAAGCTCGAAACTCATTGCATAAGACTTTTTACCTTCCGGAAGATTTTTACCTTCATAAACATCAAACAAATTAATGTTCTTCAGGAAAGGCGACTTATTGGATTTTGCCAGCTCATACAATTCAGCATAAGTGATAGTTTTGTCCACCAGCAGCGCAAGATCTCTTCTGATCTTGTTGAATTTCGGAATGTCAATAAACTTAAGATTTTCTTTTCCTCTAAGTGCCTGGCAAGTTTCCAGCTCTATTTCCGCATAAAAAACTTCCTGGCTGATATCAAAATCCTTTAATAACTGTGAAGACACTTTTCCCAATCTGGCAATTGTTTTTCCTTCCGATTTGATTTCTAAGGCATCAGAAAATCGCTCATCTTCCAAAGCTGATTCTTGAAGTTCAAGATCCAGTTTTTCCAGAAGAATTTTGACATAGGCTTTCAAATGATAGAAATCTGCTGCACTTTTCGGCTGGAGCCAATTTTCTGCTACTTCTCTACCCGATGTCAGAATCGCTAATTGCTTTCTCTCCTCGTATTGCTCTTTTTTATGATAAATTTTACCTAATTCAAAAAACTTAATATCTGAAGATTTTCTGTTGATATTATAAATCGCATTTTCCAAAAGACCTTCTAATAAAGACTTTCTCATAAACGCCAAGTCGTTACTCAAAGGATTCAACAGCTTCACAGCATCCGTTTCATCTTTTACGGAACGCAGCGAATTGTTCATCACCTCGTGGAAACCATTGGATTGCAATGTTCTGGCCCAGGAATTTTCCAAAGCATCCTGATCCTCAAAACTCAATTTTACCGGTGTAAAAGAGATCTTTTTCGGCGCTTCGATTTTATTGTAACCGTAGATTCTCAGCACTTCTTCTATAACATCGATTTCTCTTGTCACATCTGCTCTGTAAACCGGAACAGATAATTCCAGCCCATTCTGAATCTCATTAAGAATCTGAATATCAAGTGATTTAAGAATTTCTTTTACTTTTTCCCTGTGGATTTTGGTTCCCAGGATCTGGTCTAGCTGGGAATATCTGAAAACCACATAATGGTCTTTGATTTTCTCCGGGTAATGCTCCAGAATTTCACCAACCAGCTTTCCACCCGCCAGTTCCTGAATCAGACTGATTGCGTGAGTCAAAGCAGTTCTGGCATTATTAGGGTCTACACCTCTTTCGAAACGGAAAGACGCATCGGTATTCAAACCGTGAAGTTTGGAGGCTTTTCTTATGGCAACAGGATTAAAATAAGCACTTTCTAAGAAAATAGTTTTAGTTTCGTCTGAAACACCGCTTTCGCTTCCGCCGAAAACTCCGGCAATGCACATCGGCTTATCTTTTCCATCTTTTATAATGATTTCGGAACCATTCAGCGTTCTTTCGGTCCCATCCAGAGTTTTAAATTTGGTTCCCGCTTTTATTGTTCCAACCTTCACTTTTTTCCCGGTAATTTTATCCGCATCAAAAGCGTGAAGCGGCTGTCCAAGGCCGTGAAGAATATAATTGGTAATATCAACAATATTATTAATTGGTGAAAGACCGATGGCTTTCAGTCTGTTTTTCAGCCAATCCGGAGAATCTTTTACTTCAACATTTTCAATCACCGCACCCAGATATCTTGGTGTCATTTCAGAATCTTCCACTACTAATTTGAAATCGTGAGAACCTTCAATATTTAAAACTTTAGATTCTATTTTAGTAAATTCTGACTTCAGATTATTAGAAGAAATGAAGGCCTGTAAATCCCTTGCAACCCCGTAATGTGACATAGCGTCGGTTCTGTTTGGCGTCAGACCGATCTCATAAACCTCATCATTCGTCAATTCAAAATAATCAGCGAACGGTTTTCCTACTTTAAATTTTGAATCGTCCAGAACCATAATTCCGGCATGATCGTCGCTCAAGCCTAATTCATCTTCGGCGCATATCATCCCTTCAGAAACTTCACCACGGATTTTAGCTTTTTTGATTTCGAAAGAGTTTCCGTCTTTTGCATAGATTTTTGTCCCGACAACAGCTACAGGAACCGTTTGGCCGGCTGCAACATTAGGCGCACCACAAACAATTTCCAATACTTTTCCGTTGCCGACATCCACTGTTGTTTTGCTCAGTTTATCTGCATTCGGATGTTTTTCGCAAGTCAGAACTTTACCTACAACAATCCCTTCCAGGCTTCCTTTTACGCTCTCGAATTTATCTACACCTTCCACTTCCAAACCGATATCGGTAAGATAAGCGCTGATTTTCTCAGAGTTAAGGTCAGTTTTGATATAATCTTTAAGCCAATTATTAGAAATTTTCATTCTTTTTTATATTTGAATTTTTTGAACACAAAGTGCGCAAAGATTTTTTAATTTAAACTGCTTTTAAGTTCACAGAGGCGTAAACTTATAATAAGTTTTTAAACTAAAATTTGAGACCTGAATTTCAAATCTCAAATTTTAAATATGATTAATTTTAAAATTATAAACCTATTACAGGCATTGACAGCATCAGGATACTTTCGTTCTCCTCCAATCCGTCTACCGGCTCTACAATCCCGGGTCTGTTTGGCTGAGACATCTTCATTGTCACATCATCAGAACCAAGAACTGATAACATTTCTGTGAGGAATTTTGAACTGAAACCAATGTTGATATCATCGCCGTTATAATCGCACGGAATCTGCATATCCGCTTTGTTAGCGTATTCTGTATCTTCTGCATGAAGATGAAGAACGTTACCGGATAATTTGAATCTTACCTGATTAGTCGATTTGTTGGACATAATCGATGCTCTTCTGATTGAGCTTAAAAGTAAACTTCTGTTGATGGTTAAAACATTTGGATTCTCTTTCGGAATTACCGCATTGTAATTCGGATATTTGCCATCAATCAAACGACAGATCCAGATGTTATTTCCAAACGTGAACTTCGCCATATTATCACTAAATTCAATCACCACATCTTCATTGGAATTGTTCAGGATATTTTTGAAAATGGATAAAGGCTTCTTTGGCATAATAAACTCCAAAGTCTCCGGATGTACAATATCTGTTCTTTTGTAAACCACCAATCTGTGAGAATCTGTCGAAACAAAATTAGTCTCATCTTCCTTGAACTGGAATAACACACCTGTCATTACAGGACGAAGCGAGTCATTACTTGTTGCAAATAATGTGTTGGTTAATGCTTCTGCCAGAACGCCGCCAGGAATGGTTACTTTTTGCGAGGCATCGAACTCGGGCAACTCAGGATAATCATCCGCATTATCCAGTGCTACGGCAAAGTTATCTTTCTCGTCCAGAATCTCCAGAACACTTCCGTTTCCGTCCTCGGAATCTTTTACCACCAAAGTCAAAGGCTGCTCACCATAGGTTTTCAGGAAGTCCTGAAATATTTTTCCGGGAACTGCAAGCTTTCCTTTGTCATCAGACTTTACTTCAAGAGAAGTGATCAGAGTGGTTTCTCCGTCTGAAGCCGTCACTGTCAGTAAGTTCTGGTCCAATTCGAAAAGAAAATTCTCCAAGATCGGTCTGGATTGTGAACCGGAAATCACGCCGCTCACAGTCTGTAAAGCTTTTTGCAAATCGCCACTGGCAACAATAAATCTCATAAACTGTATTTATTTCAATTCCACAAAGATAATGATTTCGGACAAATTTTAAAAGCCGGATTTATTTAGTTATTAACAATTTTCGGATTGGAGTAAAATAAGTTTGAATAACTTTGTGAAAATTTGATAATTGATAAATTTTTAAACGCAAAGTCCGCAAAGATTTTTTGAACTTATTGAAAATATTTTTAAGGCTCGCAAAGACGTAAAACTCATCAAAGATTTTAAAGAATAGAATCAGAAATTTAATTTTATTAAATCAAGAATGAAAAAACCTCCATTCTATAAAAGTGTACAATTTACAATCAAAGGGCTGATATGGATTTTGCGAAATGAGCGCAATTTTCAAATCGAAGTTTTTGGTTTGATTATCAATCTGTTTTTGATTGTTTTTTTTGGACTTAACACCTTCGAAACTTGTTTGATTCTACTGGTAAGTTTTATTGTTTTAATTACAGAAGTTGTTAATACTTGTATCGAAAAAATCTGTGATTACATCCAACCGGAATTTGACCGGAGAATCGGAATCATCAAAGATCTTTCCGGCGGTGCGGTTTTGCTTGCAACCATTGTTGCAGTTTGTGCCGGTGCCTTGATTTATTGGCCTTATCTGAAACTGTTATTTTATTGAGTTATAACACTACAATACATATAGATTCTTTGCGCCTTTGCGTTTTCAATTCACGCTTAACTTTTCAATTTTAATATTTAGGCAATTTTTAATCTATATTTTTTCATAAAATCTTTACATTTGTTTTCAATATATTTCTAAAATGAGTAAAAAAAATGTGGCCGTTATCATGGGCGGCTATTCCGATGAATACAAAGTTTCCTTAAAAAGCGGACAGTTGATTTTTGATTCGCTGGACCGTGAGATCTATAACGTTTACAAAGTTGTGATCCTGAAAGATGAATGGTACTTTCTGGATGAATATGATAATAAAAAAGCGCTTAACAAAGCGGATTTTTCTGTAGATTCTGGAAATGGTGATACATTGAAATTTGATGTATGCTTCAATATCATCCACGGAACACCTGGTGAAAACGGAATTATGCAGGCTTATTGGGATGCCATCGGACAAAAATATACCGGCTGCGATTTCTATCAAAGCGCATTGACCTTCAACAAAAAAGATACTTTGGCCGTTTTATCAAAATACGGAATCCCTTCCGCAAAAAGCATTTACCTTAGAAAAGGGGAAAACATTTCTGATGAAGAAATCGTTGGAAAATTGGGTCTGCCGGTTTTTGTAAAGCCAAACCAAAGTGGATCTTCTCTTGGGATTTCTAAAGTGAAAGAAAAAAGCGAATTAGCGAAAGCGCTTGAAGTCGCTTATAAAGAAGATGACGAAGTCCTGATTGAAAGCGCACTGACAGGAATGGAAGTTTCTGTCGGAGTTTTGGATTACAAAGGTGAAGTGATCGTTCTGGGAATTACGGAAATTGTTCCGGACAAAGAATTTTTCGATTATGAAGCTAAATATGAAGGCGCTTCACAGGAAATCACACCGGCACGAATTGATGAAGAAACCAGAAAAAAAGTAGAAGAAATCTCCATCAAAGCATATAAATCTTTAGGAATGAGCGGATTTTCCCGTTCGGAATTCATTATTGTTGACGGAATCCCACACTTGCTTGAAATGAATACCAATCCGGGATTTTCGCCGGCAAGTATTCTTCCGCAGCAAGCTAAAATCTATGGAATATCTATCAAAGATCTTTGTGGAAATGAAGTAGAAAAAGCACTTAACAAATAATCATCAATGATAAATTTTAGATTTCGAATTATTGGGAAAATCTAAAATTCATATCCAAAATTCAAAATTTTTATGAAAATTGCTGTTTTTCCCGGGTCGTTTGATCCGATTACGCTTGGACACTATGATATCGTGGAACGAGCCGTTCCGCTGTTCGATAAAATTATCATAGCCATCGGAAAAAACTCTCAAAAGAAATATATGTTTTCTCTGGAGCAACGTAAAGAATTCATCCGGAGAACCTTTGAAAAATTCCCAAATGTAGAAGTAGATGATTTTGAAGGACTGACGATTGATTACTGCAAAAGTAAAAACGTGAATTTCATTTTAAGAGGACTTAGAAATCCGGCTGATTTTGAATTTGAAAAATCAATTGCCCAAACCAATAGAGCACTGACAAGGGAAAATACTATAGAAACTATTTTCCTTTTGACTTCGTCCGGGAAATCCTATATCAGCAGCAGCATTGTAAGAGAGATCATTTCATTCGGAGGAAATTATGAAATTATGGTTCCCGATGCAGTGAGGGTTGATAAAAATTAAATAAAATACCGGTCAGGATTTTAATTTCCAGAATAATTGGAAAATTCTATTCTTAAAAATACAAACAAAAATCCCTCAGAAAGATCTGAGGGATTTTTTCGTGGTTTCTCCAGGGATCGAACCAGGGACACACGGATTTTCAGTCCGTTGCTCTACCAACTGAGCTAAGAAACCAGCACTCTTGTTGTTTTGAGTGGTGCAAAAATACAATCTTCCGGATTAAAATGCAAATCTTATTCACAAAAAATTAATAAAAGAAGCATAAAAAAACCGCCTGAAATTAGGCGGTTTTAAGTGGTTTCTCCAGGGATCGAACCAGGGACACACGGATTTTCAGTCCGTTGCTCTACCAACTGAGCTAAGAAACCAGCACTCTTGTTGTTTTGAGTGGTGCAAAAGTATATTCTTTATTATTACCTTGCAAATAATATTGAAGTAATTTTTAACAAATGATTAAATATTACTGATTATCAGTAGATTTTTTTTCGGTCTGGGCTTTGAAAAAATCACTTAATTCCTCCAACACAGGCTTAATCGTATCTTCCGGCAGGTCGCTGATGCGGATATACATCAGTCCGTCAATGGCATCATTAAAGTTGGGATCCACATTAAATGCAATCATCTTCGCATTCTGCTTGATATATTTTTTGATAAGAACCGGTAATCTGAGCTCAGGTTCCAGGTCATCAATGATTTTATCCAACTTGTTTAGGTCAGCGTCCATATCTTCGAAAAACAAAGCTTTGTCACGTTCTTTCATCACCACCTTAAATTCATTCTTCGGATGAATATATTGCGCCACCGCCGAATCATAATAGTGTGAACGCATAAACTCTATCATCAATGATTTTGAGAATTCCGAAAACTTATTGCTGATGCTCACACCACCCATCAGGAACTTGTGCCCGGGATTTCTAAGACAGACATGGACAATCCCGCGCCAGAGCAGAAATAGCGGAAAAGGCTTCTGCTGGTATTCCACTGAAATATAAGCACGTCCCATCTCAATGACTTTACGGAAAAATGGTTGCAATTCCGGGTCGTACTCGAATAGTGAGCTGGTATAGAATCCGTTGATACCATATTTTTTCATTACCTCGGCTCCCAAAGCCATTCTATATGCCCCGACCAATTTTTTCTCGGCATTATCCCAAAGAAAAAGATGATGGTAATGATTATCATATTCGTCCAGATCAAAAGGCAGATTGGTTCCCTCGCCGATTGCCCGGAATGTAAGTTCCCGCTGCCTACCTATTTCCCGCATTATAGAAGGAATCTCAGCTGATGTTGTAAAAAACACGTCATAATCCCCGTGGGAAAATAGTTTTTTGTTTTCCGTATTCTTCAGAATTTCGATTTCACTGATGATATCCTCAATCGGCGTTTCATCAATGATGTTCTGAACAATATTATTCTGCTTGAGAAGTGGAAGTTTTAATGCCATATTGGGCAGCTTCAGCTTTTCGGTGATGCTTTTTCTTTTTTCATAATAAGATTTCAACATATAGACCTTTCTGTAAAGGTATTCGCCGAGTTCTTCTATGCTCTCCTCCTCCTCCATCTGTTTCACAGAAATTGGCTTGCCAATTCTGATTCTGATAGGCTTTTCCCTTTTCTTCATCATTTCCGCTGGCAACATCATCGTCTGCAAATCCGGATGAAGCTTGGCCACATTGTAAAAAACTTTACTATTCGTAGCATGAAAATACATCGGAACTACAGGAACTTTAGCCTTTTTGATGAGCTTCAACGCTGTTTTTTCCCAAGGCTTATCCAGAACTTCGCCATATTCATTATTCTTATTGGAAACTTCGCCGGCCGGAAAAATCCCGATGCATCCGCCATCCTGAAGATGTTTCAGGGTTTCCCGCATTCCGGAAGAGCTGTTGTAAGCATCTTTTCTTCCCTCAAAAGGATTGACAGAAACTACGAACGGCGCCATCGGTTCTATTTTTGACAGGAGGAAATTGCCCATCACTTTAAAATCCGGACGCACCCTCAAAAGGATTTTACACATCAGGATTCCATCAATCGCCCCGAGCGGATGGTTGGAAACCAAAATAAAAGGCCCGGTTTTCGGAACTTTGGCGAGGTCTTCCTCAAAAACAATATAGCTCAGTTCCTGCTCCTTGACGAATTGGTCAAAAAAGTCAGTGCCTTTTGTATTTTTGAGTTTATCATAAAGATTATTAACATCGTTGATCTTTGCCAGATTCATAATGGCGGACGCAACAGGTTTCTTCAGGAAACCAATTTTGTCTAAGCCCGATGCTTTGATTAAGTCTTCTTTGGATATTAAGCTCATAGTTTTTTATGTGGTGACCATCTGGAACGTTTTCTTGGAAATCTGTTCCAGCAGGACTTTTTTATCTTTATAAAATTGGTCCAGCGTGTCGAGATTGACATTTCTGACCGTGAATAAAGATACGTTTTTTGTCATTTGTGTAATAAAACTTTGTTGCAATTCTTCATTAAAATCATTCACATTGCCAAATTTATCTTCTAAACATAAAGCTAATGAAATGGCTGAATTCTGCATCAGGGAAACTTTGATTTTATATTTTGCCAGCAAAGTAAATATCTGGCTGATGTGTTCCTCAGCAATAAAGGAGAAATCCCTGGTTTCTACATTCAGCAGCGTTTGGTTTTCTTTAAGTATATAACTTTCTGTTAATTCATTATCTTCAGAATTCCCGACTTTGGTCCCAGGTTTTTTAGGTTCTACAAAAGATTTGACATAGAACGGAATATTCTTCTGCTTCAATGGCTGAAGTGTTTTCGGGTGAATCACCGAAGCGCCGTAATACGCCATTTCAATCGCTTCTTCGTAAGAAATATGAGATAATAATTCCACATTTGCGAATTTCCTCGGATCACCTGTCATCACACCAGGAACATCTTTCCAGATGGTCATTTCATCGGCATTAAGACAATAAGCGAAAATCGCAGCGGTGTAATCGGAACCTTCTCTTCCCAACGTTACCGTGAAATTATTGGTCTCAGAACCGATGAAACCTTGTGTCACATAACAATTGATTTTATCCAGCTTGGCAATATTCTGCTCGGTTTCCTGCCAGTTGACAATTCCTTCCCTGTAATTGCTGTCGGTTTTGATGTAATCCCTCGCATCCAGCCAATGGTTGAAGAACTGGATCTCATTGAGATATTCGCTGAGGATTTTAGACGAAATCATCTCGCCACAGCTCACCACCTGGTCATAAACAAAATTATAATTCGGGGATTTATTTCTCCTCAGGAAAGAATCGATGTCGTCAAAAAACAATGATATTTCATCAAAAACGGCGTGATTATCACTAAACAAACCTTTTGCAATTTCGATATGATTTTGCTTGATGGTTTCAATCTCGGACTGATAATCCTGTTTCTTAAAGTAAAATTCTACAACTTTTTCCAATGCGTTTGTGGTCTTGCCCATTGCAGATACCACCAGCAGACATTTTTCAAACCCTTGTGTTTCCAGAACCAGGGCTACATTTTTCACACTTTCTGCATCTTTGACAGACGCTCCTCCAAATTTGTAAACTTTCATTAGATCAATTGTTGTTCAGACTGTTACTTTATAAAATTTAAACGATTATTTTTAAATTAAGATTCAAAAATATTAATAATGCCCGAAATATGAAAGGAAGTTTTATTTTCCATATAAAAACATTATTAGCAATGAAACGATATTAACGAAAAATAAATGATTATTATCAACAATGGATAAATCTGTTTCAAAAAATGAAAAAATAAATTAGATTTGTAAAACCCCAAATTTATAACAATGTCACAACAAGCTTTACAGACTCTCGGAGAGTTTATTATTGAAAAACAGGATGATTTCAAATACTCTACAGGAGAACTTTCCAGGCTGATCAGCTCCATCAGGATTGCCACCAAAGTCGTAAACAGGGAAGTGAACAAAGCAGGAATCGCAGACATTATCGGAAAGGTTGGCACGGAAAATATCCAAGGTGAGGAGCAACAGAAACTGGATGTCCTGGCGAACGACATTTTCATCGCCGCATTGTCTCAGCGCGAAGTGGTTTGCGGTATCGCATCTGAAGAAAGTGATGATTTTATAGAAATCAAGTGCACGGAAAATGCGCACCTAAGTAAATATGTGGTCTTGATCGATCCTTTAGACGGCTCATCTAATATTGATGTTAATGTTTCTGTCGGAACGATTTTTTCCATCTACAGAAGAGTGACGCCGCCGGGAAGTCCTGTTGAGCTGAGAGATTTCCTTCAGAAAGGTGTCAATCAGGTGGCTGCCGGTTACGTGGTTTACGGCTCGTCTACAATGATTGTTTATACTACAGGAAATGGCGTAAATGGCTTTACGCTGGATCCCTCCATAGGAACTTATTATCTTTCTCACAAAAACATCAAGTTCCCGACTTCCGGAAAAATCTATTCTATTAATGAAGGGAATTATGTCAAATTTCCTCAGGGTGTGAAAGATTATATCAAATATTGTCAGGAAGAAGAAGGTGACAGACCTTACACATCACGATACATCGGTTCATTAGTCTCTGATTTTCATAGAAATATGCTGAAAGGCGGTATTTATATCTACCCTTCTACATCCCAATCACCCAACGGAAAACTGAGATTATTATATGAATGTAATCCCATGGCGTTTTTAGCAGAGCAGGCTGGCGGAAAATGCAGCGACGGTTTCCGGAGAATTATGGAAATTGAGCCAACGGAACTCCATCAGCGTGTACCATTTTTCTGCGGCAGTGCAGCGATGGTAACCAAAGCAGAAGAGTTTATGGCGAAAGCTGTGGATAAAAATTAATATTACAACTGGCGAAGCTCCGTAGGAGCGAGACTTTTATCTATTTTAAATTAAAGACCGATTTACTTCGGTCTTTTCTTATTTTTGTATAATGAAAACGGCAAGATTTTATCCATACACGCTCCAATTCAAACGCCCAAGTGGAACTTCCAGAGGCATTCTCAACACTAAAGAAACTTATTTTATAGAAGTTTTTGAGGACGACAAAAAAGGAATTGGTGAATGCGCTTTGTTCCGGGGATTAAGTTTCGATGACGATGATGATTATGAAGCTGCTTTGGAATGGACTTGCCGGAATATTAACCTTAGTCTGGATGATTTGCGGGAAGAACTTGTTAATCATCCGTCCATCATTTTCGGAGTTGAACAGGCGCTTTTGAATCTGCAACATCAAAACGAACTCTATTTCCCCAGTGATTTTACGGAAGGAAAAGATTCCATAAAAATCAATGGACTCATTTGGATGGGAACTTCCGATTATATGAAAGAACAATTAGAAGAAAAACTGAGACAAGGATTTTCCTGCATTAAACTGAAAATCGGTGTTAACTGGGATTCTGAAAAACAAATTCTGAAATCGCTTAGACAACAATTCCCAAAAGATAAAATTGAACTCCGTGTAGATGCCAATGGCGCATTCTCTACGGAAGAAGCCAAAAAAGTGTTGGAGGAATTGTCTGAACTCGACGTTCATTCTATAGAACAACCTATACAGGCCGGAAACTGGAAAGCCATGGCAGAACTTTGTCAATCTACTCCAACACCTATAGCTTTGGACGAGGAGTTAATCGGCGTATTGAATTATGAATCTAAACAAACATTAATAAAAGAAATCAAGCCGCAGTATATTATCCTGAAACCAGCTTTAGTCGGCGGATTTTCGGGTTCGGATGAATGGATAGATTTGGCAGAACAAAATAATATAGGCTGGTGGATTACGTCTGCATTGGAAAGCAACATCGGTCTCAATGCCATTGCACAATACACTTACACCAAAAAGAATCCGATGCCGCAAGGTTTAGGAACTGGTGGTCTGTTTACCAATAATTTTGAAACACCTTTACATCTGGAAGGAGAAAGGCTTTGGTTTGAAAATCATTAATTTTAAAAGTGTCACTCCTACGGAGTTTTTTGCAAAATTTGTAAAATTCTACAAACATTTCGCTCCTACGGAACTCTGTGAAACGAGACTTCTTAAAAATTAAAATCTGCCAAAATTTCACATCATCAAATAAAGTCTGCCAAATTTTAACATCTGGCTTCTGACATCTGGCTTCCGACTCTATTGGCACAATCTTGGAGAAGTCTGTGGCAGAATAACATTTAAAAATTTATAATAATATGTCAGTAAATTTTAAACCATTAGCAGACAGAGTTTTGGTAGAACCAACTCCAGCTGAAACTAAAACAGCTTCAGGAATCATTATTCCGGACACCGCAAAGGAAAAACCACAGGAAGGCACTGTAGTAGCAGTAGGTCCCGGTAAAAAAGATGAGCCTACAACTGTAAAAGTGGGTGACAAAGTTCTTTATGGAAAATATTCCGGAACCGAATTAAAATTTGAAGGCAAAGATTATTTAATTGTAAAAGAAGGAGACCTTTTAGGAATAATAGGCTAATGGCTTTTAGCTTCTTGCTATTGGCTTTTTGTATTGAAATTAGTAATGAGAGATTTTAAAAAGTTTGAAGTTTGGCAGCTGAGCCATCAATTAACTTTGACGATTTATAAATCGACCAAAACTTTCCCAAAAGAAGAATTATTTGGTTTAACCTCTCAAATCAGAAGATCTTTTGCCTCGATTGGTTATAATATTTCTGAGGGAAGTGGAAGAAACTCTGACAAAGAATTTGCTAATTTCATAAACATTGCATTAGGCTCATCCAATGAAGCTGAAAACCAGTTAATACTTGCCAAAGATTTAGATTATCTAACTGAAATAGATTACAATAATCTTTTAGAAGAATTAACAATACTTAAAAAAAAGCTTGTTTCACTTTGGAACAGACTTAACGGAAATTAATAAATCAGATTATAAAATAATATGCGAATTGCTTTAGCTAAAAGCCATAAGCTATTCGCCAAAAGCAAAACAATATGGCAAAAGAAATAAAATTCGATATCGAATCAAGAGACGCTCTAAAGAGAGGTGTTGATGCATTGGCTAATGCAGTAAAAGTAACTTTAGGACCAAAAGGTAGAAATGTGGTGATTGAAAAATCTTTCGGTGCACCTCACGTTACCAAAGATGGTGTTTCCGTAGCAAAAGAAATCGAGTTGGAAGACAGAGTAGAAAATATGGGTGCTCAGATGGTGAAAGAAGTGGCTTCTAAAACCAATGACATCGCTGGTGACGGTACAACCACCGCTACAGTTCTGGCACAAGCTATCGTAAGAGAAGGTCTTAAAAACGTAGCTGCCGGTGCAAACCCAATGGATCTGAAAAGAGGAATCGACAAAGCGGTTACTGCAGTTGTTGAGAATCTGAAATCCCAGTCTCAGACTGTTGGTGACAACAATGATAAAATCAAGCAGGTTGCTTCTGTTTCTGCAAACAATGATGAAACCATTGGGTCATTAATCGCTGAAGCGTTTGGAAAAGTTGGTAAAGAAGGTGTTATCACTGTAGAAGAAGCAAAAGGTATCGATACTACGGTAGATGTGGTAGAAGGAATGCAGTTTGACAGAGGATACCAATCTCCGTATTTTGTAACTAATCCTGAGAAGATGGTTGCAGAATTGGACAATCCTTATATCCTTTTGGTTGAGAAAAAAATCTCTTCTATGAAAGAATTATTGCCAGTTCTTGAGCCTGTTGCACAAGGTGGTAAATCTTTATTGATTATCTCTGAAGAAGTGGAAGGTGAAGCTTTGGCAACTTTGGTAGTCAATAAATTGAGAGGCTCCCTTAAAATTGCTGCTGTAAAAGCGCCAGGCTTTGGTGACAGAAGAAAAGCAATGCTGGAAGATATCGCTATCCTGACTGGTGGACAAGTTATCTCCGAGGAAAGAGGCTTTACAATGGAAAATGCGTCTATCGAAATCCTTGGAACTGCTGAAAAAGTAGTTATTGATAAGGATAATACAACCATCGTAAACGGTGGTGGAGACGAGGCTCAGATCAAAGGAAGAGTGGCTCAGATCAAAGCTCAGATGGAAACAACTACGTCTGACTATGACAGAGAAAAACTTCAGGAGAGATTGGCCAAATTGGCTGGTGGTGTTGCTGTACTTTATGTAGGTGCGGCTTCCGAAGTGGAGATGAAGGAGAAAAAAGACAGAGTGGACGATGCATTGCACGCTACAAGAGCAGCTGTTGAAGAAGGTATCGTAGCCGGTGGTGGTGTTGCTTTGGTAAGAGCAATTGCTTCACTGGAAAACTTTAAAGGTGATAATCTGGATGAAGAAACCGGTATCAAAATCGTGAAAAGAGCGATTGAAGAACCGTTGAGACAAATCGTAGCAAATGCTGGCGGTGAAGGTTCTGTAGTGGTTGCTAAAGTAGCTGAAGGAAATGGTGATTTCGGTTATAATGCTAAGTCAGACGAATACGTTAATATGCTGGAAGCAGGAATTATTGACCCGACTAAAGTAACAAGAGTTGCTTTGGAAAATGCAGCTTCTGTAGCCGGAATGCTTTTGACAACGGAATGCGTCATTACTGAAGTGAAAAAAGACGAGCCTGCTATGCCAATGGGTGGCGGAATGCCGGGAATGATGTAGTCTAAAAATCTATAAATAATCAAACCGCTCAGATTGTTCTGAGCGGTTTTTTTATATAAACTATATAGAGTAAAAATAAATCAGATATAATTTTTTAATAACTGACCATATTAATTAGCACATTGTTATTTTAAACAAGGATCTTTGCTTTTATGATTAATTATATCTATATTTCGTTATCGATTTGATTCTAATATGAAATTATTTCTGAAAATATTATCAGTATTCACAACGCTAATGCTCTCTTCAGCAGTTTACGGGCAGTCTGAAAAAGAATGCGAGGTAATGATTGATTCGGCCATTCAAAAGATGTTCAGAAAAGAACACACCAAATCCCTGGAAATGCTGATCCGGGTAAAATCTGTTGCCGAACAAAAAAAATGGGACAAGCAAAACTTTCGGGCAACCAATAATATCGGCCTTAATTATTACCTGATGACCGACTTTGGCGAAGCCCTGAAATATTATCTCGAGGCTTACGACATCGCCGCCAATATGCCGGATAAGAAGCACGTGATGACGGTGGTCAATAATATTGCGATTCTTTATTTTCAGGAAAAAGATAACAAAAAAGCTTACGAATACTTCCTGAAAGCCTATCAGACAGCAAAAGAAAACAACCGCAATGACAAAGCCGGGGCCTACGCTGTGAATCTCGGATTGGTTTTGAATAAACTGAATAAAACCAATGAAGCTTACAAATACATCCAGGAAGCGGAAGTTTTGACCAAAGATGACCCAAAAGTCCATGTTATGAACAAAATGGCTCTGGCGGAAAATCTCTATCTCAAGAAAAAATATAAAGAATCTGAAGATATCATCAATCATCTTATTCCACAGCTGCAGTCGCCCGAAGAGAATGAAAATTTGATTTTTATTCTCCTTATAAAGGCCCAGATTAATGAAAAAAAAGGCGATCTAACAGAAGCAAGATCTTTAGCTTTACAGGCAAGAAAACTTTCTCCGAACATCAACAACCGCGAAGAAGTCTACAATTATCTCTCAAAGATCAACGCAGAAACCAAAAATTATGATGAGTCTCTGAAATATAAAGATTCAGTTATCATTGCCAATGATTCGATTTCGAAAGTCAATAATTCGGCGCTGTTCAATAATGGCAAAATCAAGTTTGAAATGCAGAACTACCAGTTTGAGCTTAAAGAAAGTCAGCAACGTCTGAAAGAAGAACGAAAGATTTTCTACATCATCATCGCTTCCGCCATCATCATCATTATTCTTGCCCTTCTGTTTATTTATACTAACGCCACCAAATATAAACAGCAAAAGAAAATTGCCGAACTGGAATTCGAAAAAAAACAAAGTGACAACCTGATCCTGACCCAGCAACTGAAAGAGCAGGAGACGTTGTCTTTGCTGGAAAAAGAACGTCTCAGAAACGAAATCGAACAGCAGAACCGACAACTGACTTCCCAGGCACTGACCATCTCCAGCAGGAATGAAGTGGTTGAGGAAATCATTGAGGCAATCGTCAACCAACCCGAGATCTCCAACAATTCCAAGTTGGTGAATTCTATCAAGGATCTGAAAATTCAGCTTAAAAGCAATAATCAATGGGATAGTTTTTTCAAACATTTTGAAGGCGTCAATCAGAGTTTCATCACGACTTTGAAAGAAAGACATCCGGATCTGAGTTCTTCGGAGATCAGATTCATCTGTTATGTGTATATGAATCTGAGCCATAAAGAAATTGCATCGATTCTCAACATCAGCCCGGAATCCTGCAGAAAAAGAAAGGAAAGGATCAGCAAAAAACTCAATCTTCCTGACAAAATAAACTTATACGATTATATTTCAGCTATATAGACAAAACTACGTCACGCAGAAATCGGATTGATGTCACACAATGTCACGCCATAATTGATCCATTGTTTTTGATTTATCATCAATTTTACATCCATAAAATTTTTGAATATGAAGAAAATATTGACTTTATTTTTATGGACTATTTGTTCCACTCTTTCTATGGCGCAGTTGTCATTTTTAACATCGCCGGATTACGGACAAATGTTTGATGTAACCTATGACCCTGTAAAGCCGGATGTCTTGTATGCCAACACGGTAACCAATCACATCGTGAAAAGTTCCGATAATGGAAAAAATTGGGAAGTTTTGTATTCCTTTCCGCTGGATCTTAGCCTTGGGACAATCAAGGAGCTGCGCTGGACACAGGACCAGAAGTATCTCAGCTTTATCGTAACTGCGGAAGGAACGGCCTATAACCAGGTCATCATCATAGATCCGGCCAGTGGGAACGTGATCAAAATAATCGATTCTCCGAACGGGAATATGTCCGGCAACCTGATCATGTCCTACTCTATTACTGGCAATAATTACGAAAATATCCTTTTACACACCACCTTTATGTACAATTTTGGTCTGGTAACAGAGATCTTCTACAGCAAAAATGGCGGAGACAGCTGGCAAAAAGTTTACACAAGCACTAATAACGACGGGGTACACATCAATAATGTAGCGATCCATCCTAACAATCCCGATAAACTATTTTTAGCCAGAGGATTTTCTCCGGGAGAAAAGAATGGCGGCTTATATGTTTCTGACAATTCCGGAAACAGCTGGACAGAAAAAATTGCCGGACAGAATTATTCCGCAATAACTTTTGATCCCGTAAATCCTCAAAAGATGTTTTTAGGAACATTTTACCTCACAGAGACCCAAACCGAAAATCTTTACAGATCCACAGACGGCGGCGAAAACTGGAACATTGTTCCTATCACCTGGAACAATCTTTCTACGAACAGCATCCAGAAGATCGTCATCAATCCTAAAAATACCAATGACATAATGGTTCTCGAAGAGAATGAGATCGTGATCTCAAAAGATGGCGGAAATACCTGGACCAATTATGTTTATCCTGCCAATGACCTGGAAAATAAATATTACTACGGACTAAATGCTACTTACAACCCTAATAACAGCAATGAAGTGATCATCAGTTCCAATTATTACCCCTTCCGGTCTTTGGATGGCGGCATCACATTATCGAGATTTAAAAATCCGTTTGCGAACAATACAGATAGGGTGACCTTTCACAAAAATTCGCAGAAGCATTTGTATTATGGATTGAGAAGAGGCTTCATCCATCAGGATTTCCAAACCGGAACAGAAACAGGAATCGGTCTTATGGCTATCAACTTCTTTCCGAATTTCAGAAGTACCGGTCTCGTTGCTGACCCGCTGGTCGCAGGAAGAGTTTACGTAACTTCAAGCAATTTTATGGGGTCTACCTTTGCAGTGAGTGCCAATCACGGTGCCAATTATTCCACAGGTTACAGTGATTATGGGCTGAATATTATGAGAGTCGCCACATCCAAATCGAACACCAATCATTCCTGGGTTGCCTTTGACGAGTCTGTAAGGAAATTTGACTTCACCGATATGAGCGGGATCACAAGTACCGAAGTGATGCTGCCTTCATTCGGACCGGTTTTCGGAATCAGCATTGATGAAACTAATGAGAATAATGTGGTTATTTCCCAGAATAATAATGTTTACAGAACCACAGATGGCGGACAAAACTGGACACCATCGGAAAGCGGATTAGAAGTATTGGAAAGCAATGCCGATTTCATTTATGACATTAACAAAAATCCTTTCAACAAAGACCAATTGCTTTTGTCCACCACACAAGGTATTTTCATGTCCAATGATGCCGGTGTGAAGTGGACTCGGATCTATAGTGACAATGTTATCAACAGAGCCGAATTCTCGCCTTATAAGGACGGCGTTATCGTAGCGGCTTCCAATTTTATGAACGGAAGCGGCGAAGGTTATGCTTATCCGCCTTCACAAGTGAGAATCGTTTATTCCACCAATTCCGGACAAACCTGGGGCGAAGTTGCTCCTGAGAAACTGGGTTATCTTTTCTCAGAATCTTCCGCCATTGATTTTCTGGATGATGATAAAGCGGATATCTACTTCAGTACGTCAGATTTAGGATTAATAAAATATCAGATAAGCCTGGAAACTTTGGGAACCAATAATAATTCTCTGTCAAAGGCAGATCTTATCATTTATCCAAATCCAACTTTGGATTACATCAACATCGCCAGCGACAAAGTCAAAGAATCAACGATTACAGATCTCACAGGAAAAACCGTATTGAAGTCAGCTTCGAAAACGATCGATCTGTCGAATCTCCCAAAAGGCGTTTACATCCTGAATGCAATATTGGAAAACGGAAAATCCATATCGAAAAAAGTGATTAAACACTAAATTCTTCATATCAAGAAAATAGCCTTAGCAGATTTTTGTTAGGGCTATTTTTATTTTTAAAAGACAGCACGGATAGCAGCCCGCCTATTAATTGATTTTTTTTACTTATAAGTCATTTTATATTAAAAAAAATCTCACAGTGTTGATTTTTTTTCTACCTTAGCCTTTATCCAAACAAAAACACGCGATTTTATATAAATAATATTAACCTTTAAAATCAAAAATGATGGGATTAACCAATTTGAACGCCGTCCATTTGAGCAGTGCCAAGATCACTGCCGCCAACGATGCCATTTCGTCTCTCGAAACAGCCATTGAAGACATCACAGTCAACCTTTCTGTAGAAGACCGCAGACGCTACGGCAGCATCAATGAGCAGAACAAACTCTTTGTGAACAAGGTCTATGACTTCTACCAGAGCCAGCCCACCCTCAGCTCGCCCGAAGTGGACTGGGAGGAATTTACGAAAGATCATACCTCAAGGAAAAATATGGAGGCAATGATCAGCAGGCTGGAAAGCATCATCACCAGGCTGAATAATGCCAAAACCCTGCACGACTATGACAACTACCAGGCAGCCCTCGTAGATTATTCCTACACTACGTACAAAGCGGGCACGTCTGCACCGGGATTCGAGGACAAATACCGGGAGCTGAAGCAGTTCTTTGTGAAAAACTCGACATCCACTGCGCCGCCAACGGAAAACCAACCGTAAAACAACAAATCATCAATCACCCCTCCGCACATTTGGAGGGGTATTTTTTTGCTTTTACCTATCCGGATACGTTCTGCAAGGGTCTGCAGTGGTTATGAGACGTATCCGGACACGTCCAGGAAGGGTGCGGACACGTCACCTGACCTATCCGGAGACGTGGCACAACGGTCTGGCGAGGTTGCAGACCTATCCGGATACGTTCCGGAAAGGTCCGGAGTGGTGGTTGAACGTGTCCGGAGGTATTTGGGACGTGGCGGGATACGTGGGGTGACGTGTCGGGAGGGATGATGGACGTGTTGGGATGGGTTGGTGAGAATTAAAAGTTTTGGTGTGTGTTTTTATTTGATTATTTTTAGGGAATTATTATCTGGATTTGCAAGGGCGTGAGGATAGATATTAACTGTAATTGTAGATAACGACAAATACCAAATATATGAGTTTGACACCTAGAGGAATGAGTATTCAAGAAATTTATAGACAATACTCGGAGAAAAAATTTTTAGTTAATCGAAAGTATCAACGCAAATTAGTTTGGACAGTTGATGAAAAGCAATTTTTAATTGATAGTATAATTTCCGACTTTCCTATTCCACTTATACTACTTGCAAAAACTAATGACGACAAATTTGAGATTATAGATGGTTTACAAAGGTTAAATTCTATAATATCATTTATTGAAAATAGGTTTGAAGTTCAAGGGAAATATTTCGATGTAAAACAATCATCACGAGCAAAACAAAATTCTGACAATAAATTGTTTAGTGCTAAGGATAATGAAGATGAATTGCTTGACCCACAGAAATGTGCTAACTTTTTAGATTATCAACTTGCAATAACAATATATCCTAATTCAGACGAATCAACCATTACAGATATATTTGGAAGGATTAACTCAGGAGGAAAACAATTAAGTCCTCAAGAAAAAAGACAGGCTGGTATGATTGATAATTTTTCAGATTTAATTAGAAAAATATCATCTGAAATTCGTGGTGATTCCTCAAAAGATTTACTTGAGTTATCAGATATGCCTGAGATTAGTATTGATTCTAACAGAGAAAACATTGGATATGGTTTAATTGCGGAAGATATTTTTTGGTGTAAAAATGGTGTTATTTGGAAAAAACAGTTAAGGGATAGTGAAGATGAAGAAATGATTGTTGATTTGGTAGCATCAATACTAAAAGACGAACCTTTGGCAAAAAGTAGAGATTTGTTCAATAAAATTTATGACGAGACTTCTGATGTACATAAAGAATTAAATAAAGAATTAATTGTTTATGGTGCGGAAAGAATAACTCACGAAATTAAAGTAGTTTTCTCTATTTTAGAACAAATATTTGAATCACAAGGTACAACAATTATAAATGTTACTAATCCTAAGTCAAGAAATCCAATAAAAGAATCATTTTACTCAATCTTTATGGCCCTTTTTACTCTAATAGTAAAAGAAGAAAAGTCACCCGCTGAAAATGAAAAAATCGTAAAAGCATTAAAAGATTTACAAAAGAAAATGACTTCAACCGCAAATTATTCTGTAACAGCAGACCGAGAAAAAAACATAAATCTTACTTATGGACTTATACGGAAATATTTTGTTAAGAAAGATCCTCCAGTTTTAAAACACGGAGCAGGTTTAGCATTAGATTTTGAAAACTCAATTAGAAGATCTAAGATTGAATCAAACAGATATGAGTGTAAACAAGGTTTTTTTGATTTATCTCCAAAACGAAAACTTAACAACAAACTTTACTTAGAATTAATTCAGACTATTTGTGCTATCGCAAATATTGGTCCCGAAGAAGATGGCTTTCTTTTTATAGGAGTTGCTGACAAATTAAGTGATGCTGAAACTGTAAAGAGTTTAGATAAAATAGAATACAAAACAGTTAATGATAGACATATTGTTGGTATTGATAGAGAATTGAAAATTTTAGGGTGGACCTTAGATGATTATATAAATAAAATTTTAGGAGAAATTGATAAATCGCAACTATCCGAACCTCTTAAAAGCCAAGTTAAAAGTCAAATCGATATTATCGATTATAAAGGATTGTCCGTAATAAGAATTCGCGTACCAAGACAAACAGAAATTTCATTCGTTGGCAAACAATCATATATTCGAGAAAACTCAAAAACAATTGAAATGGATGCTCCAAAACTATTATCAATAAGTAAAATGTTTAAATAGATACCAATAAAATGTAATCACGGTGATGCGGATTTGCAATTCGTGACTCTATAAAATAAGTTCCTATTACAAGACACAAAAAAAACCTTTCCAATCGGAAAGGTTTTTCTTTATCTAATACTGAAACTTCCTGAAAGCTTCCAGCGTTTTATCAATCTCGTTATCGCCAATGGCGGATGAAATAAACCAGGTCTCGTAGCCACTTGGCGGAAGATAAATCCCCTGTTCCAAAACCTGATGAAACAGATTGTTGAACAATCCGATGTTGGAATTATTCACTTCATTAAAATTACTCGCAGACGTCACATCAAAGAAAATCGACATCATACTTCCCTTTCGGTTGATGCGGTGTCGGATGCCTTTCTCGTTCAATATTTTCCCGATTTCGAAATCCAGAGTTTCGGTGGTTTTATCTAATTTTTTATAGAAATCTGCATCTTGTTTTATTAATTGCAAAGTTTTAAGACCTGCTCTCATTGCGAGAGGATTTCCGCTCAAAGTTCCGGCTTGGTAAACGCGTCCTCTTGGCGAAAGCCAGTTCATAATTTCGTTGGGTCCGGCAAAAGCACCAACCGGCAAACCGCCACCAATCACTTTTCCGTAAGTCACCAAATCCGCTTTCACGCCCAAAGCTTCCTGCGCGCCGCCAAATGCCAGACGGAAACCGGTCATTACCTCATCAAAAATCAATAAGGTTCCGTTCTCGTCACATAATTTCCTAAGGTTTTGAAGGAAGTTATTTTCCGGCAGAATACAACCCATATTTCCTGCAACCGGCTCTACGATGATGGCCGCAATCTGCCCAGGATTATTTCTGAAAAGGTCTTCAACCTGTTCGATGTTATTATATTCAGCTAACAAAGTGTCTTTTGCTGTTCCCTGGGTCACGCCTGGAGAATTGGGGCTTCCGAAAGTCGCCATTCCGCTTCCCGCCTGGATCAGAAACGAATCCGAATGTCCGTGGTAACAACCTTCGAACTTGATGATTTTATCTCTTTCCGTGTAACCTCTCGCCAACCGAATGGCACTCATACAAGCTTCGGTTCCGGAAGAAACCATTCTGATCTGGTCTACATTAGGAACATTTTCTACGATGAATTTGGCAATCTCGGTTTCCAATTCCGTCGGCGCTCCGAAAGAAAATCCTTTCTCAGCCTGCAGTTTGAGAGCCTCCAAAACTTCGGGATGGGTGTGACCTAGGATTGCCGGTCCCCACGAGTTGATATAATCGATGTAGGTTCTGTCGTCCTCATCTCTAAGGTAAGCCCCTTTGGCAGACTTCATAAAAATCGGGACACCTCCAACAGATTTGAAGGCACGCACCGGCGAATTGACACCGCCCGGAATATATTTATACGCTTCTTCAAAAAGCGCGGAACTTCTTTGGTATAACATTTCAGTTGTTTATTTGGTCCGAAGTCCGATGACGGAAGTCGGAGGTTATTAAAATTAAGTTTTAAAAAATTCCCGCAGATTTTCAAGATTTTGCAGATTAAAAAATCTGCTCAATTAGGACAATCTGCGAGAACATATATTATCGAAAGTATTCTAACTTCTGATTTCCTAACTTCTCGGTTTTTTACTTTGCAGATAAATTACCTGTCCGGCTTTCGGTTCTTCTCCCGCTTCCATTCTGTTCTTAGAATAGAGTTTCTTCAGCTTGATTCCGAATTTCTGGGCAATATCGTGCATTGTTTCGCCAATTCCGGCTTTGTAAGTTTCTTTGTTTCCTGATGAATTTTTACCTTCTAAGAAAATAATATCATTTTTCGCCAGTCTGGAATCCTCCAGTTCATTGTATTTCATCAGTCGTTTTTCACTGATCCCGAATTTCTTCGCAATATCGGAAACGTCAGCATCTACCGGCATAATAAAGAATTTCAAGTCGCCGTTGGGATGATTTTTCACGAGGATGTTTTTCAGAAGCTCTGCTTTGCTTTTGGCATCCACTATTTCGGAAACCTTTTTTTGTTGCTTCGCATAAGATCCTTGCTCATAATCTACTTTGATGGTAGGCGGCGCTACTTTCTCATTCTGCTTTTGCTGGCTTAGCTGAGCCATAAAAACCGCATCGTTATTCAGGTTCGGATATAATTTCAGAATCGCATAGTAAACCTCATCTTTTGTTGTATTATCGAATTCATACAACTTGTACCGCTCAATTTTGTCGATCAGGATGTAGGCATATCTTGGGTTGGTCGCATAGCCCGCTTTTTTAAGCCCGTGCGCCCAGGCTTTGTAATCTTTGGGATCCAGATCAAAGAGCTTGGTGTAGTACTTCCGTGTTGCCAAAAAAACAGAATGGTCTTCGTAAGACTGCTTAGGATCTTCATATACGCGGAAACATTCGTTAGGTGCATCATCGGTGTGCTTCATGGTTTTGCCCGTCCAGTCTTCCTTGCATTTGATTCCGAAATGGTTTTTCCCTTCCAGCGCCAGCCGGCTTTGTCCGCCCGCCGTTTCCAGTAGTCCCTGAGCCAGAGTGATGCTTGCCGGGATCTTATATTTCTCCATTTCTTCCACCGCATAAGGTGCAAATTTCTGGATATACTGGTCTTCCGTTTTCCAGGTTTGTGCTTTCACCACGCCTAAAATACTTACAAAACCTATTATTAATAACTTTTTCATTCTTCTTTTAATTAATTAAAATCCTCAAACATTCAATTACCCAAACCTCTCAAACAATTTTTAGGAGCTTTATCCCGCTTTCCACTATATCTTTGTAGTCTATGGGTTTTCAGCATAATAGACGGTTTTATCTTACAAACCCAACCCCTTCAGAGTTTGAAACTCTGAAGGGGTTTTATTCCGCAATCCGCTCCCTTCCTTTATTTTTTAAAAACAAATTAGCGCCTTTGATTCCTTGCAATCCGCCGGTATGAAACGCCAGAATTTTTGAATCTTTTGGAAAGTATTTTTTCTCCGCCAAATCAAAAATCATCTCCATCATTTTACCTGTGTAGATTGGATCCAGTGGAATCTTATATTCGTTATAAAACCAATTTATAAAACGGATATTCTCATCCGA
The DNA here is from genome assembly GCA_913776245.1 of uncultured Chryseobacterium sp. Taxonomy (GTDB): domain Bacteria; phylum Bacteroidota; class Bacteroidia; order Flavobacteriales; family Weeksellaceae; genus Epilithonimonas. Next base: position 102,651 of record CAJYLO010000016.1, read on the forward strand.
TATTTTTCCGTAACGGTTTTCAGCGGCATCCATCAGTTCAAAATTATTTCTTCCGCTCCATTCAGAAATTGTTTTTTCCAGCGAATCATCCTTAACAACTCTGATTCCAATCACATTTTGATGTTGCTCCGCAAACCTGGAAACCCCGGCAATTGTTCCGCCTGTTCCAACAGCCGTGCAAAGATAATCAAAATCTTTGGTGTCATTTCCCAGCATATACCGGACACCTTCAACGGCCATTTCATTACTTCCGCCTTCAGGAATGATGAGTGCATCCGGATATTTATCGGAAAATTCTTGGGTCAATCTTTCTTTATTTTGATAGTCTTCCCTTGAAACAAAAAAGAACTGCATGCCGTTTTCGCAAGCTTCGGAAAGTGTGGGATTACGCTGCCAGTTATTTTCCAGTTCATTTCCCCTGATGATCCCAACTGTTGGAATCCCGAATTCTTTTCCAAAACCTGCAACCGACGCTATATGATTGGAAAATGCTCCTCCAAATGATATTATCAAAGGGTTTTCCGGTTTCGGCTTTAGATACTGATTGACATTGAAAAAAAGTTTCCAGAATTTGTTGCCGGAAATTGTGGGATGAATCAGATCTTCTCTTTTGATAAAGATCCGGACATCAAAATCAGTTTTGATTTCGATAATAGGGATTTTATGTTCCGGAATCTGAAGCATTGTCAAAATTAAATATTTATAATGAAAGCTTCTATGACAAAACTTATTTTATAAAAATATTAACCAACGAATCACACGCAGCCCGGCTTGAGCGGAGCTCTTTTTCTGTTATTGCGATCGTACAAAAGTTCTGAAGACCGCTTCACGTCGCTCGCAATGACAGAAAAAAGCGGGAGCGGAAGACGGATCAAGCTGCCCAAATCTAAAAAAGCAGTTGGTATAGTAAAATAAAAAAAACCACCAACTAAGGGTGGATTTATATGATATGATTTTGGATTATTTTGTTCTTTCGATGATCTTTTTGACTGCTTTTACGACAGCATCAGCATCGATCTGATATTTCTTCATCAATTCAGCCGGTGTTCCGGATTCTCCGAAAGTGTCGTGGACGGCAACAAACTCCTGCGGTGTTGGTCTTCTTCTGGATAACATTCCGGCAACAGACTCGCCAAGACCACCAAGAAAATTGTGTTCTTCTGCCGAAACTATTTTTCCGGTTTTTTCAACAGACTTCAGGATAATCTCTTCATCTAAAGGCTTAATGGTGTGGATGTTGATGATTTCAACTGAAATCCCTTCTTTTTCAAGCTCATCTGCGGCAAGCAAAGATTCCCAAACTAAATGGCCTGTTGCAACGATGGTTACATCCGTTCCTTCTTGCAAAAGAATTCCTTTCCCGATTTCGAAAGGCATATCTTCCGGAATGAAAACAGGAACCACAGGTCTCCCAAATCTGAGATAAACAGGGCCTTCGTGTTCTGCGGCAGCTAATGTAGCCGCTTTGGTCTGGTTATAATCGCAAGGGTTGATGACCGTCATTCCCGGCAGCATTTTCATCATCCCGATATCTTCCAAAACCTGGTGTGTTGCACCGTCTTCGCCCAAAGTTACTCCTGCGTGAGAGGCGGCAATTTTCACATTCTTCCCGGAATAAGCAATCGACTGACGGATCTGATCATAAACTCTGGATGTTGCAAAATTGGCGAAAGTACCTGCAAACGGAATTTTCCCATTGATAGTAAGTCCGGCTGCCAAACCCATCATATTAGCTTCGGCTATTCCTGTCTGGAAAAATCTTTCGGGTGCTTTTTCTATGAATTTCTCCATTTTCAGGGATCCGATTAAGTCTGCACAAAGTGCGACAACATTTGGATTTTTATCAGCCAATTCAGCTAATCCTGCTCCGAAACCTGAACGTGTATCTTTTTTTTCTGTATATGTATATTTCATTTTATTATGATTGATGGATGAATATTATAATTGATAAATGATATTTGATAGTGATTTTAATATTTACTTCATAAAATCGTTTGTCATTAATTTTTATATCAATTATGATTAATAATCTGCTGGTGCTTCCAGATATAGTTGTTTGAAGGCTGTTTCCAGTTGTTCATCATTAGGTGCTTTTCCGTGCCAAGAGTGGCTTCCCATCATATAATCTACACCGCTTCCCATTTCTGTATGTAAAAGTATTGCCACAGGTTTTCCGTTTCCTGTTTCGGATTTTGCTTTTTTTAGAATAGCTATGACGGCTTCCAGGTCGTTTCCGTTCTTTTCTTCCAGAACCAGCCATCCGAAAGCTTCTAACTTTGCTCTCAAATCTCCCAAAGAAAGAACATCATCCGTATCACCATCAATCTGTCTTCCGTTATAATCTATCGTCGCAATGATATTATCCACTTTCTTAGCAGCCGCATACATAAAAGCTTCCCAAACCTGTCCTTCCTGCAATTCCCCATCGCCGTGAAGGGTGTACACCAACGCTTCATCCTTATCCAGCTTTTTTCCCTGAGCAGCTCCAAGAGCTACAGAAAGTCCCTGTCCCAGAGAACCGGAAGCTACTCTAACACCCGGCAGGCCTTCGTGTGTTGTCGGGTGACCTTGTAATCTGGAATTCAGCTTTCGGAAAGTTGAAAGTTCGGCGACCGGAAAAAATCCGAATCTTGCCAATGTGCTGTAAAATACCGGCGAAATATGTCCGTTTGACAGGAAGAACAGATCTTCACCTTTTCCTTCCATTGTGAAAGGAAGTTTGTAATCCATTACTTCCCCGTAAAGTGCCACAAAATATTCCGTACAGCCAAGCGATCCGCCGGGATGACCGCTGTTTACAGCGTGAACCATTCTCAAAATATCTCTTCTGATCTGCGTTGAAAGGCTTTTCAGCTCTTCGATTGATTTGCTCATTATATTTGATTTGCTTTCCTGCGAAAATACAATTTTTTGACGAGGTCTAAAATTCTGTTTTTAAAATTTTTGCATAAAAAAACCGCCGATTGGCGGTTTGAAATATTTTTGAAAAAAAATTATTTTCCAAATGTATAAGCGTAACCAAGATTGATTGAGCTAATTGTAGCTCCATTCTTTGAAACTCCGGCATAAGCAAGATTAACCTGGCTTGGACCGAAATGGTAAGCAGCTTTTGGCTGGTAGTAGAATCCTCCATCACTTTCTCCGCTAGCGAAAAGAAATCCATAACCTAAATCTACTCCTAAACTGAATTGCGGTGTTAGCATATATTGTGCAGAAGCTGCAAGAGGAACCATACTTAAAGTCTCAACTTTTACCTCTCCTGACATACCAAATCCGTAGTCGTATTTCACAGTTTTACCCAACCAAGCAGAATAACCAGTCGCAAGACCCAGATTGAATTCAGCAGCAACCGGCCATCTGTAGGCACCATCTACTCCTAGAACAAAGCTATAACCATCTGATGCATCACCAGTTGGTAAACCTACATGAGCACCAAGGCTAAAACCTGATTGTGCATTAGACAACCCAAACACTGCAACAGCAGCTAATAAAATTAATTTCTTCATAGTTTTAATTTATATGTTAGTAAATTGTTAAATTAACTTAAAACATTGCTAAATTAATACTATTTTTTAAACTACCAAATAAAACTGCTATTTTTCACTAATTTAATAGTTAAATATCTTAATAAATAATCTGGGCATAAATCTTTACCAATAAAAAAACTCTGACATTTGCCAGAGTTTTTTATAGAGTTTATAAGCTTTTACTTCAAAAAGAAATTATATCCCAAATTGACTGAACCTACTCCAAAGTCAAAAGGACCGATTTTAGAATTAATGCCTTGATATCCCAGATATAATTCTCCCTGAGAAAAATTATAGGCTACTTTTGGCTGGTAATATAAACCTCCGTCTATTCCATCCTTCGTAGAGATCCCATAACCTAAATCTAAACCGATGGAAACTGGTGATCCCGAAAATCTATACTTTCCTGAAGCTGCAATTGGAATAAAGCCAAAATCATCCACTTTATATCCGTTATTACTTTTTCCTATAAAATGCGAATAGCCTGTTGCAATACCAAGATCAAAACCGCTTCCCACATTCCACATATACGCAGCATCCAAACCCAAGTTGAATGATGAAGCATCACCAGCATCACTTACAGGAATACCGATATGAGCTCCCAGTTTAAAACCTTCCTGCGCACTTGACAGTCCAAATACAGCCATAGCTGCAATCATAAATAACTTTTTCATAGTTTTAAATATTTAACTATAAAAAAGTCTCCAAGTTTAATGCCAATTATTGATCCTTCTTCTCACTATTGTTATAAGCAACAATAATTTTCTTCACAACAGGATGCCTCACCACATCTTCTTCCGTGAGATGCACAAAGCCTATCTCATCAATATCTTTCAGAATCTGCATGGATTCCTTCAGGCCGGACTGCTGCTTCGGAGGCAAATCTATCTGGCTGGGATCACCAGTTATAATAAATTTAGCGTTCATACCCATCCTTGTCAGGAACATTTTCATCTGGGAATGTGTTGTATTCTGGGCTTCATCCAGAATCACAAAAGCTTCGTCTAAAGTTCTTCCTCTCATAAATGCCAATGGTGCCACTTCAATGACTTTTTTTTCCATAAAACCTTCCAGTTTCTCGTGAGGAATCATATCCCGAAGCGCATCATATAACGGTTGCAAATACGGATCAAGTTTTTCCTTCAGATCACCCGGAAGAAAACCTAAGCTCTCACCAGCCTCCACAGCCGGTCTTGTCAAAATAATCCTTTTCACTTCCTTATCCCGCAAAGCCCTGACCGCCAAAGCGACGCTTGTATAGGTTTTTCCGGTTCCGGCAGGACCGATTGCGAAAACCATATCTTTTTTTTCAGAAACCTTTACCAGCTTTTTAAGATTGGTTGTTTTTGCTTTGATAGCTTTTCCGTTTACGCCTTTTACAATAATGTCCTGATCAAACACCAGCTGTTTTTCATTTTCATCCTTCAGCTTCAGAAGAGATTCCAGGTGTTTTACATCTAATGAATTGTGTTTGGAAATATAAGCTGATATATCATCCAGTTTTTGTCTGAGTAAATCCAGAGTTTCACGATTGCCCATAGCAAAAATAAAATTATCCCTGCCTGTGATCTTCAGCGTTGGAAAGCTGGATTTGATAAGGTTGAAATTCTGGTTTTGCACACCATAAAAAGTTTTGGTGTCTATACCTTCTAGTTCATAATTTATTTCGAACATAAGTAATATTAGGAGTTAGTATAACAAATATATGAATAGATTTGATATGATCTGTTCGTTTTAAAAATTTGAATTGTGCTAACTTTGCGGTTAAATATAAAAAACAATGCCGGTTATCACGCTTACTTCGGATTATGGACTTGTAGATCATCGGGTTGCAAGTATCAAAGGAAAAATACTCAGCTGGAGCGAGGAAGTGAAAGTTGTGGATATTACTCATAACATTATGGCATATAACCTTCTCCAGACAGCATATATTGTTAGAAATGCCTACAAATTCTTCCCGGAAGGGAGCATCCACATTATTTCTGTAGACAGTTTCCATCATAAATCAAGAAAAAATATTATTACAAAAATAGACGGACATTATTTTATTTCTGCAGATAATGGTATTATTAACCTGATGTTTTTTGATATAAAACCGGAAGCGATCTATGAAATCACATTGAACAACCGTTTTGATGATAAAGTTTCTTTTCCGTCCACGGATATTTTTGTCCCTGCCGCTATGCATATCTACAAGGGCGGCCTTCCGGAAGTTATTGGAAGAAAAATCAAATCGGTAAAAGACATCTCTTTTCCGAAAGCAATTTATAATGAAAGTGAAAAAATGATTGTTGGAGAGGTAATGTATATTGATAATTTTGGAAATGTGGTTTCCAATATCAGCCGGAAATTCTTTGAGAAATATGCATCCCTATCAGAAAACTTTACTGTAAAATTCCGCAATATTGTTCTGACAAAAATCTACGATCAGTATACGGATGTTGTAACGGACTGGGAAAGGGAGCCGGAATTCCACGGTAAGTCATCCGTTATCTTCAATGACGCCGAACTTCTTGAAATTACGATCTACAAAGGCAGCGTACTGAATGGTGCATCCACACTTTTCGGAATGAATACCGGAGAAAAAATCTATGTAGAATTTGCATAAAAAAACCGGCAAAACATTGCCGGTTTTAATAATCTATTAATTATTGTTTGATTAGCTTCTTAGTGAAACTGTCGTTTTCAGTTTTAACTTTAAGAACATAACTTCCTGTTTTCATTGAAGAAATATCAAACGTATTTCTCACTAAACTATCCTTATCAAATTGCTTAACCAGTTTTCCGGAAATGTCATAGACCTCCAAAGAAACAATTTTATTAATTCCTTTTAATGTAAACTGATTTTTAACCGGATTAGGATATACTGCAACATCTTTTGCATTTACAACATCATCAACTGCAAGAAAAGTACAACTGAAATTGGCCTTGAAGCCAGGCTTTGTCATTCCCGTAGATGAACGGAAGGTGATCGTAATAGCACCTGATGAATGTGTAGATTCAAAAGATGGAGGTAAAGTACTACCAGAAATAGTTCCCTGAAATGGTACACCTGTCGATAAACCATTTCTAACTATGATGTAATCCCCATCGCTCATATCAAATTCAGTAAAAGTAATTTTCAGCTTCTGAGATGGATCATTTGGATAGAAAGTTTTTGTCCAGTTTTCATTATTAGAATAATTTCCATTTTCCCCACCTGTATCTGTAACTGTTTTTCCACACCAGTTATCGCCAGTCAGTATAATCTGTGATTTTTGATATAAAGGAGAGCAATCTGTTCCAACTTCTACTTTATAAAATACATTTGGAGTAAGATCTGTTAAATTAATTATCTTAGATGATACAATTCCGGATTTAACGATGGTGCCGTCTATTTTGGAAACTCTGTACTTCCAAGAAGTTGATATATTGTCAGTAATATTAACAGTAGCGCTTGTCTCCCCGATATTTGTTATTGAAATACCAGATACCGTAACATCACAGGATTTTGAACAATCTCCACTCATACACGCTTTAGAATCGATAGTTTGTCTGATAAGGTCTCCAGGCTGAGGTCCAAAACCATTGGCAAAACTAATCCCAACTGATGAAACCAGATGACAATAGCTCATAATAGTTCCCTTAGTTGTTGTAGGAAGAGGACCATCACAACCCTCATCATTTCCCGATGCTGGCCCACAACCATCTATTGCTGTATTATTACCATTCCAGGCACAAGCGTGTGTATGTGGAGATCCGAGATTATGTCCGAGTTCGTGAGTCATTGCTTCTATATTCCAAGAGTATGTAGGTACAGCAACATTCTGATTATTTACACCACAGTAAGAATATTTATAATTCCCACAAAGTCCATCAACGTAAGCAACACTTGTGGTCGCTGGATTTCTTATAAGCTGAGCAAGATCTCCATTAAAAGTTGTTCTTGTAGTTCTGAACTGATTAAGAATCGTTCCAGGCTGACCTGAATATGGATCTGTTGAAGTCCAAACATAAACAGTGCTCATCGCTATATTTACGTTTTCATTAGTATATAGCGCTTTTATGTTATTAAATAATGCGGATACCCAATTCGTAGTAGTATTTACATTAGATCCATTTTGTGTATATGGTCCATACCCTACTTCAAAATAGACTCTTATGCAGTTTGTTGTTAATGAAGACTTTTTATTTCTCGGATTATAACTAATGTATTTATTCGCATTTTCAGGAAGCTCTTCGGTACCACATGCAAAGGGGTTCTTCGGTTTTAATTTGTAATCACTGTAGGAAACAAAATCCTGAGAATTTTTTGTTTTACCCAAAACGACATTTCCCAACTCATTTGTAGAAGCAACACCAACAATGTCATTATCAAAAAAACTGAACGCAACAACAGAATTATTATCACCTTTAATAATACCCTGGTAATAAACTCCTGGTGTATAAGCTTTTATACCTTTATCTGTTTCAACCTGAAAATCAGTAGTAAGAATATTTTCTTTTACTAATTCCACCGTCAATTCACCATCTTCAAAAGGAAAACTCATTTCCATTGTTTCTGGCCTTTCATTTATTATTCTTTCAAGCTCTCCAGATTTAAGTTGCATAACAGCTACGCCTTCTGCTTCATTTTTGTAAGTAGCGGCATTCCTGGATACAATATCCCTTGAAAAAGGATTGAATTTAACAAAACTTTTATTAGCAGCCTTTTGATCTGCTACTTTCTTTGCAATAGGTTTCATTTCCTGCGAAAATCCAAAACCGAATATACATACAGAAAATAACAATTGTAAAAATTTACTCATAATATATATATTGTATTAATCTTAC
>CAJYLO010000017.1 GCA_913776245.1 uncultured Chryseobacterium sp.
TGGCAATTTTGAACGCTGTAAGAAATAAGATTATTCACAGGATTTTCGCACTCGCTAAAAATGGAAAATCCTATGAAAAAAATTATATAAATAGTTTGAATATGTCATAGAAATCGGAATGACAAAAATTTTTATAGAATAAATCCGCAAAATTTCCAAAATCAGCTAGGGAATTAATATTATTGCTGATTATTATCTCCTCATTTCTCTGTAAATCAATCATTCTTAACAAAAATTTGGGAATCAAAATTCTCTGTATCATTTCTAATTGTTATTTTTGCCGGATGTTAAAAAATCTGCTCAGACTTTTTATTGGATTAACCCTGTTTTCCTGCGGCAAGGAACCGATTCCCAAGCCGAAAGGAGATCTGCGTCTGGAATACCCGAATCCGAAGTATCTCAGGTTCGATTCGCCTTGCAATTATTCCTTCGAATATTCGGATTTTGCAAAGGTTCAGAACGCCAAGGAGAATTGCTGGTATTACATCAATTATCCTAAAATGAAGGCAAAAGTTTTCATTACCTATTTTCCCGTAAAAAATGATTTTGACCTCCATGTGAGAGAAGTGGAGAAAATGGTTTACGAGCATACCATCAAGGCCAGCGCTATCGATACCAAGTTTTTCCAGTATCCGGAAAGAAAGGTTTATGGGAACTTTTATGAGTTGAAAGGTCAGACCGCTTCCAATATACAGTTTTTTGTTACAGACAGCACAAGACATTTTGTGACGGGTAACCTGTATTTCAATTCCCGTCCGCGCCCGGACTCACTGGCGCCGGCTGTGGATTATGTGAAGAAAGACCTTTTACATCTTATTGATTCTTTTGAATGGAAAAAGTAAGTACGAAGTTGGAAGTCAGAGGTCAGAAGACTTTCAATACGAAACAAAAAAATAATAAAATATAAATACTTCCGACATCCATCATCGGACATCGGACAAAAACAAATAAATATGAAATTATTAGCAGTAGGAACTGTAGCATTTGATGCCATTGAAACACCCTTTGGAAAAACAGATAAAATTCTTGGAGGCGCAGCCACTTTTATCGGCTTAGCCGCTTCTGCTTTGGAAACGGAAGTAAGTTTAGTGTCCGTTATAGGCGGCGATTTTCCGCAGGAATATTTGGATATGATGACTTCTAAAAATATCAATGTAGACGGAGTGGAAGTGGTGAAGGAAGGTAAAACTTTTTTCTGGAGCGGGAAATATCACAATGATCTTAATTCAAGAGATACTTTGGTAACCGAGCTTAACGTTTTGGCAGACTTTGACCCGAAGGTTCCGGAACATTCTGCAGATGCTGATGTTCTTCTTCTCGGAAATCTTGATCCTGTTGTTCAGCTTTCTGTTCTGGAAAGAATGAAATCAAAACCTAAACTTGTGATTTTGGATACGATGAATTTCTGGATGGATATTGCCTGGGATAATCTGATGAAAGTTATCGCCAAAACAGACGTAATTACCATTAATGATGAAGAAGCAAGACAGCTTTCCGGCGAATATTCTCTGGTGAAGGCAGCAAAGAAAATCCACGAAATGGGTCCTAAGTTTGTCATCATCAAAAAAGGAGAGCACGGTGCGCTTTTGTTCCACGAAGGAAAAGTATTTGCAATTCCGGCGTTGCCTTTGGAAGAAGTATTTGATCCGACCGGGGCTGGTGATACTTTTGCTGGTGGATTCGCATCTTATCTGACTAAGAAAGGCGATTTCAGTTTTGAAAGTATGAAAACTGCCATTATAGTTGGTAGCGCAATGGCATCGTTCACTGTAGAAAAATTCGGGACAGAGAGAATTCAGGACGTTACAAAGCAGGAACTGAGCGAGAGAATTATGCAGTTCCGTGAGCTTACTTCTTTTGAATCTGCAATATAAATTTAACCTTAATGAAATTTAGCACTCCAAAAGGTGACATAAATTAACATACAAAAAATGAAGAAGATTTTTTTTCCTGTATTGCTGGCTGTGGCTTCGCAAAATGTTTTTTCACAGTATCTGATTGTTGGCAAAGACAGTATCTCGGTAAAAGATTACATCCGAGATAATAAATATGGTCTGGAAAATTCCGGGCCGGAAAAATCGGTCAATGCTACAGTAGAATTCCTCTTACTGCAGCAGCTTGCAAAAGAAAAAAGAGCGGATACGCTCAACTTTTTCGTAAATACTGTAAACCAGAAGCTGTCGGAAATAAGAGAGCAGAAATTTTATCCTAAATCTGTCATAGATCCGTTGTTAACTGATTTTGTGACTTCTAACCAAAAGGAAGTTCAGGTGCTGCTCTTCATCAAGGAAAAGAAAGCGGATGATAAAACCGATTATAAAGCACTTTACAATCAGGTGAAAGCAGGAAAAATGACGATGGAAGATTTTCTTGCAAAAAATGCCAATCCAGAAGCTTCCAAAGCGTTTTATGTAAAACCGGGAATGCTGGATTATGAGCTTTACCAGCAGGTTAAAAGTACGCCTGTCAATTCTTACACATCTTTTATTGACAAAGGAAATGTTGTTGGCTTTGCTAAAGTTGTAAACACCAGACCAAGCCTCGGCTATATGATTTTTGGGACATTGACGATACCTAAAGACGCTAATTACGAAACCACAAAATCCAAAATCTATAAAGAGCTGGAATCCGGAAAGAAATTCCAGGCTGTGGTAAAAGAATTCGGTGCCAATGATGATGAGAAAAATTCTGGAGGTGCAGTTATGGGCTCACCAATACTACCGGATGAAGTCTACAATGCACTGAAAGGTCAGAAGAAAGATTTTTACACGAAGGAACCAATCTTGTTCAACGATAAATATTTCATCTTCAATATTTATAACATTGAACCTTACACGCTTACGGATGCAAACAGGAGATTTTTCCAGAAAGAACTGCTGGCAACCAGTTATGGTGACGAAGCTACTAAAAGACTGGTAAGCTGGCTGAAAACACAACAGAAATTTACTGAAACTGCAGATTTTACAGAGATCAGAAAATCTTATCAGAATTATCTCAATATCAAGAACCCGAAGGCTGTTCTTTTCTCTTATGGTGCTAATAAAGTAACTTATGAAGATCTGAAAAAAGCAGTTGATTCCCAATACAAGAATCTGGAGCAGATCCCTACAACACAATGGTCTGATCTTCTTAATTTTCAGGCAGATCAATACATCATCGGCGTTTATGCCAAGAATTTTGAAAATCTTCCTGACGTGAAGCCGGAACTGAATGAACTGAGAAAGAATCTCTTCTCGGAATACATTTTCTCAGAATACCTGAAAGATGAGTTAAAGAATAATCCTCAGCTATTTACTGATTATTATAATGAAAATAAATCCAAATTCGTTTGGGAGAAAAGAGCAGAGTCCAGAGCTGTGGTGATTTCGAATCCTGCATTGGTAAAAGATATCGAAAAAGAGGTCAGAGATCCCAAAAAATGGGAAGCTCTTAAAGAAAAATACAAAAATCAGGTCAACGATAAAAATCAGGTTCTTGTTCATTTTGAACAGGGAAAAATTCAGGAAAGTGCGGATATTTTCAAAAAGCATAATGTGCCTTTCAAGAAAGGTGTTTTCCTCACCAAGATTGCAGACAGAGATGTAGTGGTGGCAATAGATGATCTTCTGCCGGAACAGCAGATGACACTGGAAGAATCTAAAGAGGAAATGAACGATGCGGTAACAGAAAAATTACTTCAGAAAACAATCGCTGCCCAGCGTGCTAAAACGAAGGTAGAGATACAACCTGCGTTTATGGCGGAACTGAATAAAAACTTTAAGAAATAATTATAATTTAAAATTGAGCAAAATTGGCTTATAGTTCTAATTTTGCACGTTAATAATCTAAAAATAATGTCAAAATACACAAAATACCTTTTTTTATTATCGACGATGTTTTTCGTAGTTTGCGGTAAACTATCGGCACAGTTGACAAAAGGTCAGCTAATAGACGGTATTGCAGCGGTTGTTGGTGATGAAATCATTCTGGAATCCGATATTGAGGATCAGGCTAATTATGCTAAGCAGCAGGGAACTAATGTTGGAAATAAATGTGAATTTATGGAAAGCATCCTTAATAATAAACTTCTTATCTACGAAGCAAAAAAAGATACGCTTATCGAGAACAGAAGTGCAGCAATCAAGGAAATGGCTGGAAATAAATATAACCAGATCCTGGGACAGTTCCCGGATGAAAAGGCAATGCTGGCTGCTTACAAGTTCAGAACATCTTATGAGATGAAAAACGCTATCGAAAAGATTGATACGGATAATTACTACGGTCAGCAGAAATATGCCAGAATAACAGATAAAGCGGATGTAACACCTAATGAAGTTACGGACTTTTATAACCAGTTCAAATTTCAGCTGCCTAATGTAAAAGATGAAGTGTCTCTTTCCAAGATCAGCATTTATCCTAAACTTTCGGAGTCGCACAGAAAGGAAATCGTTGATAAACTAAAGAAAATCAAACAGGATATCAAAAACGGAGACAGTTTTGAAAATCTTGCAAGAATCTATTCTGAAGATGAAGGCTCTGCCGCTGTTGGCGGTCTTTATAAAAATATCAATATGGGACAGATGGTAAAACCTTTCGAAGCAGCTGCACTTAACCTTCAGGAAGGTGATATTTCAGACCCTGTGGAATCTGAGTTTGGATTTCATCTTATTCAGTTGGTTAAGAGAAATGGTAAAAAGTATGATGCCAGACATATTCTTATAAAAAGTACGCCTAATGCGGAAGAGCTGGCATCTGCCAAAAAAGAACTTGACAGCATCAGAACACTTATTCTGGAAAAGAAAATTACTTTCAAAGATGCTGCATATAAATATTCCGATGATAAAAGTAATAAGTTCAGTGCGGGAATTATGACCAACAACCAAGATGGTTCGGACAAACTGGAAAAACTAAGTCTTGATCCTACAATTTCTTATCAGATTGCCGGACTTAAAAAGAATGATATTACAGATCCTTTCCAGCAGGAAGATCAGCAGAAAAGAAAAATGATCAGCATCGTTCAGGTTAATGATATCATTGATGCGCACCAGCTGGAACTAGCCACAGATTATGAAAGGATCAAAGATATGGCTCTGAATAAGAAGAAAAATGAGGTTGTTGAAAAATGGGTTAATGCAAAGATTCCTTCATTGTTCATTTCTTTGGATAATAAATATAAGGACTGCAAATTCCACAGTAACTGGCAGAAAAATTCTGTTGTAACTACAAAATAGATTTAACTAAATAATAAAAAAGGATGAACGGGTTGTTCATCCTTTTTTTATAACTATCCTTATTTTTTTTAAAGCTATATGCTATTTACAAAAATCAAAAGAAGTTGTGATCTTATATTAGACTTTTTTGATTTTTTAATATATTATTTTGGCAATTTAGTTTCTGTTTTTAATTACCACATAACCTTCCAAGATTCTACCATCGGATAATTTGATCTGATACCAGTAGCTATCTGAAGGAAGTTTATGACCGTTAAATTTTCCGTCCCATTCGAAGCCTTTTTGGGTAACTGTATTAACGACCATTCTGCCGTTTTTATCTACAATCTTTATTTGCGAATTAGGGTAATTTTCAATACCCGTAACTTTCCAGGTGTCATTGGAACCATCATCATTAGGCGAAAAAATATTACTCAATGAAAATATTGTAAATGTCTTTGAACCTAACCTGCAATCATAGACATTTTTAACAAAAAGTGTATAAACATCATTTTTTAAGTTTTCAAATTTATTAGAACTTTGCCAGTTAATTTCATCTAATGAATATAGATAGTTTCCAGCTTCAGACATTATCACAGTAATACTGTTATTAGTTATCAGAATATTTTGGATATTAGCTAGTTTTGCCTTCTTAACAATAGTACTGTATGTATTCTGACAACCGAAAGGCGTGGTAATAGTTACGCTGTAGGTTTTTTCTTGATTCGCTTTGATTGTTTGAGATGTTTCTCCTGTATTCCAACTGTAAGCATAAGGATAGATAGGATCCGGGCTTTTGCCTGCATCCAAAATAACGCCAATTATATCGTCACAAAATTCTCTTTCTGCAGGTAAATTACTTTCAGGTTTACGATCTAATCTTAACTTAAGTTTTACATCTTGATAGCATCCCAAACTGGATTTTATTCTGACATCAAAAATATTTTCACCGATATAAATTGGTGTAGAGCCACTTACAGAAATACCAAGACTATTTTTAAAATCAAAAGTATAATCCTGAGGATTGCCAATCAGCTGTTTTTTATAGTCATCAAGATTAATTGTTTTTGAATTTGCAGTTGTATCATTACAAAAAGCATCACTGAAATCTGAAGCTGAAAGGTAATTAGTTACAATATTAACTTTTATGGCCAATTTATTTGTGCTTTCACAACTAGCTACAGTTTGAGATGCAAAGTAGGTTTCATTATTTTTCAGGCTGGTCGATAGAGGAAGATATTTTCCAAGTGAATCATACCATTTAATTCCTGTTCCTGTTACTTTTAAATCTTTTAAAGTTGGATTGCTTGCAGAGCAAAAAGTCTGCAAAGCATTTCCGGAAGGAGCGTTAGGGTCCGTCAATGTTATTAGGATCTCTTTTTTAGCACTTTCGCAACCATTTGAGTTTTGAGTGACATAATATTTTGTATTGTCTAATAAAACAGTAGAAAGATCTGATATCACATTGCCGCTTGCATCATACCATTTTGGATTAGAAGCAGTTACAGCAATATCTGAGATTCTTTTATTATCGATTTTACAGAAAGATTGAGAAGAAGTGGCAACGGGTAAAGGCTGTTGTGTAATTTCAATTTGTTGAGTCTGTATTTCGATATTCCCATTTCCGTCGTCATATTTCCAAGTGATGGTATAATTTCCTGGAAGAGAGTATGTTAATGGATTAGAAGTAGTTGCTGAGATTTTTCCTTTGCAATTGTCCGTTGCGGTAGGAATTGTAGTTATTACAGTTTTACAATCGCCTGTTATTTTGGGAAGATTGACAATGTCTGGAACAGGTTTTATATAATCTCCTACAACAACATTAGTAGTGAACTTACCTGCACAACTGCCAGATCCGGTTATTAAACACGAGTAGTCTCCACTATTTGCTGTTGTGACATTTAATATTTTTGGATTTTGAAGTGTGGAAGAGAAGTTATTTGGTCCTGACCATAAATATGAAGTTCCTCCTGAAGCTGTGAGTTCTATATCTTTTCCAATACAGACCGGAGAATTTGATTGAAGAGTTCCTATAGTATTATTAACATCATAACGAAACAAAAATGCATCTGCATCATCATTACCACTATTGTTATTGATTACTGTTCCATTCAGAAGCATTTTTTTATAATTAAAATTTCCGGTAAGGAATATTCTTCCGTCCTTCATCATTATTTCTTTCGGAGCATTAATACTATTATAACCATCAGTAGTAGTGGATTGGAAAATAAATTGAGGTGTCAAACTATTAATATCAATTTTGAAAAAAACCAAATCCGTACTGTAATACCCTGGGTGTGCTTGATAGCTGACTAACTTCACTCCATTCAAATCTAATGACTCTCGAAATTGTCCAAAAGCAAACATATCATTAGCGTTTTCTTCTGTAAAATACATCCTGTTAAGAAATAAAGGATTATTATTTCCTTCATCACTTGGTATTTGAAGCGTAGAGTTATTGTTAAAATTCAGAGAGCGAATAATATCTAATGTATTTGGGTTATATTCTGTAATAATTGCTTGTTGGTTGTATATTGTGATGTTAGGTATGGATACATCATAACTGTAAAGTTTGGAATTATATTTATTAAAATGCAAAACAGTAGGGACACGCATAGATCCTGTAGAGTTAGTAAAAGTTTTTACCAATAAATCTTGAAGATTTGCATCAATTTTATGAATTTTATACGATTTCGAATTCACATCTCCGTAAGTGATAAACATATTTCCATCATTATCCGCCTCAAAATTTTGAATCAACTCGGTTTTGCCGTCTCCAAATTCTTTAGCATCTATAAAATCACCATCTGTTGTATAGCTTGCTACAAAAGCTCTTGCTCTACTATAGCCCCAATAATCAAAATGGAAAACAACTTTGTTTTCAAAGTTGAGGTCATATCGATATACTCCTGCAACATACAATCTATTATTCCTAATAAATAAATGTCTCGGAATATTTCCTAATAGCCAAGTTGTATTCGGTCCTTTATACAGAATTGATTTTTCCCATAAAAGATTTCCCACAGGATTGTATTTTCGTATTTTGAAAGTGTAATCCTGATAGACTCCTTCAATATTATAGGTGTATATATTGTCAGAAGAGTCTACCGTAAAAGTCTCATTTTGAATTGGTTTTTTCCATAACAAATTGCAATTAAAATCAAACTTCATTAAATACTGCCCTTGAACTGGGAAATCAGTGGAAGTCCAACCAAAATCAAAGTCATACAAAAACCCATCTGATGTTTTTTCAATACCCAGAGTAGAATCATCTGTATGTTGACCAAAATTTTTAGCACAATCACATTGAGAATAAAAAAAAGAAAAAAAGAATATAAAAATTAAAAAATAAATTTTCTTCATTTGTGGTTAAAAAATTTCACAAATATAATATTTATTTCGGTGTAAAATTAATATTTCCACCACTCGGAAAACGTTTGAGATTCATCATCAAGATTCATTTTCTCGCCAATCATCGGTGTGCAAAGTCGGAAGTTTTTGTCCAAACTGTTTTGTTTTACTTTTTCTAAAGGTTCGTTCCAGGCGTGCTGCGCAAGAGAAAACTTACCCGAGTGCACCGGAAAGATATTTTTTGCATTAAGATCATTCACTACTTTTCCAAACTCTTCTGGCAAAGTGTGGATGTATTTCCATTTTTCATTGTACTGGCCATTTTCTAAAATTGCCCAGTCAAAAGGTCCAAAAGTTTCACCAATTTTTTTGAAATGAGAATCATAACCACTATCACCGCCAATGAAGATTTTTTTATCAGGGGATTCTAAAACAAAAGAAGACCAAAGAGTGGTGTTTCTCTTGAATAATCGGCCAGAAAAATGCCGGGCTGGAGTAGAGGTGATTTTAAAACCATCGGCCAGATTTCTGTTATCATACCAATCTAACTCTATGATTTGATTTTCCTCAAAACCCCAACGCTCAAAATGAGCGCCAACACCCAAACCGCAAATCACGCTTTTGATTTTTGGTTTCAGTTTTTTGATGGTTTTATAATCCAGATGATCATAATGATCGTGAGAAATGATCAGGAAATCTATCTCAGGAAAATCATCGGTTGTATAAACATCTGTTCCATCGAATGCTTTTGTAGTTCCCGGAATTGGAGATGCATTTCCACTTAAAACAGGATCGACCAAAAATCGCTTCCTCGAAAGTTGAAAATAATAAGACGAATGGCCCATCCAAACCAAAAAATTGTCGTCCGGCTTTTGGTTTTTCAAATCGGTTTTTGTGCTGGGGATCTTGTGATCAGGAACTTTGTTGGGCGTTTTGTCTGTCAAAAACTCCCACAAAACCTGGCGCATTGTATAACCTTCTGCTAACGAAGGCGTAATGCTAAGATTCTGGAAAACACCATCTTTATAGTTAGGAGATTTTTTGATTCGCTCCAAACGTTTTCCTTTTATAGTTCCTCCAAAAATAGGATGATTAGCAATGAGTACAATCAGGATAATAATCCCAGCGATAGCAAAATATTTGAACATTTACATTTTTTGAATTAAGACGAGCAATAGATTAATTTACTTTAAATTATTTTCTATCGACAATAAGAACCCATTCATGATCTAAGATCTTATATCCCTTATCATAAATAAAGAAATATTGGGAACCATTTTTATAAGTGATAATCTGAGTGATATAGGAGAAATCAAAGCCTGCGGATTCGAGTTTGGATTTAATGATTTTGGTTTTTCCCTCCGTATTGTTTTCTGAAAGAATCCTGTAATTTTTGCGGAGTTTGTTATTGACATTCCTCATAAGGTTTGTCGTCGTTTTATTTTGTTTATTATTGAAAGCATTTCTGCACGCGTCCGAACAGAATTTTTTGTCCGAGCGCCCAATGATCTTATCGCCGCATTCAAGGCAGGTTTGATTTTCCATTTGCATTTTTTTGTGTTTTAACTAACTTCTCAATCATATCTGAATTGTAAAGCTAATTACAGTTATAGATTTATAAAATTATAATTTTTCATCAATTCTGCAAAAAATTATTTATCCGTTTACAAACGACTATAAACAGATATAAATGTTTTTTAACCGAATACTTATTCCCATATGGCGAAAATTTGCATTAGAAATCGGAAACTACGACAAAACGTTCCGGTTATAAATGTCTAATCTAAAAAATATTATTATGTCGTTAAGAAACAAAGTGACTTTGATCGGTCACACAGGAAAAGAGGTGGAAGTTTACAGCTTTGAAAATGGAAACAGAAAGGCTACAGTTACACTGGCTACCAATGATTATTATACCAATGCCAGTGGCGAAAGGGTAGAAGAAACACAATGGCACAACTTGGTAGCATTCGGGAAAACCGTGGATATTCTGGAAAAATATGTTCCGAAAGGTAAGGAGATCGCTATTGAAGGGAAGCTGACTTACCGGTCTTATGATGATAAAGATGGAATAAAACGTACTGTTGCAGAAATCAAGGTTGAGGAGTTGATATTGCTTGGCTCCAAATAACTTTTTTATTATTGAATTTCAATTTTCTTCACATGAAAATCAAAGTTTTGAAAATCCGGATCTCTGACCATTATCAGAATATGGATGAAGCTGTGGTTAATGATTATCTTGACCGTTATGAAATTCTCAATATCAGTACGGAGCTGATAAAAGATGATATCAATTATTGGTCGGTACTGATTCATTATAAAGATAAGCATCTGAGTCAAAAAGCATCAAAAATTACTGTTGATGAGGAAAATGATCTTTCTGAAGAAGAAATAATCATATATAACAAACTAAAGATATGGAGATCTGAAAAAGCGGATAAGCTCAAGTTGCCTTCTTATATTATCTTTCACAATAAGCATCTCATGGCTATAGCGAGACATAAACCATCACAAATAGATGATCTGCAGCACATCAGCGGACTTGGAAAAGCCAGGATTGATAAGTTTGGTGCAGAAATCCTGAAGGTGCTGGAAAATGCGTAATGATTTTAATAAAATAATGCTTTGCAGATTTGAATTAATAAGTTTGTCGCGTATATTTGTTATATGCTAAATGATCAGAAAATCGAAAAGTTCAGGCAGATTGTAGAAAATAAGTTTCAGATCTACAATTCTCTTTTTATGAGTTTGCCATATGATAAAATGACGAATATCGGGATGCTTCTTCCGTTTTTGTACGAGGAAAGTAAGGAAGGCTATCAGTTGGGAAAATCTCCCGAAGAAATAGTAGAAGACTTCTTCCAGAAACATACGGAGCTGAAGACAGAAGACCAGAAAACAGAGTTGCTTTTCAAAATTATCCAGTATATAGAAAGACAGGTTGTTCTTTTTGACAGTATAGAAGACGCAGCTTTCCAGCAATTGCATTCCGAAAGTGACTCCGGAACAGTTCTGAATCTTTATGAAAGAGCATCGCAGGAACATCATCTTAATGCTATCCGCAAAAAGATGGATGACTTCGCCATTAAAATAGTGTTTACGGCTCACCCGACACAATTTTACCCGAATGCTGTACAAAGGATCATTCACGATTTGAGAGATGCAATTATCAATGATTCTGTAACTCAAATTGATACATTACTTCAGCAGCTTGGAAAAACACCTTTTGTTAATAAGGAAAGACCAACGCCTTTGGATGAAGCCATGAGCATTATTTATTATTTAAGGTATGTTTATTATCAAAGTATTGGAGAGCTTTATAAAAAGATAAAGCAGGTTTTTGGGACTTCCAACTTCACGCCCAGTCCGGATATTATTCAGCTTGGCTTTTGGCCTGGTGGTGACAGGGATGGTAACCCTTTCGTAACTGCAGATATAACGCTTAAAGTTGCGGAGGAACTTAGAATATCAATTTTAAAAGATTATTACGGGCATCTTAAAAATGTGAGAAGACGGCTAAGTTTCCGAGGTGTATCTGATGTTTTGGAGCAACTAAGTAAAAAATTGTATGCTGCTATTTTTCAAAAAGATGCGAAAATCTCCGCACAGGAGATCATTTCACAATTGGACGAAGCTGAAAAAATTCTTGTTGAGCAGCATAACGGCCTGTTCAGGGATATTCTTGATGATTACAGAGACAGGGTCAAGATCTTCGGGACTCATTTTGCAACATTAGATATCCGTCAGGACAGCAGAATTCATCAGAAAGTAATGGATGATATTTTTTCCAAAGTTTCCGGTATTTCTTCAGATTCTAAAACAGCAGATGAAAAAATAAAATATCTGTTAGAGTCGGATGTTATTCTCAGTCCCGAAGATTTTGAAGATGAAATGACATGCGAAACATTGAAAAGTATTTATAATATAAAGACAATTCAGGAAAGTAATGGCGAACGAGGTATGCACCGGTATATTATCTCAAATTCTGATGAGGTAAAAGATGTGATGAATGTATATGTTATGATGAAACTTTGTGGCTATGCAGCAGAGGATATCAACATAGATATTGTTCCACTTTTTGAGACGATGGAAGGACTTGATAAATCCGAGGAAGTTATGAAAACACTTTATAGTGACGAAGTGTATCAGAAACACCTTTATAAAAGAAATAAGAAACAGGTCATCATGCTGGGATTTTCTGATGGTACCAAAGATGGAGGTTATCTGAAAGCAAACTGGCAAATCTATACAGCAAAAGAAAAGCTCACAAAATTGTCTGAAGAAAATGGAGTGAAGGTTATTTTCTTTGATGGAAGAGGTGGACCACCGGCAAGAGGTGGCGGGAAAACCCACGATTTCTATGCTTCACAGGGAAATACCATTGCCAATAATCAAATTGAACTAACAATACAAGGACAGACAATTACAAGTGTATTTGGAAATAAAGATCAGGCTAAGTTCAATTTCGAGCAGTTGCTCACAGCCGGGGTTGAAAATGATGTTTTCAAAAGCATTAAGAAAGACCTCAATGAGCAGGAAAGATCTTTGATATCGGAACTTGCGGAGATCAGCTATAAAAAATATTCTGACCTGAAAGCGCACCCGATGTTTGTGCCCTATTTACAGGAGATGAGTACGCTGGAATATTACGGAAGAACCAATATCGGAAGCCGTCCCAGCAAACGTGGTGCAGGATCTGAACTGAAGTTTGAAGATTTGCGTGCCATTCCGTTTGTGGGATCATGGTCTCAATTGAAACAGAATGTTCCGGGATTTTTCGGGTTTGGGTTTGCCTTGAAAGCCTTGAAAGAACAAGGCAGATTTGACGAGATCAAAGAACTTTACAAGGGTTCTGATTTTTTCAAGACCTTAGTTCTGAACTCTATGATGAGTATGAATAAAACTTATTTTCCGCTAACTTACTATATGCGTAACAATCCGAAATTCGGTGAGTTCTGGAACGTTCTGTTTGCAGAATTCGAATTATCCAAAGAAATGATGCTGGAACTCACCGGCTACAAAATTCTGATGCAGGAGGAACCAATTAATAGAAAATCTATCAAAATCCGTGAGAAAATTGTATTGCCATTACTGAGCATACAGCAATACGCACTGATGAAAATCCAAAAAAACGAAGGCGACAGAGAAACCTACGAAAAACTCGTGATGCGTTCATTATTTGGAAATATCAATGCAAGTAGGAACTCTGCGTAGACTTTCAAAACTTAAATATTAAAAAAACCTCATTTCCAACAAATGAGGTTTTTTAATATTTTCTAAGCGAACTAAACTTTAAGAATTTCGGCTTCTTTCACTTTAAGATGATCATCGGCCTTCTTTACATAAGCGTCTGTAAGCTCCTGGATGTCTTTTTCAACCCCTTTGATGAGGTCTTCTGCAATACCTTCAAGTCGCTTCAGTTCTTTATTCCCGTCCTGTCTTGCGTTTCGGATCACCACTTTGGTTTGCTCAGTTTCCGCTTTTGCCTGTTTGGCAAGATCACGTCTTCTTTCTTCTGTAAGAGGCGGAACATTCAGGATAATAACATCACCATTGTTAGACGGCGCAAAGCCCAGATTAGAATTGATAATTGCTTTTTCGATAGGTCCAATTGCGGATCTGTCCCAAGGCTGGATAGAAATGGTCATTGCATCCGGTACAGATACATTGGCTACCTGATTGATTGGTGTCATTGCACCATAATATTCTACCATCACGTCCTGAACCATTGAAGTTGAAGCACGTCCTGCTCTGATTTTCTGAAAAGCGTGATCCAAATGCTTGATTGCAGCATCCATCTCTTGCTTTACCGATGCTACAATGAGTTCTAATTCTTCCATTGTATATTTAAAATTTGATAATTGACACATATATTGATGATTGATAAGTGATAAATGACAATTAATTAAGAATATAAATCATTTGTTATATCAGGTATCATTTACACATTCACTAAAGTTCCAACGTTTTCCCCGTCTATCAATCTCTCCAGATTACCTTCTTTATTCATATCAAAAACGATAATCGGAAGCTTGTTTTCGTGGCTTAGCGTAAAAGCTGTCATATCCATTACTTTGAGGTTCTTTTCAAAAACTTCCTCGAAAGAAAGACTGTTGAATTTCACCGCATCTGCATTTTTCTCCGGGTCGCTGTCATAGATTCCGTCTACTCTTGTTCCTTTCAGGATGACATCCGCATCGATTTCGATAGCTCTTAGTGTAGCTGCAGTATCAGTAGTAAAGTAAGGATTTCCCGTTCCTGCTCCGAAGATTACGACGCGTCCTTTTTCCAGGTGTCTCACCGCTTTTCTTTTAATAAATGGTTCTGCCACTTTGTCCATTTCTATGGCGGACTGCAGTCTTGTGATGATGCCTGCATCTTCCAGCGCGCCTTGCAATGCCATTCCGTTGATTACAGTAGCCAGCATTCCCATATAATCGCCCTGAACCCTGTCCATTCCTTTTGCAGCGCCAGCCAATCCTCGGAAGATATTTCCTCCGCCGATTACTATAGCTACTTCACATCCTTTGTCGACCACTTTTTTGATCTCTACAGCATATTCTTTCAGCCTGTCATTATCAATACCGTATTGTCGGTTCCCCATCAGCGCCTCTCCACTCAGTTTCAGAAGGATTCTTTTATATTTCATCACAGATTATTATATTTATTTCAATTTTAACTGTGCAAATATAATGAAAGCAAAAGAATTACGTTCATGAAAA
The DNA here is from genome assembly GCA_913776245.1 of uncultured Chryseobacterium sp. Taxonomy (GTDB): domain Bacteria; phylum Bacteroidota; class Bacteroidia; order Flavobacteriales; family Weeksellaceae; genus Epilithonimonas. Next base: position 15,263 of record CAJYLO010000017.1, read on the forward strand.
AGATAGTGTTACAAAAATTTTGATTAGCTACAAAATAGATTATTTTTGCAAAGCCAAAACATAGTGTTGAAGAAGTTTTATAGCCTTTTTTTTCTGACAGCTTTTCAGGTGGTTTTTTCTCAGACGGGGACCACGGTTTACCAGTTTCTTAATATTCCGATGTCACCGAGACAGGCTGTTTTGGGGGATGCTGTTTCTGTACGAGATTCCGATGTCAACTTTACTGCAGCAAATCCGGCACTGATGAACCTGGAAATGGATAAAATGTTATCTGTAAACTATTCCAGTTTTCTTGCAGGAACGAAAATAGGAAGCATAAGCTATGTGAGAGATCTGGAACACGGTCATCTAGTCTCTTTTAATGCCAGATATATGGACTACGGAAGCATGCCGAGAACAGATGAAAACTCAATCATAAACGGTGATTTTTCAGCAATGGATGCTTCTGCCGGTATTGGCTATGCTTATCAGTTTGAAGATGACTGGACCATTGGTGCAAACGTTAATTACGTAACCTCAAAAATTGATACTTACACATCTTCCGCCATCACCGCAACTGCTGGCGTTACTTATTATTTTGATAAAACCAACGAGACGCTTGCGTTGGTTTTCAGGAATTTTGGTTACCAGATTAAACCGTATAATGGCGTCAGGGAAAAATTGCCTTTCCGTGTAGATCTGGGTTATACGAAGATTCTGGACGAATTTCCGGCAGCGCTTACCATCACTGCACACGATCTTCAGCAATTCAATATTTCTGCAGAAACCGATATTAACGGTCAGCCCGTAAAATTCGGCAGAAAAGTTCTGGATCATTTATCTCTTGGAGCAGAATTATTTCCCGGGCAGGCTTTTAACATCAGATTCGGCTATAATGTGAAAAGAGGCGGTGAGCTCGCTGTGCTTGACCAAAGGAATTTTACAGGTTTATCTGCCGGATTCAGTCTCAAAATTTCTTCCTTCCGTTTTGATTATTCGCATATGCGATACCATAATTCTTCGAATGTCAATATGCTCGGTCTTACGGTTGATCTTATTGAACTTGGAGGAAACAGAAGATAAGCCTTACTAATTTAAGCTGCATTTAATTTTTATTTTTTTATCATACTTATTACATTTGCAGTATGACAAAAAAACCGGTAATCGCTATAGACGGATTCTCTTCTACAGGAAAAAGTTCCATCTCTAAAATTATTGCAAAAAAGCTTGGTCTCATTCATATGGATACGGGCGCACTGTACAGAGGTATTACTTTTTATGCCATACAAAACTGCCTGAACCCGGATAAAACTCTTGATATTGCAAAACTAATCGGTTCTCTCCCTGAGATGCGTCTGGAGTTTCAGAATATTGACGGAGAGCTTCAATTATTTCTGAACGGAAAGAATATTGATAAAGAAATCAGGTTTCCTCAGGTTTCTGATTATGTAAGTCAGGTGGCAAAGGAAGCAGATGTCAGAAATTTTTTATTAAAAACGCAACGAGACATCGCCCTGAAAGGTGGAATTATAATGGATGGACGCGATATTGGCACCGTTGTTCTTCCTGATGCGGATTATAAATTTTTTATGACCGCCAGCCAGGATGAACGAGCCAGAAGACGTTTTCTTGAGCTGGAAATGGCTGGTGAGAAAACAGATATTGAAACGGTAAAACAAAATCTTATTAAGAGAGACAAGATTGACAGCGAAAGGGAAATTTCTCCTCTGAAGCAGGCTGCTGATGCTATTTTAATTGATAATACCAATATTAATAAAGAACAAACCATTGATCTGATATTGTCTTATATCAAAAAGTTTTAACAAAATTTTAAGAAGAGTGTTTTTGCTTTGGCATTTTAGTTGTAAATTTAGAACTATCAATAATTGATTTAAAATAAACTTAAAAATTATAAATAATGTCAAAGAAATCAAATTCAGCAGCACTATTGGCTGCATTGCTAGCAGGAGCAGCTACAGGTGTTATTCTTGGTTTGCTTTATGCGCCGGAAGAAGGAAAAGAAACTAGGAGAAAAATAAAAGATAAAGCTAACGATCTTAAAGATAAAGCTGTTGATGAATACAGTAAGACGTCTGAAAAAGTAAAAGATAAATATTCTGAAGTTTCTTCTACAGTAAAAGATAAGTATGATACTTTTTCTTCCCAGTTTAAAGAAACAGCACAGAATGTTGCTCAGACTGTAAAGGACAGTTATGATAAATACAAAGATCAGGTGGTTTCAAAAACTTCTGATGTTGTAAAAGATGTTGAATCTGAGCTTGACGGATTAAAATAATCAGTCTTCTCAGACCTCAAAAAGGAACTTAGTTTCTAAGTTCCTTTTTTTATAAATAATTGTGTAATTTATACTAATAAGATTCCTATGATAGAAATTTTAAAAGATTATGTATCAAAACGTGTTGATCTTCTCAAGCTTCAGTTCACGGAGAAGTCTTCTTTGTCCGCAGGAATCATTTCCTTTCTCTCTATTTTACTCATTGCATTTTCATTTTTTATCATCCTTCTCAATTTCGGAATAGCCTTCCTTATCGGTGAATCGCTGGGAAATATGTCTTACGGCTTTCTGATCGTTTCGGGATTTTATTTTCTGGTTATGCTGATTGTCATCGGCCTGAAAAAAAGAATTGTCAACGCAATTGCGAATAAGGTTATCGAATTTTTAAAACACTAACATTATGTCTGCAAACTATACGAATCTTAATGAGCTGAGAAGTCAAAAAAAACTTCTGAAAAACGAAATAAATGAGATGGAGGATATTCTTACTTTCAAAAGTAAAAAAGAAAGTCTCAGCGTGATGACCAATGGCCTTACCGACAAGTTTCTGAAGGAAACTGCAGATCCGGATGGTGGCACCTCTCTGAGCCTGGATACCCAGAATATCATGAAAGAAATATCTTCCGGCATAAAAGAAGCCGCTTCGAAAAAAAATGTGATGAGCCTTGCAGGTGACACTGTGAAATCGGGCCTTCTGGAAGATACCATCAGAATGGGAGCTGTGGCGTTAGTCGGAAATTATGCTAAAAAAAGCGTGATGAATAAAAGCTGGAAAAAGAAAATTATTGGCTTAGCACTCATCTATTTAGCGCCTTATGCGCTCAGATTTTTAAGTGAAAAGCTTGATGATTATCAGAGAAATAAAACAGCTTCCAGCATGGGGAAAATTATATAAAATTTATCATATTATTTATCAGAAAAAATCTGCCCCAGAATAATTCCTGCCGACATGGAAACATTCAGACTTTCTGTGGACTGATTATTTCCGAATCTCGGAATGGTTATCATCCGGGAAATCAGTTTTTCCGTAGATGGCCTTATTCCATTGCCTTCATTACCGAATATGATTGAAAATCTTTCCGGAAATTCAGTTTTGTAAATACTATCTCCATCCATATCAGTTCCTAAAACTGGATACTTGTAATTCGGCAAATAATTTTCTAAATTGGTATAAACTACATTTACCCGTAAAAAAGATCCCATCGTAGCCTGTATTACTTTTGGATTGTACACGTCTACAGTATCATTACTGCAGATGATCTGTTCTATTCCGAACCAGTCTGCGAGCCGTATGATTGTACCCAGATTTCCCGGATCCTGAATGCCGTCTAAAATAATCTGGATACTGGTTTCGATAATTTTTTCGTTCTCAGGAATCCTGCAAACTGCTACGGAATCCTTTGGGGTTTGCAAAAAGCTGATTTTTTTTAGCTCGCCAGGCTGGATTTTTTCGGAGTTCGTATTTTTTATATTGAGTTTTTCAGGATCAATAGAATATATCTCTGAGATTTCATAATCCGAATTTGGAAGTTCTTTTATGATTTTATTACCTTCAACTAAAAACAAATTGTATTTTTGCCTGTATTTCTTTTTGTCCAGAGACTGTATTATCTTTATAGTATGAGCCGTAAGCATATCAACAAATATTTTCAAAAATATCATATATTTTATTACGCCGCAATTTTAAGTGTGTTTTTGTACGCTTGTAATGTGACAAAAAAAGTTCCCGAAGGCGAATATCTGCTTACAAATAATAAGTTCAAATATACCGACGGGAAAATATTTTCCGATGAGATTCCGGATCTTGTCGCCCAAAAACCAAATAAGAAAGCACTTTTTATACTGCCAATTGGTCTTGGTTTCTACAATATGGCCAACCCGAAGTACGATACGATACTAAAAGAATATATGACCTACCCGAATGAAATGAGAAATCAGAAGCTCAGAGATTCTCTTTTCGTAAAGTACGGACATCCGGAATATGTAGGCAGAAATCTCTTTTGGAACCGGTTTTTTCATACCGTAGGTCAGGCGCCGGTCATCTACAGTGATTCTAAAACAAAGCAAAGTGCCAAGAGTATCAATAATAGACTGATTAACAGAGGTTATTGGGATTCTGATGTCAAAACCAACGTTAAGCGAGATTCTGCAGCAAAAAAAGCCGAGGTAGAGTATATAATCACCCATAAAGATCCTACCCATATCAAAGAATATTTTTATAATATTCCGGATGCCAGTGTAAGAAGCATCTACGAAAATAACATTAACAAAAGTCTTATTAAAAAAGGAGAAATTCTGGATGAAACCGTCCTGGAAAAAGAGATAGTAAGAATCAATGATCTGATGAGGGAACAAGGTTATTATAAATTCAATAATGATAACCAGGATATTTATTTTGTAGCAGATTCTTTACAAAGCCGGAAAAATGTACCTGTGACGATGAACATTCTTAAAGATCCTATCGGTACGCCATACAGAAAAGCGACCATTGGGAAAATAAAAGTTTCAGTAACTAACAGTAATTCTGCTAAAAATCTGCCGATTCATGATAGTCTTAGAGGGATTAATTTTTACAGAGCAGACAGTACTTATAAGGTTAATTCGCTTTGGCTTCCGATTATTGTTAAAACAGGTGAAATTTATAAGCAATCACAATTGGATCTTACAAGAAGAAACCTTATTTCGATGAATAATTTCACGATACTGAAAGCGTCTGACGAACTTAGAAAAGAAGGAACACCAGCTGAAAGAGATAGTATCATAGATGTGGAGTATGTTCTGAGACCGCTTCCAAAGTATGAATTTAATATTGCTACGGATATCCATTATTCTCAAATCCTGAACTTCGGTTTTTCACCTTCTGTGGATTTAACCGCTAGGAATGTTTTTGGTGGAGCGGAAAACCTTATTACCAGTTTTTCAGGAGTGATAGGAACTACAAAAGATCCTAAAAATCCGGGTGCTATTTTCAATGCATACGAATTGTCTGCTCAGGCTTCTTTGCTTTTCCCGAGATTATTGGTTCCGTTCAGGAATTATTATAAGCTTATCCCGAAAAGATATTCTCCTACAACAAGCATCTCATTAGGAACATCCATCCAGAATAACATTGGACTTGGAAGGATCAACTTCAATGCAGGTCTGAATTACAATGCCAATATAGAGGACGGAAAGATTCAGCACAGGCTCACCTTGTTTAATACACAGCTCAGTCTCACACAGAATAAGGATAAATATTATGATTTTTTCCCCGGTGATAATGATATAAGGGCAAATGTTTTTAATCTTTACGATCAGGATCATCCCGGTATAGTAAATTCTGGGGCTTCTTATGATGAGATTTCTTCTGCGATTCTTTCAGATGAGGCATTTATCACTAAGCTGTTTAATAATGACAGGAATCTGCTGTACAATTTTATGCAGTCACTTTATAATAAAGAACGCCAGACACAGGATGTAATTATATCGTCTATAATCTATAACTTTGCTTATAACGAAATTGGTAAAAAAGATTACAGGAACCCATTTGCATTTAACGGGAAAGTAGAGATTGCGGGTAATGTCCTTAATCTTCTGACCAAAAAGGAAGAAAACTATCTGATTGCCGGGAATACAAAAACGATCTTCAAAATACCGTTTTCACAGTTCATTAAATTTGACCTCGATTTCAAAAAATATTTTACCTTTTTTAATGACAGGGTTAAACCTCATACTTTGGCTTTCAGACAGTTTGTAGGTATCGGAATTCCTTACGGAAACTCCAGCGAGATGCCGTTTATCAGATCCTATTTTAATGGTGGAGCATACGATATCCGTGCCTGGCTGGCTTTTGGCGGTCTTGGACCCGCAGATTCCCAGCTGGATGAGCGGGTAAGATCTTATGCCATGGACAATGTGAAACTAACGACAAGTGTGGAGTATCGGGTACCGCTGACTAATATGTTTGAAGCCGCTGTTTTCACAGATGCCGGTAACATTTGGGGATTAAAGGATAATGGATTTGGAGATCAGTTCAAGTTTAAAAAATTTATCAGTCAGATGGGCGTCGGAAGCGGTTTTGGGTTAAGAGTCAATGTAGCTTATGTTACACTCCGTCTTGATATGGCTTATAAAATGTATGATCCCAACCAGCCGGAAGGAAGCAGATGGGTTGCCAATAAAATAAACCTACTTAAGCCTACTTTTAATTTCGCAATCGGTTATCCATTCTAATTATTTTTTAAGATGCGTTGGTTCAAATTTATCATCATTATATTATTTTGTCTTTTCGGACTCTATTCGTTGTCTATGAATTTTGTTGATGAAAGCAAAAGTTTTACTCATCAGTCAGAAATCAATTATCCTATAGAAAAGGTTTTTCCCCAGTTCAATAATCTGCAGAATTTTTCATCCTGGAATGATTTTTTTACCGAGAAGAAAGATCTGAGCTATTCTTTTTTCACACCTTATGAAGGAAAAGGCAGTTCTATGAAGTATTCGGATAAATCCAATGATGAGTCAGGAGATCTTTTCATACGTTATTCTAATCCGGGAAGAACGATACGCTATCAGCTTTTTGAAGGAGAAAATAATAATCCATATCTGATTGATGTAAAATTCCGAGCCGAAGGAGCAAAAACAAAGATATTCTGGAACATTCATACGCCTAAGCGCAGTTATCTGGAACGTTCTATCAATCTTCTGGCAGAAGATTTCTTTGTCAGTAATATTGATAAAAGTATTAAAAATCTTTATCAGCTTTTGGGGAATAAGGTCAATAAAGATCAGCAGCTGGCATCTATTAAATATGACAGTATCATGATAGAAAACAGGGAAGGCGCTTTGCTTTTAGGCGTCAGCGTGAGTACACGGAATACAAAGGATGCTTTATTTAAAAACGTTTTAATGAACCACGGAAAGGTCGTGAATTTTGTCCGTTCGGATCTCGGAAAAAAGGATGATGAGTTCGGAACCCCTGTAATGATCACTAATCCTTCTAATCTTAAAGATAAAGAAATCTCTTATTTTTATGGTGTTCCACTGTCTAAAAGGATACCGGTAAGCGATAATAACTTCAATTTTCAGACAGTCAATTCCTCCAGAGTTTACTATGTTTATTATCAGGGAAATTATAATAACCGTATTAAAAGCATACAGGAACTCCTAAAAAAAGCAAAAAGAGACACACTCAGAAACGGACAGCTTATGGAAGAATTCCTGGAAGAACCGACAGGTAATCAGGATGTAAAACTTAAACTTTCCCTGCCTGTTTACCGGTAAAAAAATCTGATAAATATCATGTATATTTACGGGAATAAATCATTACTTTAAATAAAGGTCCGCAAAAAATTAGTAAATTTGTTGGCAATTATTTAAAATTAAAATTTTAACAGATAATCTGTAATAATGGATAAATTTTCATTTTTAAACGCCGTACATGCACAGCTGATTGACGATATGTACGAGCAGTACAAAAAATTCCCGGATGCATTGGAACCTTCTTGGAAAGCTTTTTTCCAAGGTTTTGATTTTGCTCTGGAAAACTATAGTGACAGTGATTTCGAACCGGCTCAGTCATCGGGTTCAGCACCGGTTCAGTATGCGCAGCAGGCTGTTACAAACAATGCCGTTTCCGAAGATATTGCAAAAGAGTTCAAAGTTGTAAATCTTATAGAGGCCTACAGGTCAAGAGGGCATTTATTCACCAAAACGAATCCTGTAAGAGAAAGAAGACATTATTTCCCAACCCTTGAAATAGAGAATTTTGGATTGTCAAAAGACGATCTTAATAAAAAATTTAATTCTGCAACACAGACAGGAATGCCTGGTCCTGCAACTTTGCAGGAGATTATTACACATCTTCAGAACATTTATTGTGATTCTATCGGTGTAGAATATATGCATATCCAGAATGTTGAAGAGAAAAAATGGATTATGGAGTGGGTGAATGTCAATGAAAACCACCCAAAACTTTCCGCAGAGGAAAAAACCGAAATCCTTTTTAAACTAAACCAGGCGGTTGCGTTTGAAAATTATCTTCACACCAAATTCGTTGGACAGAAACGTTTTTCTCTGGAAGGTGGTGAATCTCTGATTCCGGCTTTGGATCAATTGATTACACGTTCATCTCAATTAGGTGTAGATGAGGTGGTTCTTGGGATGGCTCACAGAGGACGTCTGAATGTTTTAACTAATATTTTCCAGAAGTCATATAAGCAGATTTTTTCTGAATTCGAAGGGAAGGAATTTGAGGAAGATGTTTTCTCCGGTGATGTTAAATACCACTTGGGTTCATCAAAAAAAATAACTACTGCAAACGGAGAAGAAGTAAGAATCAATTTAACTCCTAATCCATCGCACCTTGAAACTGTTGCTGCACTTGTAGAAGGAATCTGCAGGGCAAAAGTGGACAATGTTTACAAAAATGATTATTCCAAGGTATTGCCAATCGTAATCCACGGAGATGGTGCTATTGCAGGACAAGGTATCGTTTATGAAATCGCTCAGATGATGAATCTGGAAGGCTACAGAACCGGTGGAACAGTTCACATAGTAGTAAACAATCAGGTTTCTTTTACAACGAATTATCTGGATGCAAGATCTTCTGTTTACTGTACAGATATTGCAAAAGTGACAGATTCTCCGGTGATGCACATCAATGCTGATGATGTGGAAGCGGTTGTTCACGCGATCAGATTTGCCGCAGATTTCCGTGCGAAGTTTGGAAAAGATGTTTACATCGACCTTTTGGGTTATAGAAAATATGGTCATAACGAAGGTGATGAGCCAAGATTTACACAGCCAAATCTTTATAAATTAATTTCAAAACATCAGAACCCAAGAGAGATCTATAAAGAACTTTTGATTAAGGAAAATGTAGTTTCTGACGAAGTTTTGAAAAAGATGGAACAGGAATTCAAAGCTTTGTTGGATGAGAATTTTGACGCTTCTAAGGAAATCGAGAGAAATACAATGGACATTTTTATGCAGGATGACTGGACGGATTTCCCTATTGGCGGCAAAAACTGCATCGTAAAGTCAGAAGTGAATACATCTTATGACCTGGAAAAACTCAAGGAATTAGCTATTAAAATTTCTACATTACCTGGCGATAAAAAGTTCATCAACAAAATCACCCGTCTTTTCGAGAACCGAATCAAAATGGTGGAAAATAATTCACTGGATTGGGCTATGGGAGAATTGTTGGCTTATGCAACATTGCTTACGGAAAATTATAACGTCAGAATCTCCGGAGAAGATGTGGAAAGAGGAACATTCTCTCACCGTCACGCTGTGGTGAAGACTGAGGATACGGAAGAGGAATATATCCCGCTTCGTCATGTAAATGACCAAAGATTTGATGTTTATAACTCTCATCTGTCAGAATATGGTGTTTTAGGATTTGATTATGGTTATGCAATGGCTGCGCCTAGAACTTTAACAATTTGGGAAGCGCAGTTCGGGGATTTTACCAATGGCGCTCAGATTATCGTTGATCAATATCTGGTGGCGGCTGAGGAAAAATGGAAAATCCAGAACGGTTTAGTAATGATGTTGCCACACGGTTCAGAAGGTCAGGGCGCGGAACACTCTTCGGCCAGACTGGAAAGATTTCTGACGCTTTGTGCGAACGATAATATGATTGTTGCGAATATCACTTCACCAGCCAACTATTTCCACCTGTTGAGAAGACAGATGAAATTCGGATTCAGAAAACCATTGGTGATTATGACACCGAAATCATTGCTGAGACATCCGAAAGTGGTTTCTCCTATGGAAGATTTAGCAACCGGAAGTTTCCAGCCAATTTTAGATGACCCTACAGCTGATCCTGCAAAAGTAGAAAGACTGGTGCTTTGCACAGGTAAATTGTATTACGATTTATTAGCTAAGAAAGAGGAATTGAATGATGAAAAAGTGGCTTTGGTGAGATTGGAACAAATCTATCCACTGAATATGGACAGCCTTAACGCAATCTTTGACAAATATAAAAACAGAAAAGCATTGATCTGGGCTCAGGAAGAACCGGAAAATATGGGCGCCTGGAGCTATATTCTGAGAAACTTCAGAAATACAGACATTCAGGTTATTTCTCCTGTTGCGAGCGGAACACCTGCGCCGGGAAGTCATAAGATGTTTGAGAAAAATCAGACCAAAATCATCAATGACGTTTTCCAAACCAATGATGCTCCCGTAAAAAGACCAGTAACAGCTTAATCAATTAATAAACTATAATAACAGTCTTCACAGATTGTTCTGAAATTAAAAACAATTATTCTTATGTCAATATTAGAAATGAAAGTTCCTTCACCGGGAGAATCTATCACAGAAGTTGAAATTGCAACTTGGTTAGTTCAGGATGGTGATTATGTAGAAAAAGACCAGCCGATTGCAGAAGTAGATTCTGACAAGGCGACTCTGGAACTTCCTGCTGAGCAAAGCGGAATCATCACTTTGAAAGCAGAAGAAGGAGAAGTGGTACAGGTTGGGCAAGTGGTTTGCCTTATCGATATGGATGCTGCAAAACCGGAAGGTGGCGCTGCGCCGGCTGCTGAGCAACCTAAAGAAGAGCCAAAAGCAGAAGTTAAAAAAGAAGAACCGGCTCCGGTAAAAGCAGAAGCAGCAAAAACTGAAACTTACGCTTCTCAGACACCTTCACCAGCGGCTAAAAAAATCCTTGATGAAAAAGGAATCAGTCCTTCTCAAGTTCAAGGTTCTGGCAGGGATGGTAGAATTACTAAAGATGATGCGGTTACAGCTTCGGTTCCGGCAATGGGAAGTGCGCCTGCCGGCGGAAACAGAGCGCAGACTACTACAAAACTTTCAGTGCTTAGAAGAAAATTGGCAGCAAGACTGGTTTCTGTTAAGAATGAAACAGCGATGCTCACGACTTTCAACGAGGTTGATATGTCCGAGATTTTCAGAATCAGAAAACAATATAAAGAAGAATTTGCAGCTAAGCACGGTGTAGGAATCGGGTTTATGTCTTTCTTCACAAAAGCGGTTACAAGAGCCTTGAAATTATTCCCGGATGTCAATGCATCTATCGACGGTGATTTCAAAATCAATTATGACTTTGCAGATATTTCTATCGCAGTTTCCGGCCCGAAAGGATTAATGGTTCCTGTTCTTAGAAATGCTGAAAATATGACGTTGAGAGGTGTTGAAGCTAACATCAAAGAATTGGCAACGAAAGTAAGAGACGGAAAAATTACTGTTGATGAAATGACAGGCGGAACATTCACAATTACTAATGGTGGTGTTTTCGGGTCAATGTTATCAACACCAATTATCAATCCGCCGCAATCTGCAATTCTTGGGATGCATAATATCATCGAAAGACCGGTTGCTGTAAACGGACAGGTTGTGATCAGACCAATGATGTATGTGGCAATGTCTTATGACCACAGAATCATTGACGGAAGAGAATCTGTAGGATTTTTGGTAGCCGTGAAAGAAGCGCTTGACAATCCGGTTCAGTTCCTGATGGATGGCGACGAAAGAAAAGCATTGGAATTGTAAGAAATTACATTCAGCATAAAATTAAGAGAGCAATTATTGCTCTCTTTTTTGTTTAGAATAATGATTATTTGGGTAGCTATTCCGCCTTCCGCTCCCAAACCTAACGAAGTGGTTCGACGTAGTCAATCTTTTCACTTCGCTGCGCTGCGTAAAAAGGATTTCCGCTCAAGTCGGGCTGCAAGTTCGATATCAAAACAACAGTTATCCTAAAAACATATTTTTGTCATTCTGAAAGAATCTAAACCTAGATATCGAGATTCCTCCGGAATGACAAACACACTTTTATGATTATGAGACTTTGATAAGTTTTGAAATTTATGCTGAACTTGTTTAAGTAGCTTTGTGGACTTAAAAATATTTTCAATAAGTTAAAAAAAATCTTAGCATTCTTTGCGTTCAAAAATATTTCCACATAAACAAAAACCATTTCCAAAATTCACAATAAATCCTTACTTTTGAACAATGGAAAATTTCATCGTATCCGCACGCAAGTACCGTCCGCAAGAGTTTGATACTGTTGTTGGACAATCTCACGTGACCGATACTTTGGAGCACGCTATTGAAGAAAGCCAGCTGGCTCAGGCGCTGCTTTTCTGCGGACCGAGAGGTGTCGGGAAAACAACCTGTGCCCGAATCCTTGCCAGGAAAATCAATGAAAAATCCGGAGCAGCTGATGATGAAGGATTTGCATTTAATATTTATGAATTGGATGCGGCTTCCAATAACTCTGTAGATGATATCCGTGAGCTGATTGACCAGGTAAGATTTGCGCCTCAGGTTGGTAAATACAAAGTTTATATTATCGATGAGGTTCATATGTTGTCTCAGGCTGCTTTCAATGCGTTTTTGAAAACTCTGGAAGAACCGCCTGCGCACGCAATCTTTATTCTCGCAACAACTGAGAAGCATAAAATCATTCCAACGATTCTTTCAAGATGTCAGATCTATGATTTTAAAAGGATCACAATTGAGGATATTCAGGAGCATCTGAGAAAAATTGCTGAAAAAGAAAGCATCACTTATGAAGATGATGCACTTTACCTGATTGCTCAGAAAGCTGACGGTGCCTTGAGAGATGCATTATCAATATTTGACAGACTAAGTACATTTTCCCAGAAGAATATCACGCTCGAAAAAGCCGCCGAAGTTCTTAATATTCTGGATTATGACCAATATCTTAAAATTGTTGATCTGGCAAAACAGAATGATATTCCCGGCGTTTTGACCGCGTTTGATGAGATTGTTAAAAAAGGATTCGATCCGCATATTTTCATTGCCGGACTCGGAAATCATTTCCGGGATCTGATGATGGCTCAGAATCCGAAAACACTCAACCTCATTGAAGTAGGAGAGAAGACCAAATCAAAATTTGCTGAGCAGGCTCAGAAATGGTCGGCACAGCAATTAATTGATGGTATCGAGATTTGTAATTTTGCAGACATCAATTATAAAAATTCCAAAAATCCCAGGCTGACTGTAGAAATTGCCCTGATGCAGTTGTCCAGTCTCACTGCAGGTTTGGATGCTAAAAAAAAAAGTTCCTGATATTAGCACCACTTCTTGAAGCTAATCTTCTGAAAGACCCAAGTCCAAAGATTCAAGACTCAAAAGAAGTTAAAGAGCCGGCAACCAACAACCAACAAACGGCAACTAAAGTTTCTTTTGAAGAACCGGTAAAAGTGATTCAAAAAGCTACGGAACCTTTATCTAAAGTAACTTCTAATTCTCAATTCAGCATAAAAGCGGCATTAGAAAAGAAAGAAGAGATAGAGAAAGATCAGTTTGCCGAAGTAAAAGATGAGAACCTTCCTTCCAATCATTTTTCTCAGACGGATGTTGACAGAGAGTGGGAAATCTTTCTGAAAAATCTGGCAAAAACCGATACATTCGCTTATAATGCTATCAATAGTTTTAAGCTGGAAAAGTCGGATGAGCATCAGATCGTAGTAAAATATTCTTCTGAAACAGCAAAGGCCGAATTCGACCGATTGAGTATTGAGTTTTTTAACCATTTCAGGCATAAAGTGAATAATTTCAAGATTGAAATTGAATACGCTGTGGATATAACCATCAAAAAAGAAATTGTCACCAAAAGAAAGATCTTTGAAAAATTTGTAGAAATTAATCCGCTTTTAAAAGATTTAGATGATTTGATGAAGTTTGATTTGACATAAATTTATATATTTGTCTAAGATTTCTTCGATTTTAGAAGAAACTATCAGCCAAAACAAGCTCAATAGTCCTTAAAATAAAGGATTTTTTAAATGGTATCAAACCGATTTACATATTACACAACTTCAGAATCTGTTACTTCTTTTGACAGATTACTTAGCTTTTTTGGATTTTATTACGGAAATTTCAGAACCTATTACCGATTTTATTGGTATAGTTAAACAAATTTCTTTCTCAAAAAACGTACGGATATTTTAAAATCCGTAAAAACATTTAAAATTTTTTTAACGGTATTTTTTGAAAAGAATTATAAATCAAAATTTATAAAAGATAAACTATTGCATGACTTTAAAAATATAGAAATTGAAAATATGAACTTAAACGAATTGAAAAATGATTGGGTAAATGAGTTCCCAAACCCAATGATTATCGCTGGGCCTTGCAGTGCAGAAAGCGAATCCCAAATGTTGGAAACCGCTAAAAGACTGAAGGAAAGTGGTGCAGAAATATCAGCTTTCCGTGCTGGAATCTGGAAACCGAGAACCAAACCAAACGGTTTCGAAGGCGTAGGTGTAATCGGTCTTAACTGGCTGAAAAAAGTCAAGGAAGAATATGGTTTCAAAACGGCAACCGAAGTGGCGAACGCTCATCACGTTTTTGCAGCATTGGAGGCAGATGTGGATATACTTTGGATTGGTGCACGTTCTACGGTTAATCCTTTTACTGTGCAAGAAATTGCTCAGGCACTCAGAGGAACAAACAAGCCGGTTTTGGTTAAAAATCCTGTTAATCCGGACCTTGCGCTTTGGATCGGAGCATTGGAAAGATTGTTAGGTCAGGGTGTAGAAAATGTTGGCGCTATCCACAGAGGATTTTCAACCTATCAGAAAACAAAATACAGAAATATCCCGAATTGGCAAATTGCTTTGGACTTTAAAAACCAATTCCCGAATATTCCTTTATTTATAGATCCGTCTCACATTTGCGGGAACAGAATCGGTTTGGCTGGCGTTGCGCAGGAAGCTTTCAATGTTGGCTATCAGGGTGCGATTATCGAGAGTCACTGCGACCCGGATAATGCGTGGAGCGACGCCGCACAGCAGATCACGCCGGAAGTTCTGGCAGATATGATCAATAATCTTCAGATCCGTAATTCCGACATTTCCGGGTATGAAGATGATATGGGAAAACACAGAACACTGATTAGTGATCTTGATTTTCAACTGATTGAATTGCTGTCTCAGAGAATGAAGGTCTCAGAAAAAATCGGCAAGCTTAAAAAGGAAAATAATATCGCGATTTTCCAGCCGGAACGTTGGAAAGTGATCACAGAATATGCCACGCAGAAAGCATTTGAAACAGGAATGTCTCAGGAGTTCATAGAAAAGGTGTTCAAAGCTATTCACGAGGAAAGTATAGAGGTTCAGAACGGAATCATGATTGACAGATAATATCAGTTTAAAATACTTAAAAACTATTATTGTTTGGGCAGCTATTCCGTCCTCCGTTCCCGCTTTTTGTAGTTTTGCCAAGGTTTTTCCCAACGCAAAAACTACAAAAGAGCTCCACTCAGGCCGGGCTGCGCAAGATTCTCTATATAAAAATTAAAGAAGCGAATTATTCGCTTCTTTTTTATTGGAGCTGATTTTAAATTTCTAAATTTGCCATATACAAAATTCTATTGTTTGAAAGGAATCATCATTAAATCTACCGGAAGCTGGTATCAGGTTTTGGAATCTGAAACTAAAACCATTTATGAAGCCAGAATCCGCGGTAAATTCAAATTAATCAAGACACGCCTCACCAATCCTTTGGCAGTAGGAGACGAGGTAGAATTCTCTCTTGAGCAGGATGATGTTGCCTGGATCACAAAAATTTTCCCGAGAAAAAATTATCTCATCAGGAAATCAGTCAATCTTTCAAAAGAAGCCCACATCATTGCTTCCAATATTGATATCGCTTGTTTCATCTATACTTTGAAATTCCCGGAGACTTCGCTTGGTTTTCTGGATCGTTTCCTGGCTTGTTGTGAAGCTTATAATATTTCAGCTCTGATTCTTTTTAACAAAATGGACATTTTATCAGAATATGAAAAAGAAATTGTAGAAAACATCGAAGCTTTATATCAGAATATCGGTTACCAAACCTTAGAAATATCTTCCTATTCCAAGCTGAATCTTGATATTTTAGAAGATAAAATAAAAAACAAAACCTCAGTTTTTTTCGGGCATTCAGGATGTGGAAAATCTACTTTGGTAAATGCTTTGCAGCCTAGCCTTGATCTCAGAACGGGCGAGATCTCCGATACGCATCTCAAAGGAAAACATACCACCACATTTGCACAGATGCACTTCTGGGATTTTGGCGGTTCTGTTATCGATACACCCGGTGTCCGGGAATTTGCAATGATTGATGTGGAAAAAGAGGAAATCCAACATTATTTTCCCGAGATTTTCAAAAAGGGTAGAGAATGTAAATACCATAACTGTATGCACATCAATGAACCAAAATGTGCAGTTTTGCAAGGTTTGGAATCCGGAGAAATTGAAGAAACAAGATATATTACGTATCTTAAACTGATGGAAGAAGCTGAAGAGATTAACCAGAAATAAAAAATCCTGCAAATTTTGCAGGATTCTTATTATAATATATTTTAGATACTAAAACTTCCATCCAAGTGTTACAAAGAAATTATTTCTGTTGTTTTTGACTTTAGAAACGGCATAAGCATCACTGTTTACGTCATAGCCGCCATTGTAATAGCCTGAGCTGTAAGCAGCATTTCCTTGTAGAAACGGACTGGAATACTCTGATGATACATTCTGATAAGAAGCATCAATATAAAATGCCTTAAAATCATACCCGATTCCGGCTCCTATTATATTTCTCTTTCCTACGAAAAGATTAGAATAACTTTGGTTGGAAGTATTTCCGTTATCACTGTATGTTAAAAGCGAAAGGCTGTCAAAGTTATTGCCCTGATAAGCGTAGCCTCCTCTCAGACGGAAATCAGCAATCCGGTATTCTGCTCCCACCCGTACTTCAGATGAGTTTTTATAAGCATCATTAAAAAAATCATTAAGTTCCTGTTCAGCCGCACCATATTCTTTATACTTTGGTTTTGTGAGACCTTGGATATAATCAACATTTAAGGAAAAATTTTTGCTCGGAACAAATGCCGCACTTAATGTAGCTTTCATAGGCGTTGTTAGTTTTCTGTCTTCACCATAGCTATTATCTTGCGTGTAGGAATATTCTCTAAATACTCTGTCAATCGTCCACCATACAGGTGTTTCCACAGCCGCACCCACCCTGAACTGGTTGCTGAGCTTTGCGATGACACCAATATTGGCGGAAAATCCGTTGGATTGCTCATCATAAGGCGTGTATTGCTTATTATAATCCAGGGAAGTATTATCCATATCCGAGTAAAAATTGGCAGTATCATACTGGGTTATCGAAGCATTATGAAAATTAAGTCCGGCTCCCAAATACACTTTATTGTCATAATTGGCTCCCAATACAAAATTTGACTTAGAAAGATTACCATATCTGTTGTAGGCGTGTCCCTGATATCTGTAGTTAATAGGCTTCAAAGGATCGGTAATATCAATCATTTTAATATTTGCATTGCCAGCCGACTGAGAATAATCTTCAATAGACTGATTACTATAATTAAAACCAATGTTTATGAACTTCCATTTTGATGACATATCGCCAAGATTTAATGAAAGTACACCACCAGCATTATTAATATCAGTTTTGTTAATAGTATAGTTTAAAGCTGTACCTGCAAAATTAGTTGTGTTTTTTGAGCTGTTGATTCCAAGCGTAAGGTTCACATCACTTGCGATGAAAACCCCGATGCCAGCAGGATTCACAAAAGACGAAGAAATATCTCCACCTAAAGCACCCATTGAGCCAGCCATCGCATTGAATTTTGATGTTCCGTTAATTGAACTGTTCGAGTAAACATCAACAGTATTTGTGATTACTGAAACGTCCTGGCCTTTAAGATACAAGAAGGATATAGGAACAGAAATCAGCAATAAAGTCTTTCTTAACATTATATATAATTATTGTTTTTAATTAAAATTATCTTCTTCCGCCTCCGCCGCCAGATCTCATTCCGCCGCCACCGCCTGATGACCCGCCTCTGAAGCCGCCGCCAGAGTTAAAACCACCACCAGAACTTCCGGATCTTGGAGAGGAAAAGCTTTCATTTCTGAAACCTCCGTTTTGATTGGATCTAATTCCGGAATTATTCGGATAATTTCTTATGCCTCCGTTATTTGGATTTGTTCTGATTCCGCTGGTATTTGGGTAGTTTCGGATCATACCATTTTGGTTGCTTCTGATTCCTCCATTGTTTGGAAAGCTTCTGACACCATTAGGGATATTATTTCGAATACCACTATTTACAGAAGATCTGGTGTTGCCGGAAATCATATCTCTATTTCTGAAACCACTTGAATTAATACCACGGAAACCATTCGTATTTCTTGAATTAGGGATCATTCCTGTCAGCCTTCCATTTGCTCCCGATCTGTTATAATACACAGGATGGTAGTAACTTCCTCCGTAATATCCGGGATAATATCCGCCGTAGTAACCGCCCCAGCCATAGTTCCAGAATGGGTCATAATAACCGCCCCAAGCCCAAGGTGAGTAGAAAGAGCTTCCCCACCCCCAGCCAAAGCCAAGACCCCAGCCAAATGAATTGAAAGGGCTGTTCCAGCCATAACCGTAGTAAGGATAACCCCATGCGCCCCAGCCAAATCCGCCGCCCCAGCCCCAATTATTAAAGCTGGAATAATTGGTTTCTGTCCCTGTGAATGTTCCCCAGTCGGAGTCGTTGGCTAATGGTTTGGTATATCTATTTTGCTGGTCCTGCAGGTTTTGCTGGTTATTATCATAAATACTTGGATAAGTGTCCTGATAGTTATAATAATCATCTACTTGATTTCCATAATTGCCGCCATAAGTGCCTGCTGGTAGAGAATCTTTATTTGGGTCATAATAAACACCGTCTGTTTCTGAGTATCCTCCTGTATAGATAACACAGGAAGTGAGAAGAGAACTGCTGGCAATCAATAACAAACCTTTTGATTTGATAAGATTGAATAAGCTTTTATTGTTGAAATTTTTCATTTTATGAGAAGTATTAAGTTTCCTATATTTGCATTTCTTAAAAGTGACCAAATTTTATACCATTCAAATTTAATAAATACGTGTAAAATTAGGCTTTTTATTTAGATTAAAAAGTTTAAAAAAAGTTAAAAAACATATCAAAAAAATTATGGCAAAATTGACATCAAGAGCAGAAGATTATAGTAAATGGTATAATGAGCTGGTCGTAAAAGCTGATTTGGCGGAGAATTCGGGCGTAAGAGGTTGTATGGTAATTAAACCTTACGGCTATGCGATCTGGGAAAAGATGAGAGATGAAATGGACAAAAAGTTCAAGGAAACCGGTCATCAGAATGCTTATTTCCCTCTTTTCGTGCCCAAAAGCCTGTTCGAAGCCGAAGAAAAAAATGCAGAGGGTTTTGCCAAAGAGTGTGCTGTTGTAACACATTACAGATTAAAAAGTGATCCGGATAATCCGGGAAAGCTTATAGTAGATCCGGAAGCCAAACTGGAAGAAGAATTAATCGTCCGTCCGACTTCAGAAGCTATCATCTGGAATACCTATAAAAACTGGATTCAGTCTTACAGGGATTTACCGATCCTTATCAATCAATGGGCTAATGTGGTGAGATGGGAAATGAGAACAAGATTATTTCTGAGAACTGCTGAGTTTCTTTGGCAAGAAGGGCACACTGCCCACGCTACGAAAGAAGAGGCTGTGGATGAAACTGAAAAAATGCTGGAAGTCTACGCCAAGTTTGCAGAAGATTTTATGGCGATCCCGGTGATACGGGGAATTAAATCGCCGTCAGAGAGGTTTGCCGGAGCGGATGAAACTTACTGTATCGAAGCGATGATGCAGGATGGAAAAGCTTTACAGGCTGGTACATCGCATTTCTTAGGTCAGAATTTCGGAAAAGCTTTTGATGTGAAGTTTACAACCAGAGAAGGAAAAATTGAACATGCCTGGGGAACGTCTTGGGGAACATCTACCAGATTAATGGGTGCTTTGATCATGACACATTCCGATGATCTTGGGTTAGTTTTACCACCAACTTTGGCACCTATTCAGGTGGTGATTGTTCCAATTTTTAAAGGGGAGGAGCAACTGGCGCAGATCAGCGAAGTTGCATTGGAAATCCAAGCGAAATTAAGAGCTAAAGGCATATCTGTAAAATTTGATGATGATACTCAGAATAAGCCGGGATGGAAATTTGCGGAATACGAACTGAAAGGTGTTCCGTTAAGAATTGCAATGGGGCCAAGAGACCTTGAAAATAAAACAGTTGAATTGGCAAGACGTGATAATCTTACTAAAGAATCGGTTTCTATAGAAGGATTGGATAATTATATTGAAGAATTATTACAAACCATTCAAAAGGATATTTACAACAAGGCACTTCAGTTCCGCGAGGAAAATATCACCAAAGTGGATTCTTACGAAGAATTTAAAGAAGTTTTAGAGGAAAAGGGAGGATTTATCCTTGCGCATTGGGACGGAACGGAAGAAGAAGAAGAAAGGATCAAGCAGGAAACCAAAGCAACCATCAGGTGTATTCCTCTTAATAACGAAATGGAAGACGGAGTATCACTGATCTCAGGAAAGCCATCTAAGCAAAGGGTTGTATTTGCAAAATCATATTAGAATAAAAACCGCTTATTTACTGTAAGCGGTTAATTTTTTTTAGTGGCACAGGTGTTAAAATTGTATTAAAATTACTTTTATTTCAGAAGCTGGATTAAAATTTGGTAATTTTAAAAAATTAATCACAAAATAAACTACTATGTCATTTACTAACTTAATCGATCTGATAAAAGGTCAGTTTGGACCATCTACAGTATCACAAACAGCAACACAACTTGGCGAAAGTGAATCCGGTATTTCCAAAGCTATTTCGGCTCTGTTGCCGGCTATTATTGGAGGACTTGTAAACAGCAATGCTAGATCAGAATTATTCACCAGTGTAAAAGAAGCATCCAGCTCAGGCATTTTATCCAATCTTTTGGATGAAAGCAATGGAAATCAATCTCTCATCACAAGAATTCTTAATCTGATTTTCGGAAGCGGAGACAAGCTTGAAGCGATTACCACTTCGGTTTCAGAATATTCCGGCATAAGTAAAGATTCAACAAATTCTCTTATGAATGTAGTTGCAGCGTCCACCATTGGCACAGTCGGAAGATATGTTTCAGAAAATAATCTGGATGCTGCTTCTTTCGATTCTCTGCTCAATGAACAGAAAAATAATTTATCCAACTTATTACCTGCAGGATTTAGTTTTGCTGCTTTAGGATTAGGTAACTGGTTTGGAAATGTGGATGCTGAACCTGTGAATGTTATTCCTGAACCTGCTCAAAAGCCTGTTGCCGAGATTAACCCGACCATTCCCGTAACAGAAGAAAATGCTACAGCTGACACTCCGAAAATTGATGTTACAAGAAGCGGGCAAACACACGAAATAGTTTCTGATGGAGATTCCGGAGGAAGTATATGGAAATGGTTGCTGCCATTATTGTTGTTACTGCTTTTAGGCTGGTTCTTTTGGAAACAGTGCAATAAAAAAGCTGAAGCCGTTCCTGTTACAACTACAGATTCTGCGGCGGTAGAGGTAGATTCTACCAATCCTGCCGGCGATACTGTAGCGGTACAAAGAGAAACAATGGTGGTTACTCTGCCAAGCGGAAAAACGCTCCAGGCCTACAAAGGCGGAATTGAGGATCAGGTCGTAACCTTTCTCAAATCGGATGATTACAAAAAATCAACTGAAGAACAGCTGAAGGATAAATGGTTCAATTTCGATAATATTAATTTTGAATTTGGTAAGGCCATTCTTACTCCTGAGTCGCAAGCTCAGTTAGACAATTTGAAGATGATATTGGCAGAATTTCCTGATGCGAAGATCAAAATCGGCGCTTACACAGATAAAAAAGGAGATGATGCCACGAATCTTAAACTATCCAATGACAGAGCCAATGCCATAAAATCTTCGCTTAAATCTTCCCAGGTTAAAGAAGCGGAAGGTTACGGATCCAAGTTTGCAAAAGTTCCTGCAGAAGCTTCTGATAAAGAAAGAGAGTCCGACAGGAAAACCGCGATAAGATTTATAAAATAAAATCATAATTAATACAAACTGTCAATTTTATTGGCAGTTTTTTTGTTGTTTTATTGTAGGTTAAGAAATGTATTATTAATTTTGTTAGTTTAATCTAACTTTATTTTGAATAACTCGGATATTAATAAAGGCTGGCGAAAAGAGAGAGGTGCTAATTCTCTGACTGAGGTTTTTTCTACGATAAAAGTACCTGCCAACGCAAGCTCCTGGAAAAAATTTATGGCTTATATTGGCCCGGGACTTCTAGTTGCCGTAGGTTATATGGATCCCGGTAACTGGGCTACGGATATTGCCGGCGGCGCTCAGTTTGGCTATACACTGCTTTCAGTAATCCTGATTTCCAATCTTTTTGCAATTGTTTTGCAGCATTTATCCGTAAAACTCGGCATCGTTGCTGAACGCGATCTGGCGCAGGCCTGTAAAGACCATTTCCATCCCTCTGTTAATTTTGTTTTGTGGATTTTTTGTGAGATCGCTATTGCAGCGTGTGATCTGGCAGAAGTTATTGGCTCAGCTATCGCACTGAATCTCTTATTCGGGATTCCGCTGAGTGTGGGTGTTGTAATAACAGTGGTGGATGTTTTCCTGATATTATTTTTACAGTCCAGAGGATTCAGGTATATAGAAAGTATAGTCGGCGGCCTTATTTTTGTGATTTTTGCGGCCTTTTTATATGAGATATTTCTGAGTAAACCGGAGATTTTCCCAATGCTTGAAGGATTGGTCCCTAAAAAAGAGATCATTACGAATCCATCTATGCTTTACATTGCTATCGGGATTCTTGGTGCTACTGTAATGCCACATAATCTTTACCTTCACAGCAGTATTGTACAGACGAGAGATTATCCCAGAACAACGGAAGGTAAAAAAGAAGCGCTCAAGTTTGCAAGCCTGGACAGCAGTCTTTCCCTGATGCTGGCATTCTTTATCAATGCGGCCATCCTGATAATTTCCGCTGCAACTTTTCACACATCCGGTAACAAAGATGTGGCTGATATCAATGATGCTTATAAACTGCTTTCGCCACTATTGGGAACAACTCTGGCAAGCATTTTTTTCGGAATAGCATTATTAGCATCCGGCCAAAATTCCACACTTACAGGAACACTTGCCGGCCAGATTGTAATGGAAGGTTTTCTGAATATCCGCCTGAAACCGTGGGTGAGAAGATTGATTACAAGATTAATTGCCATTATTCCTGCGCTTATCATTTCGATTCTGTACGGTGAGAGAGGAACTGCAGATTTACTTGTGTTCAGTCAGGTTATACTTTCTATGCAATTGAGCTTTGCGGTGGTTCCTTTGGTGATGTTTACCGGAAGCAAAGCAAAAATGGGACAGTTTGCCAATAAGCCTTGGCTTAAAGCCCTTGCCTGGACTATCAGCGGAATTATTATTGTTCTGAATCTTTATCTTTTAAAAGAAACTATTTTTCCATAAATAAAAAGACCGAATCATTGATTCGGTCTTTTTTATGTTGATCTTGAATAATCAAAACAATTATCCTAATTTCTTGGAATCTGCTACAAACTGTGCCAATCCTGAATCTGTAAGCGGGTGCTTAAGAAGGTTAAGGATAGACGGCAGAGGAGAAGTGATCACATCTGCGCCAATCTTTGCACAGTTGATGATATGCATAGGGCTTCTGATGGAAGCTGCCAGGATTTCTGTGTCAAACATATAATTGTCATAGATTACTCGGATTTCCTCTATCAGGTTCAGGCCATCAACAGAAATATCATCCAGTCTTCCTAAAAACGGAGAAACATAAGTTGCGCCGGCTTTTGCAGCCAAAAGTGCCTGTCCTGCAGAGAAAATCAAGGTACAGTTGGTTTTGATACCTTTATCTGAAAAATATTTTAAGGCTTTTACTCCATCTTTGATCATCGGGATTTTTACCACGATTCTTTCGTGAAGCGCCGCTAACTCATCGCCTTCCTTGATCATTTCTTCATAGGTTGTTGAAAGAACTTCTGCAGAAACATCACCATCTGAGATATTGCAGATGTCAACATAATGTTTGTTGATAGCTTCTTTACCGGAAATACCCTCTTTTGCCATCAGTGAAGGATTTGTAGTTACACCATCCAGAATTCCCAGATCCTGAGCTTCTCTGATCTGATCCAGATTGGCTGTATCAATGAAAAATTTCATATATAGATTTTTATTTGTTTTAATTTTCGCAAATATACATTTTTAGTTTGCTATAAGAAAATGCAATGCAAGTCTTTCTCAATCATTTTGGGATGGGTCGGTTTGAAGCAGAGATGATAATTAAGTAAATTTTAAGTTCCCGACAACAATCATTGTACAGTATTTCTTTTAGATTTGTTTTATAATTTCAAGTGATGAGAAAATCTATTTTGCCGGTTTTTATTATTGCATCTGTCTATACATTTGCACAAAAGGCTACTGACAGTATAAAAGACGAAAAAAATATTGAAGAGGTAATTATTGTAGCATCTTCGCGGACTCATGAGCGTATTGAGAACTCACCACAAAAAATAGAAGTTCTGGGCAAGGAAGAGATGACTGAGGAAAGCAGCATCAAGCCCGCCGGAATTGGCAGCATTTTAGGGGATATCAGTGGCGTTCAGATACAGCAAAATTCTGCAGTGTCAGGCAATTCTAATGTTCGCATCCAGGGACTTGATGGACGGTACACACAGATTCTTCGGGACGGTATGGTGCTTTTTGACGGCTATAGCGGTAGCCTGGGTGTCCTCAGTATTCCGCCATTAGACCTACAGCAAATTGAGCTTATCAAAGGTTCGGCCTCCACATTGTATGGTGGCGGTGCTATTGGTGGTTTAGTAAACATTATTTCTCGAAAACCTTCTGAAAGACAGGAGCTAACTGCTCTTATGAATTATTCTACATTGGATGAAAGTAATCTGAATTTTTTTGCGTCCAAAAAATATAAAGATGCTGGCTACACTTTTTTTGCCGGCTATACACGTCAGAGAGCTCAGGATGTTAATAAGGATGGTTTTTCCGATATTCCAAAAATACGTTCCCTGGTCATTCATCCCAGACTTTTTTTTTATCCTTTTCAAAATACCGTAATCTCCCTGGGATGGACAGGTAGCTTTGATCAAAATAAAGGAGGAGATATGCAGGTATTAAATCATAAAGCTGATTCCGGACACCAGTATTTTGAACAAAATAAATTGCAGCGTAATTCTTTTGAATTATTATATGATCAAAAATTCAGAGACCGGTCCAGGCTGGAGTTTAAGAATAGCATGAGTAATTTTAACAGGAAATTTACAGATACCGATAATTTTCTGAATGCTCATCAGATTAATTATTTTTCAGAATTATCTTATGTCAGGTCATATGATAAGATGATCTGGGTTTTGGGCACGGATTTTCAGGGCTATCAATTCAATCCGGAATCCTTTGAAAAATTCCATATTCCAAAGTTTGAGAATAATAGTTTTGGATTTTTTTTCCAGAATACACTAAAACTTGATAATACCATAATAGAAACAGGATTGCGGAATGATGTTACCAATAATTATGGCAGCTTTTTACTTCCAAGTATCGCAATCATCTATCATATTGATAAACACTGGGCAACAAGGGGAGGAATTGGTCTGGGCTACAAGATTCCAAATGCCTTAGCGCCGCAAACGGTAGATTATCCGTTAGAAAATTTGATGCTTGTTGATATTAACCATACAAAAGCTGAAAAATCTGTCGGATACAATCTGGAATTCAATTATAAGAAGAAATTTGATGACGGAAACGAGTTTTTCCTGAATCAGGCTTTTTTCCTTACAGAGATTAATAATCCTGTCATCGCAGAAGTACAAGCGGACGGAAATGTTTATTTTTCAAATCAGCATCAGCCGGTTGTTTCCAAAGGCTTTGATACTTATATCAAAAGTAAGCTTGATGGGTGGGAGCTGTATTTGGGTTATACATATACTATTGCAAAATACAAATTCCAGACAGGAAACCAGTTCATACCATTAACTGCGCAAAACCGTGCGGCCACGACGGTTGTAAAGGACTTCGAAAAAGGATGGAAATTTGGTTTGGAAGCTTCATATACCGGACATCAGTACAGAATGGATTATACCAGGACACCGGGTTATATTTTTGGAGCCGCTATGATTTCTAAGGAATTAGACAGTCATTTTACGGTTGTCCTTAATTGTGAGAATGTTTTGGATTACCGCCAGAGCCGCAAAGAAGAGCTATATACGGGTACAATTCTAAACCCTGTATTCAAACCGCTCTGGGCACCTATCGACGGACGTGTTCTGAATATTTCTTTAAAGTGGAAGCTGTAAGAAAAATAAAAAAAAAAGTCTCAAAAAATTTGAGACTTCCTTTTTATTACTTCATAGCAGTTTCTTTTGCTTTGAATTCGTTATACTTAGCAGTATTTTGTGTGGTCATATACATACCTTTCAGAAGGCTTACCACTTCCTTGTTATTAGGATCGTTAGCATACAATTTTTCCGCGTAAGGCAAAGCTTTCTGGAATCTTGCTCTTCTTTGCTCCAGCACTTTATTCGCTTCATCAATTTTTCCGGCTTTCTTAAGATCCCTGTACTGATTGATAGATGCTTCATCTTCGCCGATAATTGCAAAAACAAGATTATTCAATGCATTTGGAAATTTAGGATCAAGGTCAACCAGCTTTTTGAAAGTTGCTTCTGCTTCAGCCTGCTTAGAAGGATCTTTGCTTAGCATCACTCCAAGGTTGTAAAGACTTTCTTTATCATTAGGATTTGCAGCAATTTTCGCATTAAGATTTTTGATAAACTCGTCAGTTTTTCCGGATTTGAAAAAAGCATTACCCTGAGTCTGGGAAAGAGATTGGTTTTTAGGGAATTTCTTTAACCCTTCTTCTGCTACTTTTGCAGCTTCATCATACTTTTGCTGTTCGAATAGTAAGGATGCTGTGACCTCATAAAGCTCTTCCTGCTTGCTTGGTGTTTTTTCTACTTTGAAATCAGAATAACCGGCCTGTGCTTTTTTATAAAGATCAAATGCAGCTTTGTCAAGGTTTTCTACCTGTCCTGTTTTTGTATTTTTTGCACTATAAATCGTTTCTTCACCGGTATAATTTGCTTTAATCAATGATGAAAGAATTTCAGCAGCTTTTGCTTTGTTCTCAGGTGACTGGGCGTAGGCGATGCCCGCATAGTAAAGAAAATTCTTACTATCCTGGCCCGCAGCTTTGAACAGATAATATGTTTCAGCAAATTTTTCTCCGGCAACATTAAAGTTCTTATTGTTATAAGCATTGGTAGCATCTTCGTTCGCTTTACGCAAAAGCGGATCTATGGTTGATCTGAGTTTTTCTGATAAAGCAGGTGAATATTTTTCCTGTTTAAGAGACAAACCGCTGCCAAATTTATCAGCCGCCTCTTTTCCTACAAAGTAAACTTTATTTTTATCAGCATCTTTGCCGGTATAGATTTCTTCTGATCCCAGAGAGGAGATCTTGGCCAGATATTCTGCACCTTCGATGTTTTTTCCTGATTTTAAAAGAGATAATCCTTTTGCATAATAGTATTGTTCCAAAACAGAAGGTTCAAGAAGATAGGTTTTATCACCAAACATTCCTTCAGCTTTTGATAGTTCCGAATTAGCCGTAGAAAGATCTCCTGTATCCACTGCCTTTACAGCATTAGCAATTTCTTTTTTCTGTGCGAAAGCAATAGTCGCAGTAAGCATTGCTAAACTTAAAATTAACTTTTTCATTTATTATACTTTATAATTTATTCGTTATCTTCTGTTTCATCAGCGTTTTCTCCCGCTTCTTCATCTTCAATTTTTCTCAGTTCATCTTTGTCCCCCAGATTGATCTGGTTGTCTCCGGTCTGAGGTTTATCTTTGAATTCCGGGTTATTGCTGTCATTTTCTGCGCCTTCTTCATTTTCTTCTTCTTCCACATCTTTGTCCATTTCAACTTTGGCTATTGCTGCAATTTCGTCATTACCTTTCAGGTTGATGACTTTCACACCCTGTGTATTTCTTCCCATCACTCTCAGGTCCGCAGTATTCATTCTGATAGCAACCCCGGACTTGTTAATGATCATTAATCCGTCTTCATCGGTCACACTCTGGATGGCAATCAGATTACCTGTTTTTTCGGTAATGTTAAGGGTAATCACACCTTTTCCGCCTCTGTTAGTAACTCTGTAGTCTTCAACTGCGGTACGCTTTCCATAACCTTTTTCGGATACAACCAGGACAGTGTCATTCTCCAGATCATTAACAACAATCATTCCTATTACTTCATCATTATCTTCAAGGGAAATACCTCTAACACCGATTGAACTTCTGCCGACTGCTCTTGCTTTTTCCTCAGGGAAACGGATACATTTACCATTTTTAGTAGCAATCATAATTTCGGAATTTCCGTCGGTTAATCTTGCGCCTAATAAAGCATCATTATCACGGATCTCTATGGCATTAACACCATTTGTTCTAGGTCTGGAGTAAGCTTCCAGAGATGTTTTTTTGATGGTACCGTTTTTGGTGATCATCACCACATTCATCTGGTTGATATATTCCTGATTTTTAAGATCTTTAGTTCTGATGTAAGCTTTGATCTTATCATCCGGTTCTATATTAATCAGGTTCTGAACAGCTCTTCCTTTTGCAGTTTTAGAGCCTTCCGGAACTTCGAAAACCCTCAGCCAGAAACATTTACCTTTTTCTGTGAAGAATAGTAAATATTCGTGGTTAGTTGCGGTTACTATATATTCTAAGAAATCTTCATCTCTGGTTGTGGCGCCTCTGTTTCCAACGCCGCCTCTGGACTGTACTTTATATTCGGAAAGCAATGTTCTCTTGATATAGCCGGCGTGAGAAATCGTTAATACAACTTTTTCATCAGGAATAATATCTTCGATGGACATTTCTCCGCCGGAATAATCGATTTCCGAACGTCTTTCGTCACCATATTTTTCCTTGATCTCAAGCAATTCATCTTTGATGATCTGGTAACGTCTCGGCTCATTAGAAAGAATATCTTCCAGATCCTTAATGAAGGCCATTATCTCTTCATACTCGGCCCGGATTTTGTCCAATTCCATTCCGGTAAGGCGCGCTAATCTCAGATCAAGAATAGCCTGCGCCTGAATTTCAGATAACTCAAACTCTGAAATCAATCCTTCTTTTGCAGCCTGCGGATTGGCACTGTGACGGATAATCGCAATTGCTCTGTCCAAAGAATCCTGGGTACCGATAACTTTCATAAAGCCTTCAAGAATGTGCGCTCTTTCTTTGGCTTTTCTGAGTTCATATTCTGTTCTCCTTACTATCACTTCGTGACGGTGCTCTACAAAATGATGAATCAGATTCTTTAAATTTAACTGCTCAGGTCTTCCTTTAACTAAAGCGATGTTATTTACTGAAAATGAAGTTTGTAGGGAAGTGTATTTGTATAAAAGGTTTAATACGACATTTGGAATAGCATCATTCTTTAGCTCATAAACAATACGAAGACCTTTTCTGTCGGATTCGTCCCGGATCTCATAGATGCCGGTGATTTTTTCATCCTTAACCAACTCTGCGGTTCTGGCAATCATCTCAGCTTTATTTACCTGATAAGGTACTTCCGTTACAATAATTGCATTTCTGTTTCCAATTTCTTCGAAATTAACCTTTGCTCTCAGAACAATACGTCCTCTTCCCGTGTGGAAAGCATCGCGAACACCATCATAACCGTAAATAATTCCGCCGGTCGGGAAGTCCGGAGCGATGATGTGCTTCATCAGTTCATCAATGGAGATTTCTTTATCATCAATATAGGCACAGATCGCATCGATACTTTCCGATAGGTTATGTGGCGCCATATTGGTGGCCATACCAACTGCGATCCCGGAAGTTCCGTTCACTAACAGGTTGGGGATTCTGGTAGGAAGTACGGTTGGTTCCTGTAAAGAGTCATCAAAGTTATTCTGAAAGTCGACAGTCTCTTTATCCAGGTCGGCAAGAATCTCATCAGAGATTTTCTTCAGTCTTGCTTCCGTATAACGCATTGCTGCCGGCGGGTCACCATCCATGGAACCGAAGTTTCCCTGTCCGTCTACCTGCTCGTAACGCAAGCTCCAAGGTTGTGCCATTCTCACCATAGCGTCGTAAACCGAGCTGTCTCCGTGCGGGTGATATTTACCCAAAACATCTCCAACGATTCTGGCAGATTTCAAATGTTTTCTGTTTGAAAATACATTAAGACCATACATACCATACAGAACACGTCTGTGGACAGGCTTCAGTCCGTCTCTTACATCCGGCAACGCTCTTGATACAATGACCGACATCGAATAATCGATGTAAGAGGTTTTCATCTCGTCAACAATGTTGATCGGTATTAACCTTTCTCCTTCCTTTTGCATAAATATTTTTAATTATTTGTAAATCAGAAGAATATACTAACTTCTGATCCATTGGGTTTTTCTGTTTTTTGTAACGGGCTAATTTACAAAAAAAATACGATTTTTGTAGTTCAAATTTATCAACACTAATCCTAAAAAAATAAATAATGAGCATCCTGAGCATTACCTTTCATACTACGGAACATAAAATTGCAGACTGGGACATTTATCTTGAAAATGAACTGCATCAAATGGTTGAAAATCTTATGGATGTAGATAAATATATATTATCTGACGTCCATTCTGAAATGCTGAATGAAGGTAAAAATACCAATCTTTTTCTATGGTTTGATAATGATGATTTACGCAGCCAGTTTATGGAAAGTGAACTCATCAATATTGAAGAACGGATTGCCCAGAAGTTCGGGAATGAGGTGATGGTTTTTCCGACGTTTCTTAACCCGAAAAAGAAAAGATTCTAAAGGAATAATTTTTGAGCATCAACAAAACACTCAAATCAATATATGTTTGACAAGCATCAACGAAAAATCAAGCGATCCGCCAGATTGATCTCTGTTCTTAGCAAATACGGGTTCCGGGATTTGCTTGCGAGAATGGGTAAAAAAACGGAAGAAGGCTCTGTGGATGAGATCGTTTCTGCAGGAACGGTTTATGAAAGAATCAGGTTAGTTCTGGAAGAGCTGGGCCCAACGTTTGTGAAACTTGGACAGTCTTTCAGCAATCGGGAAGATCTGCTCCCGCCGGAACTGATTCAGGAACTGCAGAAACTTCAGGATCGGGTAGAAGTTGTTGAAATGAATGTTGAGGAGATCCTTGAGAACGAATTCAATATTTTGGTTAAAGATCATTTTTCGGAAATCGTTTTAAGGCCTTTGGCGACGGCTTCTATTGCGCAAGTTTATAAAGCTACATTGATTTCTGGAGAAGAAGTGATTTTGAAAATCAAAAAGCCGGATGTTCTTAGTATTATTGAGGATGATCTGCTGCTCATCAAAGATGTTGTGAAGCTGATATCCACCTATTCCGAAATGGGCGCTAAGCTGAACCTGAAGCAAGCAATTGGTACATTCGAAAAATCCTTGCTGGAAGAGGCTTCTCTGGTGAATGAGAGAAATAATATCAGGCAGTTTTCGCTCAATTTTAAACACAGCAAAGAGACCTACGTTCCGCTTGTTTATGATGAATATTCCAATAATAATGTGCTTTGTATGGAGTATATTGACGGAATAAAAGTTACGGATAAGGCGGAACTACTTCGTCATAACATTGATCCGGCTGATATTTCTGAGATTGGGCTCCGGCTTTTCGTTTCCCAGATCCTGGATTATGGTTTTTTCCATGCAGATCCTCACGCCGGTAATATCCTGGTGAAAAAAGACGGGCGAGTGGTTTTTATTGATTTCGGAGCAGTAGGTAAAATCCAGCCTAATGATAAAGAAATTCTGGAAAGTCTTATTGTCGCTTTTGTTGCCAAAAATCCCAATAAAATTGTGCGCTATCTCAAGAAAATGGCGGTGAGCTACGAGATTCCGGATGAAAGAAAATTTGAAAATGATGTAGAGGAAGTTGTAAGCTTCGTTCACAGCACCTCATTGAAGGATATAGATTCGAATACCATCATTAATAAAATGAAGGATGTGCTGAAGGATAACCGGCTTTACATGCCGGATTATTTCTACCTTCTTTTCAAAGGAATCGGTTTGATAGAAGGTGTAGGGCGCACCATTAACCCAGATCTTGATGTTGTGAAAAGTCTGCATCCTTACACCAGAAAAATATTTAAGAAGAGAATCAGCCCCAAAAAACTTCTTAGAAAAGGAGTGGACAAGGTGATGAACTTTGCTGATAATGTGGATGAAATCCCAAAAGAACTTCGTTCAGTTCTTCAAAAACTGGATGATGATAAATTCACGATCTCCAGCGAGATTAAAAACATCGAGAAAACCAATCAGCTTATCAAATCAAGCATCATCAACCTGATTTTAGGAATGATCCTGGGCGCTAATATTATTGCTACGGCCATCGTTTTTGTCTCGGAGTCCGGTCCCAGAATTGGAGAGTTGTCTGTGGTTGCCGGTTTAGGGAGTCTGTTCTCGGTATTTCTAATCATTATTCTTTTTTTGAGAATCAGCAGGAAATAATTCTGCTTTTCGCAGATCCTGAGGATCTTGTTTTTTCCTTAATATATTTATAATCCAAATAAATACATTAAATTTGCAACTTAATTTTAGACGAAATAATTAATTTAAAAGCACTCAATACGGAGTGCATCACAAACAAATTTATGAGTGTACCTCAAGCAATTACAGAGCTGATTACTCTTGCAGACGGCAGAGAAATCACAATTGAAACAGGGAAGCTGGCGAAACAAGCCGACGGATCTGTAGTCGTAAAAATGGGCGGAACAATGCTTTTAGCAACTGTTGTAGCCAGCAAAGAAGCCAATCCGGGCGTAGACTTCCTGCCGCTTACAGTAGATTACAGAGAAAAATTCTACGCAGGCGGAAAAATCCCAGGTAATTTTTTCAGAAGAGAAGCCAGACCATCTGACCAGGAAATCCTGACGATGCGTTTGGTAGACAGGGTTCTAAGACCTTTGTTTCCGGAAGATTTCCACGCAGAAGTGCAGGTGATGATTTCACTGATTTCTTATGACGGACAATCTATTCCGGATGATCTTGCAGGTCTTGCAGCATCTTCGGCAATCGCTATTACCGATATTCCTTTCAACGGACCAATGTCTGAAGTGAGAGTGGTAAGAATTGACGGAAAACTTTCCATCAATCCTAAATTCGAAGATCTTAAAAATTCTGACCTTGATATAATGGTTGGAGCTACTAAAGATTCTATCGTGATGGTGGAAGGTGAAATGAAAGAAATCACTGAAGCAGAAATGCTGGAAGCGATTACTTTTGCCCACGAAGAAATCAAAAAACAAGTAGAAGCTCAGGAAAGACTGGCTGCTAAAGTCGGAAAATCTTTTCCTAAAAGAGAATATAACCACGAAACTCACGATGAAGCCATCCGTGAAAAAGTGTGGAAAGAAACCTATGATAAAGTTTACGAAGTAGCCAAAACACCTTCCAGCAAAGAAGAAAGAGCTGAGAAGTTTAAGGCTGTGCGTGAAGAATTTTTAGCTCAATATGTAGATGATGCAGAAGAGCTGGAAAGAGTAACCCCTTTCGTAAAAGTATATTACCACGATGTGGAAAAAGAAGCGATGCGCCAGATGATCCTGAATGATAAAATCCGTCTGGACGGCCGAGATCCCGAAACCATCCGACCAATCTGGAGCGAAGTAGATTATCTGCCAGGAGCGCACGGTTCCGCCATCTTTACAAGAGGAGAAACCCAATCTCTTACTGCCGTTACACTTGGCTCTATCAAAGATGCGAATATGGTAGACAGTGTTATGGCAAATTATGATGAGAGATTCTTCCTTCATTATAATTTCCCGCCATTCTCAACCGGTGAAGCACGTCCTTTAAGAGGAACTTCCAGAAGAGAAGTTGGCCACGGAAACCTGGCTCAGAGAGCTTTGGCAAATATGATTCCTGAGGAAAACCCTTATACGATCCGTATCGTTTCTGATATTTTAGAATCCAATGGCTCGTCTTCTATGGCGACTGTCTGTGCAGGAACTTTAGCATTGATGGATGCCGGTGTCCAGATCTACAAGCCAGTTTCTGGTATTGCAATGGGTCTTGTGACCGATGTGAAAACAGGAAAGTTCACCGTACTTTCTGATATCCTTGGAGACGAAGATCATTTAGGTGATATGGACTTCAAAGTTACGGGAACTGCTGACGGCATCACCGCTTGCCAGATGGATATCAAAATCCAGGGACTGTCTATGGATATTATGGAGAAAGCGCTTTTGCAAGCCAAAGACGGAAGGCTTCATATCCTCAACAAAATCACGGAGACGATTGCGGAGCCAAGAGCTGATGTGAAACCTCACGCGCCTAAGATGGTGATGATGGAAATCCCGAAAGATTTCATCGGAGCTGTAATCGGGCCTGGTGGAAAAATCATCCAGCAGATGCAGAAAGATACCGATACCGTTATCGCGATTGAAGAAGTGGGCGAAATCGGAAGGATCGAAATTTCCGGTATCAGCAGAGAAAAGATCAACGAAGCGGTTGCGAAGATCAACGAAATTACCTTTGTACCGGTAGTAGGTGAAGTTTATAAAGGAAAAGTGGTGAAGGTCATGGATTTCGGGGCTTTTGTAGCGATTGCCAAAGGGACTGAAGGACTTCTTCATATCTCTGAAATCGAGTGGGCAAGACTTGACAAAGTACCATATAAAGAAGGTGATGAAGTGGAAGTGAAATTTATGGGTTATGATGACCGTAAAAAAATGAAGCTTTCCAGAAAAGTTCTATTGCCAAGACCACCAAGACCGGAGAAGAAAGAAGGTGAGCAGAGAGGTCCAAGACCGGAAGGGCAGAACAGACAAGACCGTCCTGCAAGACCAGAAGGAAACAGAAGACCGGAAGAAGGGCAAAAGCCAGCCGGAGATGAGAATTCTTCACCAGAAGCTTAAGATTATCTAATCAATCATAGCAAAAACCACCGGATTTTTCGGTGGTTTTTTTTGTGGAGTTTGATATCAGGATATTATGTTAAATTGGTGATGGAGAACCCTAGCGGGAGGCTAGGGTTTTTCAGTTTGTTGTGAGCACGGATTGCAAATCCGCGTTATCGGGAGGAACTTCAACCCACCATTGTTGTACGTAGTTGTTAATTACTTCTCTCAATTATTTCCAATGCTTTTTCCAGTGCTTTTTCTTTTGAAGTGACAATATCAGGGATCACACCAATAAAATCATTTTCGTTAGCGCCAATATTATAATATAATGTACTTGATATAGTATACTTTAAATCGGAATTGGGTAAATGAGTCGTGACGATATCACCAAAACTTTTAATTAACCCGCCGGTTTCTTCTCCGATTATAATTCCTCTCTTGTAAAATTTAAAACATTGGGCAAAGTCTGCTGCGGAAGAATAAGTTTGCGAATTAATTAAAAGGTAGATATTACCATTATAACGCAACGGGTTGTCATTGATACTATTATTATCTAAATACAATGTTTCAATTGTCCCGTTTTTTTTGGTTAGCGTTTCTATCTGCTCTTTGGTAGGCTCTTTGGAACCTATATGAGCCCTCAGACGGTCTTTGTATAATTGGCTAAATTTTACATCAACTCTGTCATATTGCTTAAATGGTTTATCTAAAAAATATTGAAGAAAAGCATCTCCCACATCCGAATCTCCTCCCGGATTGTCAATTAAGTTTATTACAAGATTTTTTATTTTTTTATCCTTTATAACGCTAAAAGTTGAATCAGTAAATTCTTTAAAACCGTTCCAATCAAATAGTTTAAAATCAATTATTGCGATATTGTTTTGAATGGTAAGCGTAAAATTCTTGTCAACTTCTTTTTTTTCTTCAGGCAAAGCCTTATTATAACTATCTTCATTTGCTATGAGTTCATTTTGTCTTACTGCGTCAATAACAATCGAATTCACCTTGGAATTGTGCGTGTATTTTATCTTGTATTTTCCGTTTGTTTTATAAAGTTCTTCAATGAAGAAACTAAAATTTTCTGCGCCATATTCTGCCCTAAACACGGGGGTTTCACCTGTATTGAGGTTAATAATGTCATTCACAATTTTTTTTGCAGAATGGCCATTTATACTTATTATTTCACTATTGCTTGGAATTTGCGGCATATAACTGCCCTTGACGCTTTGGCATACAACATATGGCTTATCAGGAGTTAATTTGAAAACATAAGGTAATTCAAAAGGGTTTTTGCTCTCATACTCTCTTTGCGGGATTGGGAGGTCTGTATGACCGTCTTCTAATTTAGCCAAAAGCGGCTCAATTTTTAGATAGAAGTCAATTAAATCCAACTCGGTAGTCAAATTTTTCTTAACTAAACTTACGTCTTTATAGAATTTGTCCTTCGGGTATCTATAATAAGGATTAATGTGTGTTTCCTCTAAATAGTGAATTAATGTATCAATGTCTTGCTTCATTTGCAAAGGCGTTAGCTTGTTTATCTTCTGGGAAAAAGCCAGAGAAGATAATAGCAAGAATAATATAAGCAGGCCATTTTTTCCTGATAGTCTAAGTTTGCTGAACATTTTTTTACTTATTATTACACGCATAGGCTGTCAAATTGTTATACTCCGTTGGATAAAGGTGTCTGTTAAGAATTACGTATAACAATCAAATATACGCATTGC
This sequence comes from uncultured Chryseobacterium sp., assembly GCA_913776245.1. Taxonomy (GTDB): domain Bacteria; phylum Bacteroidota; class Bacteroidia; order Flavobacteriales; family Weeksellaceae; genus Epilithonimonas. Next base: position 52,084 of record CAJYLO010000017.1, read on the forward strand.
GCTAATATAAATTATAATCCATTGCGTTTATCCCAAAAATGTAAGGTTTTTGCATTGAAATTGCTATTTTGCAAAGTAGAGATTGTTTGCTAACGCTCGCAATGCCATTATTAATTCCCCGCCCTCTGCTTCAAATCATCGGCGCCGCCGGTTTTCCTTGGCTGACCGGACTTGCCTGAGCCGAAGTTATAGGTGTAGGACAAGGTCACCACACGGGTGTCCCTTCTCACGATGAAGTTTTCTACATAGCCCGAGTAAATGTTTTTCGCTTCCGGATTGCTCTTTAAGAAGATATCATTAAAAGAGAATTTGAGCGTACTGTTATTCCTGAATTTTTTCTGTGCCCCGATATTTACCGACCACATCGGCTTCAGGAACATATAGGCATAGACTTCTCTGGCTTTGTAGTTGCCGGAAAGCTCGGCGTAATAACCATTCCCAATTTTGAAAGAATTAATGCTGTTAAGATCAAATGTGAAATTTCCCTGGTTTTTAATGGCAGTGTCAGATATATTTCCGGTGTAGCTTCCGTAGTAAAAATTGGCGCTGTTGTTCATATCCCACCATTTGGTGACCCTGATCGGCGCAATGAGATTGAGCCCGTAATAGGAAACTGTTGCGAGATTTTCCACAGCCTGCACAATGACAGGATTTCCGTTTTCATAAACCGGCTTCAGCACATCGGTGATGTTGTTCCTGGTTTTGCTGTAGCTGAGGGTTGCAAAATATTTGTTGCTGAAGCTGTAAGTCATCTCATAGCTCATCGTGGTCTGAGGGTTGAGTTCGGGATTTCCGGCCTGGTAGGTGGTGAGATCCAGATAGAACTTGAAAGGATTCAGCTGCTTGTAGGTTGGTCTCGTAATCCTGCGGCTGAAATTGAGCTCCAGGGAATTTTTGTCATTGAAGTCATAAGAAAAAACGGCACTCGGGAATAGTTGTGTGTAATGCTTTTTACTGATCTGGCGAGTGGTGATCTGGTTGCCTGTGACATTGGTGTTTTCCAGCCTTAGCCCAACATTGACCTTGAACTTTTCCCAGTTTTTGATGAGGTTTCCATACACTGCATTGATGTTTTCTTCATATATAAAATGGTTGCTTTTAGACTCGTCATTGACTAAAATCCCTGAACTGGCATTGAAAAACTGCAGGTCATTGTCGGCTTTTACAAAGCTTGTTTTGACGCCGGTTTCCAGCTTCAGGTCATTGCTAAAAACCTTGGTAAGGTCGGATTTGGCAGAGTAGATATTCAGGTTGCCGTCCAGATCGCCATTCAGGATGTATGGACTGGCATTTTCGCTGCCGCTGATGTCAAAATTCCTGGTCGTGAATTTCTGCATCGACGTGTTGGAATAGTTGATATAATCCAGGTCGGTGGTCAGTTCCGAACCCAAGGAATCAATTTTATATTTGTGATTGACATTGACGGAGACATTTTTCCAATGGTCACGATTGTTGCTTTTGGTATTGGATGTGCCCGCAGGATTATAATGGCTATCCAGGATCAAGGTTTCATTATTACTGGTGGGATCGAACCTATTGCTTACCAGACCGACAGAAAACCCGAGAATGTTTTTATCATTGGCATAATAATCCATCCCGACCTTGGCGATGTGATTCCGGAAATTCATCTTGAGAAAGTTGTCCTGAACGTAAGCCTGGCGGAAATTTCCATTGTCGTAAAAACTCCTGTCCAGCAAGAGTTTATTGTAAAACTCCCTGTAAGCAAAGCTGTAATTGGCAAACAAATTCACCTTTTTGTTGCGATGATTGATGCTGAAACTGTTGTTATTTTTGATGTATTTCCCGGTTCCGACGGATGTTGAGAGACTTCCATTCGTGCCTTTTCTCTGGTCTTTTTTAAGTTTTACATTGATAATCGACGTTCCTGCTGCATCATATTTTGATGAAGGATTGGTGATGAATTCGATTTTCTCTACTGTTGAAGACGGAATGCCGCGGAGATAATTGGCAAGGTCGGTTCCTGTCATCGGTGTGTTTTTGCCGTCGATCTGCACGAGAAGATTGGTTTTGCCGCGCATGCTGATATTGTCATTGCTGTCCACTTTCACACCCGGCGCTTTTTCCAAAACTTCGAAGGCGGAGTTGCCTGTAGCGGCGATGCTGTTTTCTACATTCAGAATCATTTTGCCGTCCTGCCGCTCGATGTAAGGTTTTGTTTTGGTGATGGTGACGCCTTCTATGGCTTTTTCATTGAGTGAAATCGAAGGAAGTATGACATTTTCATTCACGGTAACCAGAGACTGATAAGCTTCGGTTCCGTTTTTACTGATCTTCAGATTGTAGTTTCCTGAAGCCAGATCATTGAACGTGAATTTTCCGTTTTGGTCAACAACTTCGGTTTTTATGAGTTTGTTCTCAGAATTGAAAAGATTGATTTCTAATTGATTGACATTGTCGGAATCAATCGTTCCGGATAGGGAATAATTCTGGACTGACTGTGCAAATATGTTTGTGAAGAAGGTGACCATCCATAGTAGGATTGCTAAGAATATTCTGGTCATTGTGATTATTTTTTAATTAAGGTTGATGATTTGTTTCTCGCAGATTTTATTGATTTTGCAGATGATATGCTTTGGCTATTTCTTTGCATTGATGCAGTTTTCTGCTATTTTGAGAAGGGTAGTGTTCATGGTTTCCAGCTCTTTTTTGGAAACATTTTGTAAGGCGACGCTTCTGTTATTTTCGACGAGGTTTTGCACTTTTTCGATAATATCTTTTCCGGATTTTGTGACTTTCAGATTGGTTTTTCTCCTGTCATTGGGGTGGATTTCCCGTATGATGAATTCTGATTTCACCAATAGATCTATGATTCTTGTAACTGAAGCATTGTCTTTGAACACCAAATTTCCGATTTCGTTCTGTGTGATTTCGGGATTTTCTAGAATGGCTTTGATGATGAGCCATTGGTCTATCGTGATATTGAAGCCGTTTTCTTTCAGTTGTCTCTGCGCGTAGTTTCTGTAAGCGCGGATGGCTTTGTCGATATTATAAAATATAATCGAATCTAATTTTTCCATAATGTATAATTTAAAATGACTTATCAATTATTGATGTATCAATTAATTTGTTGTGGAAGTTTTTGATTTGTTACAAGTGGGTGAAAAAAATTCAAATAATTTTCTTTAACATTTTACATTGTATCTGTCATTTTGTTAGCTATTATTAAAAAATAATACTTTTGACAAAAATTTAGAAATGATATTACAACAGCTGAAGATTTCTCCCGAAACAATTAACTTCAAAGAAGTCATTGCTTTTATTGATGAAAATTATGATTTCACACCAGTGAGATTTGTAAACGGAAATATGGTTAATGAAGTTAATCAAAATAATGGTTCCTGTAAAGTTTTCAGTTTTGCTAAAATGAACAATCTGTCGAAAGAAAAAACTTTAGCTTTATTTGGAGATTTTTACAGAATTGATGTTCTGGAAAATCCGGAAGGAAATGATCATCAGAATATCCGGAACTTTATGAAATATGGCTGGAACGGGATTTCTTTTTCAGAAGAGGCATTGAAAACAAAATAACCAATTGGCTCACTTCTTGTAATTCAGTTTAAAATTTAGAATTATGAAATCAAGATTATTAAGAATGGCTCTGACCTGGGTAGCGCCAATTGTTATTGGTTATGTGGTTAAGAAGTTTGAAGAACGATTGAGTAAAAAACAAGCTCCCAAAGCTATTAAAGCATCATAAGAATACCGCTGAACTCAGCGGTATTTTTGTAAAATGATCCGAGCAATTCCGGCAAAAAATTATCATAGGTTTATTTTGGCTTAAATTTTGAAACTTTAAAAAAAAATAAATTTTATGAGATCGTATTAGCGATTTCATACATAAATAAACTATAAATTTTAACTTATGAAAAAATATTTTACTATTATTCCATTATTTTTAATTTTGGGATTACTGACAAGCTGTGAAGCAATAGAAACAATTTTCAAAGCCGGAATGTGGTGGGGGATTATCCTTGTGGTAGGAGTTATCGGCTTGGTAATGTGGTTGTTAACAAGGGGTAAAAACTAGAAAAAGCGGGAGATTTCCCGCTTTATTATTTGATATGATGATACTACAGATTTTCCAAAGTCTGGCTCAACTCGTTATAGCCACCGCCGTTATACACATCGGTCATTCCTTCAGATTTAAAATAATCTACCGCTTTTCCGGATCTGTTTCCGGATCTGCAAAAGAAAATCTTTGTTCCGTTTAGGTTCAGGATTTCCTGTTTTCTGTCTTCCAATTCTCCTAAGGGAATATTCTGCGCTGATTCTATATGTCCATCCATTTCCAGTTCTAGCGGCTCCCGGACATCTATCAGGTGATAATTCCCGGCTCTTAATACATCTTCTATTGCCATTATTCTAAATTTTAAGTTATTAAACAAAGCTAATTAATAATTTTTGTTTTAGTTAAATATTTAAAATTAAAAAATGTTAAAAATTAAAAGTCTTAATTTCGCGGAATCTTTATGAATCCCAAAGAAAGACATACACAGCTTATTAAAGACAAAGCTTCTGCTTTTGGTTTTCAGTCGTGTGGGATTTCCAAAGCAAATTTTCTTGAAGAAGAAGCTAGCCATCTTGAAAATTGGCTGAATAATAACTTTCATGGGGAGATGAAATACATGGAAAACCATTTTGATAAGCGGCTTGATCCCAGATTACTGGTAGAAGGCTCGAAGTCTGTGATTTCATTAAGCTATAATTATTTCCCAAAAGAACAGATTAATACTGATAGTTTCAAACTATCCAAATATGCTTACGGAGAAGACTATCACGATGTTATAAAAGATAAACTCAGAAATCTTGTTGCAGAACTACAGGAGGAAATAGGTGAATTTTCATTCAGGGTTTTTGTAGATTCGGCACCCGTTTTGGAAAAAGCGTGGGCCAGAAAGTCAGGCATTGGCTGGGTTGGTAAGAATGCCAATCTGATTACCAAAAAGAACGGATCATTTTATTTTCTTGCAGAGATTATCTGTGACCTGGAGCTGGTGGAGGACTTTCCGGTAACGGACCATTGCGGGAGTTGCAGAAAATGCATTGATGCGTGCCCGACACAGGCGATCATTTCTGATAAGATCATTGATGGCAGCAAATGTATTTCTTACGCAACCATTGAGCTGAAAGACCAGATCCCTGATTATTTCACAGATAAAATGGACGATTGGATGTTTGGCTGCGACGTCTGCCAGGATGTTTGTCCCTGGAACCGGTTTTCGGCTCCTACTTTGGAAGAGAAATTTCAGCCGAATTCCCAGCTAAAAAACTTTACAAAACAGGATTGGAAAGATATTACCCAAGAGATTTTTTCCACGGTTTTCAAAAAATCAGCAGTTAAAAGAACCAAATTTGCAGGACTGAAACGGAACCTCGATTTTTTATCTGAGTAAAGTTCCGTTACTGATTATCTTTTTTTCTGGATTCTTTTTGGGGCAACTTTTACTCTTATTTTTAATCGTTTGTGAGATTGACGTTTTTTTGGCATATTTTGATAATTTTGTGCTAATAAAATTCAAGAATTTTTCTGATAAAAACAAGTATTTTAAAAATATTTAACATTTTGATTTCGTGTTAATATTTTTATTAATTTTATAGTTCGCACGTTTGACAAAGTCATAAGATGAAAAAACCGTTATTATTTATCCTAAAAGTCATCGGCTTCTTACTGGGAGCCGTTTTTTTATACGTTATTTTGGGTTTGTTAATTCCTTACATTCCTGTCCGCGCAGAAAAAACCAATGATCCGAAAGTCATAGAACTCTATATTCTTACCAATGGTGTTCACACGGATCTGGTAGTTCCTGTCAAGACAAAATACATTGACTGGAGCAGGAAACTGCCATTCGAAAATACCAAAGGAAAAGAGAATGATTTTAATTATATTTCGTTTGGCTGGGGCGATAAGGGTTTCTATCTGGATACGCCAACCTGGGCAGACCTGAAGTTTTCTACCGCTTTCAAAGCGGCTTTCTGGCTTAGCGATTCCGCAATGCATTGTACTTATTATAAATCAATGAAACAAGCTGATGATTGTAAAAAGATGATGCTCACCGAAAAACAATACCAGCAGCTCATTCGGTTCATCGATTCAAAATTTGATAAAGACGCTTCCGGAAAATATATTCTGATAAAAACCGATGCTGTTTATGGTAACAATGATGCTTTTTACGATGCAAAAGGAAGCTACAACTTTACTTACACCTGCAACACTTGGGCAAACAACGGTCTGAAGGCGTCCGGACAAAAAGCCGCACTGTGGACTCCGACAGATTTCGGGATTTTTCAGCATTATAAAAGATAGTGAAATAAAAAAAAAATTTCAACGTTTTAGTTTTTAATAACCAAAAACTGATCTATGAAATTCAATTCTATTCTAGTCATTATAATCCTTTTACTAGCGTTTAATCATTTTCAGTCTCAAGTTAATAATGAAATCCAGCCAAAGAGTCTGGAGTTCAAAAACCTTCCAGAAATTTCGCCCGTTATTCTACCTTATTTTGATTTGAAATCAATTCAGAATGAAGACAAAGTAAATGATAGAAGATTGGATATGCCTTTTCGTTTCGGATATAAGTTTAATGTCAATTATAGTTTACAAAATTCCGGAACCTGGGAAAATTTAAATAATGGTGATAGAATTTGGAGAATTCGTTTTGTGTCAGAAGGTGCAAAGACTATGAATTTTATTTTTGAAGACTTTTTTATTCCAATTGGTGCTAAATTATTTTTATACAATAATGATAAAACAGATATTTTAGGGGCTTATACTTTTGCTCAAAATAATAAAGCAAAAACTTTAGGAACCTGGATTGTAAAAGGTGATGATGTAGTTGTGGAGTATTATGAGCCAGTTTCTCAGAAAGGAAAAGGATCATTTATAATTAAAAATATAACCCACGGCTATCGTTCAGGCGTTAACTTAAATGCATCCAATCCTTGTAATCTCGATGTTAATTGCTCAATTGGAAGTGATGCAGATCCTTTGAAAAATTTTGTAAAAAAATCAGTTGCTTTGGTTTTAGTAGATGGAACTGCTATGTGTTCCGGAGCTTTGATTAATAATACGGCCAATGACAGAAAGCCATATTTTTTAACAGCAGATCATTGCTATTCGGATCCGGCAACTTGGGCTTTTAGGTTTAATTGGATTAGTACAAATACTATTTGTGCAACTGAAGGAGATAGCGTTAGCAATACAGATTATCATACAATTAGCGGAGCAACATTAAGAGCCAGGAGAGAGGCTTCAGATTTTTGTCTTGTAGAGATTAACTCTGATATTCCGCCAGATTGGGGTACGGTTTGGGCAGGCTGGGACAGAACAGTAAATGTTTCTCCTTGGGTTTTCGGGATTCATCATCCTATGGGAGATATAATGAAAACTTGTAGAGATAGTAGTCCTGTTTTATCAGGGAGTATGTGGAGGGTTAATAATTGGGAAATGGGAGTTACAGAATCAGGCTCTTCTGGTTCACCTCTTTATAATAATAATGGTAAAATTATAGGGCAGTTATGTTGCGGTTACGGTGATTGTATTGATAATACATATCAGGGCGGATACAACTCCTATGGAAGATTTGATATTTCCTGGAATGGAGGAGGAACTTCGGATACTCAACTTGAAAACTGGTTAGACCCAATTAATTCTGGAGTAACAGTGTTAGACAGTTATCCAATTTTTGATTTAGTAACTGCAGAAAACGCTTTTTTGGATCAGATTAAAGTTTACCCTAATCCTTCTAAAGATATTTTTATTGTTGATTTAAATGCTATGAGCAATAATTTGGAATATTATCTCTTTTCATTTGATGGTTCTTTAATTAGTAAGGGAAAGTTTTATAAAAAAACAAATAAAGTGGATTTGTCCGGAAAACCCATTGGAACCTATCTTCTAAAATTAGTGAGCGGAAAAACTATCATCAAAACTTTAAAGCTGTTGAAACAATAGAAAAACATTCATAAAATCACATAATTTCATTAAATTCGCATCCGATAAAAAAGCTTCAAACAAGCAAAATTAAATTATGACTTCACAAGAAATAAGACAGCAATTTTTAGACTTTTTCAAAAGCAAGGAACACCTGATTGTTCCATCTGCGCCCATTGTTCTGAAAGACGATCCTACACTGATGTTTTCCAACTCAGGAATGACCCAGTTCAAAGATTATTTTTTAGGATACAAAGAGCCAAAAGCATCAAGAATTGCCGATACGCAGAAATGTCTGAGAGTTTCCGGGAAACATAATGACTTGGATGATGTTGGTAGAGACACTTATCATCACACGATGTTTGAAATGTTGGGGAACTGGTCTTTTGGTGATTATTTTAAAAAAGAAGCCATTGACTGGGCCTGGGAATTATTAACAGAAGTCTATAAAATCCCAAAAGAAAATCTTTATGTCACGATTTTTGAAGGCGACGAAAAAGAAAATCTTGCACGTGATAATGAAGCCTACAATTACTGGAAAGCACACATTTCTGAAGACAGAATCATCAATGGAAATAAGAAAGATAATTTCTGGGAAATGGGCGCAAGCGGACCTTGCGGACCTTGTTCGGAAATTCACGTTGATTTGAGAAGTGATGAAGAAAAAGCCAAAGTTTCCGGACTGGAATTGGTCAATAATGACCATCCGCAGGTGGTGGAAATATGGAATCTGGTTTTTATGCAGTTCAACAGAAAAGCAGACGGATCTTTGGAAAATCTTCCCGCAAAACACATCGATACCGGAATGGGATTTGAACGTCTTTGTATGGCTTTACAACAAAAAGAATCCAATTATGATACGGATGTTTTCACCCCTTTGATTACTAAAGTTGAGGAACTTTCTGGTAAAAAATATACCGGAATTTTAGCTGACGAAAAAGATATTGCGATTCGTGTGGTCGTTGACCATATCAGAGCGGTTTCTTTTGCGATTGCAGACGGACAGTTGCCTTCCAACGGTGGTGCAGGTTACGTTATCCGAAGAATTTTAAGAAGAGGAATTTCTTATGCATACAGATTCTTAGACCGAAAAGAGCCTTTTCTTTACCAATTGGTGGCTGTTTTACAGGAGCAGATGGGTAAATTCTTTCCAGAATTGGAAAAACAGGGAACTTTGGTTACTGAAGTGATTAAAAGTGAAGAAGAATCTTTCCTAAGAACAATTGAAACAGGATTAATCAGAGTAGAGAAATTGATTCAGCAAACGATTGCTGAAGGTAAAAAAGTATTGCCAACCGAAGAAGTTTTCGAATTATATGATACATACGGTTTCCCGGATGACTTGACGAGAATTATCGCTGAGGAAAAAGGACTAACCATTGATGAAGCCGGATTTGAAGAGGCTTTAAATGAGCAAAAGAAACGTTCAAAAGCAGATTCAGCACAGAAAGTTTACGACTGGGTAACGTTGGAAGAAAAGCCTGAAAACTTCGTGGGTTATGATAAAATCGAATCAGAAACCTATATTACAAGATACCGAAAAGTAGAAAATAAAGATGGCGAGTTTTATCAGGTCGTCTTAAGCGAATCGCCATTCTATCCGGAAGGCGGTGGACAAATCGGAGATAAAGGAGCGCTTGAAAATGCGACTGAAAGCTTTGAAGTTCTGGAAACTAAAAAAGAAAACGGATTGATCATTTCATTAATCAACGGTCTTCCAAAAGATGCAGGTGCAGTTTTCTATGCGAAAGTCAATGCAGCCGACAGAAAAAATACACAGTCCAACCACTCGGTAACACACTTGTTGCACGAAGCGTTGAGAGAAGTTTTGGGAACGCACGTTGAGCAGAAAGGTTCGTTTGTCGGTCCGGATTATCTTCGTTTCGATTTCTCTCATTTCAGTAAAATGACAGAAGAAGAGCTGAAACTGGTTGAAGATAAAGTAAATGCCAAAATCAAAGAAAGCATTGCTTTGCAGGAATTCAGAAATATCCCGATTCAGGAAGCTCTGGACAGAGGCGCAATGGCTCTGTTTGGTGAAAAGTATGGTGATAATGTACGAATGATCCAGTTTGGAACTTCGTTGGAACTTTGCGGTGGAACGCACGTTAAAAATACCAGCGAAATCGGCCATTTTAAAATTGTTTCCGAAAGTTCGGCAGCAGCAGGAATCCGAAGAATTGAAGCGATTTCCGGAGATAAATCCGCTGAATATTTTAATAATTTAGAAAAACAGATTAATGAACTTTCTCTATTATTAAAATCTAAAGATATTGTAAAATCAATTGAGAAATTAATCGAAGAGAACGCTTCTTTAAAGTCTGAAGTTGAAGCTTTCAAAAAAGAGAAGGCAAAAGGCGAAATCGGAGACTGGAAAAATGCTTACGAGCAAAAAGCCGATAAGAAGCTTTTGGTAAAGAAAACCTCTCTTGATGCGGGTTCCGTAAAAGACATCGTCTTCCAGCTAAAAAGAGAAATCCCGACTTCGGTAACAATCATTCTTTCCGATGCGGACGGAAAACCGATGATTGCAGTCGGAGTTTCCGATGATCTGGCAACAGGCTATCAGGCAGGAGCCATCGTGAAAGAGCTGGCAAAAGAAATCCAGGGCGGCGGCGGCGGTAACCCGGGCTTCGCAACAGCAGGAGGAAAAAATCTTGACGGTCTGGAAAATGCTTATCAAAAGGCATTAAAACTATAAAATGATTTAAATATATATTAAAGAAGAGAATGTCATATCTGATGTTCTCTTTTTATTTAATTAGATAAAAATGGTAAAGTTTCAGAAATATTGCATAATTTTAAACCATTGTAACAATTATGCTATGCTTAAATTAATATTTATTTTCGTGTAAAAGTTGCAGGATTATTGTCGTATCATTAAAAATATACTAATGAAAACACTTTTACTTATTCGTCATGCTAAAAGCGACTGGCCTGAAAATATGGATGATTTTGACCGTCCGCTTACAGAGCTTGGAAAAATTAATGCACCAAAAATGGCTGAATTTCTTAAATCTAAAGGTGTGACAATAAATGCCTTCATCAGCAGTCCTGCGCAAAGAGCCAGGCATACTTGTGAACTGTTTTCAGAGGTTTTTGGTAAGCAATACCAGACCAATGAAAAATTATACCGTCCCTCTGAAAATAATTTTCTTTCCGTGATATTTGACGTTGCTGATGATGTCAATTCGCTGGCACTGTTTTCTCATAACAATGGGATTTCAAATTTTGCTAATTCGCTTTCTTCCGAGCTTGTCAATCTGCCTACTTCCGGTGTGGTCGCTTATGAAATCAACTGTGATAAATGGAGTGATTTCGAAATGGCGGAAAAGAAATTCCTGTACTTTTATTCGCCTAAAAATTTCTAAATTCAGATATTACCTATCACGAACATGTTTTCCATTGTAGGAACTGTACTTCCACCTTGTTTTTCCAGGGTAATTGCAAATGCCTGAGCTTTAGGAATATTTGCTAATGAAACTTTGCTGTCTTTTTCTTCTGTATACATCCCTGCACTTACTGGTTTCCCGTCAGCGATAGCCCAAAGCTGATATTGCATACCTTCCGGAGCTTTAGGAAGATCTTCGGCATTGAGATAGACATTTTTTGTTTTTTTATCCCAGAAAACCACTGCTTTTGATTCGGGATGCTTTTCAACGCCCTTCAGAGCAACCATTACCATATCAGGATCCGAAAACATTTTTAGCTTCTGGCTGATTTTTTGATTTGCAGAATTAAGGTTTTTTTTCTCACTTTGCAACGCAATAATCCTTTCTTTATTTTCGGATTGATTATTCAACCAGAATAGATTTCCTGCAAGGCTCAGGAGAAAAAGCACAGATGCAGCGGCGGCAAATACTTTCCAGTTATTGTTACCAATCACCCTGATCTCTTCCTGAGGATTTTCTAGAGGAATTTCAGATGAAACAATACTTTCTATATGTTGCTGAGGCTCATTCTGAATCCTGTACCAGATTTTAGTTTTAAGGTCAGCGGGAGGTTTTATTGCCTGAGCATCTGCGAGATCTTCTAATGTTTTTTGCGCTTCATCAAAAACGGCCTTAACCTCTGCATTATTCTTCATAATACACTCCAGAATGCCTGCTTCCTCAGGAGAAGCAAGACCTAGAATATAAGATTCTATAATTCCGGATGATATGTATTCTTTAGTATTCAATTTATTGATAATCTTTTAACAAATTCTTTAGTTTCATCAGTGCGTTTCTCATTTTGGTTTTTACAGTTCCAAGTGGTATTTTAAGTTTTTCAGAAATCTCGTTCTGTGTATATCCTTGGTAATATGCCAGTTCTATAAGTTCCTGCTTATCGGTTTCCAGGTTTTTCAGGACATTTTTCAGTCCTATAAAATCAGATTCATCATCATTTTCGGAAAGTTCTTTTGAATTATATACGAAATCCGGAAGCGATTGGTTTTTAAGTTCGTTTTGAAATCCTTTGGATTTGAGATAGTCAATAGCAGTATTCCTGGCAATGTTGATAATCCAGGTATAGAATCTTCCTTTGGAGGCGTCATACTGTGCAATGGAATGCCATATTTTAACAAAAACATCCTGAATAATCTCTTCCGTATATTCTTTGGAATGAACAATCCTGAGGATAACGCCATATAACGCTCCGGAATAGTTATCATACAGGTGATGAAAACCATTTTCGTTTTTGTCTCTCAACAGAACGATAAGTTGTTCCTCAGAATATTTTGTTTTAATAGTAAAATTTTTTCGATTCAAATTTAATAAAATAAAATATATGCCAAACAAATCCAAAGAAACTTTTGTTTCGTAGATGATTTAATAAACAATTATTAAAAAAATGAAAAAGTCAATTATCAGTAATGTCATTAATTTCTCATTTGCATTCGTTTCAATTTTTTATAATGCACAGAGTGGTAATTTCAAAACTAAAAACCCGTACTATTCCAGAACTGATACTAAGCCGATCAAAGTTAGTAATACGGAGTGGAGAAAAATTCTAAAGCCTGAATTGTACAAGGTTGCAAGAGAAACAGATACAGAAATGGCATTCACGGGAAAATATTATGAATTTGATGAAAAAGGCACTTATTACTGTGCCGTTTGCGGAAACGCATTATTTCTCTCGACTTCAAAATTTGCTACGACCTGTGGGTGGCCTTCTTTTTATGAGCCAGTTCGCCAGAATAGTGTTAAATATAAAAAGGATACATCATACAACATGGTAAGAACAGAAGTTCTTTGCGGCCGCTGTGATTCTCATCTTGGACATATTTTCGATGATGGACCAAAGCCCACTGGAAAAAGATTTTGCATGAACTCTGTTTGCCTGGATTTTGTGCCGCTAAGAAAAAATTAATTATCATATTATCAGTTGTTTATGATTTATTTCAAAAAAAATAAATCCAAAACAAGTCCACTTCTCGTAGATGAGTTTAACAACAAATATTAATCAAAAAATAAACAAAATGAACACGCGTACAAAAATGGCAGCTTTAGGAATGATAGCATTATCATTCGCATTTAGTGGAAACGTTTCCGCTCAGTCCACAAAAGAAAAAACAGTAATGGTTGGAGGAGCGCCAATGTATCCTTCAAAAAACATTATAGAAAATGCAGTTAATTCAAAAGACCACACTACGCTTGTTGCGGCGGTAAAAGCAGCGGGATTAGTGGAAACGCTACAAGGAAAAGGGCCGTTTACAGTTCTTGCTCCTACAGATGCTGCTTTTAATAAACTGCCGCAAGGAACTGTTGAGAACCTTGTAAAACCACAAAACAAAGAAATGCTGACAACGATTCTAACTTATCACGTATTGCCAGGTAAGTACAATGCCAAACAAATCTGGGCAGCCGTGAAAGCCGGCAACGGGAAAGCAATGATGAAAACAGTGGAAGGGGAAAGTGTTACTTTTTGGACAAAAGGTAATGACCTGTATGTGAGAGATGCCAAAGGTATGGATGCTAAGGTGACCATCGCAGATGTGAACCAGTCTAATGGTGTTATCCACGTGATTGATACAGTTCTTATGCCCTAAGTAGATGACAAAGCAGTGTAATTGTTTTATACTGCTTTTTTTTAAATAAACCAACACTAAAAAATATTATTATGAAAAAAACAATCAGCGTATCTAATCAGGGAGCAACCCTGGATACTGGCAGAAGAAACTTTTTGAAACTCAGCGGAGTTGGGCTTGCAATGGCCGGACTAGCGCTGGTTGGATGTAACGATGATGATTTGATAATGGATGATGGAAGCGGAAACGTATTTGATTTAGGAAAAGGCGATGTTGGTGTCTTAAATTATGCTTATGCTTTGGAACAGCTGGAAGCAGATTTTTACACCAAAGTTGTTAATAATTTTTACTCAGGTATTTCCAGTGTGGAGAAAGAGCTTTTTACAGATCTTTATCACCACGAAGTGATACACAGGGATTTTTTCAAAGCAGCAATAAGCGGAGCCACTTCCAATGTATTGCCAACTCTGGAATTTCAATATCCCGGTGTGAATTTTAATGACAGAAACTCTGTTCTTGCGACAGCAAAAGCGCTTGAAGATACAGGTGTTGCAGCATACAATGGTGCGGGACGATATATCACAAATCCTGATTATCTTGTGATTGCAGGTAAAATTGTTTCCGTAGAAGCAAGACATGCATCAGCCATAAGAAATCTGATTAATCCAGGTTCTGCAGATTTTTCCGGAGACGATGTAATAAACGCCAATGGATTGGATCTAGCTAAAGAGCCGAAAGATATTGTAGCCGTGGCCGCAGGATTTATAAAAACGCCTTTCACCTGGAAAGAAAGAGGTATCAGCTAATTATCAACATCAAAATCAATCATTATGAATATTCTTAAATTATTAGATAAACTTTCTGACGACAAATTTTTCACTAAAGAAGCGTCCAGATTAGAAACAATTACCAATCTTTCAAGTTTTGGAAAAAAAGCAGCAGTTGCCGCAGTTCCACTTGGCTTGGGAGCGATGATGACTACTTCTGTGAAGGCAGAAACAACAAGCAACACCACAATATCATCAGCTGTCTTCAAAGATGCGCTTACCGATGCTTTACAGCTTGCTTTGGTATTAGAATATCTTGAAGATGAATACTACAGAATGGGATTAAGTAAGGCTAATCTTATTCCTTCTGCGGACAGAACTGTTTTTATGCAGATTTCAAAACATGAAACAGCACACGTTGCTTTCCTTAAAAGTGCTTTGACTTCGTTAGGACAAACTCCGGGAGCAAAACCAACATTCGATTTTACGGCAAAAGGAAATTTTTCACCATTTGATGATTACAATCAGTTCCTGATTCTTGCACAGGCATTTGAAGATACTGGTGTGAGAGCTTATAAAGGTCAGGCTGGTAATGTGATGTCTAATAAAGATGTCTTGACAGCTGCACTTCAGATTCACTCCGTAGAAGCAAGACATGCATCTCAAGTTAGAAGAATGAGAGCTAACAAAGGTTGGATAGAATTGTCTAACGGAGGAAATATGCCTTCTGCAACTAATGCGGTTTATGCAGGAGAGGAAAATACAAATCAGGCAGGATTCAATACCGCAAATGCTTTTGGAGCAGCGGCCGGTTCGGCTGCTTATGACGAAGTACTAAGCGGAAGTGATGCAACTGCAATTGCCTCATTATTTATAGCATAGCGCTCACCATAATAGTTTTTTTTGTGAATCATTTTCCGGTTTCGGCTGGAAAATGATTTTTTATAGGATATTTTTCTCAATTGATTATAATTGATCTGCTAATTAAAAAAAAGCTTTCAAATATTATTTGAAAGCCTTGGGAATAACCTATTTATTGATTATTAGTTTTTGAGATGAGGTTTTTCCTTTATTATGGATTTGAATGAAGTAAACACCTTGTGTGAACCTACTTGTATTGATCCGCGCATTCCCGCCGGTTGCTATTTCTGAATATATCAGCTTCCCGGTGGCATCTGTAATCCTGATATCCGAATCTTCCGGAAGGTTATTGATGTAGGTAAAGTCTTTGGCAGGATTTGGAGAGATAATCATTGTCTTTACAGAATTTGCTGATGTTGAAAGGTTTTCGTTCCAGACATAAATTCCGCCAGTGGTAGCACCAACTTCTCCATCGATATAAGCCAGCCAGAATTTTCCGTCAGAAGTAACACCAAGACTGCCGTTTCCGTTGGCAGGCAATCCATTATTAACAGGTGTGAAAGTTTGTCCGCCATCTATGGACGTTACAAAGATGTTTCCCGTTTTACTCACCATCAGTCTTCCGGAAGCATTCGCCTTGATATTAACAATGCTGCCACCTGAAGTTATCGGAGAGCAAACAGTCCAGGTATTTCCGTTATCTGTACTTTTCAGCACATTTGTATTTACTCCTGCTGTATAAAATGTGTTATTTCCTGCGTAAGTAACCATCGGAGCAATGCTGGAAGTTCCGATCAGATTTTTCAGAGAAATATTCTTTAGTGTCAATCCATTATCGTCCGTGTAAGCAAGATCATATCCGAAATTCCCATCGTGCCCGAAAATTACTCTTCCGGACGGATTGACTGCAAAGAATCTGAAATCCGGTGTCACATCTGTGCTTGTAGTGGTGCCCAGAGAGAAAATATTTGGAGAGACACTGAGAGATTTGTAAAGCTGATCTGCGAAAAGCAATTTTCCGTCAGCTAACAATCCTGAAGGGAAAAAATAGCCATTTTCCGTTCCGCTTACTTTTTTCCACGTTATACCACCGTCATCTGTATAATTGGAAGTGGGATTTGTGTATCCTATGTTTCCCGCAACCAAGCCGGAAGAAGTAGCCACCAGATAAACCGTGTAAAAAAACGGGATACTTCCTACTTTCCAGGTTTGTCCGCCATCAAAAGAGCTTACCAGAGTCTGTGGAGTTGTATCGGCAGGTGATTTTCCAAATGCATAAATGATATTTCCGTAGGTTCTGATCTCTTTGTACTGAATGTTTGTAGGAGCAGATGTTTTTATCCATTTTTGTGCATTGAGAAGAGATGCTGAAAGGATTACTAAAGAGGTAAATTTGATAAGAATCTTCATTGTAGTTAGTTAATTGTCCCACTGAATTTTCCCTGCTCTGCAAACGCCTCCCGTTTGGAATTATTGTATCCTACGGCGTAAAAAGTACCCTCAATTTTGTTGCCGTTTACGGAAGTGATTTTTACTTCTCCGCCACCACTCACATTGGCACCATTATTATCCGTACTGTAAGACATGGACTGATCCGTGACATTTTGATAATCTTTTCTGAAAACAATCCCATTTTGCGAACCGTTTCCTAAAGTATAAACTTTATTTGCAGCCACATCTCCGTAAAGGACCATATTGACAGATTCTTTTCCGCCATCACGTATTCCGGAAATTGTGATGATGGTTACACCTGCAGCCGAGGTTCTTACAATGCCTGCTTTTGTAGAGCTGAATTTTCCTGCATTTGCACCATCGAAACCATATTGCTCGGCGGTGAGTGTTGCCGCATTTCCGGTACTGTTGTCAATGTTTTCATCATCATCATTTCTGTGGCAAGAAAATAAAATTACGGTTGAAAATAATCCTGCTAACAGGAGAAAAAATAGTTTTTTCATTGTATTGATTTTAATAGGTTATTGATAATGCAAAACTATTTTACTGCGATTTTTAAATCAATAATGAATAACACACTTTGTTCATGGGTATTTGTACCTACTTTTTACTCTTGAGTGGTATTGCATAAAAATTTACAGACTAAAGTTTTGGCTTTATTTTGGCTCTTCAAGCACATAAAAGTGAAGTTATGAAAGATCAAGATCCTGTTGTAATTATCGGCGGAGGCTTTGCCGGTGTAAAATTGGCCGAAGATCTCCTGAAAGCGGATTTTAAAAACAAAATTATTCTGGTGGATAAAAATAATTACAATTTCTTTCCGCCTTTGCTGTATCAGGTTGCTACAGGATTTTTGGACGTCTCTAATATCAGTTACCCATTCAGGAAGCATTTCAGATCTTTCAAGAATTTTTCTTTTATTATGGGGGAATTGAAGCAAATATTTCCTGATGAAAACAAAATAATGTTAAGTTGTGGTGAGATCAGATACTCTAAGCTCATTATAGCAACAGGAACTATCACCAATTATTTTGGTAATGACAATGTCCGTAAAAATGCGCTTCCAATGAAGACGATAAATGATGCCATAAATCTCAAAAATAAAGTTCTGGAAAGATTAGAGCTCGCTTCGAAAACAAGTGACATCGGGCTTAAAAGAAAACTGACCACATTCGTCATAGCTGGCGGAGGACCAACAGGTGTCGAGATTGCGGGGATGCTGAGCGAACTCCGTAAAAATATATTGCACAGGGATTATCCCGAGCTGAAAGGTGAAGTTTTTTCGATTTATTTAATAGACGGCTTACCAACTGTACTTGCGCCAATGAGTAAAGATTCTCAGGATTATGCCAGAAAAACTCTCGAAGAAAGCGGTGTTTTGCTGAAACTGGGCCAGGTAGTTAAAGATTACACCGATGGCATAGTTCATATTGCGGATGGTACCACCATTTTGTCTGAAAATCTGATATGGACGGCAGGTGTGACAGCACAAAAATTTCCGGGTTTGCCTGATGCTTCTTACGGAAAAGCTAACAGGCTTATTGTGGATGCCAATAATAAAGTAGAGTTAACTCAAAATATTTACGCTATAGGCGATACCTGCATTATGGAATCGGATCCGGCATTTCCGAAAGGGCATCCTCAATTGGCACAGGTAGCCATACAGCAAGCAAAACTTCTGGCGCATAATATCATTGCCGAATCAGAAGGACATCCTATGAAAGAATTTAATTATAAAGATAAAGGATCAATGGCAATTATAAGAAGAAACCGTGCCGTAGCAGATCTGAATGGACCAGTGAAGCATTTTAACGGATTCATTGCCTGGCTGATATGGATTTTTATCCACCTGATGTCTCTGATTAATTTTAGAAATAAAGTCACGACGTTTTTCAACTGGCTGAATTCCTACCTCACAAAAGATCAGCCACTTCGGATGATTATCGATCCTTCAAAAGATAAAATTGTTTAATAATATATTGCGGTAGAAGGCTTAAAGAGGCGAAGTATACAATGTAAATAAATATTAATGAACAATTTTTATTATATAAATATTATATGGTAAAAAATCGATACATTTATCCTCCATTTTTTAAATTATCGATATGCTGAAAAAATACCTTTTGCTTTGTTTTATTCTTCCTGAATTATTCATGGCTCAGATTCCTGCCGGCTACTATTCCGGGACGGAAGGTTTATCCGGATATCAGCTGAAGACCAAGCTTCATAACATCATATCTGCAAAAACATACAACTGGCACTATGATGACCTGAAGACTCTGTACGGGCAAACTGATATAGATAAATATTATGACTATGATGCCAGCAATACCACCTATTTGTTAGATATCTATTCCAATAATCCTGGGGGAACAACAGCCTACCATTATACACTCAGTAATATAATCAGCAGTGCCAGTGCAGAAGGGCAGGGCTGGAACCGTGAGCATATGATGCCCCAGAGTTCTTTCAATAGTGCATATCCTATGTATTCTGATCTGTTTTTTGTGGTTCCTACAGATGCGAGAATCAATCAGCTGAGAAGTAATTATCCGTATGGAAAAGCCGGTTCTACAGTTTATTATAATTTCACTAATGGTTCAAAACAGGCATCCAACGGCACAGCTAATGCTGTTTATACCGGAAGAGTATACGAACCTGTAAATGAATTCAAAGGTGATGTGGCGAGGGCACTATTATATTTCGTAGTAAGATACGAAGGAAAGCTTGGCAGTTTTAATTACAGTACCAATGCGGATCCGACAAAAGATCAGAACCCGCTGAACGGAACCGAAGAAAAAGCTTATGATGACTGGTATATTGCCATGCTTCTGAATTGGCATCAGCAGGATCCTGTTTCACAGAGAGAGATCGACAGGAACAATGCTGTTTATAATATTCAGAAAAACAGGAATCCTTTTATAGATCATCCGGAATGGGTAAATCTTATATGGAACCAGACTCCTGATAATGTTGCGCCGGCTGCACCTTCACAATTGTCTCTGGAGAGAAATTCCGCCTATTTTGTCACTCTGAACTGGCAGGCCAATACAGAAACGGATGTTTTGGGCTACAGAATTTATCAGGATAATGTCTTGATAGGAACTTCACAAACAAATTCTTTTTCGGCTGACCATTTGACCCCAAATACAGCCTACAATTTTACAGTTAAGGCTTACGATTCGTCTTATCTGGAAAGCCCGCAAAGCAATACGATGAATGTTACCACCCTTGCAACCGATGTGTTTGCAAGCGATCTTCAGATTGTAAAATATCTGGAAGGTACAGGAAATAACAAAGCGTTTGAAATTGCTAACAGAACCGGCCATAAAATTAATCTTCAGGGTTACAAATTATACATCCAGTACAAAGGAACTGCATATTATTTTGGTGAACCATTTGAGCTGGAAGGTGATATAGAAAACAATCAGAGTTTTGTGGTGATTAATCCAAATGCTAATTTCAGCTGTTTCAGCAACTCGAATGCGAAGTTTGTTACTGCAGCGCCATCACTGACTTTTACTGGCAGCCAGTATGTGGATTTATCTTACAAGTCAAATACAGTTGATGCTGTTGGCATAAAAGGTCAGGATAATGCAAACAGTAACAGATCGCTGTACAGAAAAACAAATATTGTTAATCCGACTGCTACCTTTGATATTAATGAATGGACTACTTACAGCTCGGATTATTGCCAGGGTTTAGGCATTTTAGCTGTGAACGATATTATTAATAATAAAGCTGATATCAATATTTATCCCAATCCGGTTGTTGATCAATTAAACATTTCCGGCGACATTGATAAAGTAAAATCTGTTCAGATCTACGACCTTTCAGGAAAATTGATTAAAAGTATTAGTAATCCTTTTGTCAATGAAAAATCGATTAATGTCCAGTCTTTACTGCCAAATACTTACATTCTGAATATCGATGGAAAATCGGTTAAGTTTATCAAGAAATAAATTCATTAGAATAAACTACAAGAAGCGTTTCAGATTTTGAAACGCTTTTTTATTGGCCAATATTATTAAGCGAAAGAATATATTTATCTATATATAGCTGTTTTTCTTTGGATTTGTATTGCTGGATAAATCTTAGGTGTTCCAATATTTCCAATTGATCAAATAGTTTCGCTTGAAGATTTAACTTTTGAATAAATTCTGCATTTTTCTTTCCCAGAACAAAAACTTTCGATGTGTCAATTCCTAAGCTGATGTGCTTTTTGAGAGAATCGATCATAAAGTCTTTTACTATTTCAAAAAGAGCTTTATCATCATAATAATTGGCATTGATCCATTTATTCTCTTTGGTTTTTCTGATGATTGCTAAGGGAAAAGGTGAATTGATGTAAAAATTCTGATAAAAAAGTTCTGTGCCACCGTAAGCGTCAATCATATCATAAATAAAAACCGAAGAGATCTCATGTGTGTGAGCAGACTTCATTTCTATTCCACAAATATCTTTCAGCCGTTTTGTGTCTGTGAAAGGAACGCCTGTCACTCCGGCGCCGTGCCTGCTTGGATTGATTCCGATGATGAATTTCCTTACCTCCGAATCGTTATAATATTTCTTATAGAATTGCTGCATCACATCCAGAGTTTCGGGGTTATCCAGATAAGGATTCAAAACTCTGAATCCGTCAGGAAGCAATCCTTTATATTGCAGATTCCGATTGAATGCAATTACCTTTTCGCCAAAAGTTTCAGTCATAAATGGGATTATAATTCTATTTTTTCACCAAATATAATACCGGACAAATCACATTAAATCAATAGAAATTACCGATTTTATAAATTTCACGAAAAGAAATATAAAATTCGTAAATTTGTGAATAAATCTAATCGTAAAAAGTTTAAACGTAAATCGCAACTCTTTGGCGGGATCCGTTTAAAAAAATGAAAGTAATTATGAGTGAAAAGAAAGAAATGCTTTACGAAGGTAAAGCTAAACAGGTTTTTGCTACCGAAAACCCGGACGAAGTCGTTGTACGTTACAAAGATGATGCTACAGCATTCAATGCGCAGAAACGCGGTCAGTTTGATAGAAAAGGCGAATTGAACAATGCGATTTCTACACTGATATTCGGTTATCTGATCGAAAACGGAATCCCGACACACTTTATCGAAAAGCTGAATGACAGAGAGCAACTGGTGAAAAAAGTGGACATCATTCCATTAGAAATGGTTGTTCGTAACTATGCTGCGGGAAGTATGGCTCAGAGACTGGGTGTGGAAGAAGGTACTAAATCTCCGGTGACCATTTTTGATATCTGCTACAAAAAAGACGAACTGGGAGACCCGCTGATTAACGATTATCATGCGGTTTTTTTAGGCGCTGCCACGTTTGAAGAACTGAAGGAGATGTACGCTTTGACAGGCAGAATCAATGAGCTTTTGATTGCTTTGTTTGATAAAATGAACGTCATTCTTGTAGATTTCAAAATCGAATTGGGGAAAACTTCCGATGGTAAAATTGTTTTGGCAGATGAGATTTCTCCGGACACCTGCAGACTTTGGGATAAGGATACGATGAAAAAGCTTGACAAAGACAGATTCCGAAGAGATTTGGGCGAAATCACCGAAGCTTATGTCGAGATTTTTGACAGATTACAGAGCGCTTTAGAAAAATAAAATCCGGAAACTATTATAATGGATTTAGAATTTCAAAAATACAGCACATTACCAAAATATGCTTTCCAGAACCGTTACCAGGAATTTGAAGAAACCAAGCATCTTTCCAAAGAAGAAAAGGAGGCTCATTATCCTTTCGATAAAATGGAGGAAGAATGCGGGGTTTTCGGATTACATTCTACCGAGAATCTGGACACCTTTTCCCTTGCGCAGTTCGGACTTTTTGCCTTGCAGCATCGCGGCCAGGAAGCTTGTGGAATTGCAGTTGGGAACAAAGGGAAGATATTTTCCGTAAAGGACGAAGGGCTCGTTTTGGATGTTTTTAAAACAATCGAGGAGCCGGAACAGTTTATGGGTAGTACTGTTATCGGTCACACCAGATATACCACAGCGGGAGATAAAAAGAAATATAATTTTCAGCCGTTCTTTGCTAAGAACGAATATGACCAAATCATACTATCGATAGCACATAACGGAAATCTAACCAATGCCAAACAATTGAGGAAAGAGTTAGAAGACGAAGGCGTGGTTTTCCGTGCTACTTCTGATACAGAGGTAATTTTAAGATTGATTCAGAAAAATCTGGATCTTGGACTTCGTGGCGCGATCAAAGCAACCATGGAGAAAATCGAAGGCGCTTATTCCGTCGTCGGGATTACCAGAAACAAATTTTTTGCGTTCCGGGATTTCAACGGAATCAGGCCGTTAGTTTTGGGTGCGATTGACCAGAATACATTTGTTGTTGCTTCCGAAACCTGTGCATTGGATGGAGTAGGAGCGCAATATGTACGTGATATTCTTCCTGGCGAGATTGTCTATACCAGCGATAACGAAGAAGGCTTACAATCTTATCTAGTAAAAGACGATTGTGTCAATAAAATATGCGCGTTCGAATATATTTATTTTGCGAGACCGGATTCCACTCTGGAGGGGATTAATGTTCACGAAATAAGAGAAAAATCCGGGATGAAAATCTGGGAACAGGCGCCAGTGGATGCAGACATCGTGATTGGTGTTCCGGATTCCGGTGTACCAGCCGCAATCGGCTTTTCCAAAGCTTCCGGTATTCCTTTCAGGCCAGTTCTGATTAAGAACCGATACATTGGCCGGTCATTCATTATTCCGTCTCAGGAGATGAGGGAACATTTTGTCAACCTGAAACTGAACCCGATTATTTCCGAGATGAAAGACAAAAGAGTGGTGATTATAGACGACTCTATTGTGAGAGGAACGACATCGAAACGTTTGGTTAAGATTCTGAAGAATGCCGGTGTGAAGGAGATTCATTTCAGAAGTGTGTCGCCGCCTATTGTAGCGCCTTGCTTTTTAGGTATTGATACACCTACAAAAGATGACCTTATTTCTGCTAATATGTCTAAGGAAGAGCTCAAGGATTACCTTGCTGTAGACAGTCTTGAATTCTTGAGTGTAGAAAATCTGATAGAAATTCTCGGCTCGCCCAATCATTGTTTCGGCTGTTTTACAGAGAAATATCCTGTGAATAATCCGGATGAGCTGGCTTTTGTAGATCAGGGTGACTAACATTTGGGCAGCTATATCCGTCTTCCGCTCCCGCTTTTTTCTTTTTAGCAAAAAAGAAAAAGAGCTCCGCTCAAGCCGGGCTGCTGCAATTCGATTACTGAAAGATGTTGTATCCAACTGATTAGAATCAACCAAAGAATAAAACTAAAAACCCGCTGGATAAGCGGGTTTTTTATGTGGTTTATATTTTACATAAAAGAAAAACCCCAACCGAAGTTGGGGTAAAAACTAATAACCATGAAAACTCAAATTAAACATGAGAATCGAAAGTATTGTAACAAATACTGTGCCAAAAAAATCCGACTCTTTGAAAAAGAATTTTCTGTTGCAAACATAAGGATAAAAAATGTAAATTTGCAACACTTTATAAAAAAAAATATTTAAAAAAAATGTCAGGAAAAATCACATTTACCATGATCAAGCCAGATGCAGTTGCGGATGGACATATTGGTGCGATTCTTGGAAAAATCAGTGAAGCTGGTTTTAAAATCAAAGCATTGAAGTTAACTCAGCTAACCGTAGCTGATGCTAAAAAATTCTACGAAATACATGCGGAAAGACCTTTCTACGGAGAATTGGTAGAGTTTATGTCTTCTGGTCCTATCGTTGCTGCTGTTCTTGAAAAAGACAATGCTGTAGAAGATTTCAGAACTGTAATTGGTTCTACAAACCCTGCTGAAGCAGCGGAAGGTACTATCAGAAAACTTTTCGCAAGAAGCATCGGAGAAAATGCTGTTCACGGTTCTGACTCTGACGAAAATGCTCTTATTGAAGCTCAGTTTCACTTTTCAGGGAGAGAGATTTTCTAGTTTCTTCTGAAAATTAAATATAAAAAAGGCTGTCAAGAGATATGACAGCCTTTTTTATGCGGTTTTTGGAACTAGCCCCGATAGTAGCGGCATCCTTTTTTTTCCCATGGAAAAGCCGAGGCAAAAAGATATAGCACTTCGACAGGCTGAGTATAAATTACGCGGGAACAAGCTTCTAAAAATTTTAGATTTTCAAAAGTTCAATGGTGTGTTCCGGATTTTCTGACGAGAAAACGGCATTGCCTGCTACCAGAACATCAGCGCCGGTTTCAAAAAGTTTGGAGGCATTGTCCAGATTCACGCCGCCATCTACCTGTATCACGGCTGTAGAATTGTTGCTTAAGATCAAGTCCTTGGTTTCCCTGATCTTTTTATAAGTATTTTGAATGAACTTCTGGCCGCCAAATCCCGGATTGACACTCATCAACAATACCAAATCTACATCCGATATAATATCTTCAAGCATCAGAACAGGAGTTGCTGGATTTAGCACAACACCGGCTTTTGCACCTTTGTCCTGAATCTGATGGATTGTCCTGTGAAGATGTGTGCACGCTTCGTAATGAACGGAAATCAAATCTGC
This sequence comes from uncultured Chryseobacterium sp., assembly GCA_913776245.1. Taxonomy (GTDB): domain Bacteria; phylum Bacteroidota; class Bacteroidia; order Flavobacteriales; family Weeksellaceae; genus Epilithonimonas. The sequence continues at coordinate 77,689 of CAJYLO010000017.1, forward strand.
GCCATAATCTATAAATTCTTCTACATATTTTTCCGGTTCCACAATCATCAGGTGAACGTCTACAAATTTTTTTGCGTATTGCTGAACGGTTTTCATCACGGGAAATCCGAAAGAGATATTCGGGACAAAGCGGCCGTCCATTACGTCTACGTGCAGCCAGTCTGCCTGGGAATTGTTCAGCATTTCTATGTCGCGTTGCAGATTCCCGAAATCGGCAGAAAGAAGCGAGGGTGCTATAAGTTTGTTTTTCATTTTTAGTTAATTACTTTTTACTTTATTAATGGTATTTTAGTTTCATTGTAGGCACTATTTTCAAAAGACTTTCGTAAATTAATTTGATTACGTTGCTCACATCTTCTTTGGCAACCATCTCAACTGTAGTGTGCATATATCGCAAAGGCAGAGAGATCAATGCGCTCGGAACACCGCCATTGGAATGGGCAAATGCGTCTGTATCCGTCCCGGTAGCCCGGCTTGCAGCTGCTCTCTGGAAAGGGATTCCTTTTTCTTTGGCTGTATTGATGATCATTTCACGGATGGTGTGGTGAACGCTTGGTGCAAAGAAAACCACTGGTCCATCGCCGCATTTCTGGTCGCCTTCTTTTTTCTTTTCGATCATAGGTGTTGTGGTGTCGTGAGTCACGTCTGTTACAACAGCAATATTGGGTTTAATGGTATCAGCAATCATATCAGCGCCATATAGTCCTACTTCTTCTTGTACGGAATTGGTAATGTATAATCCGAAAGGCAATTCATTTTTGTTTTCTTTCAGAAGCCGGGCAACTTCTGCAATCATAAAGCCACCGATACGGTTGTCCAAAGCACGGCATACAAAATAACGGTCATTCAGCTCAAAGAACTCATCGGGATAAGTAATCATACAGCCGACAAAAACTCCGAGATCTTCTACTTCTTTTTTAGATGTTGCACCACAATCTATAAATATATTCTCGATTTTCGGAGTAGGCTCATTTTGACTGGCAATTCTGGTATGGATGGCCGGCCAGCCGAAAACACCTTTTACAATTCCTTTTTCGCCGTGTATGTGAACTACTTTTGAAGGTGCAATAGTCTGGTCAGAACCTCCGTTTCTGATGACATATATCAGTCCGTCATCTGTGATATAGTTGACATACCAGCTTATTTCATCCGCATGGGCTTCTATTACGACTTTGAAGTCTGCATCCGGATTGATGATGCCGTAAGCTGTGCCGTAATGATCTACTTCTATTTTATCCACATATGGTTTTATATAATTCATCCAAACCTTCTGGCCATTATGTTCATAACCTGTAGGTGATGCTGTATTAAGATATTCTTCTAAAAACTGGATTGATTTTTTTTCGAATTTCATATAGTTAAGGAATGATTTTTGATTTGTACTTTTGCTGTTTTTTATGCGAGTAAAAGTAATGAATTTAAATAAATTTTTCCCTTTTCTTTTTCTGTTCATCGGTACATTATACTATTCCCAGCAGGATACGCTAAAGGTTGCTTCGTTTGATGATATTCCGAAAAGTAAATTGCAAAAGGACGAATACGGAAATGAGTATTTCTACGACGAAGTTCAGAAAGCAAAGATATATAAGATCAATGGTGAGCAGGTAATTGTGCTGGATGAGCTTACTTTGAGAGCCAATCCGCATTTTAATAATCAGCTGGACAGGAACTATTATTTCTTTTTAAATAAAAAATTGAACAGAGTTTATCCGCTTTTTCTGGATGCCCTGGAGCAATATAACAGTATAAAAACGGAAAGTGCCAATATGAAAGGTGCAGAACGTAGCAGATATATCAAGCAAAGACAGACTGAACTGGCAGCAAGCTATGAAAAGCAATTGCGCGAACTTACAACTACAGAAGGACAGGTTTTTGCAAAATTGATGTACAGGGCAACAGGCAAGACCGTTTACGATATCATTAAGGAATTACGAGGCGGCTGGAGTGCTTTTTGGTGGAATGTTAAAGGAAATATTGCAGATGTCAACCTTAAAACGCCTTATGATCCTCACAGATTCCGGGATGATCTTTTTATAGAATCGCTGTTGCAGTCTAACTGGAATCTTGGCTATCTTCAGCCGTATCCGGGAGCGAATAATTTTAAGGTCAATAAATGAAAAAAAGCACTACAATCAGGTAGTGCTTTTAGTTTTTATAATTCAGTAATCAGATAATTCTGATATTTTGACTTGTCGAAGCTGAATAATGACGGCGAGAGTGTCTGGTTATCTTTATAGTTGCTGATACTGATAACGGCCATTTCGTTGGTAGTGGAAACCTGCTCTAATTTTATAAGCTTTTTCTGCGGTGTATTCACGTATAATGTTACACTCTTTAGTCCATTGTTCTTCACGGGCACCATTTTTATAACATCAACCGGAATTCCGCTCATTGTCTTTTTGCCGGAATAGGTGACATTGTATTCTTTTTTATAAGAATCAAGATAGCTTAGCGGTGAAAAATGAACCTGATTGTCATTTGGTTTTGAAATCGTTACTTCTTTGTCCTCATCACTTATGCTGTAAATCTTATTTCCGTCAAAGATTTGTTCAGTACCCATTATTTTTAGCTTGTAACGGTTGTTATCGGAATAGAAAATCCCTGTCTGTGTCTGCATATTGCTCCCGGTACCGGAAGAATAAGAAAATTTGAAGTAAGAGTTTTTTTTGCTTTTATAGTTTTTCGTTACATCATCCAATATTGTTTTCGATTTGGTGTCGATGGTTTGAGAATGAGCGGTATAGCTCGCTCCTGCAAGTGTTAAAGTCAGAACTGCCTTTAAATAATGTTTCATTTTTATAAATAGATTATAATTTAAGCAAAGGTAGGTTTTCAATATTGATGCCAATATTTTATTACTGATAAAATTATGTTAAGATTTATAGTTCTGCAAAATCAGAATTTAAGGAATAATAAAAAAGAAAACAGCACAAAAATGCATAATGCTGCCTCCCAGAACAAAAAGATGCCAGATGGGATGGTAAAAAGGTTTACGGTCTTTTGCGTAAAAATAGATTCCCAAAGTGTAACATAATCCGCCCAGAATAATAAAAGTTATTGCACCCGAAGACAGATTTTCGAGCATAGGTTTAATGGCGATAATGCACATCCAGCCCATCAGTGCATACAGTGACAGGGATATTTTTTCATTCCTGCGGAGTGGTGAGAACTTAAAAATAAAGCCAATGATGGCAAGTCCCCAGGCGCATCCGAACATCGTCCAGCCCCACGCTCCCTTCAGCCCGAGTAACGCAATAGGAGTATAAGTTCCTGCTATCAGAATGTAAATGCTGAGATGATCGATTCTCTGGCAGATCTTTTTCCATTTAAGTTTATAAACAGCGTGATAAACAGTAGATGCGGAGTAAAGTGTAATAAGACTGATCCCAAAAACCAATGAAGTGGCAAGTGCCATTGAACTTCCGCTGACTACTGAATATATAAGCATAAGGATTAACGCAATAACTGATAATAAAATACCAAATCCGTGTGTAATCACATTCAGTAATTCTTCTTTTTTCCTGTTTTTCTTCTGCATAGGGTGATTTTTTATCAAAGTTAAGGAATTAACATTCTGAATGATTAGATTATTATCGGGATTATGGTTTTAACAAAATTTAATTGTTTAAGACATAGCAGTTTAATAATGGTAAGTGGTGATTATATAGATCCGAAAACTATTCTAAAAACTAATCAATGCAGAAAAAGTATAATGGAAAGGCTACAACTTATTTTTTTTTATTGTGTATTTCATATTAATATGAGGTTTTTTATTGTAAAATGATAATACGTAATCTATTATTTTTCATTTAAATATAATTTTCTATATTAGCGGCCCTTTAATTATTAAGGGTGGTTAGATTAAAGTGATAAAATTCCTGATGAAAAAAAAAGGACAAATAGTAGAAATCCCTCCTGTTTCTGATTTATACAATACGGAATTGCCGGAATTTCATTCTAAAAGAGATGAAATACTCTGGAAATCTGCCGGAATAGCCTATTCATTGTTTGACGGATTTATTGTAGGAGAACATCAGGGCATTGAAAATTTCAGGTTAGGACAGAGAAAGGGTATCAACGTAGGGGGAAAAAAAGAACCTTTGTACGTCATCGGGATTGACAATAAGGAAAACAGGTTGTTTGTAGGCGCGGGTGATTCACATCCCGGATTATTCACAAAAGTGATCAGGCTGACCGGTGATGAACATATTGATTTTAATATTTCGGATGAAACCTTTCAAAATGGCCTGGATGTCGAAATAGCAGTTAATGAAGGTAAGGATGTCAGAGCTCAGCTTTACAAAATAGATGGGATGTATTTTTTGGAATTCGAAGAAAAAGTGCCCATTACCTTTGAAGATCATATCATTAAAATAAAATTAAATAACAGATAAACAGAATAATACAAAATTAAATATTTTCGAAATGAAGTTAAAGATTTCTTTTTTTGCAGGTATTATTTCATTGTTTGCTTTTGCACAGTCGGCACCGTCTTATTATTCGGGTGTCAATTTCAGCAAAACCGGCAACGCATTGAAAACTGAGCTTGCAACACTCATCACCACCACACACACTAAAACCATTTCTTACAGCGAATTGCAAACGCTGATGAAAAGCAGTGATGTGGATCCTCAGAATCCGGCGAATCTGCTATTGATCTATGGATCACAAAGCTCAGGTACGCACCAGAGAAGCAGGCCTATTGGAGGATCTTGGAACAGGGAACACGTCTACGCCAAATCAAAAGGGACGCCAAACCTTGGAACTTCTGGACCGGGAGCGGACGGCCATCACCTGCGTCCTGCGGATAATACGCTGAACAGCACGAGAGGCAGCTTATTGTTTGATGACGGAACCGGAGCTACCGCTTACAAGACAAGCCGTGGCGGATGGTATCCCGGTGAAGAGTGGAAAGGCGATGTGGCAAGAATCCTGATGTATATGTATGTAAGATATAACACCAGATGTCTGCCTCTTAATATCACTATGAATCCGTCAACTTACGCGTCAGATTTCCCGGATATTCTTCTGAAATGGAATATTGAGGATCCTGTTTCCGATTTTGAAAGACAGAGAAATAATGTGGTTGCACAGACCCAAGGGAATAGAAACCCTTTCATTGATAATGCTTACCTGGCAACAGTGATCTGGGGTGGGCCAGCTGCGCAGAACACCTGGCCGGACACCTTCAATGGTGGTACGACTGCTGATTCTGAAGCGCCAACTGTTCCAACCAACCTTACTGTGACGGGTATTACCTCTTCTTCAGTTTCATTATCGTGGACAGCTTCTACGGATAACGTAGGGGTTAGCGGTTATGATGTTTATGTTGATAATGTATTTAAGACTTCAGTTTCTTCAACATCTGCAACAGTTACAGGACTGGCATCTTCCACAACCTATGTTTTCTATGTTGTAGCGAGAGATGCAGCTGGTAACAAATCCAATAACAGTGATACTGTAGAAGCTAAAACGCCTGGCCCGGGTAATCCTGGTGAGCCGGAAACTACCTGTGGAACAGAAGATTTTGAAACCATACCGGCTACCAATTCTTCCTATCTGGAGAGACAGTGGGTAAATAAAGGTATTACCTGGACCGCAACCAATGCCAGAACAGATAAACAAATCCATATTGATGGCGATAATAACAGAGCAATTTGTTTAAGAAAAGGTGTGCTTACATCTTCAACGATTTCCGGCGGTATCGGGTCATTAACCGTAAAAACTTACTTACCGTTCAGCGATTCGGAAGGAAGTTATACCCTGAAAATTAATGGCGTGGTAAAAGGTCAGATTCCTTATTCTAAAACGGCTAAAACCTATACAATCAATGATATCAATGTAGATGGTAATGTGATTATTGAGTTGGTGGATACTGTTACAAGTAACCGTGTTTCTTTTGACAATCTGTCCTGGACATGTTATTCAAAAATGGCAGTGAATGATCCCGCTTCAAAAAATCAGAAACTGACAGTTTATCCGAATCCTGTTAAAAATGGTGAGTTATACATCAACGGTATCGGAAAAAATGAAACCGTACAGATTTATAATGCAAACGGCCAATTGGTACAAGTAATAAGTGCCAATAACAATGAGAAGATTAGCCTCAGAAAGCTTTCTAAAGGTATTTATTTCGTAAAGACCAAAGCAGGAAGCAGCAAGATTATAGTAGACTAATCGTATTAGTTACAAAATGATAAAAGGTCGGAAGAATGCTTCCGGCCTTTTTTTATTTGAATTCACAAATGAAAAGCGCTGGGAAACTGCCAAATATCATTGGATGTGATTTTTTAAAGCCATACATTTGTTTAGTTGAAAGCTTTATTTTCCATATTTATTGTACTGACCATTACGCTTCGCCCGGCGATGCCTATGGTGGATTATGTGCTCAATTATAATTATATCCGTAAGAATATCTGTGAGAACAAAGCTAAGCCGGAATTAAATTGCAACGGGAAATGTTACTTGGCAAAAGAAATTTCCGGATCTTCTCAAAATTCTGAAAAACAGAATGTTCTGAAATTACCTTTCATACCCGATGTTTTTACGGCCGCTGATATTTTAGATTTGCCTGTACACGATTTTATTGCAGAATGTGATAATCTTAATACTTTTCGTCCTTCATTTTATAAGTTTTCATCAGTTTCACGGGTTTTTCGGCCTCCATTGATTTAATTATTCTGAAGCAACATTCAACTTCTGAAACAAAGGTTTCGGAGATTAATCTTAAATCAAAATCAAAATGAAATTATATATTGTAATGATATTGCTTGCGGTATCCGCAGTATCTTGTGCGCAGGAAACACCGAAAGTGAAACATGTTTCAAAAATGAAACCCAGAGCCGACATGAAAGGTGTGAAAGTAGTGAATGCGGATGATCCTGTCTGCCACATGAAAACGGCCGAATTCCTGAAAGATACTGCTGTTTATAAAACAAAGATCTACGGTTTCTGCAGTGACCACTGTAAGTCAGAATTTAAGAAGAGTCCAGCAAAATATGCCAGAAATGAAAAATAAAAAACAATCATTCAGTAAAAGCAAGCTTCTCTTGCCTATCATAGTGGTTGCGGTATTATTTTTGGTGATAGGAATCGGGACCAGCTATTTCCGGAAAAGTCTTTATACGGTGATGAAAGTGCCGGATTTTGAACTTACGGATCAGAACGGTCATAAAATCTCCAATAAAGATATGCTGGGAAAGGTTTATCTGGTTGAATTTTTTTATAGCAGATGTCCTACGATTTGTCCGGTGATGAATTCTAATATGAAATACATTATGGAACAGATCGGCAATCCTGACTTCGGGATTGTATCCATCAGTATAGATCCGACTAATGACACACCACAGGTGTTGAAAAATCATGCAAGAATGATAGGTGCAACATCTCCGGACTGGCATTTCGTAACGGGAGACCGTGATTATATCGGTAACCTGGCGGATCAGTTTGATATTTATGTCGGCGATAAAGAAGATGAGAGCGAGAGCCTTAACCACAGTGGGATGATTGCGCTGGTAGATAAGGACGGCAATCTTCGTTGCAGGTTTGATGAGAATAATATGCCGGTGCTGTATTATTCAGGTCTGAATTATGACGATCCGGAAGGTAACAAGACCAGCCTGCGCGGAAAATACCATCCGGACAGGGAAAAGCTGATTGAAGATATCAGAAAATTATTGAAATAAGAATTGGGAATAGAAATAATTATTAAAAATAAATTATAGGAAATGAAAGTATTAAAATTAACAGCGGTCAGTTTTTTAATGGCTGCACAGTTTGTATCGGCACAATTTAAGCAGACACCATTGCCATATGCTTATAATGCTTTGGAAGGTTCAATTGATGCCCAGACTATGGAAATACATTATACCAAGCATGCTGCCGGATATGTGACCAATCTTAACAAGGCTGTGGCGGGAACACCAATGGAAAAGGAAAGTATTGAAAAGATATTGTCACACGTGTCCAAAGAAAGCCAGGCGGTTCGTAATAATGCCGGCGGCCACTACAACCACGAGCTTTTCTGGACTATACTGACACCCGAAAAGAATACGCAGCCTTCCGCAAAGTTAACTAAAGCGATCAATGACACTTTCGGCAGCCTGGATGCTCTGAAAGAAAAGCTGAGCAAAGCCGGTGCAGACCGTTTCGGTTCTGGATGGGCTTGGCTGGTGGTGACCGGCGATAAAAAGCTGGCAGTAAGCTCATTACCTAATCAGGATAATCCGCTGATGGATATTTCTGACATCAAAGGCACACCGATTCTTGGAATTGATGTCTGGGAACACGCTTATTATCTGAAATATCAGAATAAAAGAGCCGACTATCTTAATGCATTCTGGAATGTCGTCAACTGGAAAGAAGTAAGCAGACGTTATGAAGAAGCTGTAAAATAGTCTTAATAAACAATAAAACCTTCAGAATTTTCTGAAGGTTTTTATTTTCAGGAAGCTCTCAGTGAGCTTAAATACTATATTAAGTTTTATCTTATTTTTCAAAAACGAGATATCCGAAAGCCGGCAGATTAACATCAGAACTGTTAATCAGTGCAGACTTCTCATTAGTGAAGACATTCTTATACGTTCCGGTAATCTTCTCATCTTCAAGTTTAAAAGCAATAGGATCTTTGGATGTATTGATTAGTACAAGAACTTCTCTTTCTCCATTTTTTCTCAGATAGGCTAGTATCCTGTCATTTGCGTTAGTGTTGATCCAGTAGGTAGTTACGGCGGGATCGCCGCCACGCAAAGCGGGATTTTCAGATTTTAGGTTAAGGAGTGTTTTGTAAAAATCTTCCATTTCATATTTCCCGGTCCAAGGAATAGGGTCTTTTTCAAAGAATTCAAGACGCTTGGTTTTCATAGGTAGTTCCTGGCCGGAATACAATAACGGGACACCGTTCCATGTGGCAGAAAAAACAGCCAGTGCCGGTGCAAGATCACCGTACTTTTCATATTCTGTTCCGTTCCACGAGTTCTCGTCGTGGTTTGTGGTAAACCAGGCTCTCATAGAATTATCTCCTATTTTAGAGTATTGTTCCAGGAGATTCTTCAGGTCGGAAAGTGGTAAATGTTTCTGATAAAAATCCTGAGACAGGTGCATCCATTTCCAGCTATAGCTGGCGTCAAAAACTTTTCCGTAATCTGGGTTTTCAAGCTCGTCAAACTCGCCCAGGAAGAAAAGAGGTTTTACTTTTTCCACTTCAGGTCTTGCCTGCTGCCAGAAATCTACTTCTACCCAGCTTGCAAGATCGCATCGGAAACCATCAATATTAGTTTCTTTTACCCAATACTTCATGGCGTCTATCATTGCCAGGCGCATTCCTTTATTAGAATAGTCCAATTCGATAATATCATCCATTCCGCTGGCTTTATGGAAGCTGCCATCAGGATCTTTCAGATACCAGTCCGGGTGCGTTTTGGTCCAGACGTGATCCCAGCCGGTGTGGTTGGCCACCCAGTCTATGATCACTTTGAAACCCATCTTGTGCGCTTCATTCACCAGGTGCTTAAAATCATCCAGAGTCCCGAATTCCGGGCTGATGCTGGTGTAATCATAAGCTGCATAAGGACTTCCCAGGCTGCCTTTTTTGTTTTCCTCGGCAATTGGCGTTATCGGCATAAACCACAATGTTTTCACACCCATTTTTTTAAGTCTCGGCAAATGTTTTTCAAAAGCCGAAAAAGTTCCTTCCGGCGTATATTGTCTTACATTGACCTCATAGATATTAGTAGTGTGTTTCCATTCTTGTGGTAATTCCATAGCTTGATTCTGAGTTTTACAGGATAATAATAATGCGGCTATTGCCGGTATAAGAATCAGTTTTTTCATTATAAAAAAAATTTCTCTTAGGTTGTGAATTGATTGTCTATTTTGTAAATGTAATAAAAACAAATCATGCAGGAAAACTGAAGATTGTTAATGTTTTATAAATATACTGATCCCTTGCACGCTTTTTGTTTTTCAGATTATAAATTTAAAGATGAAACATGTTTTCTTAATTTGTTTACTGATTATCATCTGTTCATGTTCCGACAATAAAACAGATGAAGGGTCTGAAAACCATACCAGATCAAATCCTGTAAATAAAAAGACAAGGTCCAATGCTTCTAAAATGCTAAGTTCTGTAGATGATATCCGAAAGGAATTTCATAAAACTCAGTCCAAAATTTTGCAAAGGAAACTTGATTCTCTTGGTTTCAGCTATGAATGCGATGAAAGAGTAGGAGATGTTACATATTATTATGATCAAAACGATTTGAAAATGATTCGGTTTTCTACAGGTGACAGCCATTTTTCTTCTGAGCAGCATTATTATATCAATACAGGAAAACCTTATTTTGTCTATATCAAAGAAACATTATGGAGTTTTGATGGAGGAACTGCAGACAAGCCGGAAACTAAAGACGACATTACGGAAAAACGATTTTATATTTCAGACGGAAAACCAGTTCTTTGTCTCGAAAAAAAATATACTGTAAAATCTTCTTCTGCAAATAATCCAAAACCACAAGATGTTAAAAATACGGAAATCCGGAGCTGTTCTATTTCAGATCTTGAAAAACAGTACGGAATACTTTTGAAATATAAAAATAACAAGACGGCGTTAAAATGCCTGTAAAAAAAGCATAAAAAAACCCGAAAATCTTCGGGCTTTATTTATGTTAAGGATTAATCCTCATCGTCTTCTTCAAAAACATCATTGTAACCAGTGTCTTCTTCTTCATCACCAAAATCATCATCTTCATCATCAAAACTTGTTTCTTTGAAATCTGCATCAAAATCTTCAAAATCTTCATCAAGAAGCGGTATTGCGGAACTTCTGCTTTTCCCGTTCGCAGACCCGTTTTTACTCGGAGCTTTCAACGGGACATTTCCAAACCTGTAAACCGTAATAGGATAATTAACGGCTGGTGTCTCTTCATTTACTTCCAGCAGCTCACAGAAAAATTCCCAAAGGTCTATAAAACCATACTGGAATCTCATTTTTGCGCCTACTTGCGGGAATCCTTCATTCAGGTAAACATCAGACATAATTTCGCCGTCACCATCATCACTCATATCTTCCAAAGGGACAGATCTGCCTTCATTCCATTCTTCATCGGAAAAATAAAAAGATGACAACTCTTCGCCCGGCAGACTGAATGCGCTTTTGATGCCCAAGTGCAGATTCCAGAGTGTCTGCTTTTCTTTGATCTCGATATCTCTGAAAATTGTTTCTTTGGCGTCCAGAATTACTCTTATCTTATAGACCATTTTCGTTTTACTTTAACTTTGTATTAGGTTGATTAATGTTGCAAATATAAAACAAATGAATTTTCGGAAAAGTTTCTTGGAAATTTTTTTTAAAAAAAGTTTTTTATAAATTTTGCGCCTTTCCGGTAGCAGAATTACTGTTTGCAACGGCTTTTGCTTTTTTGAGGTTCGGAGTTGATTTTGATAGTTTGAATTTGAATTTAGTTCCTGAAAGATAGGCGCTCTCGACACTTATCGTTTGCTTATGAGCTTCCAGGATGTGCTTTACAATAGCCAGTCCCAGGCCAGATCCGCCTTCTTTCCTGCTTCTGCTGCTTTCCACACGGAAAAAGCGCTCAAAGATTCTTGGCAGGTTTTCCGGCTTGATTCCCATTCCGTTATCCTCTACAGAAATGTGGATGCTTTTCGTTCCTTCTCTTGTGGATACAATGATCTGTGCTTCTTCTCTGTTCGCATATTTTATAGAGTTGGAGATCAGATTAATAAGAACCTGCGAAATTCTTTGTTTGTCCGCAAACACGAATAACTGTGGCTGAGTGGTCTGCAGCTGCATGGTCATCGCATGTTTTTCTGCTTCCATTTCTAAAAGGTCAAATATTTCCTGCACCAAAAGATTGATATCGAAAATACTGTACTTCAGGTCGATTTGCCCGGATTCATACCGGTTGATCATATCCAGATCCTTGACGATGTTCAGAAGTCTTTCCACGGAACTGTCAATTCTCTGTAGATATTTGTCACGGATCGTGAGATCCTCCACGCCACCGTCGCGGAGTGTTTCTATATAGCCTTGTATTGAGAAAAGAGGTGTTTTCAGTTCATGAGATATATTTCCGATATATTCTTTCCGGTAGGTTTCCATTTCTTTCATCATACCGATCTCTGCGTTTTTCTGATTCATCTCATGCATTTTTTCACCGAGCTCCTTGAAGCCGAGGTCTGTATCATAATCGTGGATGATATCTTCCGGAAGGATATTTGTGATTCTTCTGATTTGCTTTTTACTGTAGAAGCTGAACAGGAATTCCAGGACAAAATAGTTGAGAAAAAATAAAAAACCCAGCGTAATAACTAAAAAGTAATTAAAGTCCCTGGTTTTGAAGTAAACATCATCAGTATAAAACTCAAACAGCAAAACGGCAACGCCAACAACAGCTACCAGTGAAAAGGAAGCTGCTGCAGATAGCCAGTTGATTTTTACAGAATTTCTTATCATTTCAAAAAAAAGATTTTCTAAAAAGAAAATCCTAAACTACTAATTTATAACCAATTCCTTTCAATGTCTGGATGGTATTGATGCCGAGTTTCTCTCTGAGCCTTCTGATATGGACATCGATGGTTCTTTCGCCCACAATAACATCATTTCCCCAGACTTTTTCAAGGATCTCTTCCCTTTTGAAAACCTTATCCGTGTTAGAGGCCAGCAGATAAAGGAGGTCAAACTCTTTCTTCGGAAGCAGGAATTCTTCTTTTCCTTTCGAAACTTTGAAGTTATCCTTATCAATTATAAGATCACCGATCTCGATATAATTAGAATTCTCCTGAGATTGTGCTCCCAGCTGCAGAAGTGCAGCCACTTTGGAGACCAGAACCTTTGGTTTGATAAGTTTTACGATGTAATCATTCGCTCCCGCCTGATAACCGGCCAGCTGTGAGAATTCCTCACTTCTTGCAGATAAAAATACGATCAGCGTTTTTTGGAGTTCCTTGATCTTGCGCAGGTCCTGACATGTTTCTATACCATCTTTTTCCGGCATCATTACATCCAGAAGAATAAGATCCGGCAGTAGCTCTTTAGCTTTATCGATACCTTCATTCCCATTGCTGGCGGTAAAAACCTGATAGCCTTCTTTTTCCAAATTATATGAGATGATCTCAAGAATGTCCTGCTCATCATCAATTAAAAGGATTTTTTTACGATTCATTACGATTTATTAATTATCCCAAAATTAAAAAAAAATGAATGGTATATAACTATTTGTTCAAAGTTCATATAAATTTAACATTTACTAAATAATAATTTCAATTTTCCGAAGGATAAACGGAGACTTAATCAAACACAGAAACGTTTTATTTTTCGGGGAAATTAAGTTAAATTTGCACTTCATGTTCAGATTATGGAAGAAGAAAAAAAATCACTCAATTTTATTGAGCAAATTATAGAAGACGACCTGGAAAGCGGCCTGGATTCCGGAAAATTGCGTTTCCGTTTTCCGCCGGAACCCAACGGTTACCTTCACATTGGTCATACCAAAGCGATCTGCATCAATTTTGGTTTAGGAGAAAAATACAATGCGCCGGTCAATCTTCGTTTTGATGATACCAATCCGGAAAAAGAAGAGCAGGAGTTTGTAGATTCTATAAAGAAGGATGTAGAATGGCTGGGTTTCAAATGGGATAAGGAATGCTATGCATCAGATTATTTCCAGCAATTGTATGAGTGGGCTGTAGCGCTTATCAAACAAGGAAAAGCCTATGTAGATGAGCAGCCGTCCGAAGACATTACCGCACAAAGAAAAACGCCATTTGAGCCTGGAATAGAGTCGCCTTTCAGAAACCGTCCTGTGGAAGAAAGCCTTCAGCTTTTCGAAAAAATGAAGAACGGCGAATTTGAAGAAGGAGCGATGAGTCTGCGTGCAAAAATCGATATGACTTCTCCGAATATGAATATGCGCGATCCCGTGATGTACAGGATTCTGAAGCGTCCGCACCACAGAACCGGAGATGAATGGAAAATCTATCCGATGTACGACTGGGCACACGGAGAAAGTGATTACCTGGAGCAGGTTTCGCATTCGCTTTGTTCATTAGAGTTTGAAAACCACCGTCCGCTCTATGAATGGTATCTGAACCAGGTTTATGACCAGGGAAAAGTGGCGCCTAAGCAGAGAGAATTTGCGAGGATGAATGTTTCCTATATGGTCACTTCCAAAAGAAAACTTCAGAGACTGGTTGCAGAAGGTGTAACCACAGGTTGGGATGACCCGCGGATGCCGACTATTTCCGGATTAAGAAGAAAAGGCTATACACCGGTTTCTATCAGAAATTTTATTGAAAGGGTAGGCGTCGCCAAAAGGGAAAACCTGATTGATATTCAGTTGTTGGAATTCTTCGTAAGAGAAGATCTTAATAAGATTGCGACCAGAGTTATGGCGGTCGTGAATCCGGTAAAGCTCATCATCGAAAATTACCCTGAAGATAAAGAAGAATGGCTTGAAACGGAAAATAATCCTGAGGATGAAAACGCAGGAACAAGACAAGTACCTTTTTCAAGAGAGCTTTATATAGAAAGAGAAGATTTTCAGGAAGAAGCAGATAAAAAATTCTTCAGATTAAAATTAGGTGGCGAAGTTCGTCTGAAATCCGGTTACATCATCAAGGCAGAACGCGTTGAGAAAAACGTAAAAGGAGAAATAACAACCATTTTTGCAACTTATGACCAGGATTCCAGATCCGGCAGCGGAACCGAAGCCAGTCTTAGGAAAGTGAAAGGAACGCTGCACTGGGTTTCTGCAAAACACGCTTTGCCAATTGAGATCAGAACCTACGAAAGACTGTTCACCACAGAACAGCCGGATGCGGAGAAAGATGTTGATTTTATGGCATTTATCAATCATCAGTCATTAAGGGTTTCTTACGGTTTTGCGGAGCCAAGCCTTAAAAATGCGACTTTGGAAGATCATTACCAATTCCAGAGAATCGGTTATTACATTAAGGACAGAGATTCTTTGGATGATAAATTGGTTTTCAACAGAACTGTGACGCTGAAAGATGGTTACAAACCATAGTCTTTGAAAATAATATAAATTGAAAATCAGGCTTTTGCCTGATTTTTTTATGAATGATGTAACAGAAATAATTGCCTTCTTGTCTTATTTTCAAGTAACCGAAAACTTATGAAAATTAAACTTTTTATCCTTCCGCTATTATTTTTATTCGGATTTTTTTCTGCACAGAAATCTGCTGTAACAGACAGTATCTCAAGAAAAAAACTACAGGCTGTTAAGAAGGATCAGTCCATTAAAATTGACGGAATATTGGATGATGAGATATGGAAAAATGTTCCCATAGCAACCAATTTTGTTGAAAGACAGCCAAATAACGGAAGGCCGCAGGCCGATAGTGTAAAGACCGAAGTGAAGTTTTTGTATGATGACACCGGTTTATACATTGCCGCTCAGATGTATGATCCGGATCCATCAAAAATATTAAAAGAACTTACGGAAAGAGATAATATTGCCAATGATGATTTTTTCGGGATTATTATTAATGGCTATAATGACCATCAGCAAAGTCTTGAGTTTATTGTTACAGCGGCCGGCGTTCAGGTAGATGGAAAATTGACGACCGAAAATGAAGATATGTCCTGGAATGCCGTTTGGTACAGCGCAGTGAAAATCAATGAAAAAGGATGGGCTGTGGAAATGAAGATTCCTTTTTTTGAACTTCGGTTCCCTAAAAAAAATGTGCAGGAATTTGGTCTTAATATGATCAGAAAAATAAAGAGAACCAATACAATGTATGACTGGAACCACGTAGATAACCAAAAAGGAAATTATACCTTGTATGATGGTGTTCTTGGTGGTGTTGCAGATATAAAAACGCCTACAAGGCTTTCCTTTACGCCGTATTTTTCTACTTATGTCAATAATTATGATGGGAAAACCGAAACCAATGTGAATGGCGGAATGGATCTGAAATACGGGATTAATGACGCATTCACTTTCGATATGACTTTGATTCCGGATTTTGGACAGGCCAATTTCGATAATTCTATCCTTAACCTGACACCTTTTGAACAGCAGTTTGCTGAGCAGCGTTCTTTTTTTATGGAAGGTACAGAATTATTTAGCAAAGGCGATATGTTTTATTCCAGGAGAGTTGGCGGCAGTCCATCGCGTTATCCTGTCATAGATGAACAAAAAGAAACCGTTACAGAATATCCTGCTAAAGTAAAATTATTTAACGCTTTCAAAATCTCCGGAAGAACGAAAAAAGGTCTGGGTATTGGCATTTTCAATGGTGTGACGGAGAAAATGGAAGCCACAATCCAGGATAATGAAACGGGCGCGATCAGAAAAGAAGTCGTAGAACCCTGGACAAATTATAATGTACTGGTTTTTGACCAGCGTTTTGGTGACAATTCCTCTGTAACATTGGTTAATACAAATACCACAAGATCCGGTGATTTTCGGGATGCTAATGCAACAGGGCTTTTATGGAGCATTGCCAACAAAAAGAACACCTATACTTACTACGGAAATCTCAAAGGAAGCTGGGTGATGAATGATGACACAAAATTTGGAAACCGGGGAACTGTCGGTGTCGGAAAATTCTCGGGAAAGCATAGATTCGAGGTCAATGCCAATTATGTGAATAAAGACTGGGATATCAATGATCTTGGCTTTTCTACTAAAACGAATTATGGTAATCATAATATCTGGTATGGTTACAGAATCCTGCAGCCGAGCGGGAAACTCAACAATATGTATCTCAATTTCAACCTGAATTATTATCACAGGCTGGAACCGTTCCTCAACCAGAAACTAATTTTCAACCACAACAATTCATTCACAAATAAGAAATTCCAGAGTTTTGGCGGCGGAGTAGAATTTACACCTTACGGTGAAAAAGATATCTACGAGCCGAGGACTTTCGGAAGGCATCTGAACGTTCCCGGATATTTTGACAGCTGGCTTTGGTTTGAAAATGACAGCCGTAAAAAAGTACAATATAACATCAACGTAGACTATTATGCCTATGATGAGAAAGGAAGAAATCAGGTGATCCCATCATTGTACCTGCGTTACAGGGCGTCGGATAAAATGAAACTGATCTGGCAGTTCAACCCGGTTTTCAGTAATAATGAAGTCGGATTTTCCGGAAAAGATTCTGCCGGAACTATTTATATGGGCAGAAGACAAAGGAATACTTATGAGAATGCAATTACGGGTCAATATACATTCAACGAGAAAATGACACTGGCACTGGCATTCCGGCATTATTTTTCCGATGTTACCTATAAGCAGTTTTATACTTTGAGTAATGACGGAAGCCTTGATCCGAATACTGCTTATAATCCGAACCTGAATGGCACATACAACTCCTGGAATGTAGATCTCCGCTATTCCTGGTGGTTTGCGCCGGGAAGCCAGCTGACCTTGCTTTACAGAAATGCAACAAGCAATTATCTGGATGTTTCAAGGCTTAAGTTTAAAAATAATTTTGATCAGCTTTTTAATGAGCCGATGATTAACAATTTTTCACTCAGAATCACTTATTTCCTGGATTATAACCGGATGAAGAATTGGTTTTAAATAATTTGGGCAGCTTTATCCGTCCTCCGTTCCCGCTTTTTTGTTCCGCTTTGCTTCACAAAAAGAGCTCCACTCAGGCCGGGCTGCAAGCCATTCAAAATAAAAACTCCGTTCCAATATGAAACGGAGTTTTCTATAATTGATAAAGAAATAATAATCATTTATCATTTATTTTATTTAATAATTAAAGAACATCCCGGATATCTTCATTCTTTTGGAACATGGCTTTTGCGAAAGGGCAAAGAGGAATGATTTTAAGGTTTTTTTCCCGGGCATATTCCACAGCTTTGTAAACCATTTCTTTTCCTACACCTTTCCCGTTATAGGCTTCTTCAACTTCCGTATGATCGATGATGAATTTATCATTTCCTGCCCAGGTATAAGTCATGGTTCCGGCTTGTTTTCCGTTAAAAAAAGCTACAAATTCACCGTGCTTTTCTCCGTTGTTATGTTTTACTTCCAGCATTATTTATGAGATTTTTGTTAATACTTCTATATCGTTCGTTAATATTTTGTGGATTGGACAGGCGTCAGCAATTTTAAATAATTTGTCTTTTATTTCTTCACTGATTTCCGTTGTGCCGAAGTCAATCACCCTGCAGAATTGCGCCGTTTTTGTCTGCGGATAGTTTTCCAGCTCCACTTCCACATTAATCTGAGGAAGATCCCAGCCTTTCCTGTCGATGTACATTCTCAAAGTCGCGGCTGTGCAGCTTGCGAGCGAAGTGGCCAGGATCTCAAACGGATTGAAACCTTTATTTCCCCCACCTTTATCAACAGGCTCATCGGTTATCAGACTGTTTTCTCCGGCTATTACTTCGGTGTAATATTTTTCTGTTCCCAGGCTTGCTTTTACTTTTACTCCCATATTTATGAATTTATTTTAAAGCTTAAAGCACCTGAAGGGCATTTTGAAATCTGGTCTTTCAGTTCTTCCGCTGTAGCATTATCCTGTTTTATCCATGGTCTGTCCTTCGGATTATAAACTTTAGGAAGCATTTTTACGCAGATTCCTGCATGCACACACACTTTCGGTTTCCAGATTATGGTGATTTCTCCTGTATTGTATTCGTGGGTTTCCATATTAAATTTGTTTTTTGAAGTTATCGATTTTGGAATTGATTTCTTTCAAAAGTTCAGGCTCCACAATGCCATTTTCGAGGTCAAAATTTTCATAGAATTTTGGTAAAGAAAATGTTTCCCTGATATCGGCCCCGAACTGCGGAAAGAATTTGTGCGCTTCTGCCATCACATTGCCACCGCCATAACCGCCGGGTGAAGTTGTCATCAGGAACATCGGTTTGTCCTGAAAAACCTTTACATTGATCCTTGATGCCCAATCAAATATATTCTTAAAAGCCACACTGTAAGAACGGTTGTTTTCTGCGAGAGAGCAGATGATTACATCACTTTCTTCAATATTCTTCAGGAATCTGTGCGCTTCTTCAGGAAAACCTTTTTTCTCCAGATCAACAGAGAATACCGGCATCAGGTAATCATTGATATCAATTAAATTAATGTCATCATCAGGAAAACTTTTCAGAACAAATCTTACAAGTTCTCTGTTAATAGATGTGGAGGAATTACTTCCTGCAAATGCAAATATTTTCATAGTTGAGATTGATTTTATAATTGGTCATATCCTCCGAAATTTTCATCTACTATTGCTTTCCATTCCGGGTGCTTTTTGATATAAGCAAAAACGTAAGGACAGAACGGAAGTAATTTTTTTCCGCTAGCCTTGATATAATGTAATGTTTTCTCTACCACTGCAGCTGCAGCTCCTGTTCCGGCTAGTTCTGGCTCTGCTTCTGTATGTACCAACGCCATCTGATGTTCTCTTTCGCCATAATTAATGAATGCGAAATGTCCATTAACTTCTATCTCGAAACGTTTTTTAGTTTCATTCTTTACAAGCTCTACGCCTTCGAATTCTGGTTTCATAATTTATTGTTTTAAAGTTAGCAATTATTTGATTTCAAAATTAGATAAACAAAAAATGCTGGAAATTGATGTAGGATATTTTCGCAAATTGTCTGCAAATAAAAAATCCTGCGAAATATTTCACAGGATCTGAGTGGGTTAAAATATTGATTTGTGTTTTTAGTGTTCTTATTCTGATCTTGCCTCTTCAATCAAAGCCATAATGTGGTCTATATTATTAATGTCTTTGTCATGCCATTTTCCAATTTGATAGGAAAACGTTCTTATTCCTTTTCTTGTTCTTACAGCTACGTTAAGCTTATTATTGATCAAACCTTTTCCAAATTTCAGAGAAATCACTTTTTGTAAAGGAATTTCCAAAACCGGTCCTTTTTTATTTGCAAAAGGATGATAATACTCTACTGAAAGAATGTGCTGAGAAGCTGATAAAAAAAATATTCTCAGTTTTACAATTCTCCAGACTGAAAAAATAAGCACCAAAAGAAATATACAGTAAAAAACCTGGTTTTCTAAATGAAGCAGCTTTTTACCAAAAATAGCGAATAATACATCTGCTACTATCAAAAGTAAGAATCCGTACATCAATGTTGCGGTTTCTTTTTTATTGTTCATTTTTCTGGTAATCTTTTTTTTCAGCATCTTACAGAGTCATAAAAGACTCTGTAAAAAGACACTGAGATTTCATTAAATGTGTTTCTAGAATCAAGTTCCATATTGAGAACTTTCTTATACTGCAAATTTATCAGTAAACAGTAATGGCATCCAAACAAAAACCATAGATGTATGTCGCTTATCTTGTAGATATTTTTCTACAATTACAGGTTTTTTAAATAAAAAATCCTGCAATTAATTTGCAGGATTTTTATAATCATTTGTTTGTGTTTTCAGAATCAGAAATAATCGGATAACCGTTTCATTATTTCTGATGCAAAGCTATGTTTATATGCAATGTGTTCAAAATAAATAAGTTAGATATAAATCGATCGCGTTGTAGATTTTTTTCTACAACATCAGCTGTGATTTTTAATCATTTCTACAAGTTCCAGAATATTATCGACATTCAGCTTTTCAAAAATTCTTTTTTTTATGGTGCTGACCGTATTTTGCTTGATTTGCAGCCGATTGGCTATCTCCAGGTTTCCAAACCCTTGTGCATACATATCAGCAATTTCCATCTCTCTTTCTGTGAGGCGGTAAAGAGGGTTGATCAATCTGGGATTACGGAAAGAATCCATCATAAGGTTTCTGGTCAACGGAGAAATATATTCGCCTTCCTCATATATTTTGATAATGGCTTTTTTTACATCGTCTTCCTCGCTGAGCTTGCTTATAAATCCATTGGCGCCGGCATTCAGATATTTCAGAGATTGTGTGGCTTCATCAATACCGGTGAAGATCAGAATTTTAGTTTCCGGGCTTATAATTTTAATATCCTCCAATATCGTAATGCTGTTTCCATCGGGAAAATGAGCGTCCATTATCAGGATATCGATAGTATATTTTTCTAATGTTTCCATGATTTTAGGAAGTGAGGATGCATGAAATACTTCCGATTCAAACGCCATTTCTTCCAGCAGAAAAACTATTCCCTGGCGGATAAGGCTATGATCATCAGCAAGTAAGAAGCTTACTTTTTTATTTTCTATACTCATTTCTTAAGATCAAGATTAAAATTAAACTTAACTGTTGTACCTTTTCCAAGTTCACTGTCTGCAGTAATTTTTCCGGAAAATAACTCTACAATTTCCTTGCAGAGACTTAGCCCAAGACCTGCTCCGAGATTTTCAACATCTTCTGATAACACCCCCTGATAATAGGGCTCAAAGATCTTTTCGAGATCGGATTTTGAAATTCCGGCACCTGTATCATTTATTTCGGTTACTAATGATATTGTGTTCTGGTCAACAGTTTCGGTTTTTATATTAACGGTAATTTGCCCGTTTTCTGTAAACTTATTGGCATTTCCCAGAATATTCATATACACCTGATGAATTTTTGCATTGTCCGAATAAACCTCCAAATCAGGACTGATGGTTTCCTTGACAATAAATTTATTATTCCGGGTTTCAATAAATGGTTCCACAGATGTCATTATGGAAGTGATTTCATCTTTAAGATTAAATTCGGAACGTGTCAGCTTGTTTTCTTTGTGCTGGTTTTTAGTATATTCCAGGATCTGATTAGCCTGTATTAAAATGGAATTATTTGTGAAACTGATGGATTTCAGATATTCCTTGATGCTTTCATCATTGGTTTTTTTACTGATCCTGTTGATGAAAAGCCCGATGATCTTCAATGGCGATCTCATCTCGTGGCTCAGCATGCCAAGAATTCTGTTTTTGAAGCTGAGGTTTTCCCGGATTTGGATATTGGCATTTTTCAGGCGTCTTTCATATACAAAAGCAATCCGGGTAAGCAGCATGATCAGGATTGAAACGATGAACATAAGGATCATTGCTCCCAGTACCAGATAATTCCGGGTTTCATTATTTTTAGATGTCTGCTTTTCATATTCTCTTTGCAGTTCGGTTTTAGAATCTTTAATGGCAACATCATAAATATTCATAAGGTCATTACTGTAGATCAGCAATTCATTGAATACTTTATAGAATTTTCCGTTATGATTTCGGTTATTATTGATATTAACCTGTATCTTCTGGACTTGTCTGGAATAATGATTGTTAATGGTTTTTACAATACTGTCCATATCAGATTTTATCCTTTGTCCGGTAGTAAGCCCTGCATTTTTTACGGTTATGATTGTGCTTTCTTTCTGCACATCTACCTTGCCCGCAATCGCATCACCCAGACGGCCAAATAGGCCTTTCTTTTTTACGGTGTCTGAAACTGTTTTTGTTTCGATATCGAATTTTTCAAAATTATAATTATTGAAATCGTATTTTTTGAATTTTGGCACATCTTCATTTACCTTAAAACTGGATTTGGTAGAAAACTGATAGCTGGAATCCGCAAGCATTTTCAATTTTCTGAATTCGGAAGAATCTCTCTTCTGTGGCAGAATAATGTTGTCTAGCCTTGGATTATTGAAACTGTTAATGCTGTCAATATTCTTAGTAAGCTTATTAACGGATGCAAAATAAGCGTTCAGATATTTTTGGTCATTGGTAATCAGGTATTTCTGGAAATAATCCTGAGAGGTGACAAGTTCTTTTTTGGAATCCTCCGTCAGGTTTTCCAGTATGTTGATTTCACTGAGCTGTTTTTGAAGAAAAGACAGGTTTTCCCTGCTTCTGAACTCATTATAAAAATAACCGGCAAGAATAATCTGGATAAAAAGAATACAGATAATCAGAGAGTAATGGACAACCTTCCTGTACTTGAAACTGGAAAAACCGGTGTTGTCATCTTTCGGATCCATTTGTGTTTTGTTTTAGTTTTTTTAAAGTTAATAAAAAATCCTGTAAAAATAACATTTACAGGATTAATATTTCATAAAAATAATGAATTATAATGTTTTGAATTGCTCAAGCATCCTGATGTCATTCTCAAAGAACATTCTGATATCGCTCATTTGATAAAGAAGCATCACTATCCTTTCAATTCCCATACCAAAGGCGTATCCAGAAAATCTGTCGGAATCAATATTGACATTTTTTAACACTGCAGGATCTACCATTCCACAACCCATGATTTCCAGCCAGCCGGTTCCCTTGGTGATTCTGTAGTCTGTTTCAGAGTTCAGACCCCAGTAAACATCTACTTCAGCACTTGGCTCTGTAAATGGGAAGTAAGAAGGTCTCATTCTGATTTTAGATTTTCCGAATAATTCTGTTGTAAAAAACTGAATAGTCTGTTTAAGATCTGCGAAACTCACATTTTCATCTATATAAAGCCCTTCGATCTGATGGAAAATACAATGCGAACGGGAAGAAACAGCTTCATTTCTGAAAACTCTTCCCGGTGCGAGGATTCTCATCGGCGGCTCATTATTTTCCATATAACGGATCTGTACGGAAGAGGTATGCGTTCTCAGAAGAACATCAGGATTCTGCTCTATAAAAAAGGTATCCTGCATATCTCTTGCAGGGTGATATTCCGGGAGATTCAGTGCCGTAAAGTTGTGCCAGTCATCTTCAATCTCAGGACCGTCTGCAACGGCAAAACCAATCGATTTGAAGATGTCAATGATTTTATTTTTTACAAGATTGATAGGATGGCGTGAGCCCAGTTCCAGAGGAAAAGCGGGTCTTGTAAGATCTTCTTTTTCGAGAATAAGAGAACTTTCCGAAGATGTTTTAAGCTCTTCGAGTTTCCCGTTTACCGCTTGTTTCAGAGTGTTGATTTTCTGTCCGGCATCTTTTTTCTGCTCATTCGGAACCTGTTTCAAAAATTCATAAAAATCATTCAAAACACCTTTTTTTCCGTTGAACCGGATTCGGAACTGTTCTATTTCGTCCTTTGCAGAAGATTGGAAATTTTGTACTTCTACCAACAGCGCATCAATTTTCTCTAGCATTAGTTTGTATAAAAAATAGATTGCAAAAATACGTTTTTTAAACCAAACCAGATAATTCTGTCCATTTTAAAAATTGTTAAAAAAGAAAACCCTTTTCAACTGTAAAATTAAAAAGGGTTTCTATAATTAATCTTAATATTTTACTTTTTCTCAATAGCCTTAACTTTCATCTGAACATTGATCTCATTTTTAATAAGACCTTCTGCAGCTGGCATCTGAAACTTGATTCCGAATTCATCCCGGTTAATGTCTTTCGGTTCTGTTGCAATGCTTAGTTCGCCGTCTTTAATCTTGACATTGGCATTGAAAGTAGCTGGTTTTGTAATTCCTTTTAGAGTAAGATTTCCATCCAGAACCGTGTTGTAGTCACTTCCTGCAGGTGCTTCGGAAATTTTGGTGATTTCGTAGGAAGCAGTTGGGAATTTTTCGACATCAAAAAAATCTGCACTCTTCAGATGTCCTATAAGTTTAGCATTGCCGTCAGCTTCTTTCAGATCCTCATTCGCAATGGAGTTCATATCAATCACAAATTGTCCGCTTTCCAGCTTATTATCCTTCACGGTCACTTCACCGCTTTCGAATTTCAAAGTTCCGATATGGCTGGTGTTATCCGATTTTACGACCTTAAAACCTTTCCATTCTGCTTTGCTGTTCATTGTATCTACCACATAGATCTGTCCGTTGGTTGTGGTAAGAACTTCATTGCTTTCGCTGGTTACGGGTTTGTCTTTTCCGCAGGAGATTACAAAAACAGATGCTGAGATCATCAGAATGGCTGCAAGGATGGTTGTTTTTTTCATATCAGATTGTAGGATTTAGAAATCTGAGTCTCCATTTGATTTGGATTTTGCTCAGAAAATTTTAATTTGTTACTTAGTTTTACGTTCTTTGCTAAAATAATAAAATTATTATACTTCAAAAAACAATTTTCATCAAATGCTGTTAGAAGTCAAAAATCTTTATTTCAATTATCAGACCAATAATCCGCTATTTCAAAACCTGAAGCTGAATGTAGATGAAGGTCAGATTGTTGCATTGGCGGGTGAAAGCGGTTGCGGAAAATCAACCTTGCTAAGCCTGATTTACGGACTGATGGATTGGCAGGGCGGTGAAATTATTTTTGACGGTGAAAAATTGTTCGGGCCAAAAGGAAACCTTGTGCCGGGAGAATCGAAAATGAAATTTGTGGCGCAGAATTATGATCTGATGCCCTATGCCACGGTTGCGGACAATGTTGGCAAGTTTATTTCCAATATCAATCTTTCAGCCAAAAAAGAAAAAATTGAAGAACTTTTGGATGTAGTCGGCTTAACGGATTTTGCCAAAGTCTTGCCGAAAAATCTGAGTGGCGGACAGCAGCAACGTGTCGCTATTGCAAGAGCACTCGCTATTCTTCCGAAAATGCTTTTGCTGGATGAGCCATTCAGTAATCTTGATTTTTCCAGAAAATTCGAATTGCGGGACAAGCTGTTCAGCTATGCCAGGCAAAATAATATGAGCCTCATCATCTCCACTCATAATCTGGAGGAAGTTCTTCCTTGGGCAGATAAAATAGTGGTACTGCAAAACGGCCGGCTGATTCAGAATGATTCGCCAAAAGAGACTTATGAAAATCCTTACAACGATTATGTCGCTAAGCTTTTAGGAGAAGTCAATATTTTTAGTGAAGAGGAAAAGGTTCAGTTCAATCTTGACAAAACACATTATTTCCCACATCAGATCAAAATTGCTGGAAGTGGAGAAGAGGCAACAGTTTTAGAAAGTCTTTTTGCAGGCTCACATTACAGGAATAAACTTAAAATTCATAATAAAATAGTTATCGTTTATTCAGCGGAACAGCTTTCAGGAAACGTTTTTCTGAAGTTTTAGACATATCCATTCCTATGTTGATAAAATATGGATAACTTATAGATTATCAATTGTTTGAATGATAAAATTTTATTAGATTTGTCAAACGAAAATATAAAGGAATTTTTTGGTTAATTCTCTTTCTGCCTTAGGGACTGGAAATTAGTCCGATCTTCGGATCTGACAATCAGAGTCTTTGAAAGTTTACCCTGCCAAAACTTTCCTTTTTATTTTGCCATTAGCCGATGGCTTATAAAGATTAGCTTTAAAAGCAATCTGCCAGAAGCTAAAAGCCTGTCGCCAACTAAGCTTTTTTCACAAACTCAGACTTCAAAGCCATAGATCCGAATCCATCAATTTTACAGTCGATATTGTGATCAGAATCCGGACGAAGACGGATGTTTTTAACTTTTGTTCCGGCTTTTACCGGTTTTGGAGCACCTTTTACAGGCAGGTCTTTGATCACAATTACGGAATCTCCGTTTTGCAGCTCTTTACCCAGAGAATCAAATATTTTCCCTTCAGATGAAACTTCTGCAGGATCCCACTCGTGGAAACATTGGGAACAGACCATCATTCCGTCTTGTTCGTAAGTAAATTCGGATTGGCATTTCGGGCAAAGAATGGTATCGCTCATAGTTTTTTTATAAATGATAATTGATGAATGATTTTGTATCAGTTTTAATTTTGCAAAGATAAATAAATTGACAATCTGTTTATACTAATAATTATCAGCTCATTTAAAGTCAATCAGTCACCTATTATATAAAATGTTGTTTATATTTGTGCGCAACTAAAATAAATCTTCTTTTTAAAATGAAAAAAACCGCTTTATACGATAAACACGTTTCTCTTGGCGCTAAAATCGTCCCTTTTGCAGGCTTCGAAATGCCTGTTCAGTATTCGGGAGTTACAGAAGAACATTTTGCAGTCCGCGAAAAAGCGGGAATCTTTGATGTATCTCATATGGGACAGTTTTTTATTGAAGGTGATGCTGCCAAAGATCTTTTGCAGTTTGTAACGTCTAATAACGTTGATGCGTTAGAAAACGGAAAAGCGCAATATTCCTGTCTTCCTAATGAAACTGGCGGAATTATAGATGATCTTATTGTTTACAAAATAGAAAATGGAAAATATTTTGTAGTTGTAAATGCTTCAAACATAGATAAAGACTGGGATCATATTGCAAAATACAATGAAAAATTTGGTGCAAAAATGACCAATGCTTCGGATGAAATGTCATTAATTGCCATTCAGGGACCCAAAGCAACTGAAATCCTTCAAAAGCTAACTGATACCGATTTATCAGCTATTCCATATTATCATTTTAGAATTGGTTCTGTGGCTGGTTTTTCTGATGTGATTATTTCTAACACCGGTTACACGGGAAGCGGCGGATTCGAGATTTATTTTAAAAATTATGATGCTGAAAAAATCTGGGATGCACTATCAGAAGCCGGAAAAGAATTCGGAATGATCCCTTGTGGACTGGCTTCCAGAGATACTTTGAGATTGGAAAAAGGTTTCTGCCTTTACGGCAATGATATTGATGATACGACGTCTCCACTTGAAGCTGGATTGGGCTGGATAACGAAATTTGATAAAGATTTTGTGAACAAGACATTCCTGGAAAATCAAAAAGCTGAAGGCGTTTCCAGAAAATTAGTTGGCTTCGAAATGCAGGAAAAAGCGATTCCAAGACACGATTATGAAGTGGTTGATTCAGAGGGAAATGTTATCGGAAAAGTAACTTCCGGGACAATGTCGCCAATGAAAAAAATCGGATTAGGTTTAGCTTATGTCGATAAACCTAACTTCAAATTAGGTTCTGAGATTTTCATCAGAATAAGAAATAAAGATATTCCCGCGAAAGTGGTGAAACTGCCTTTTGTTTAAATTAAATAATATGAAAAATCTTAAATCTTTTATTTTATTATTAATTATATCTGTGTTTTTAATTAGCTGTGGAACGTCTCACAATTATACAAATAACACATTAAATAAAAATTTTTTTGAAACAAAAACAATTTATTTCAAATTAAACCCTAATAGCCAGAATGTAATAAATTTCAGTGGAATGGTAGGAAGTGTATTTGGAGGAATTACTCAGCCAAACGTTAAAGAAACATTTAAATTATCGATTGAGGAACTGGCAGCCGAGACAAATTTGAAATTAAAGTTTATTGAATATAACGACGAAATAAAAACGACAAATCCTGATATTATTGATGTTAATATTTCAGAAATAAATTGGCATTTTGGTTTTTCTGTAGCAACTTTAAAAACCGTTGTAAACTATAAAAACTTATATGATAATAATGAGATAAAAACAACAGGAATTAGAAAAAGCGGTGGAGGTGATGAAATGAATAATCTAAAAAAATCGTTAAAAGATGCCACATATAAATTTTTGAAAGAATTAGAAAAAAAATAACAAAAAAGCGTTCAAATTATTGAACGCTTTTTTATTTTCTGACTTCCACCATCCAACCTCCATCTATTTCAAATACTTCGTAATACTTTCGCTCATCGGGTTAGTAGTGCTTACAAAACTGTCGATAACATTACCTTTTTCATCCAGCAAAATCTTGGTGAAGTTCCAAAGAATTTTAGTGTTTTTCACGCCGTTTTCTTTTTTGTCTGTCAGGAATTTGTAGATCGGCGCAATGTCATCGCCTTTCACAGAAATTTTTGCAGCCATAGGAAAGCTTACGCCATAGTTTCTCTGGCAAAAAGTAGCGATCTCTTTATTGGAGCCTGGTTCCTGTCCGCCAAAGTTATTGGCAGGAAAACCAACTACTACAAGTTTGTTTTTGTAAGCTTTAGATAACTTTTCAAGATCAGCATACTGCGGAGTGAATCCGCATTCGGACGCCGTATTCACCACCAATATTTTTTTGCCTTTGAATTTTGAAAAGTCAATAGTGGAACCATCAAGCGCTTCTACTTTGAAGCTGTGAATCGATTTGGCCTGTGCCTTATTTTTTGAAAATCCGAATAATGATAGCATAATTACAAGTAAGTATTTCATATAAATTATTTAAATTTTTTAATGACTCTGTGCAATCGCTATTCCGTTATTATTGCTCCGGAAAATTATGCAGGGCAAAGTCATCAGATTAATTTGAAATTCAAAGTTAAAACAAGTTTTGGAAATATATATCAATTATCAATTATAATTATTTCAGATAAATCCCCAATCAATTGCTTTTTTGACGAGCTCGGATGTTTTGGTACAGTCTGTTTTCTGAAAAATATTACGCCGATGAGT
The DNA here is from genome assembly GCA_913776245.1 of uncultured Chryseobacterium sp. Classification (GTDB taxonomy): domain Bacteria; phylum Bacteroidota; class Bacteroidia; order Flavobacteriales; family Weeksellaceae; genus Epilithonimonas. The sequence continues at coordinate 106,802 of CAJYLO010000017.1, forward strand.
AGTTACGGTATGATAAGACAGATCCAACATACTGGAAATCTGTTTTGCAGAATGGCCAAGAGCCAGTAATGATAATATCTCCAATTCGCGTTTGGTCAAAGAGTAATCGGGTAATTTTTGTCCGGGCTTTTTGTTATAATGCATTTGGTGAAAGTCATTTCTGTATCCAATTCCTGCCACCAATACTATATAGGAATTGGTTTGGGTGATATGCTGAATGTTGGTGTGGATGTTGACAGCCTGCAGCAATGCGCCGCTCTTATCTTTCGAAATATGGAGCGACTGATGATGAAACATTTCATAAGTTCCTTTTGCGGTAAGCATTCTGAAGCAGTAACTGCATTTTAGACTTTGCTGATGTTCCCACCCGATCTCGCTCATTTTTTCAATGGTCATTCGTTCTGCTTCCATCACGAACTCAATGTCATCAGGGTGTATTAAATCTATAATTTCTTTTAGATATTTTGGATATTTTTTGAGATTATGAATTTTAAGGATGTTCGGATGCAGATTTACCAGCGTGCTGTCAGGAATATTGATCGCATAATAATAAAACTCACCCATTGCAAACATGTCGCCAATGATTTTTTCTATTGATGGCGGGCTTGTAATACTTTTTGCATTGTTGCTAAGTGATTGAGGATAGTCATTCCAGACATCAAGAAGAGGATGCTCCCGCTTAGATGAAACTTTATATTGATTTTCCATTTTTATTAAGTTTTCGGGCTAAAATTAGCTAAAAATTCTGATGAAAAATACCTTTTTTGTGGTATTTACTTATATAGGATATCGATTTATATTTGTTTAAACTAATTAATAATGAGAAACATACTTATAATTTTTGCAATATTTTTTGAAGTAACTGTAAATGCACAAGCTAAACATAATTATCTATCAGGCAGGTGTAAACTGGCTGGACAGCTAAGAGCAGAAAGTGGCTATTGCCCGGGATGTGCAGAAGACGATAGAAAAAACAACGAAGCTAAAAAAATAGAAGATAAAAGAATACAAGCTATAGCAGTTCAGAAAGCAGAAGCACAACGCCAAAAAGCGATTGAAGAAAACAAGAGACAAAATGAAAAAATTGCAGAGGAAATAAAAAAACAAAAAGAGAACGAACTGCATTTGGGCTTTCCAGGCAATAAAGTTGAAAAACAAAACGTAAAAAAGGAAGATTTGAAAGAAACCGGAGTCTGGATTCCAAAATTTGCGGGCAGGGGTTTAGGAAGCGGCTTTGTAGATAAGTCATTTCAGTATGTTGATGAAACACAATTAACAGATGCTGATTGGAAAATAAAGCCGAATAATAACTGGAGTTCAACTTATATGAGAGATTTTACAGGAAATTATACTGCAATAGTACTGAATGGTTATCATGATATTTCTTCGCCTTGTGGCGGAACCGAGATTAGAAATGCACATAGATCAATAATTATCGACAGAAATGGACATACTGTAATGGAATCTGATCCTGGTGATGGCTTCATTATGATTGGAGACAGCCCTTTTGTTTTAAAAATGATAGGTGGGTGGAGTGCGATGGATGATAACGATGCGTGTAATGCAAGTATCTATTTAATTGCAAAGAATAAAGAAATATTAAAATTGCCCCATAATAGTTTTGGAAATGAAGATTACTTAAAGCAATCAGCGTTTAGTACTATTGGTATTGCTTATATAGATGCCAAAGGAAATATTAGTAATAGTGAATTTAAAATTAAGCCAGAATTTGTTCAGGAAATAAAATCTGAAATAGCAAATGCTAATGCTATAGGATGCTTTATCTATTCACAAGGTTTTGAGAAAGGAAATAATGGACATACAGTTGTACTTTTAAAAAATGATGGAACATATAAAGAAATTTGGAACAACATTGATTATTATAGAATACACAGCAGATAAATAATATAATTATGAAAAAAATTCTCTCAATTATACTAATCTTTTTGATCTATATTAGCATTTTATCGCAAGAAGACGTCGCAGATTACGAAAAATTTGAAGCACTGGCTAAAAAGGTGAACGATATCCAAAAGACAGCCAATGGCAAAAGGTTAAAATATGAAGAAACCGATGTAATATTAACGATTCCGGAGAACAATTTCATTTTCAATTATTATAATCTCAGTGCGAATGATATTATCAAAACAGAAGATGGCTTATTGGCGTTTGAAAATATTGATTTTGCAGATGTAAAAGATATTGGTATTCTTGATGATATATTTGGTGTATGCAGAATGATAATTATCACAACAAATAAACCATTGAAATATACTGCCGTTGTAGAAGGGAAAATCGAAACTAAAGAAATCAATAATACGGCTTTTTATTTTTCATCTGTTGAAAACCATAATGGAAATGAAATGTTTGATGCTTTAGTTGATTTAATTTATTTATCTAAAATAAAAAAGGGATTATTATCCACAAAACAAGCAGAGTTACAAAAAACAAAATGGAAGGAAACAGCTTCTAAAAATACTGCCATTGACTACTATAATTATTGGAAAACTGAACCCGAAAATATTTTTAATGCGCTTGCGTATACAAGATTAGAAAAGCTTGATAAGTCTTTTAAACTTGAAAAAATTAATACCGGTGATTTTCATTTAGGAATGACAAAATCTGAATTTGAAAATCTGCTTGCGCAAAAATTAAACGAGGTAAACAGTGACAACGAAGTGGTAAAAGAAGCTTTGAAAAGCCATAAAAGCCGCTATTATGAGCGTAAAGACCAGACTGTTTCCACAACCGTTGAGTTTTCAAAATATAATACATCAGTTTCAGGTAGAAAATTAGAAAAAAATAAGAACGAAATAGATCAGCTTATAAAATCAGTTTTTAAAATTGAAGGAAAGGATATTGGTAATAATCTAAACGGATACTATGGATTTACATTGGATAATATAGAATTTGATAAATCTTTAAAAGCCACATCAATCGGAATAATGGCCTATCCTTTAGATAATAAGCTAACAAAAGACTTGCTTCTGTCAATTCTTGGAAATAATTTTGGAAATATTACTTACAAGAATCAAGATGAGTCATATTTTAGATTTTCAGGTTATGCAGATAAAGAGTTATTCCTATATTTTTCTAATTCTGATGAAGTTTGGATTACATTAAGAAATAAGAGAGACTAGTTATAGAGTAGATTTGGTTTTAAAATTAAGCTATGATATAATGCACCTTCTTTATATATAGAAATAATATTTCACAATAATAAAAAACTTCGTGACAAAATATTAAAAAACTTCAATTCCTAATTTCTCTCTCAAAGCCTGCTGTTTCCCGGCAGGTTTTTTTGTTTTTAATGGCGATTCAGAAAAATATAAATACCTTTAAGCCATCGAAAAGTTAAAAATGAACAGAAAAGATTTCATCAGCCTGTCAGGACTGGGTTTTTTGGGGTTATATGCCTGCGGAACTTCTAATCTGACAAGTAAAGAAAAGCCTCTGGCGATACAGCTTTACACGATCCGCAATGCGGTTTCAGCAAACCTTGAAAAATCATTAGAACGCCTTGCATATTTAGGATTTACCCAGCTCGAAATCTATGGCTATGATGGAAAATTCTTCGGAAAAAACAGAGCGGAATTTCAATCGATTCTGAAAAATGTCGGAATGGAAGTCATCAGTTCTCACCATACCACCGGAATCGTGCATAATAGTAAAGGAACACTTCTGAATAATTGGGAACAATCTGTTGAGGATCTCAATTTTATCGGTTCAAAATATATGGTTTGTTCTTATCTTTTTCCTGAAGAAAGAACAGCGGAACATTACAGACAGCTTCCTGATTTGCTCAATCAGTCCGGTGAAATAACCTCCAAAGCCGGGCTCGGATTTGCTTACCATAATCATGATTTTGAATTTGAAACATTCGATGATAAAACCGTTTATGATTTCATTTTAGATAAAACAGATTCTGATTTGGTTAAAATGGAGCTTGACCTTTACTGGATTACAAAGGCTGGATTGAATCCAGTAGAGTATTTTGAAAACTATCCAAAAAGATTTCCGCTGTGGCACGTGAAAGATATGAAAGCAGGCACTAAAGATTTTGCGGAAATCGGAAACGGAACCATTGATTTCGAAACTATTTTTAAAGCCAAAGAAAAAGCCGGACTGAAATATTGGTTTCTGGAACAGGATTCCAGTGATAAAGATATTTTCGAAAGCATTAAAATCAGTAAAAACTATATTGATTATCATTCTTATTTCCAAACAAAATAGCTGAGCGATTGTGCCTTTGCGAACCTTAAAAATATAAAGTAGTTCTTTGTCGGCTTTGGGTTTAAAACATTTATTTTAACAAAATTTTATGATTTGTAAAATAAATGCCTTTTCTTTGCCGTTCTTTTCTTTATGAGTAAAAAACGATGAGTGTTTACAGTAAGCTGGCAGAAAATCTCCAGTACATTTCACCGACTTATTACAAAAGCAGATTTTTCAAAAAGCTGAAAGGTCTTACTTCCCATAATCTACTGGAAAGAAAAGTGGAGCCCGAGTTTCTCTGGATTAAAGAAATTTTGAAGGAGGATTCTGTTTTTATGGATATTGGAGCCAACGTCGGCGCCTATCTTTACACATTGGAACATCATCTGAAACCGGAAAATATTTTTGCTTTTGAGCCCAATCAGCAATTGTTCAGCAGGCTGAAACGGTTATTTCCGAAAGTCAATTTATTTGCTTTAGCTTTGTCCGATGTTTCAGCGGTTGCTGAATTTAAAATTCCCGTTATTAACGGCGAAAAAATCCACACCAGAGGAACCCTTCAGACTTCTATAAAAGAAAAAAATGAAGAAAAAACCATCCTTCAGAAAGTGGAAGTGAAACCTTTGGATGCATTAAATCTTAATCTTAAAAAACTCGATTTCATTAAAATTGATGTAGAAGGAAACGAGATGCAGACTTTGCGGGGTGGAAAGAAAACCATTGAACAGCACAGACCGATTCTGATGGTAGAAATGGAGCAGAGGCATCATCAGGAAAACCTCTGGACCTTGATTTCCGAGATTGCAGAATGGGGATATTCCATAAATTACTTGGACAGACAAACTTTGAAACCAACAATTCTTACTGAAGAATTTCTGAATCAGCAAAATCCGGATAATGTGAAAAACTACAAAAATTACATTAATAATATTATTTTTTTGCCCAATCTTCTAGGTCAGAGTGATAATCAATCATCATTTATCAACCATCAATTATAAAAAATGAGTGTCGTAGCAAGGCAAGGTGTAAAGTATTCGATAATTGGCTATCTCGGTTTTCTGCTGGGAACTTTTTCGGCTATTTTCATTTTTCCTTATGACATGGAATTTTACGGAAAACTCCGTTATATTTTGCCAACTGCCGAAATGATTGTTCCGGTTGTGGTTTTCGGGCTGAGTTTTTCCAATGTCAAATTCTTTAGCAAAGTGAGTGAGGACGGCAAACATCATAATATGCTGTCCCTGTCATTACTGGCTGTAGTTATCAATTTTTTAATATTTGTCGGAGGCTATTTTTTAGTGAATCTGCTGTTTCCGCAACTGCAGAAAACCGAATTGTGGGAAATGAAACGCCTGATCCTGCCCATGGTTCTGGTTCTTGCCTTATCCTCGGTTTTTAATAAATTTCTGACGAATTACAAAAGAATTGTTGTTCCTAATATCTTTGAAAATTTTGTTCCGAAAATCGCTAATCTGGGTGCATTTTGCCTGTTTTTCTTTTTGGGATTTGCAGAGAAAACCGCTTATGGCTTTTTCTTTCTGATGTTCCTGATGTCGCTTCTGGGTTATGGTTATTATACCAACAGGCTGGAAAAGATCAAACCGGATTTCGGAGTCGGTTATTTTAAAAAGGATAATTTCTACAGGGAGATCTTTACTTACAGTTTGTTTGGTTTTTTAGGAAACATCGGTAATTACATTGCGATCAGGATTGATAATTTTATGATTGGCGAATTTATCAGCTTTGAAGAAAATGGCATCTACAGCAACATTTTCTCGATCATTTCCATCATTGTAGTTCCCCAGATGGGATTATTCAATATTTCTGCACCGATCATCAATAAAGTCCTGATCAGCGGAGATTACCAGGAACTGGACAGATTTCACAAAAAAACGTCACTCAGTTTGTTTTTTCTTGGTTTGGTTCTGTTTTGCTGCATTGTGGTTGGCTTTCCGTATCTGGCAGATTTTATGAAAAACGGAGAAGACCTGCGCTCATCCGAACCGGTGCTTTGGATCCTTGGTTTTGCAATGTTGTTTGACCTTGCAACAGGATTCAACGGCCATATTATTTCCCTGTCAAGATATTATAAATTCAATATTGTTGTAATGCTGATTCTGGCAATTCTTACCATAAGTCTCAATATGATTTTTCTAAAAAAAACCGATCTGGGAATCTTAGGAATTGCCATTGCATATGCAGTTTCCTTGTCTTTGTTTAATATCATTAAAATTGTTTTTAATTACGTAAAGTTCAGGGTTTTTCCTTTGGGTATCGAAATGATCTATGCGATGATCTTAGGCTGTATTTCTATTAATGTTGCCATTTTTCTCCCGGATTTTAAGCTGAATATCATTAATCTTTTCTATAAACCGGCGGTGGTTTTGATTATTCTTTTCATCGGAAATCATTTTCTGAAAATCTATCCTTTGGATAAATATCTGAATAAAGCCTTTATCAGGAGTTTATTTAAATTTTAGCTATATTGTGTTAATTCAACTGCTTGAAGACTGTTTTTGCTGAACTTGTTTGTATTATGATATAATAAATCTGACAGTTATTCTATTAATTGATAACTGCCAGATTACTATTAATAAATTCACATCATCTTATCACAGAAATTCCTGCATCTACCGTTAATTCCGTTCCGTGAATGTATGAAGCTTCTTGGGAGGCAAGAAATAGAACAGCATTGGCAATTTCGGCAGGCTCACCCAGTCTTTTGAATGGTATTGCCGGAAGAATGCTTTGTATAGCGCCATCAATTTGTTCCGTGTTCAGTCCTGTATTGTTATAGATGTTTGTTTTGATATGTCCCGGACTGATACCATTCACACGGATACCCTTTTCCGCAAGCTCTGCTGCAAAAGTTTTGATAAAAGACTGGACGGCAGATTTTGCAGATGAATACACGGAGAAATTGGCCATCCCGACTTCGGTAACGAAAGATGTGTTTAATATGATTGCACTTCCGGCTTTCATCAGAGGCAAAATCTGCTGGACGGTGAAAAAAGTTCCCTTTACCAGCATATTATAGAGCTCATCGAAATGAGCCTCGTCTGCATCTACTACCGATGCAAATTTTCCGTAGCCTGCATTGACAAAAAGAAAATCAATATTTTCTGTGTATTGTTTTACTTGTTTTTGCAAAGTAAAAACGTCTGTCATATTGCCTGCGTTGGAGACGATTCCGAAGGCATTTTGACCTAATCGGTCTATTGCTTTATTCACTGTTTCTGCACTGCGTCCAGTGATGATTACTTTACCGTGTTCTTGGATAAATTGCTGGGCCGTGGCAAATCCCATCCCGTTAGTCCCGCCTGTTATCAGTGCGAATTTGTTTTTAAATCTTTGCATTGTTTTTTTGTTTTAAATTCTGCTGCAAAGATTGTAATGTATTCCGTGGCGGAAAACCCGAAACTTGCTACATTTCTGAGACGCTTTTTTTTGCGCTTTCCCAGCCAATGATAGCGGTCTTTCTCGTATTACCCCACATATAGCCGCCTATGTTTCCCGAAGATTGAATCACACGGTGACACGGAATAAGAAAGGCAACAGGATTGCTCCCGATAGCTGTGCCAACGGCTCTGGAAGCATTTGGGTTGCCGATTTGCTCAGCAATTTTGTGATAGGTAGAAAGCCTGCCCATCGGGATTTTCAAGAGTGTTTCCCAAACCTTCAGCTGAAAATCCGTGCCTTTCAAATGCAGTTTTATTTCGGATAATTGGCTCCAATCATTCTGAAAAATGTATAATGCGTTTTGCTGTATCGGATCCGAATTTTGGGTAACTGTAGCGTTCGGAAATTTCTGCCTTAAATGAGAGACTGCAATAGTTTCATCCTCTTCAAAAGCCATATAGCAAATCCCTTTTTTTGTGGAAGCAACCAGCAGATTTCCAAACGGACTTTCTGCAAAACTATAATTGATAGAAAGACTTCTGCCACCGTTTCTGTATTCGGCCGGTGTCATTCCTTCGATGTTTATAAATAAATCATGCAGCCGTCCTGTGCCGGAAAGCCCTGTTTCAAAAGCAGTATCCAAAAGCGTTGCCTGTTGGTCAGTCAGTAATTTTTTAGCGTATTCGATACTGATGTACTGAAGGAATTTTTTTGGTGTTGTCCCGGCCCAATCGCTAAACAACCGCTGAAAGTGATACGGACTTAGATGTACATGCTCTGCAACTTCGTCCAGACTTGGCTGTGTTTTGAAATTGGTTTTAATGTAGTCTATTGCTTCAGCAATTCTTTGGTAATTGATTTGTTTTTGCTCGTCCATATTCTGTTTTATATGTCAAATGTCAGAACAATATCGCATTAAAACAATCCGAAACTTGCTGAATGTTGTTTTTTTGACAATTATTAAAACTCATCAACTTTCCTCAGATTATGAAGTATGGACTTTTAATAAAAAAAATCATAGAATTACTGCTGTTGAATTTTGCAGAAATGCCCAGTAGAAGCAGTTTATCCACGCGTTTGGCAATACCTTGTTAGCTGTTCGCCCTTGTTCTTCGTATGTTATTTGTCCGTTCATTTTGGTCTGTCGTGGTGCGTTGGCTTGGTGGCTCTTTTGCATTTTTTTTGTGGTTTTGTGTGTTGGCAAAAAATGCAAAATGTGCCACCAATAGCGTGGGATTTCAACTGTCTGTTAAAGTGATATCATTTGTAAATTCCTCGTGCAATCCGTAATTATTAAAGTCCATTAAATAGTCAATTTGATGCGGAAACTTGATAATTAAAGTTTGTTCGTCTGTTTTTAATTTAGATTTAGCCAAATGCAAAAACCTCAATTCGTTTTCTTCAATTTTATCATCGGCTTGAATTATTTTTAAAAGAACTTCAACTAAAAGCAACTCTTGATATTCGTTTAATTCCTTGCTTGTTATTTCTTGAAGAAATTGATTAACGGCATTTTTGCCGTTAATCTTTATTGCCTCAATATTTCTCTGTAATGGTTCTTCAAACTCATAGCCCATAAAGTAAATTTCATTGGCTACAATATTTTTGATTTCTGTGATTTCCTCTTCGGCAATATTTCCATCGCAAGCCATAGCAATGACGGCTGATTTGAAAAGGAAATCTTTAAATTCTGAATTTTTCATACCGCTAATTTTAAAGTCCAAAACCGATTCTTGTTGTTGCTTCTTTTTCCGCACCTCTTGGTAGTAAATTAAGAAGCCCACTATTGATTTCTGCAAGGCGCTCCCAATTTCTACTTTCAATAGCAAATGCTCCTGCATCTAGCAAACTCTTTGCTTGGGCTTGGTCATTCATTCTGGTTTGATTGTCTCTGCACCATTTAAAAATACCAACCAAAAAATCTGGTGTTCTCCAACGAATACGGGAAATAATGCTATGTAACTCGTCTGATTTTTCCTGAATTTTCAGCGGACTATTTGTTGCAAAAAATGCACTTTCTTGTGCAACTATGTCATTAAAAGTTTTTCGTTCGTGATCGTTGCCATTTTCGTCCAACATATTTTCGCACTCATCTTTTGTTTCAAAGTAGTGTGCTTTTACTTGTTGTATTCTCTTGTTCTTTGTTGCACTATCAATTTCCTGTGCAATTTTTCTTTTCTTATCTTCTAATTGATAGCGTTTGTCCGTAACGTCATCGCTTGTTAAGCCTTCCGTTTCGTCACTTACGCTTTCCATTTCCTTTTTCAATTTGCTCAAAGCACTTGCCATTTCAAAATCCTCTTTTTCGGTTGCTTCTTCAATTTCTAAGTCTAATTTTTCGGAAAGTTCTTCAACTTGTTCTTTCAAAAATTCAACTGGTGTATGTCTTTCTTTTGGATTGAAAGTTTGTTTGAACTCTTGGTCAGCCATATTCAGATAAACCGAAATAGTAATGTCTCTTGATTCTGAGATTGAAATTGTAATCTCAATATCTGAACCTTTGGCAATGTCTCTTTTTATCTGTGTGCCACGAATTTCCATAAAGCCAATACCTTTATTAGCTTCGGGTAAAGCCAAATGAGAACCTTCTAATACATTGATGTAGATAAAATCATCGTCATTACCTTTGATAAGCCCCTTGTTTAATGGAAAGCTAATAGCTTGAGAACGCAAAGGAAGAATTGAATTTTTGAAGAAAATTGGCTTTAGCCTTGTCTTGCCTGGGTTGTCGTAATCATCTACTTCCAAACAAATATCTTCTGGAATTGGCTGTCCGCTAATACCAAAACCACTATTGATGCCAATTGGCTCAATGTCGGTTTCAACGATGTTGTTTTGACTATCGTAAACTACAAAAGAAAAGAAATTGAAAGCACCATCAACCAATGGCAAATCTTCGCTTATTCTCTCTGTCAGTTTTTTCAATCCACTGTCAAAACCTCCGTCTTGCCTTGTTATTCTGTATGATAACCCATCAATTTTACCTGTAACTCTTGCTGAAAAGAGTTCGTCAATTTCTTTTGATGCTTTATTGTAAGAAGTCTTAATTGAAATAGATGTTTGCTTTTTCTCCGCAGATTTCTCTAATTCTTTTGGTTTGGTGGCTGCATAATAAGCCCCACCAACAGCAACAGCAGTGGTTGGGTCAATTTCACAGTTTACTGGTATTTGTAAAACTTCTTCCACATGACTACGGACATAAGGAATGTAGGTAGAACCTCCAACCATTAAATTGAATTGCAAATCAGATGGCTTCAATGAATTTCTTGTCAGAATTTGTTTAATCATTTCAATTGTTCCATCTATGTTTGATTTGATTAAATTGTTAAACTCCGAACGAGTAATAGTAATTTCCATATCAATTTCATTGCCGTCCTCATCTTCAAAACCGTCAACAACAATTTCAGCAGAAGTCTTAGATGATAAAGTGATTTTAGCTTCTTCTGCTCTGCGTAGCAAAACGTAATATTTTGCATTGAATTTTCCCGAAGCACTTTTCATTTCATTTTCCAAATTGGCAAAGTTGTATTCTTCACAAATTTTTGGAATCACAAACTTTTCTACAATCATTTGGTCAAAGTCTGCACCGCCTAAAAAGTTATCGCCTTCGTGGTCTAAAACTTTCATTTCGCCGTCCTTAATTTGAATAAGTGCAACGTCAAAAGTTCCACCACCCAAATCGTAAACCAACCATTGCCCATCTTTCATTTCCCGTTTTTTTTTCATATTAGCATAAGCCAAACTTGCGGCAATAGGTTCTTGCAACAAAACCACTTGTTTGAAACCTGCTTGTATTCCTGCTTCTTTTGTAGCATTAGATTGAATCGTGTCAAAAGATGCTGGAATGGTTACAACTACAGCATCTAAAGTATCTCCTGTATTGACAAACGTTTTCAGTTCTTTTAAAACCTGTGCTGACAGTTCAATCGGTGTTTTGGATTCATTGATTGATTTTATCTTGAAACTTTCTGCAGTTCCCATTTTGCGTTTGAAAACACCAACAACACTTTTGGGGTCTTTTTCCAAAAACTCTTTGGCTTTGTTACCAACAATGATTTTATCTTTTTTGTATGAAACCACAGACGGCAACGTGTTTCTGCCGTAATCCTGTGGATTAGAAAAGATAATAACTTCACCTTTTATGAATTTGGCAATAGCACTATTGGTTGTGCCTAAATCTATGCCGAAGTTTATTGTATTTTCCATTTGTAAAATTTCTTTTAAGAGTTTTTAGATTGAACGATAACAACCGCAGGTTGCACAATAACTTTCATCACCTTGTCGCTTTCCTGATAGGAATAATATATGATTGGTTTGATTACTTCAATGATTTCAAGATTTTCAACGCCTGTGCCTGAAATAGTAGCCTCACAGTCAGTTCTTGTATCTGTGTAATCTTCGCCTAAAGGATTGTGATAGGTTAAACCAATTGTGGAAGAACCTTTAAAAAATTCTTCTTCCATTATACCTTTCATCTTGTTGATGTTCCTCTGAATAGAATTTTCTTCTTTCAGATTGTTAGCCTTTTTCTCAATCTCAAATATCTGATTGATAAAATCGAGATAGGCTTGCGGAACCTTTACTGTAACTTTTTTTATATCTTGCATTTGTAAATTTGTTAGTTGTTGAAAAAAGTTGATTGGTCTATAGAAGATGAAGAAGCATTGCCACCTGCAACCGTGTAAAGTGTAATGGTTGCAGTTGTATAACCTCTTTCGCTGTCTTCAAAATATTCTGTTCCGTCAAATTCGGAAAAATGAACATCAGATTCAAAATTTCCCTTTGTTCCACAACTGTTGGTTAAAGTAGGATTCCAATCGTTGCCATAGAAAACTCTTATTTTATATGAACCTTGTGCGATATTAGACATTGTGAAACTTGAATTTTTTCGGACATATTCATTTCTAATAGTTCTTCCATTCGCTAAACTATATAAACATAAAATTGCGTCTGAACTTCCACCATTATCAATAGTAAGTGTTGCGTTTCCACTATAAATACCTTTTCCAAAACATCCATCAAGAGGTGAAGCACCATCTTTTAGTTGATTACCTTTGTATTCGCTTTCTACTGGTTGTGCATATTCTTCAACAGGTGTCGTGGTTGTCGTTGGGGAACTATAGGAATTGTCGTTTGAATAATTTGTTGACGGACTTGTGTAACTTTCGCTTGCAGAACTGTTGTTGTAAGATGACGAAGATTTATTTGAATTAGAAATAGCAATAATTACTCCTATTACTACAGCAATACCAATTAACCATAAGCATCCTGAATTATTGTTTGAACTGGAACTTGAAGTGGCTCTTGTAGCTGTTGTAGTCCTTGTTTGCGTTGGCGTTGACACAGTTCTCTGTCTTACTAAATTGGCAATATCAATTTTGGTCTTTAATTCTGTGAGTTGCTTTTTTGCATCTAAAAGGTTCTCTTGAGTTTCAGATTTCAATCCCGTTATACTGTTGGCTTTGTTAATTAAGTCAATAGAAACGTCAATATTTGAATACGAATTCCATACACTTACTGACATTGCTCTCAAAGACAAGGCAACTTGATTTTTAATTTCGTCAAAAGTTCTTGGCAGTCTGTTTACGTCAGGAATAGAGATAGATGAATTTACCCAAGTAAGAAGAGAGTTTGGTGTTAGTGTTTTACTTTCAATTTCTTCAAGTTTACTTTTTGTTTGAATAAGATAGCCTGCGTATTTTCTCAAAATTGGTGCATTCCTTTCTTCCTCAATTCTCTCTTGGTTTTTTCGTTTTACTATTTCGTAATTCTTTTGAAAGGTTGGTTTATTTAAGCCGTCAATATTCAAAGTGAGAATATGTTCAAGCAAATCTTGGCTCACTTGCGTATTATCAAAATTATCCCAAATAGCAACATTCAAATAGTTGATTTCATTGGCTATTTTCAGAATTTGGCTTTGAAAATAATTGGGTAAACAGTTTAAGGGTTCAGTTGGGAAATAATCTGTAACTAAATCAACTACTTCTTGAATATCATCGTCATCATATACACTTTCCTCGTTTTTAATATCGGTTCGTATTTTTGATATTTCTGATAGCCTGTTTTGTAAAATGTTGGAAACGCCTTTGTAAGCAGTGTTTACATTGTTTTGAGAAACAAGGAAAGACGTTTTAAGGATAGATTTTAGTAGTTCAACATCTTCATCTTCAAAAGCATTTGAAAGAGCCTTGTCAAACTTTGGTGCATAATATGGACTAATGAAATTTACAAAGTCTGGTAATTTAAAAATGCTGTCTTGTTTAAAACTATCAAATACATTTTCATTGCCATTTACTAAGAACTCATTGAGCTTTTTGTTTGATGTCAGGTTTAAATAATATTCTTTCAGGTCGTTGTTAGAAAGTTCATCAATTGCTTTTTCACAATCGCCTTTTGAGAGTTGAAGTCCGTAATAATCGTAGTGACCATCGTCTGATAAGTCAATGTCTGCAAAAAGTCTTCGTTTCGCCTTTTTTATTGTGTCGCTATCTATTTGGCTACTGTCCGCTACAGTTGTAAGCCGAAGAATTTCTATTGGGTTGATGAATTGCATTAGTTGGCTTATGTTACATTTTACTTTGTAAAAATAGAAATATGTTTTGGTAGAAAATTACGGTTTTCCGTAAACGTGTCTGTCGAATGTTTGCGGTGCGGTTGGGGCAAAAGCAAATGTGCTGCAAAGCGTTGGCTTGTGCGTTTGGGTTGCAGCTCTTTTGATTTTGCTGAAGCGTTGGCTTGTCTGGTCATTCGTTTGTCTGTTCAATTTTTATATACTATTGCGCTTATCCTCTTTAAATTTTTTTATAATTAATTGTAAATGATATAACTATTTTTTTTAAATTTGGATAAACGCGATACAAATGATGAATCCAAATCTTACAGAACAGTTTGTCACTATTCTTCGGATGCAGCGCTATGCAGACAAAAGCATCAAAACCGACACATTGCACCTTAATTACGAACATATACGCTCTCATCCGCCAGGCAAAAGTATTGCTTTCTCTGGTTCTGCTAGAACTACTTCGTATGTATACACGCATATAACAGATGTTAGCAGGGCAAAGGTCAAAAGTCGCTTGACTATCTGTAAATCCTCTGATCAGAAAGCGTAACTTCATAAGACTTCTATATGTTTTCTTCGGATCAAATCCCATACAACACCGGTACAAGTCCGATACAGATCCGATAACATATCACACTTGTAACCTACTAACATCAGTTTTATATTTTTATTTAATCGAACGGTGAGCGAACAGTCCTCTTACAAACCATCAACAAAAAACACAAAAAATGGCAAGACTTAAAAAGAATGGTAATCTCAGCGGTGCTGTTGGGAACATCGTATTTGTAAACGATGGCGATAGAGTATATGTACGTTCTAAACCGGGCGATGTGAAGCAAACAAAAAATACCAAAGTTGCAGCATCTGTATTTGGCTGGGTCAGTAAACAGGAAAAACAGTTCAGACTCATCTTGCAGGACAAGATCGGATTGGTGCCGCAACAGTACTTTGCGGCCAGACATCTGGCGCGGCTTAGAAAGACAGTTGTTCAGCAGGAAGGCAGTTCCGGGAAAATGTTACCCAGGTTTCAGGAGCCGACAGCATTGATAGGCTTTGATTTTAATCCGAAGCTTGAGTGGGAAAGATGTACCAATTTCTTTCCGGTGTTTGAAATAGATCATAATCAGGTTTTCACCGTCACAATACCAGCTATAGCTTGGGGTAAAGAAATAAAACCACCAACAGCTGCTGATGTGGCAACTATTAACATACACGCCATCCATACCGATTTGAATCAAAAAACGGTATCGGTAGATCTGTATTCTTCTCTGTCAGTACCGGTAAAAGAAAAGGAAATTTTATCATCACAGGAATGGACATTCAGCATCCCGGAAAAAACAAAATGGCTTCTGGTTATTGCCATGATAAACTTTGAATCGGCTAAAAAACCATTGGAAAAAACAGAAAAAACTGCCGGGACTTACCTCTGGGCAAAGAAAATACAAGATTGAAAAACGCCGCTCTCCGATAAAGCTCTCTGTTGAAAATATGGTGATTTCTGAAGTTTAAAACTTTAATACTAATTAACAAAATCTTTATCTGGTGTGTCAATTAATTTCTCTATCTTGGTAAAGGCATTATAAATGATAACAAAGACATTATTTATCATTTATAATTTATAATCCATCATTTATAATTATCTTTATGTCGGTACAGCCATACTCATTATTTTCGGATTTCGATATCTATCTTTTCCGCTCCGGGAAACACACCAGACTGTACGAAAAGTTCGGTTCTCATAAAATTGAGGTCAATGGTTTTTCCGGTGTTTATTTTGCAGTCTGGGCGCCGAATGCAACTGAGGTTTCCGTAATGGGGAATTTCAATGGATGGAATGCTTTTTCGCATCCATTGGCCGGCCGCTGGGATCAGTCCGGCATTTGGGAAGGTTTTATCCCGGGATTGGACTTTGGTGAGGTTTACAAATATGGCATCCGCACAACAGACGGACTTCTGCTGGAAAAAGCCGATCCTTTCGGCCTTTGTTTTGAAAATGCTATGCAGGCCGGATCTACGGTTTGCACCACCTGGTATGAGTGGCAGGATAAAGACTGGATGGAAAAACGATGGCGCTACAACAGTTTGGAATCGCCGATTTCGGTTTACGAGATGCATCTCGGTTCCTGGATGCGCGATCCTGCAAACACTGAAAGATTCCTGAGTTACGGAGAGATCGCAGACCGGTTAGTTCCTTACCTCAAAGCCATGAATTTTACCCACGTAGAATTTATGCCTGTGATGGAATATCCGTACGATCCGAGCTGGGGTTATCAGATCACAGGCTTTTTTGCTGCGACATCAAGATTTGGCGGGCCGCAGGAATTGATGTATTTGATTTCTGAACTTCATAAAAACAATATTGGTGTTTTTCTGGATTGGGTGCCTTCCCATTTTCCGGGAGATGCAAACGGACTTCACCGTTTCGACGGCTCTTTTTTATATGAACACGAAGATCCGAGAAAAGGTTTCCACCCCGATTGGAAATCCTATATTTTTAATTACGGAAGGCCGGAAGTCAAATCATTTCTGATTTCAAATGCGATATTTTGGCTGGATCGTTATCATGCAGACGGATTGCGTGTGGATGCCGTAACATCAATGCTGCATCTCGATTATTCCAGAAACGAAGGCGAATGGGAACCGAATATCTATGGCGGAAATGTGAATCTGGAAGCCAAGAAGTTTTTGCAGGATTTCAATACGGCAGTTTATAAAGAATTTCCCGATGTTCAGACCATTGCAGAAGAAAGTTCTGATTTTCCAAGATTAACCAAACCTGTTCATGATGATGGCATTGGTTTCGGAATGAAATGGATGATGGGCTGGATGCATGATACATTGGATTATTTCAAGGAAGATCCGATTAACAGAAGATACCATCATAATAAAATTACGTTTACCAGCACTTATATGTATAATGAAAATTATATGATGCCATTATCTCACGATGAGGTCGTGCACGGTAAAAGCAGCCTGATTTACAAAATGCCTGGTGATGAGTGGCAGAAATTCGCCAATCTTAGGGCGATGTACGTTTATATGTTCACCAATCCGGGAGCAAAATTATTATTTATGGGTGGTGAGTTTGCACAGACTACCGAATGGAACTTTAAAAGTTCACTGGACTGGCATCTGCTTCAATATCCTGTCCATAAAAATCTTCAGGAGTTTGTAAAGGATCTTAACTTGCTTTACAAAACACATTCTGCACTGTATGAATTACAGTTTTCCCCTTATGGTTATGAATGGATTGATGGTGATGACAGGGATAATTCGATCTTTATTTACCTTAGAAAAAGTAAACATTCTAAGGAAGTACTGATGACAGTTCTTAATCTTACCCCAAGAAGTTTTGATTACAGAATTGGTGTGGATGAACATACCGACTGGAAGGTTATATTGAACTCTGATGATGAAAAATACGGTGGAAGCGGAGTAGAACCGTTGATTTCCCAATATCTTGACGAAGGCTGGAACAACCGGAAGAATTCTATTATCCTCAGATTGCCGCCATTGTCAGGCTTGGTTCTCAAACAGAGTAAAAAAATTAAAAAATCTAATATTTCCGAATTTTTAAAACGTAAAAAATAATTAGTAGAAGTCAATGAAAATATTTCACCTTTCTATGGAATGTTATCCTGTTGCAAAAGTCGGAGGTCTGGCAGATGTGGTAGGAGCTTTACCAAAATATCAGAATAAAATGGGATTGGATGCCAAAGTTGTGATGCCCTGGTATAACAAACCATTTTTCTATAACCACGATTTCGAGATCGTCTTTGATGGGTTTATTCATCAGTCGTTCCATATGTATCAGGTCCAGGTTTACAAGGAAAAGAGCAATGTTCTGGGATTTGAACTCTATCTGGTAAAGATTCCGGGGTTGCTGGACAGGGAAAATGTTTATGGCTATTGGGACGAGAGCCAGCAGTTTATCGCTTTTCAGCACGGTGTTTTGCACTGGATGAGCGCAATGCAGATTCGACCGGATATTTTACACTGTCACGATTATCACACCGGCCTGGTTCCTTTTATGATTGACAATTGCTATGAATTTCGTTTTCTGAAGGGGGTTAAAACGATTGGAACCATTCATAATGGCGAATACCAGGGTAGTATGGATTGGCAGATGTCCAGCTTCCTGCCGCACTTTGACGGTTGGAAATGGGGACTTCTTGACTGGAATGGCAGGATCAATCCGATGGCGGCAATGATCAAATCCTGCAACGCTTTCAATGCGGTTTCCGGTGGTTATCTGGAAGAATTGTTTTACAGCTTTCAGGGCCTGGAACCGCTTATGAATCAGGAACGTCAGAAAGCCTTCGGCATCATCAATGGCATCGATACGGAAGTCTGGAACCCGGAAACCGATGATATGCTGAAATTCAATTATAATAAAGATTACGCTGAGGAAGGAAAATGGGAAAATAAAAAAGTCATCTGTGCAGAATACGGACTGAATCCGAATCTTCCTTTGTTCGGCTTTATAGGTAGGTTTGCCGGAGAAAAAGGGGCGGATCTTTTGCCTGAGATTGTACAGAAAAGTATCCAGGAAACCAACGGTTCTCTCAACATTATTGTTCTGGGTTCCGGTAATCAATATATCGAAAACAGACTGAAGGAATTGCAGCATCAGTTTAGTATTAACTTTGCGCTGGATTTAGGCTATAAGGAATATTTGTCGCACCAGATCTATGCTTCGGCAGATTTCTTGCTGATGCCAAGCCGTGTGGAGCCTTGCGGACTGAATCAGATGTATGCTATGCGTTATGGAACTGTTCCGGTAGTACGGTACACTGGCGGTCTCCGGGATACGGTTCAGGATATTTCAACGGGTGGAGCGGGACTTAATTTTACCTTTGCGGGAGCAGATGATGCCGTTCACGCCATCAAAAGAGCACTGCATATCTACAGCCAGAAAGAATTGATGAAAGGGCTGGTTTACAATAATATGTCATTTGACTTCTCGTGGGAAAAATCGGCAAAAAATTATTCACAGTTATACCATTATTAATTCGTAGATGCCAGCTGATGATTTATGAAAATATTTTGTTAACATTGGCTTAATATTTGAAAACAATTCTTAACTTTATAAAATAACTAGAAAATAATATATAACCAGCACAATTTATGAAAGATAGCGTAATCTCCATAGTATTAGGAGGTGGAAGAGGAAGCCGACTGTTTCCTTTGACTTACAGCAGATCCAAACCGGCAGTTCCTATTGCGGGAAAATACCGTTTGGTGGATATTCCGATTTCCAATTGTCTCAATTCCGGGCTGAACAGGATTCTGGTATTGACACAGTTTAACTCGGCGTCATTGAACTCACATATCAAGAATTCTTATCACTTTGATATTTTTAGTAAAGGTTTCGTTGATATTCTGGCTGCTGAACAGAATGTTGAAAATGAAAACTGGTACCAGGGAACAGCAGATGCCGTTCGCCAGACCATGAAGCATCTTGACAAGTATGAGTATGAGTACATCCTGATTCTTTCCGGCGACCAGCTTTACCAGATGGACTTCAAAAAAATGATCGATTTCCACAAAGATAATGGTGGAGATATCACCATTGCCACCATTCCGGTTAATGCAAAGGATGCCACAGGATTCGGAATTATGAAAGCTGATGAAGAAGGCAATATTACGGCATTTACAGAAAAGCCAAGCCTTGATGTTTTGAAGGACTGGAAATCCGAGACCAGCGAAGAGAGCAAAGCCAAAGGTAAAGAATATCTTGCTTCTATGGGAATATATGTATTTACCAAAAATGTGCTTAGAAAGCTTTTTGCGGATTATGAAGGGGATGATTTCGGAAAAGATTTCATTCCTGCTTCCATTGGAAATCTTAATGTCCTCAGCTATCAGTATGATGGTTACTGGACCGATATCGGTACCATTGAATCTTTTTATGAGGCCAATCTGGATCTCGCTCAGGATCTGCCACAATTTAATCTTTTCAGCTCCAACCCCATCTATACAAGAGCAAGGATGCTCCCGCCTACCAAAATTAATGGATCCTATGTAAGTAAGACTATTTTTGGTGATGGCTGTATTATTCTTGCCGACAAAATAGAAAATTGTATCATCGGAAACAGAACCAGAGTAGACCGGGGAACTACTATTGTCAATTCCTATGTAATGGGTGCCGACTATTATCAGACGGCTAAAGAAGTTGCTGACAATGAGGTGAGCGGAAAAACTAATATGGGAATAGGAAAGTACTGTTATATAGATATGGCTATTCTGGACAAGAACTGTTTTATTGGAAATAACGTCAGAATTATAGGAGGCAAACATCATCCTGATGGTGATTATGATACCCATTCCATAAAAGATGGTATCGTGGTTATCAAGAAAAATGCAGTAATCCCCGACGGAACGAATATTATGTAATTATTACCTATTAAACCTTTCGGAAACGGAAGGTTTAATTTTTTTAATTTTGGCAGATTATTTGTCTCAGTACCTATTCATATATCATAATTAATGAAGAACATTTTCTTATTTATAGGATTTTTATTTTTTTCAACTGTTTCCGCACAGTTTGATAACATCAATGCAGGAGAAGTTTTAAGCTACAGAATTCATTACGGCTTTATAACTGCTGGTAATGCTACTTTGGCAACTACTAAAACATCATACAACGGACAGCCTGCTTTTTACGTAAAAGGAACAGGAAAGACCAGTGGTGCTGCAAAAGCTTTTTTTAAAGTGGAAGATGTGTACGAAAGTTATATCAATGCCAGAAAAGAACCGCTTTTCTATGTCAGGAATGTCGCAGAAGGCAGCTACAGGCAGCATTTGCAAAGCACTTTCAACCCGTCGAATAATACATTGGTTTTAGTTGATAAGATCCATACCGACAGACCGGCAAAAACAGTTAAGGTACCGGACAATGTTCAGGATATGTTGTCTTGTTTCTATTATCTGAGAAGCCTGCCATCAGAAAACCTGAGAGTCGGAAGCGTGGTGCGGATGAATGTCTGGATCGATGATGAACTTTTTCCGTTTCAACTGAAAGTCGTAGGAACTGAAAGACTATCAACCAAATTCGGTAAAATAGACTGTCTTAAAATCGTCCCGTCTGTCATTAGCGGAAGGGTTTTTAAACAAAAAGAAGGCGTTACAATGTGGGTTTCCAATGATCAGAACCGCGTTCCGGTTCTAATTAAAGCAGAATTGGCCGTAGGATCGCTGAAAGCCAGTATAGATGGTTTCTCAAACGTAAAATATCCGCTGAACTTTTCTAAATAAGTAATCAAAATCACTCTCATAAGGAGTGATTTTTAGTTTAATGCATAATAATTGTCTTATGGCAAGTTGATTTTTCAGGAATAAAATTAACTTTGAAATAAAACAATCTAAATGCAAAAATTAACGGTTACAACAGAAATCAATAAACCAATCCACGAAGTCTGGAACTACTTTAATAATCCTGACCATATCACGAAATGGAATTTTGCCCACGAAAGCTGGGAATGTCCGTCTGCAAAAAATAATTTGACGATCGGTGGAAAACTGGAAGTGCGGATGCAGGCAAAAGACGGCAGTTTCGGATTCGATTTTGTCGGGATCTATGATGAGATTATAGAAAATGATCTGATCAGATATCATCTGGAAGACGGCCGCAAAGTGGAAATTCTTTTTGAACAGTTATCTGCAAATAAAACCAAAGTGACAGAGAACTTTGACCCTGAAAACGAAAACCCGCTGGAAATGCAGCAACAAGGCTGGCAGGCCATTCTGGACAATTTCAGGAGCTATTGCGAAAGTATCTGATCAATTATCAACTATCATTCTTCAACTATCATAAATCAATTACTATGAACAACAACATATTTCCCTGCTACTGGTTTAACCAAAACGGAGCAGAAGCTGCAGAATTCTACACTTCGGTTTTTCGTAATTCCAAAATCACCGTTGATACGCCAATGGTCATCAACATAGAAATAGAAGGCCAAAAATTAATGTTTCTGAACGCCGGTCCAATGTTCCAGCCTAATCTGACATTGTCACTGATGATGATGTGCGATTCGAAGGATGAAGCTGAAAGTTATTACCAAAAGCTTTCGGAAAGCGGAAAAGTTATGATGCCGCTGGACTCTTATCCCTGGAGCGAATGTTACGCCTGGGTGGAAGATCAATATGGTATTTCCTGGCAAATCTATTACACTAAAGAGCAATATCAGCAGAAGTTTTCTCCCGTGATGATGTTTACAGGCGAAAACAATGGAAAATGCAAAGAAGCCCTAGATTATTACACATCCATTTTCCCGGACTCTAAAATCGAAGGTGTTATGGAATATCAGGAAGGGCAGGGCGATACAGCAGGAAATGTGGCGCATTCCCAGTTCATTATCAATGGTTATGTGATGATGGCGATGGATAGTTCTCATGATCATAAAGCCCAATTTACCGAAGGAACCTCTATGACCATTATGACAAAGAATCAGGAAGAGACCGATTACTACTGGAACGAATTTACAAAAGAAGGTCAGGAAAGTATGTGTGGCTGGCTAAAGGATAAGTACGGCTTCAGCTGGCAGATTGTCCCGCACAGATTGATTGAACTGACCAACACGCACGAGGTGGAAAAGGCACAGAAAGCTTTCGGTGCAATGATGACCATGAAAAAAATCATCATCAAGGATATTGAGGATGCATACAATTCATAAAAAATCAAGCTTATGGAAACATTAAAATATCACGTTGAGATTGAAGCACCGGCAGAAAAAGTCTGGGATGTATTATGGAATGATAGAACCTATTCGCAGTGGACACATTATTTTAGTCCTGGTTCTATAATGAAAACAGATTGGGAAGTTGGCGGTAAAACCTATTTTACAGAAGCAACCGGGCAAAACGGAATGGTAAGCACCATTGAACGTATCGAAGAACCAAAACTTTTAGTATTCAAACATCTTGGCGAGCTGAAAAATGGAGTAGAAGATATTAATAGCGATCAAGTAAAAGATTGGAACGGAAGTTTAGAGGCCTATCACTTAGAAGAAAATGAAGGTAAAACCACTCTCAAAGTAGAGGTAGATGTGGACATCAGTTACAAAGAAATGATGGACAATGGTTTTAATAAAGGATTGGAAGTTGTGAAGCAACTTTCTGAAAAATAATTTGAACCAATGAATCCCAATAAAAATTATCAATATACTTTTCATTCCAACAAAACTGCGGAAGAAATTTTTTTGGTATTACAAGATGTTAGACAGTGGTGGATCGGTATATTTGGTGAAACTATATCGGGCAAAACCAATAAAATCGGAGACGAGTTTTCTTTTTCCGCCGGTGACGGTGTCCATTTTTCAAAACAAAAACTCATTGAATTAGTACCCAATAAAGAATTGCTTTGGAAGGTAACCGAAAGCAATTTGTCCTTTCTGAATGACACTCACGAGTGGGAAGGTACCAACATCAGATTTAATCTGGAAGCAACAGATCAGGGAACGAAAGTAACCTTTACTCACGAAGGTCTGACCCCGAAAATCGAATGTTACAAAAATTGTACAGACGCCTGGACGCAGTATATGGAAAATCTTGAAAAGGCTTTAAACTCATAAATAATGAATTCAAAATCAAACGGTTATATAAACGCTGATAATATCAATCTTTACTTTGAGATATATGGCGAAGGAAAACCTCTGGTTCTGATTCACGGTGGCGGTTCGTCCGGCTTTTATGATTTCGAGGAAACCATTAAAAGACTGGAAAATGAATTTCAGCTGATCGTTATTGATCTACAGAATCACGGGCGGTCCGGACATCGCAATATTCCTGAAACCTTTGAGCAGGATGCAAAAGATGTAATGTCAGTTTTGGAACAGCTGCATATCTCAAAAGCTTCATTTTTCGGGTTCAGTAATGGAGCAACAACGGTTCTTCATATTGCTCATCTTTTTCAGGATCAGGTGGAAAAAATTATTGCTGCTTCCGGCGTTACAAAAAGAAGCGGAATGGTAGATGGTTTTTTTGAAGGAATGTCCAAAGCGAGCATCGACAATATGATGCAAAAGCTGAAAGATAATTTTCTGAAAATCAATCCGAACGAGAATTTATTGAAAAATATGTTCGACAAGGATAGCCGGCGGATGATGAACTTTCAGGATATTAATGATGAAGTGTTAAAGTCAATAAAAAATCCTGTTTTCCTGATTGCCGGAGACAGAGATGTGATCAAGTCACAGCACATTGTTGAGATGAACCAGTTGATTCCACATTCCAGATTAATGATTTTGCCAGCTGGTCACGGTAATTATATGATGGCTGATGAAAATGGAAACGTTGATGCGGAGCTCATCGATTTTACGATTTCACAAATCAGAAAATTTTTAAATACATAAACAAGACAACTATAAAACTATGGCAGCAGTAAACCCTTATCTCACATTCCACGGTCAGTGCGAAGAAGCTTTTAAATTTTATGAAACTGCATTTGGAACCAAAGTTCCATTTTGGAGTCGTTTTGGTGATATGCCACCCCAGGAAGGAATGCCTCCATTAGCGGAAGAGTACAAAAACCAAATAATGCACGTTTCTCTTCCGATTTCTACGGAAACTGTGATTATGGGAAGCGATTCTCTTCCGGGAATGGGAGAGTACAGAAACGGAAACGATTTCTCTATTGCGATCAAGGCCGATTCCAAATATGAAGCCAAAAAATTGTTCGATAAACTTTCCGAAGGTGGAAAAATAACAATGGAACTTCAGGACACATTTTGGGGCGCTTACTTTGGGATGTGGGAAGACAAATTCGGAATCCAATGGATGATAAATTATGATGATCCGGAGAAAGTTCAGGAACATTAAATTTTTTTACGCAAAGACGCAATTTTTTTCCTATATAATTTTTTAAGGCGCAAATCTTTATAACTCACATTGTAAAATTTGGCGACTTGAAGGTTGTCAATTTTGAAATTTCTTGCGACTTTGCGTTAAAATTAAATAAATAACACAATTAAAATAAATTAAAATGCCAAAATTAAATCCATACCTCAATTTTGATGGTACAGCAGAAGAAGCTTTCAGATTTTATCAATCCGTTTTCGGTGGAGAATTCGTGGGAGGCGTGATGAAAATGGGAAATGCGCCCGGAACAGAACATCTTTCTGAGGATGAAAAAAACAGAGTAATGCACATTGCACTGCCAATCGGGAAAGACCTCCTGATGGCTTCGGATATTGTTCCGTCTATGGGACATAAGCTCAATCAGGGCAACGGAAATTACATTTCGATTTTCCCGGAAAGCCGGGAAGAAGCAGACCGGATCTTCAACGGGCTTTCTGCCGGTGGTGATGTGGAAATGCCAATGGCTGACCAGTTTTGGGGCGATTATTTCGGAAGCTTCAAAGATAAATACGGTGTTTACTGGATGGTGAATTACAGTAAAGATTCGGGTTACGAAGGATAGCATGAATTACCCGCAGATTTTTTAATTATATGCTAAAATCAGTAATATCTGCGAGAAATTTAATAATTAAATATTTATGGAAAAAGTAACAGCAAAAGCATCTATAGGGATTCAGAAGCCGGTTTCAGAAGTTTTTGAAGCCATTGTCAATCCGGAAATAATGCAGAACTATTTCATTTCCAAAGGTTCCGGAAGAATGGAAATTGGTAATGAAATTTTTTGGTCTTTTCCGGAATTTGATGGTTCTTATCCGTTGACAACAAAAGAAATTATCCATAATGAAAAAATTGTTTTTGTCTGGGACCCAAAATCTGTTGTGACCATTGAGTTACAACAATTGTCTGAAAATAACACAATGATAAAAGTTGCGGAAGCAGGGCATAACACAGACGAAAACGGGATTAAGTGGGCAATCGGGCAAACCGAAGGCTGGGCCAACTTTCTGGCTTGTATGAAAGCGTGGCTGGAATATGGAATCCACCTACGGAAAGGCGCTTTTGACTTTATGAAAACGAATTAAAATTGAAGCTTTGCGATTGCAAAGCTTTTATTAACAGAAAATTTTAATCCAAATTAAAGTTATCATTATATAAAGATTTCCCTACATCAGAGTTCCAAAAATTTTCTGGGTCTTTCATTATTTCATTCAATATTTTTTGTTCTTGTTCTTGATTGGGTCTTGGCAAAGTTTCAATTTGCTTTATCCTATTATATAGAAATGAACAAATAGGAAAATATTCTAAATTTTGAGGCACTAATATTGTTCCCCCAGTTGGATTTATTAACGAATCTGATAACTTATTTTCATCACCATACTTTTTTAAAACTCCCCAAAATATAAATCTATTAAATTTACCATATATCATTAAACAAGTTTGAGTTTGATTATCTACAATTGTAGCATCTAAAGCTCTTGTGAGGTAAAAATCAACTCCTGTTAAGTCAGTACTATTCTCCTTAACTCTATCGGTTAGTTGAATACAGAAAATATCATATTTATTAATTTTTTTTCCACTTTTTAAAAATTCTTTCCATTCTGCTTCAGCTTCGCAAATTATATTATAATACCAATTATCTTTTAGAGTAGCATCTCTTTTTAATTCTAAAATTAAAATTCTCCATAAGAATGAAACAGTAAAGTAATATAAATTCTCATTGTAAGGTAATTTAGTTTCTCCACTAATATAAGGGACAAATATATTTTCAGCAAACCATTTTTCTCTTTTTGAAAATTCTTGCTCAGCTTTTTCACAAAGTAAATGGAGTTTAACACCATCTTGTAATCTTTTATCAGGTTCAACAAGTCTTCTAAAATATTTAGAACCTGTTTTCTTGGTATGATTTATTACGAATTTTGGAAAAATATGACTTTCTTTTAAATCTTCTTCAGTATCATATAATGCACAAATACCCTTCATATTAATATTTATTAAGTGTTAGTAATATAGAAATTTAAAAAATAAATGTATTATTTAGAAACTAATTTAAAGTAAAATGTTAATATTTGAAAAATATATTTTCAGTTGGAATATTTGTATTGTGCGAAGCGCGCCCCCGGCTTGAACGGAGCTCTTTTTCTTTTTTGTTGAAAAAAAAAAGCGTGAGCACTTCGACTTCGCTCAGTATAAATTACAGGCGGATAAAGGCGCCAGAATTATTTTAAAGTAAAAAATTTGAGGTTGCGTCTTCCTAAATGTAAAACGTAAAATTTTAAAATAATGAAAAAAGGAATTTTAGCCATCGCAGGTTTAGCAGCTATCGCCATCATCGCCAAAAAAGCACAAAAAAGAAAAGCGTTCGTGAGAGGAATCTTCGACGAATATGATGTGAAAGAAAGAACACCGTTCGGTTTTGCGGACAGAATCAGAACGATGAACGATGAAGAATACAACTCACTGAAAGAAAAAGTAAGATCGCAATTCGGAAGAGGGTGCTGCAAGCCAAGAACGGCAGAATAATCTTAGGAAACTGAATTAATTGTTAGAAACGGAAAGTTTATGCTTTCCGTTTTTTTGTTAATTTCTCGCAGATTAAACATATTTTCTATTTACGTAATCTGTGAAATCAGCGAGAAATTAATTTTTGAATGTTATTAAGATGAACGAAATCGTTAAATTTGCTTTGTGAAGGATTACTACTACTTTCTCGGAATTCCTCAGGATGCTTCTGCAGAAGATATCAAAAAGGCTTACAGAAAATTATCGCTGAAATATCATCCGGATAAAAATGATAACGATGCGTTTTTTTCGGAGAGATTCAGGGAAATTCAGGAAGCTTATGAAACGCTAACAGATGCTGCCAGGAGAAAGCTTTATGACCAGAATCTCAGCAGCCAGCACAGAAATGTGAAAAGCACTCTTCCCCCAAAGATCAAAAGCTTTTCTGCCAGTAAAATCCGGGCGAGAGCTGGTGAGGAAATTACGATTTACTGGAATACTTATGATGCGGACCTTGTAAAAATAGTGCCTTTCGGATTAGAGAAACCGAACGGACAGCGAACGATCCGGATCAAAGAGTTTGATTCTCAGGGAAAATTCCAGATTCTGCTACACGCAACCAATACGGTTCTTCATAAAACCATTGTTCAGGGAATCACAATTACAGAACTTGCAGAGTCTGAGGTTAATTCTGATGAAAGCGAATCTGCAAATAATTTCCAGCAATCCTCTTCAAAACCCCATAAAAAAGAAAACCAATCTAAAAGACTGGTTTCTGTTCTTATATTTTTAGCATTAATAGCGATGATAATCTGGCTGATGTTTAGCTGATCTTTGCTCTTCCCGGACATTTCTTACAACGTTTTCCTTTTTTGAATTTTTTGCAGCATTTTTTCTTGTCACAATACATCATTTCGTCATTTCTGTAAGCGGGAGCCAATGGCGCAATTTTGAAAGGTATAATCTGATGAATCATAGATGCAAATATAAATTAATTTAGAATAATTACAAATAAAATAGTTATTTACAATTATGATTTCTGTCAGATCATTCGCATTATTTTGATTTATTTAAGATATGGCTTCATAACCCTGGCCCAAAGTCTGTAGCCTTCGGGTTTCATGTGAAGCCTGTCTTCCAGGAAAATATCTGTTCGGAGTTTTCCATTGGCATCATTCATCACTTTTGTAATGTCAATGTACTTTGCTTTCTTCTGAGTTTTAAGATAACTTTTTATCAGGGCATTCACTTCGGTCACTTCCGGCCAGAATTTTTCGCGGCTCGGTGAATATTTGATGGAAACATAAGCTACGGGAACTTTTGGGTACTTCTGACGTATTTTACCAAAAAACGTTTTGAATCTCTCAAATACTTCCGCTGCTGTGGGATTATCTGTTGCAATGTCGTTTTCACCACAGTAGATTAGAATTTGTCTGGGATTGTAAGGATCTAAAAGATCATCCGCATAATAATTAAGATCCAGCAGCCTGGACCCGCCAAAACCTCTGTTAATAATGGTTTTTCCCGGGAAATAATCATTCACATCCTGCCATTTTGTAAAGGATGAGCTGCCTACGAAAAGAATTGGTTTAGCGGGAATTCCGTTGGTTTGATCAATCGTTTTGAATTCCTGAATTTCTTTCCGGAATGGTTGTTCCTGTGCAAAAAAGAGTGAGGTGCTGAAAATCAGCATCAGGAAAAAAAGCCTTCTGAAAAGATGTTTGTTGTCTTTCATTATTAAATTTTTTTAGAATTTTCAAGATAAAAAAAATCAGCTGCAAAAGCAACTGATTCTTCTGTTTTAATTTTTTTTATAATAAATTATTCCACAATAAACTTAGTGTTTAGTTCTCCTGTTTTCAGGATATAGGCACCTTTCGGAAGGTCTTTAAGTGTGATGCTGTTTCCGTTCTGGAAAGGGTTCTCAATGGTCTGGACATTCTGGCCAACCATATTATAGATAAAGGCTTTTGTAAATTGTTTCAGATCCTTATTGCCAGAAACAGTGATTACATTTCCTTTTACCGGGTTTGGCGCAATCTGAAGATTTTTGGAGAAAGAAGCATCATCTACTGCCATTACGGTTCCCCATATCTGTGCAACATACTCAGGATGATCCACATATGGATTTCTGTTTCCCTGATAGTTATATACAGCGTTATTTCTGTCGATTTCTTTCTGTGAAACAGGATCCTGCTGATGCCATCTCAAAAGCATAGACATAAATGGCTCTGCAAAAACTTTAAATGTGCTTCCATCATACATATCATAAGTAAAAGTAGTGATCTGTGACTGGTATCTGGTCGCAAAATAAAGGTAAATTCTGGCAATGTCACCTTTAAACTCATTGATAGGTTCGAAAACTGTTCCTGAATAACCATTTAATTTACTTGTTCCTAACTTAGAGCCGTTTTTAGAGGTCCAGCTTGCAGTTCCTACTTCACCATAAGGCCAATTGCTTCTTCTGCCATTGACGTAGCCGTCTGTCGGAAGCAAATGATGATAGTCATTGTGCATTGGCGTTGCATCATTAAAGGTCGATTTCGGAATCGAGTGTTCCCTGTTGTAACAAGATCCTTCACCACTATAGCTGCCGCACTGGTTGGTTACCATTGTAAATTTGTAAGGATCTGCACCGGTAGGATTTTCGGAATAAACATCCAGAACGGAATTGTCATTCTCATAATATTTATCTCTGTCTGCAGAAGAAAATACGGTCCAGTTATAACCTCTATCCTGATGTCCCGAAGTAACGATCTGGCTAAGTTTAGTTTTAAGAGCAGCTCCGGTAAGTCCGGTAGTTCCGTCATAATATCCTGTCGGAATCTGCGCATTGGTAATGCCGAAAACTCCGACAAATAAAGTAAAAATAAATCTTTTCATTTCGAAAATTTTAAGGGATGTAAAGGTATTGATTTTTAATAGAAATTTTTAATATTTAACACATTCCGCACAAAATTGCCTTACGGATGAAAAAAATAAAGACAGAGTTTATATCTGTCTTTACTTTATTGAAATTTTTGTGAATTGATTATTCTACAACAAACTTAGTGTTGAGTTCACCAGTCTTAAGGATATAAATTCCTTTAGGAAGGTTTTTAAGTGTAATGGTATTTCCGTTTTGGAAAGGGTTTTCAATGGTCTGAACATTTTGTCCAACCATATTGTAGATGAAAGCTTTCTGGAATTTTTTAAGATCCTTGTCTCCGGTTACATTGATTACATTTCCTTTCACAGGATTTGGAGCAATCTTTAAGTTTTTTGAAAATGAAGCATCTTCTACAGCAAGTGGAGAAAGTCCCCAAATAGTTGTTACCCACTCAGGATGATCTATAAAAGGATTTCTGTTTTTCTGATAATTGTAAGCTGCATTATTTCTAACAATTTCTCTTTCCGATACAGGATCCTGCTGATGCCAAAGCAAAAGAAGGTTTAGCTCCCACGTTGCAAGGCCTTGGTTTACATTGCTTGTATTAAGGATATTACCGCTGGAGAAACCGGAAAGTTTTGTCTGGTATCTTGTCACAAAGTATAAAAGCCCTCTTGCTACATCACCTTTGAATTCATTGATCGGCTCGAAAACTGTGCCTCCATAACCTGGCGAAGAATTTGCTCCCAGCTTAGAGCCGTTCTTGGAAGTATAAGTTGGGTTAGAAACTTTTCCGTAAGGATAATTACTTCTCATACCATTTACTTTTCCGTCTGTAGGAAGAATATGATGGATATCAGAAACCATAGGGCTGGCAGAATTAAAAAGACTCTGTGGAACTGAGTGCTCTCTGTTATAGCAATCTCCCTCTACAGAATAATTTCCACATTTTTTCTGGCCGTGTGTATAATTGTACGGATCTGCGCCTGATGGATTTTCTGAATAAATATCCAAAACAGTACCGTCTTTTTCATAAAAAGAATCTGTATCCGTTGTAGGATATCCATTGTATAGATTATCATAGCTTTTGGTCTGATAACCTGCGGTGATGATCTCACCAAGTTTTGTTTTCAGAGCATAACCGGTTAGTCCGGCAGCGCTGTCATAATATCCTGTCGGGATCTGGGCATTAGTAATGCCAAATGCTCCAACAAAAAGAATAAAAATACATTTTTTCATTGTCAAAAATTAAGGGCGCTAAAGGTATAAAATAAAATCAGATTAATAAGTAATTTTTTTTCAACAATACAGTTTTATTTATGAGATATCATCAATAATTATCTGAGGTATATCAAAATAATAGAATCAAAACATTTTAGATACAAAAAAAGACAGATAAAATTTCTGTCTTTTTCTTAAAATATTTTTTCAGGTGCTATTCTACAATGAATTTTGTGTTTAGTTCTCCTGTTTTCAATATGTAAATACCTTTAGAAAGATTGTTTAAAATGATGGTATTTCCGTTCTGGAAAGGATTTTCAATGGTCTGAACGCTTTGTCCTGACATATTATAAATGAATGCTTTCGGGAACTTTTTCAGATCTTTATCTCCGGATACATGAAGAACATTGTCCCTAACCGGATTAGGTGCAATTGAAAGATTTTTTGAGAAGGAAGCATCATCTACAGCCAAAGGAGATTTGCCCCAGATCATTTCTACCCATTCCGGATGATCAATAAACGGATTTCTGTTACCCTGGAAAGTGTAGGCTGCATTATTTCGGTCGATTTCTTTTTGAGAAACAGGATCCTGGGCATTCCATTTCAGCATCAGGTTAAGATGCCAAAGCTGCAGACCTCTGTTTTTTGATCCGTCCAGCGGGCTGGTTGCAGTCTGGTATTGGCTGAATGATGTCAGATTATCTTCATACCTCGTGACAAAGTATAACGCCATTCTTGCGAAATCCCCTTTAAATTCATTCACCGGCTCGAAAACAGTCCCGCTGTAACCCGGCACATTGCTCTGGCCCAGTTTGGTTCCGTTTTTAGAAGTCCAAACTGCGCTGGAAACTTCACCATAAGGATAATCGCCTCTTTTTGAGTTGGTATAGCCATCCGTTGGAATTACAAAATGAATATCGTGTGACATAGGAACAGCATTGATGCCGCCAAAATAGGTTTTTGGGATTGAGTGTTCCCTGTTATAGCAGCTTCCTTCTCCGGAATAGCTTCCGCACTGGTTGCCGCCTGCAGATGCCTGTCCCCATTTGAATTCGTAAGGGTCATTGCTCACACCGGGAGTATTGGCTGCAGGATTTTCGGAATACATATCGATAATGGTTCCGTCATTTTCATAATACTTATCGATATCAGTGGTCTTGTATCCCAGCCATAACCCGCCGGTGCCGCTGCCATATCCCATATCTCTTGCGCCATTGGAGATGATCTGCGCAAGTTTTGTTTTTAAACTGTAGCCTGATAGGCCTGCTGTCCCGTCATAATATCCTGTTGGGATCTGAGAGAATCCAAATCCGAAAATCCCGACAAACAGAATAATAATACTTTTTTTCATTGTCCAAAAAATTAAGACTGTAAAATTATAATATTAATAATCTGTTTTTGATAGGTGATTGAATTTTTAAGCGAAATTTAAGTTACCGTAATAAAATGTTAATTAATCCTGACTCGAGGAAATTCAGGAATCCAGGAACAAATTACATTAATCTTAATTAGTATTGCTGATGTATCTTTTATTAACTTTGGAAAAAATCCAGGAAATGGATAATCCAAAAAATAATGCGATAGCTGAAACAATCAGGTAGTTGATCAGTTCAATTCTTACAGGGAATGCCAGGTTTTCGCTTGCTTTGAAAAAGCCTGTGCTGATCT
Organism: uncultured Chryseobacterium sp.; assembly: GCA_913776245.1. Lineage (GTDB taxonomy): Bacteria > Bacteroidota > Bacteroidia > Flavobacteriales > Weeksellaceae > Epilithonimonas. The sequence goes on from CAJYLO010000017.1 coordinate 140,095, forward strand.
GGATATAGCAAATGACAGAGCCGATAATAAGTCCGCAAAGAATTCCCGCCGATACAATTAAAAATCCGGTAAAGAAATAAATGAATCTCAGATTTTTAAGATTAAACCCAAGTGCTATCAATGATTTTGCCTGATCTTTTTTGTCGAGCTGTAAAATAGTGATCGCTCCGGCCAGATTGAATGTCGTGATGAAAATGACAAGTCCGAAAATAAGATAGATCATCAGTTTTTCGGTATTAATCATTTTCCAGAAAGCGGCATTTTCTTCGGATTTGGTCTTAACATCTGCAATATTTCCGATTTGTTTTGTAAGATTAGCTTTAACGCGCTCAGCATCAGCCGGGTTTTTGAGCTTAATAACAATCTGATAGCAATCATTTTTTTGAAGATCTAAAAGCTGCTGAGCAAGCTCTATCGGCGCAATAATGTAATTGTCCATCTGGTCATTTCCCGGGAAAACACCTGTCACATAGATCTCTCTTTTATTGAAGATGTCATTTTCACTTTGTATAATTCCTTTTCCCGGCTTGGGCATCAGAACTGTTGCAAAGTCCTGACTGGAATTTACAGGAAGAGACAATCTGTTGTCCAGACCATTCTCCATAATCACTTCATTGCTGTACTTAAAGTCCGGGTACTTTCCGTAAAATATATTTTCGTTTATAGGATTAACATTGGTGTAAGCAGAATCTACACCTCGCAGATAGGCAATCTCACCATTGTCTTTATATCCCAGATAAACCTTTTCTTCTATAACAGACGAAAAATAAGCGACAGCAGATTCTTTCTTCAGCACACTTCTTATGTGTCCGATATCTTTTAAAACTTTTCCTGTCTTGCTTTTGATAGTGAGGTCTGCATGCAGATTGGCTATCATCTGCTTATTGATATCTTCCAGACCGGAAAAAACAGAAATAATGATAAACATAGCCGCCACAGCCGCCACCATTGCAAATGCTGCAAGCCAAGTGATGAAAGTGACCGCTGTGCTTCCTTTTTTCGCTATAAGGTAGCGGGATGCTATGTAAAAAGCATTTTTCAATACTACAGAATTGGATTGTCTCCTTCGCCTTTCAGTTCTTTTTCAATGCGTTCCACATCATCCAGACTCGTGTCTATGTAGAAAACCAGTTGCGGGATGATACGAACCTGTTTTGCCATTTTCTGTCCGAGATAATTACGGTAGAATGCATTGTTCTCATTGATTTCCTTCATAATAGGCTTTCTCAGTTCTGCCGGGAAAATACTGAGGTATATTTTTGCGATTCCAAGATCCGGTGTTACTTTAACATCCGAAACAGAAACCAAAAAGCTCTGCTTGCTGTCTGAAGCTTGCTTGCGGAAGATTTCTGCCATATCTTCCTGTATAATCTGCGCTACTTTTCTTTGTCTGTTGCTTTCCATAAGTTTTGCAAATTTAGTGTTTTGTTTTGATTTTATAAGGACTAATATGAAGCCAGAAAATCTGTTTCTATTTCAAAAGCCACATCAAAGCCTGTTTCAGCTCTCTTTTCCAATAAGTTTCGGAATGTGTTCCGTCCTGATCTATTTTAACGATGATATTTTTCGGATCTACAGAATTGTTTATCAGTTCAGATTGAGTTGCTTCAATTTCCGGCACCATTGTTTCGTCTTCATTTTTTCCCGCGACAAAATAGAATTCTGAATGTCTGAGATTCTTTTTGTTGCGATTAAGATAGTTTTTCAGATCCTTGGAAACAAACCATAATGCAGGACTGAAAATGCCCGCTTTTCCGAAAGTCTCCGGGTATTTTACAGCAGTGTAAAGGGAGATCAGTCCGCCCATAGAGCTGCCTAAAATGATTGTTTTAGAAGTTTGTCTCTGTGTTCTGTAAGTTTTATCAATGAATGGTTTCAGGGTTTTTGCTAAAAAATCTGCGTACAGATTGCCTTGGCCTGTGGTTTTATATTTAGCATTATTCCAGGGAGAATATTCGGCAAGACGCTGGTCGCCACCATTGTCTATTCCTATTACAATTGCAGATCTGCCGTTTTCATTGTAGATTGCGTCCAGCGTTTCATCCACCTGCCATTCGCCGGAAAAGCTGGTGTAATCATCAAAAAGGTTTTGGCCGTCCTGCATATAAATCACGGGATATTTTTTTCCGGAGTTTTGATAATCCGGCGGAAGATAGATCCAGATTTTTCTTGTGCTGTTCAGCTGCGGGATTTTGAAATGCTCACTTAGTATTCTGACATGAGAGTTGGCAGTATGCTTTTTCTCTTTCGGGATATTCCAGGATTTGATTTCGATAGGAACCGTTAACTCTGAAATAGCCGGATCATAAATTCTATTAGCGGTCGCATTCCCATTTTCGTCAGTTTCCACAGAATCCCAGCTGCCTTTGGTAATCTTATATTCAGCTTTTTTACCAGGCTTTGGAATCGTTAAAATATAGTTTCCCTCCAGATCTTTTTTGAATTTGAATTGAGCATCTGCAGGATTCCATCCGTTAAGGTCGGAAGCCAGAAATATATCTGAATTATCAGTATTTTCAGGTAATCTGATAATCCTGAATGTTACCTGAGAAAACAGATTGCTGCTCATCATAATAAAAATTAGAGTCGATAATATTCTTGATACCGGATTTTTCATCTTAATCTTGCTTTTTTGTGTAACGCTTGATGAAATTTACGGTTTTTTCTGCTATGTCATTAGCATCTTCCAAACTGATATTATTAAAAGTATGATTGGCATTATCTACCACAAAATACTGATGGTTGATTTTCTTTTCCTTAAGTTTTTCGACTAAAAGTTCAGCTTGCCTGATATCAACAACAGCATCTTCGTTTCCATGAAATATTAATGTTGGAACGGTGTTTTTTGTAATATAATTGACGGGCGAGAGTTCCCTGCAGCGTTGTATCGCTTTATTTTTCTGGTTGTCTATGTCAAAGCCTGTCAGCTGCTTTATTTTTTTGTGTCTGGTTTTGTAAGTTTTTGGATAATAAAACTTAAACCATTTCTGAATAGCAGGACGGGCATCGGTACGGAAAAGTTCATTCAGGTCTGTCGGGCCGTAAAGATTGACTACATAGTTGAGTACTGGGAGATGTTGTGATCTGTCATTATTCTGGCTGTAGGCCGTCATCATGGCCAGATGCGCACCGGAAGAACCGCCTAAGATCCCTATATTTTCTTTGTCAAGATTATAAATGGTATCATTATCTCTGATCCATTTGATAATATCCTGGATATCCTGAAGACTCCTGTCCACGTGTTTATCAGAATCTATATTAGTAAAATCTGCACTGATAACCGTATATTGATTTTGCAGAAGCTGACTGAGTATATAAGCACGGAATTTATATGTAATCATCTCTTTGCTGCCAAAAGACCATGCGCCACCATGAATGTAAATGGCAACCGGCAGTTTTTTACCGTTTGTGTTTTTTGGCTGGTAGATGTCCAGTTTAAGGGGAAGATTTTCGGGTGTGTTTTTATAACTAATATCCCGATGCAGATTATAGCTTAGTTTGGGTTTAGGTAAACTGACATCTGAATTAATTTTTTCATGGCTTAGTTTATAGCTTAGGATACTCAGAATAATTAAGGAAAAAACCAGTACGATTCTGTATTTTACTTTCATCAACAATTTATTGCTTATCAAATATAGAAAAAAAGTCTAAAATATTATGTTAATTCCGGATTTATGAAAAATTTCTGTCTTCAATTCTGCTTTACAAGCCTTTTGTTTTGTAAATTTGAGACGTTTTTTTGGCAGAATCAACCAAAAAAAATATTAATAAAAATCTATTTTAGTAATGACGACAAAATACGATCAGATCCCAAGCTCATTGTTCGTAAAAAACAGAAAAAAGTTTGCGGAGAAACTGCTTCCAAAATCTCTGGCGGTTTTTAATTCCAATGATATCTATCCCATAAGTGCAGACTCTACAATGCCTTTCCAGCAGCATCGTGATATTTTTTATCTCAGTGGTGTAGATCAGGAAGAAAGCATTCTTGTAATTTTTCCGGATGCTTATCTGGAAGAGAACAGGGAGATTTTGTTTTTACGGGAAACGAATGATCATATTGCTGTTTGGGAAGGAGAGAAGCTGTCCAAAGATCAGGCTTATGAAGTGTCGGGAATCAAAACGGTTTATTGGCTCAGTGATTTCGATAAAATTTTTAAAAGCCTGATGTATGAAGCAGAAAATGTTTATCTCAACAAAAATGAACATTACAGGAGTGCTGTAGAAACAGAGCTGAGGGAAGATCGTTTCATCAAAAAGATACAGGCAGATTTTCCGATGCACAATTATAAAAGAAGTAATCCGATTCTTCAGCGTTTGAGAAGCATCAAAGAACCAGAAGAATTAGCGTTGATTCAGAATGCGTGTAACATTACAGAAAAAGGAATCAGAAGATTGTTGGCTTTTATTAAACCAGGCGTTTGGGAATATGAAATTGAAGCTGAACTGATTCATGAATTTGTAAAAAACAGAAGCCGTGGATTTGCTTACACCCCAATTATTGCCAGTGGAAATAATGCCAATGTTCTTCATTATATTGCTAATAACCAGCAATGTAAAGACGGTGATGTAATTCTTCTGGACGTGGGAGCAGAATATGCCAATTACTCCAGTGATCTTACGAGAACCATTCCTGTACGTGGAAAATATACTGCCAGACAAAAGGAGATCTATAATGCCGTATTAAGATGTAAAGTTGAAGCAGAGGATCGTCTGGTTGCGGGAAATAACTGGCACAGATTCCATAAAGAAATGGGAGAGGTTTACACATCAGAATTACTTCAATTGGGATTGATTGACAAAGCTGAAGTTCAGAACGAAGACCCGAAATGGCCGGCCTATAAAAAATATATGATGCACGGAACTTCCCACCATATGGGATTGGATACGCACGATTATGGAATCCTGACCGATGATTTTGTAGAAAATATGGTATTTACCAATGAACCTGGTTTCTATATTCCGGCGGAAGGTTTCGGAGTTAGAATTGAGGATGATTATGTGATACAAGCCTCTGGAAAACCATTTAATATGATGGCCAATATTCCAATTACAGTTGAGGAAATTGAGGATCTGATGAATTCTTAAATATAAATTTAACACAAAATCCCGATAAGTAAAAACTATCGGGATTTTATTTGTTATTAATTCTTGTTATTTCTTGAAAAATTCCATTAGGTCCAGATAGTTTTTCTGATTCACACCGTGGCCGCTCATATATTCTCTGAAAGAAAAATAGGCGCTGAGATCATATAAAAGATCTGCTGCTTTTCTTCCCCATTCCAACGGAATCACGGCATCATCTGTTCCGTGTGAAATAAAGAAACGCAGGTTTTCATACTTCTTTTTGTCCCTGACGATGTTTTTCAGCAGTTTCTCTTCCGGATAAGAGCTAAGACAAACAATTTTCGAAAATAGATCCGGATATTGCAACGCCAGCGAATAAACAATCATTCCGCCCTGGCTGAATCCGCAAAGATGCGTCGGATTATTGGTGAGTCCATATCTGTTGCTGATGGCCATAATATTTTCCATTACTATCTTTACAGCATCATTACCTTCCGTTTCATCTATAAAATTCTCTGCGCTGTTGAAGTCAATATCAAACCAGGCAAATCCGCCGTAATGAGAATTTTTTGGTGCCCGGAAACTCACCACGATCCAATCCTCAGGAAGCGTAGGTACAAAACTGAAAAGATCTTCTTCATTGCTTCCGTAACCGTGAAGCATAAATAATATAGGTGTTTCGGGTGTTATATTTTTTGGTTCTCTGACCAGATATTGTAATTCCATAAGTGTGCAAATATAGCTAAAACCACCATTTTATGAATATTAAATTATCATTTTCAATCCTTTTCTAACAATTAAAACGCTAATTTTGCAGGACAAAAATTTCTATTTATCAATGGACAAAATACCTAGTGTAGATCTGCGTGATTTCCTTTCGGACAACCCGGAACGCAAACAGAAATTTGTAAATGAAATCGGAAAAGCTTATGAAGAAATTGGTTTTGTAGCACTCAAAGGCCATTTTCTGGATGACCAGTTAGTAGATGAACTTTATGGTGAGGTGAAGAATTTTTTCGAACTGCCGGAAGAGACCAAGCTCAAATACGAAATTCCCGGAATAGGCGGCCAGCGCGGCTATGTCGGCTTTGGTAAAGAAACGGCAAAAGGTTTCAAAAAAGGTGACCTGAAAGAATTCTGGCATTTCGGCCAGTATCTTTCCGAAGATTCTAAGTACAAGGAGGTTTATCCTGAGAATGTGGTGGTAGAAGAACTTCCAAAATTCAATGAAGTAGGAAAGGAGACTTATCAGATGTTGGAAAAAACGGGTAAATATGTCCTGAGAGCTTTGGCTTTGTATCTTGGTTTAGATGAGTTTTATTTTGATGATAAAATTGCCGAGGGAAATTCTATCCTGAGACCAATTCATTATCCGCCAATTACGGAAGAGCCGGATGATGCTGTACGCGCGGCTGCTCACGGAGATATTAACCTGATCACATTGCTGATGGGATCTCAAGGAAAAGGATTGCAGGTTCAGAATCATAACGGTGACTGGATTGATGCGATTGCTGAGCCGGATGAACTGATGATCAATGTGGGTGATATGTTATCCAGACACACCAATAATAAACTGAAATCTACCATTCACAGAGTGGTAAATCCGCCAAGGGAACTTTGGGGAACTTCCAGATATTCAATTCCGTTTTTTATGCATCCCATCAGCGAGATGTCGCTCAATGCACTAGAAAATTGTGTGGATGAAAATAACCCGAAATTGTATCCTGATACAACTGCCGGCGAGTTTCTGCGTGAAAGACTGATAGAATTGGGATTGATAAAAATCTAATTTGCAATTCACTTAAAAACAAACAACTCCGACATTTGCCGGAGTTGTTTTTTTATAATGTTGATACTTTTAAATTGCTTTCACAATAAAATAGTTCTTTTTACCTTTCTGCAAAAGAAGGAATTTTCCGTCAATCAGGTCATTTTCTGATGCAGAGAATTGGTCATCAACCTTAGTTTTATTTACAGAAATTGCGTTTCCTTTTAATTCTCTTGCAGCTTCACTTTTGGAGTTTAAGAAACCTGAATTAGAAAGAAGATCAACAATATTTTGTCCAACAACTTCTGTCTTTGAGATTTCAGTTTGAGGAACACCATCAAAAATTTCCAAAAATGTTTCTTCGTCCAAATTTGCAAAATCTTCTGCAGTAGATTTTCCGAAGAGTATCTTGGTGGCGTTCAATGCCTTTTTGTATTCTTTTTCACCGTGAACCCAAACTGTTACTTCTTCTGCCAGTTTTTTCTGGAGTTTTCTTTCACCTGGATTGGCATTATGTTCTTCAATCAAAGCTTCGATTTCTTCTTTTGGAAGGAACGTGTAGAATTTGATAAATCTTTCTGCATCATCATCAGTTGCATTCAGCCAGAATTGGTAGAATTTATAAGGCGATGTTTTCTTCGCATCCAGCCAGTAATTTTCACCGCTTTCCGATTTCCCGAATTTTGAACCGTCTGCTTTGGTAATTAGCGGAACTGTCAGAGCATAAGCTTCACCTTGCGCTTTTCTTCGGATTAGTTCTGTTCCGGTTGTGATATTTCCCCATTGATCCGAACCTCCCATTTGCAGTTTTACGCCTTCATTCTGGTAAAGGTGAAGATAATCGTAGCCTTGCAAAAGCTGGTAAGTGAATTCCGTAAAACTCATTCCATCCACTCCGGAATCGCCGGAAAAACGTTTCTTGACAGAATCCTTTGCCATCATATAGTTGACTGTGATGTGCTTTCCGATATTTTTTGCAAAATCAAGGAAAGTAAAATCTTTCATCCAGTCATAATTATTGACAAGAATAGCCTTGTTGTCGCCATCTCCATCAAATTTCAAAAATCTGGACAACTGGTTTTTAAGACAATCTACATAATAAAGAAGCGTTTGCTCATCCAAAAGATTACGTTCTGCAGATTTTCCGGAAGGGTCGCCAATCATCCCTGTTGCGCCACCTACCAACGCGATCGGCTGGTGACCGTGCTGCTGGAAATGGGCCAGGATCTTGATCTGGATCAGACTTCCGATATGCAAGGAATCCGCAGTTGGGTCAAACCCGATGTAAGCTTTTGTCATTTCTTTATCCAGTTGATCTTCCGTTCCCGGCGTCATATCAGAAAAAAGTCCACGCCATTTCAGCTCTTCGATAAATGCATTCATTGTCTTTAAAAATTTTCGTGCAAAGATAATAATAAGTTGTGGGAATGTGTGTTTTCTGACTATTATATATTGAAGTATTACAAAATCATATTGTAAATTTGCAGGATGAATCATGATACAATTTGTGCACTGGCAACCGCTAACGGAATCGGAGCTATTGGGATTATAAGAATATGCGGCAATCAGTCTTTTGAAATTGCCAATAAGGTCTTTGACGGTAAAAACCTGGAAAGATCCGAGTCTCACACCGTGCATTACGGATTCATAAAAGATGAAAATGAAGTGATTGATGAGGTAATGGTTTCCGTGTTCCGGGCCCCAAAAACTTTTACAGCTGAGGATTCTGTGGAGATTTCTTTTCATGGTTCCCCTCACATTGCCAAAAAAATTCTTGAAGTATTGATAAAAAACGGCGCAAGAATGGCAAAAGCCGGTGAGTTTACGATGCGTGCTTTTATGAATGGCAGAATTGATCTCACACAGGCTGAATCTATTGCAGATCTCATCGCCTCTGAAAATGAAGCGTCCAGAAAAGTAGCCCTTAATCAGCTAAGAGGCGGAATTTCCAATGAAATTTCATTCCTTAGAAATGATCTCCTTAATTTTACATCATTAATCGAGCTGGAATTGGATTTTGCAGAAGAAGATGTGGAATTTGCAGACAGAACCGCTCTTAAATCCTTACTTCAGAAGATCGAAGAAAAACTTAATTCTTTAATAGATAGCTTCCAGTACGGCAATGCCATTAAAAACGGAACTGCTGTTGCAATCATAGGAAAACCTAATGCCGGTAAGTCTACACTGCTCAATGCTTTACTGAAAGAAGAAAGAGCAATTGTAAGTAATATTGCCGGAACTACCAGAGATACAATTGAAGAAGTGCTTCACATAAAAGGACACGCATTTCGGTTAATTGATACTGCCGGTCTGAGGGAAACAGCGGACGAAATTGAAGCGATTGGTGTAAAAAAAGCCAGGGAAAAAGTTGATAATGCAGAGATTCTGGTTTACCTTGCAGACGCCGGAACAGAAGATTTCTCAGAAGATATCGAGATGATAAAATCTCTACTGAGAAATGATTTGAAACTGATTATCTGCGCGACAAAAATTGACGAGGTGATTCCGACTCAATATGAAAAGTTAGAACAGATTTTCAGAAATAATATCTCAACGGATTTTGATTTCATAAAAATTTCCGCTGTCGAAAACCAGAATATTCAGGATCTTAAAAACGAATTGTCGTCGTATGTTGAACATCTGAAATCCGAAGAAGGCAATGTTGTCATCACCAATCAACGTCATTATGAGGCTTTGCAGAAATCGCTGAATTCGGTCAAAAGAGTAGAGGAAGCTGTTAGTTCACAAATTACAACTGAGCTTTTAGCTTATGAACTTCGTAACGCTTTGGAATATCTTGGTGAGATTTCCGGTGAATTCACGAACGATGAAGTGCTTGGAAATATTTTTTCTAAGTTTTGTATCGGGAAATAATTTAGCTTTTCTTTGATTTCTTTTTCTTTCTTTTATTTGATTATCAATCATTTGTAAAAAATTTATTTTCTCTTTTTGGAGTTTATTTATATATTTGTACACCTGTTGTACACCAGGAACTACAAAAAGTAGTACAAAGGTGTACAAATGTACACCTCAAATAAAAGATATGAATATTACTTTAAAACAGAAAAATTTAGCTGATGGAAGGATTAGTCTTTTCATTGAGTATTACAAAGGCTCTTCTACTAATGCACAGGGAAGAAGAGTTCACCTGCGGAATTTTGAGTATTTGAAACTGTATTTGCACCCCGATCCAAAGTCGACTAAGGAAAAAAAAGAGAATAAAGAAACTATGGCTCTTGCCGAAAGTATTTTGGCAATCAAAAAAGCTGAATATGTCCAAGGTCGTTATGATTTAAAAGATACCGTAAAAAGTAAAAGGACTTTTTTAACATACTTTGAGGAGTTGACTGAAGAAAAGCAAAAGCAAGATACTTCTAATAATTACGGTAACTGGTTTTCTACGCTACAACATCTCAATAAGATTGTTCCAAAAAATATGACTTTCGATGAAATTGATGAAAGCTTCGTCAAGAAAGTTTACCGATATTTCGAAAAAGATGCTCTCACAAAAAGTGAGCTGCCACTTTCTCAGAACTCAAAATATTCATATTTCAACAAGTTTAAAGCTGCTCTAAGAAGTGCTTTCGATAATGGATATTTGACTATAAATTACGCATCAAAAGTCAAATCCTTTGAACAGGCTGAAAGCCAAAGAGAATATCTAATTTTTGATGAATTACAACGTTTAGCCAAAGCTGAATGTAAATATCCGGTTTTGAAAAAAGCTTTTCTTTTTTCTTGTTTATCAGGACTACGTTGGTCAGATATTAATACGTTGACCTGGAAAGAAGTTCGTGATGAAGGTGATGTTTCCAGAGTCAATTTCCGACAAGAAAAAACTGAGGGTGTAGAATATCTTTATATTTCAAAACAAGCCAGAGAATTGCTGGGCGAAAGACAAGATCCGCAAGAAAGAGTTTTCAAAGGCTTAAAATATGGAATGACCTATAATACTGAAATTATCCGTTGGTGCAATCGTGCGGCGGTTCCCAAACATATTACTTTTCATTCCGCCCGACATACGAATGCTGTCTTACTTCTGGAAAATGGCGCTGATATTTACACAGTTTCAAAAAGACTGGGACACCGGGAATTAAGAACAACGCAGATTTACGCAAAAATTGTGGATAGCAAAATGAAAGAAGCTGCTGAGATTATTCCAGAATTAAATATCGAGTTGTGAAAATTCCGTTTTCTATTTTTAAACTAAATGAAAATCGCTTGCGAATTCAGTTGAATCCAGATTAATCTTTTTTAACCTTTTGACAGATAAAATCAATCCAAAATATTCTTATTTAGCCCACAAGCTATTGGTAGTCTTTTATTTATGGTTTTTATTGTTGACTTTTGTTTCGTTAAATCAATTAAAAGAAACAGATGGAAAATAACGAGATTATCATTCACAAACTCAACCGAATTGAAAAACATATTTTCGGGCTCAAAGCAATTCTTAATGTAGAAGAGCTTTCAGATTACACAGGTTTCAAGAAATCCTATATCTACAAATTGGTTCATACCAACTCTATCCCATTTTCAAAACCTTCCGGAAAAATTCTATTCTTTGAACGAAAAAAAATTGACGAATGGTTGCTGAAAAACAGTCATAAATCAAATGACGAGATCCAACAAGAAGCAATAGAATTTTCTTTACACAAAAAATAAAACCTAACTACTGCCATAGTTAGGTTTAAATGTTTGTTTTACTGGAAGTAAAGAGCAAATATAAAAATTATTTGTGACTTCTTCCAAAATCAAAAAATGCTTATGGAAGAGAATAAAATTCTGTATCAAATCGAGACAGAAACGAAAACCATATTCGACAGAGCGATTAATTATTTATATTCAAAATATTCAATTAGATACAATACAATATCACTAGAGTTCGAAATTAAACTTGTATCGGATAAAAAATGGTCAGCACTCAATCTGAATTCTTTATTTATAGAACTTGTCAGATCAGGAATTGATATTCCGATTAATAAATTGGAGATTCTGGTCAGAAGTCATTTGATTAAGCAATATAATCCGATTCGGGAATATTTTGAAAATTTAGGAGATTGGGACAAGGAAAATCATATCGGTAAGCTTTGCAGTTATGTAAAGACGGTCGATGATAAATCCTTCCAAAAGTATTTCGAAAAGTGGTTAACCAGGACTGTAATTTGTGCATTGAAACCTGGCAATATTAACAAACAGTGTTTTGTTCTGTTCAATACTAAGCAGAATAGTGGAAAGACGAGTTTTCTCAGATTTCTCATTCCTGCAAATCTTGAACAATATTATACAGAGGACATTGGTGTTGATAAAGACGGCTTGATTGCCTTATGCAAAAACCTTCTGGTTAATATTGATGAGCTTTCGGTAATGTCAAAAACGGATGTCAATATTCTTAAGTCTTTCATTTCTAAAAATACCGTCAATGCACGTTTGCCTTACGATCGCAAATCGTCATTGATGCACCGGACAGCTTCGTTTTGTGGCTCTACCAACCGGTCGGATTTTTTAACCGATGAAACCGGAAGTGCGCGGTGGCAGATTTTTGAAGTTTTGGAGATTGATTTCAATTATTCTAAGGAAATCAATATTGAAAAAGTTTGGTCACAAGCATACTACAATGCTTTTGAAAGGAAAAATTACAATCCGGAACTGACGGCTGAAGATATCCTAGAAAACGAAAGGCGGAATGAAAAATTCAAACAGGTATCTCTGGAAAAGGAAATTATTCTTAGTCATTTCGAAAAATCAAAACTTCAAAGTGAATTTCTAACACCTTCGGACATTATGCTTGCTATGAATAATGCACTAGGGGTACGTCTAAATATCATAAAAATTGGTAAAGCCTTGACTGCACTAAACTACGACAGAATTAAACATCCTAAAAGACAAGTCTATGGATATTTGATCCGAAGGAAAATTGATGAATGATATAATCTAAAATTACTTACCACTTACCTCAAGATTGCGAAAACCACCATTGACACAAAGTTTATGATAAGGTAACTTACAAAAGTAAACTTACCTAATTACTTAAAATATAGGTAAGCAGGTAGAGGGAGGTTGGATGTAAAATATGTAAAACTCTCGATGAATAAAGGCACAGGTAATAAGGTAAGTGAATTACAAAACTTTATAAACAAAACACAAAATTCTATGAACTGCAAACAATTCAACAGCATATCGTTAGAAGAAGTCCTCCTTTATCTCGGACACCTTCCCACGAAACAAAATGAAAAAGAAGCCTGGTATCTCAACCCTTTTGCCAGCGAATCCCAGGCCTCTTTTAAAATCAATAAAAGCCTAAACTATTGGTACCTCTTTTCAGAAGGAATTGGTGGGAATAATACAGACTTTATGAAGAAATACCTGAATACTTCCATCAATGGGGTTTTGAATTGGGCTGATAATCAAAATTTTTCTTCTTTTCAAAAGCAAAACATTCCTAATCTGAAGTTTGAAGGTCAAAGCAGAAATTATGAGATAACTAACGTGAAAGCGGTTAGGCATTCTGCACTATTAGAATATTTAAAGAGCAGAAAAGTTGAAGATCAAACAGAATTTCTACAAGAGATTCATTATCGGATAGACGACAAGAATTATTTTGGGATAGGTTTTAAAAATGATTCTGGTGGTTATGAAATCCGCAATAAATATTCTAAGATTTGTTTGGGTAAAAAAGATGTTTCAACAATTAAAAACAATTCAAAGTTAATCAGGATTTTCGAAGGTTTTTTTGATTTCCTTTCATTTAAAACTGCAGAAAATCAATTGGCAAAAGAACCTTCCAATTATCTCATTTTGAACTCTGTTTCGATGATCCAAAATATTAAAAATTCTCTTGAAAGATATGAACACATTGAGCTTTATTTTGATAATGACCAAGCTGGGAATCGTGCTGTAGAAATCATTAGTGATGTATTACAAAATGTAAAAGACTGTCGAGCTCTCTATTCTAACTTTAAGGACTTGAATGAATATCTCACTAATAAAACTGAAGAAGTTCAAAAACAATATAAATCTGCATTTAAGAGATGAGAAATTCAAAAACTTTTGATGTTAACTTATTTGAGAAAATGTTTGATTTAAATTCAAAAAATAAAATCGGCGCAAATACTATAGCTGTTTTTACTTTTATCCTCTACAAATGTGAAGATCCACGAAAAGAAATTGTTTTATCAGACTATCAGATGGCAAGAGAGCTAGGACTTTCCAGGCAAACGATTATCACTGCTAAAAATAAGCTCAAACTTTTAGGACTTTTAGATTACAATAGAAATCGGGGCTTTCCGAATCGTTTTATTTTAAATGGAAACCAATTGCCAAAACAAACACAAAATACGGATGAGGTAATAGAAGAGTCAATTGATGAACTAGAACCAATTCTAGAGCCGAAAATTATTACCTCTAATTCGTTTTCCAAATATCCGAACTTACAACAGTTTATGGATTTTGCAAAAACTTTAAAAGACTATTCAGAAAAATTAGATGATTTATTGATTCAAAAGTTTAAAAAATGGGAAGAAGCAAATTGGAGAAATTCATTGGGAAGACCTGTTTTGAATTGGCAATCTACTCTTGAAAAAAATATTAATACCCTTGATGTTTCAAATTATAACGAAAGTTCTTCGCTAACTATTCTTCCAATAATTAAAAGACCAAACCTAGATTAAAATCAACTATTCGACTGGTCTAAATTAAGGTAGACTAAATAAAATTTCTGATTTATGTAAACTATACAGCAAGATGTGTCTTTGTATGTACAAAATTTACATTTTGTACTACCTAGACTCTCTTGCCTTTTCTGCGAAAAGGGTGAAAAAAAACTTCGGAACTCGTTTTTTAATTATAATCACAAGAATTTTTACACAGATTTTGAAAGCGATTTGCTAAATAAAGGAAAATAAATGTCGATAAATAAATAATAACTATCGTCTGAAATTTAAAACGAATTCATCAAAATAAATTTTATATTAGTGGTAGAAAAAGGTTTACGCCAGTGATATGAATTAGGTCGACGCAATGCGTAAATTTGAAAGTTACTTGCAATTTTAAAACCGGAGGAATGTCCAACATTTTATACAAATATAGAACAACTGATAATTTTAAAAATTTTGTTGATATTATTCTTAATAATAGACTTTATGCTGCAAAATATGATACTCTAAACGATCCAATGGAGGGGCATTATTTGTATAGTGAAGGTGTTTTAGATAGAACAGTTTTAGACTTAATATACTCTCAAAAACAACAATTGAAAGTTTGTGCACTATCAAAGAGTCCAGATAACTTTTTACTTTGGTCTCATTACGCAAACGGACATAGAGGAGTTGCTTTTGGAGTTAGGATAAATGAAGCAAGGTATCCTATAAAAGAAATTGAATATTTATCTGATCTAACAGTTATTGAAAGGTATGATGAGATGACTACTAAAAATATTTTATCAAAAAAGTTAAATTTTTGGAGTTATGAAGAAGAAGTTAGGGCATTTTGTGAAACCGGAAACTTTATTGAAGTAAGTATTGAAAAATTAATTATTGGAAAACAAATGAGTGACCAAGAATACGGTTTTATAAGAAAATTAGTAGAAAAAATAAATCCGGAAATTGAAATTATTAAGCAGACTTAAATAGGACTGCGGATAACAAGGATTTGCTAAAAGCGTAGGGTTGTGCTTCTGTTAACTTTTCTACACGGTTCAACAGCAGTAATTCTATTGAGCTTTGCGCTAAAAATCCACGTCTTTGACAGAACTCGAAACATTAATTCATTTAATAACGATGACGACATCAATAAACACATTATGGACAATCTTAGTTTCAAATATTCCACTTAGACAGTGGATTAATATTAAAGAACTTTACAACATTGTTCAGACAAATTACAAATCTTTCACGACTGACGATTTAGCAACTGTTACTAAAGATCATAACGAACCGACTTGGCACAGAAACTTAAGAAATGCCTTGCAAAACAAGAAGAAAATTGGAGAAATACTTTATGATGAAAAAGCAAATTATAGAATTGATGAACCTTATGTATGGCGAATGATAAAAGAAGCGGTTCACAATTTGGAAGGTCAAATATCATATTCTCAAATTAAAGAATACATATCAAATAATTGGCATGACATAAATCAAGAGACAATTACGGCTCAAATCATAGTTCTTTCGGTTAATCATAAGTCAAGAACCCATTATCCTGAAAATCACAAATCTCGTATGGCAAATGAAAATTCGCCATACGATTTATTGTACAATACAGGACGTGGACAAGTTGAATTATATAACCCAGACAAACACGGTGTTTGGGAAATATTTAAAAATGAAAATCAAACATTCTCTATAAGGCTGTCCAATACCTCAGCTTCTAAAAGAGTATTTACGCCGACAGATATCGTATGGTTCAAGAACGTGACGAACTCAATTGATGGGGAAGCTTATCTGTCGATTGAAAACAATCCATTCATTATTCACTTTCCAAGTAAACACAAGACTAATGTACTAAGTCCCGCAATTGGAGAACTTATACTTATATACCAAAAGGTAAACGGCGTTGCTGCGTTTACTCATTTAGTAACACCTGTCGACAACGAACTTATTGAAGATGACACAAGGGAAAATTTTAGATATGGAAGACGTGTCCGATTCATCGCTAAAAAAGATAAAGAAAATTATATTCCTATTGCCACAACATTATGGAAAGAGATTAATCTATCTGGAATTACACAAGGTAATGCTTGCAAATTGGAGAATGTAATAGGAATAAACAATTTAGATGTATTGCTCTTTGATATTTGGCAACACTTTCAAGACAGTTTTACAAGTTCTGACAGACAATCAGTAATTACTACTTCTGCTATTATTAATGAAATTGAAGTAAGCAATCCAAATATTTCAGTAGCAGAAGGAGGACTAAAACTTGTTTCTCATTTAGTAAGGGAGAGAAATCAAAAAATTATTGGTGATAAAAAAAGAGAAGCAATTAGAAATGGGAATTTAAAATGTGAAGTTTGTTCCTTTTCATTTATTAATATTTTTAATGTAGAATTTATAGAGTGTCACCACATTACACCAATATCGACTACTGGAGTAAGAGAAACAACTTTGGTAGACCTTGCTTTAGTTTGTGCTAACTGCCATAGAATGTTGCACACCAAATTTGATGGGGAATATTTATCAATAGATAACTTAAGAAAGATAATAAAATGATTAGAAAATTCGTGAGAAAAAATAAAATCACCTACTTTGAAGGAATTGAAAATAGTTATTTTTTATTCAATCTATGAAGATTTCTAAAATTAAAATAGCTCAATTAAAGATGTTTCCAATTCTAATTAAAAAAAGAAGCCCACGCCGTTGTATATACTCTTGAGTATTTAGTGAGTGTTCAAAACCTCACCCTGCGGGTTTACAAGCACCCTCATTTTTTAGCTATCCGATGATCAATTCGATACCAGCCTTTTCTGCTTTGTATTTTATTTTGGTCTGTAGTTCATAATAGCTCCAATTGCGCAGTACAAACTCTTGTTCTTTTGCAATGTCTATTTTGTCTTCCTGATCTTTGAGAATCAGGGTGCCAGCCTGCTGCCGGATGCAGAAATCAATCAGCTTACGACTGTATAGATGAAGATGATGACTGACAAAACGGTTTTCCAGATTTTCTGTTTTGTGCAATGCCTTTTGTTTCCGTTTCGTTCCATGTCCTGAACGGGAATAAGCCACTCCGGCTCGAATCCTTTTATTACTAGCTTGGATCGCAAGCCTACGGTAGAGGAATTCCTCTTTCGAGCCAATATTCATTCGCACATTGTTTGCTTTTACCACAATCGGATGTTCCAGAGACAAAGAAGCTTCAGCAATGATCTCGGGTTTTAAACCATAGTCATCCTTTTCAAACTCAAAGACAGACAGCCAAAATATTTTACCGTCTTTCAGCTGGACTTGTGAGTTGCACAGCTTGATCTCTTCTCTTAAAAGGCGCTCTAGGATCAAATGTTTATCAGAGAAGTCTCTCCCTAAATAAGTTTTAACGGGAATCGCAAACATATTGAAGCAAAATGCTTTCTTTTCCGCATCATACTTCATTTTGCTGATGCATTTCGCCGGAAGCGGAATAGGAATGTCTTTTTTAAAGTTTCTCAGTGATTGTGATCCGTGCCAGTAGTCGCCTTTGTTTTTTGAAAAAGTGGATTGGATAGTATTGTTGAGGCATCCGAGAATGTCGGTGGGGATTTCTCCTTTAAAACGGTCAAAGACAAGGCGTGCTGTGGTGTTTGTTTTCGAACGGTCGAAGATTCCCATTTCATTCTTTTTTCCATCAACTAACTTGTATTTAATTTCTTCGGTGAGGTAAAAGAAATCCTTAATCATTTCCTGTACGTACAGATGGGAAACAATCAGATTAGCCGCTCGGAAACAGCGGTTCTGATAACGGTAGAGCTTTTCCCACATTTGGCTTTTATCTTCAGATGGAACATTAATCACCAGCTGAATTTTTCGGGTAAGGGTTATTGTAGATTTTTCCATTTCAAAGCGGTATTTCGGAAGTGTTTTGATTTTGCAGATGCTGATAGGCGTACAGAAATTCCCGATGGACTTCCTTTACCGGCAATTTGAGTTCTTGTGCAATCACCGCAAAAGAGGATTTCTGTTCAAACCGTCTTTTGATAATCTGGAGCTGCTGGCTACTGAGTTGGTCTGACTGCTCTTTTTTAAGTGCAGGTTTTTCTTCCTTATGCTCAAACGAGGTGACTTTAAGAATTTTCCGAAGCTCATCTATTGCTTTGCTCACCTCCGTGCTGATGCCTGTCACACTACTTCCCATAGCCTCCGCAATAGGTTTGTATTGGAAGCCATACTCCAGGCAAAGTTCTATCAGGTGTTTTCTTTTGGGGTTCAGTACGGGTAACACCTTTTTGATTTCATCGAATTTATTTTGATCGGATTCCTGGCTATGTAAAAGTTCTTTATCTTTCAATGGATCGTAACCTGCTAGATATTCCTGGTAATTCTCAAAACTGTCAAGAGAAGCCATCAGGCGGGAGAATTTATTTCTGGGAGCAGTCACATACGCGATGCAATCCCTTTTCATTACAAAACGTAGAAAGCCTGCAATATGATCAGGGGTCTCAATGGTGTCACGCTGTAGCCACAATTTGAGAAAGGTATCCTGAACAATAGTATCCACTACAAAATCATCCTTTAGCACTTGCAATCCTATCCAGAAAAGAAGTCTCTTGTAGCGTAGATGAAGGTGTTCGAGAGCAACGGGATCTCCTTCTTTCAGCAGTTGGTATAACTGAAGATGGGTAAGCTTTCGGGGTAAAGAAGTAATTTTTTTCATAAGCAGTGTTTTTTATCAACTTATTGCCGGAAGGAACTGCTTAGATTTTCGTATAAATTCCCTACATCATTCTAAAATATACTCACTACATTTTTACCCAAAAGAAAAGGCGTGGAACTCAACTTATTGACTAGAGGTACTGGTATACCCGTGTACGATAAGTGAGCCCACGCCGCGGTCGTGAGCTAATTTACTTATCTTCCCGTACACATAAAATTACCAGTTTTCTAGTCGAGAATCTAAGCAATAGCTTCTATATTTCTTTTAACTATCGCAAAGTTAGCTTTATTGTAACTTCTTTGGCAAATATAAAGCATTTTTTTTAATGTAGGTTAATTCGACTACAAAACTTTATTAAAATCTCATCATTTTGTCTATTCAAAGTTAATCGAAATGGATAAATCAGAATTTAGAATAGCATTTGGTAAGAGAGTTGAGATGTTCAGGAAAAAGATGAATTTAAGTTATAGAGAGTTGGCTCAAAAATGTGATGTAGATCATAGTAATATCAGTAAAATAGAAAAAGGAGAAGTAGACCTAAGAATTTCTACTATTCAAGAGTTAGCAAAGGGGCTAGATGTACATCCACAAGAACTATTTGACTTTAGATTAAAGTAAGTAAATTATCCTTGAACAATTTTTTAAATTTATAAATGAATATAATACCGATCATTGTCGGTATTTTGTTTTGATAAAAGAAAATTCACTAGTATTACGGTTTAACGTTTTTTTCCTTTGTCTGCTTTTGTTATATTTAAAGGTTTTTAAATAGCTATAAACAATTCAATGACTAGAGAACAGGAGCGTGACGAATTGCATCGTACGATATGGCAGATTGCCAATGATTTAAGAGGAAGTGTTGATGGATGGGATTTTAAATCCTATGTATTGGGAATTTTATTTTACCGATATATTTCGGAAAATTTAAGAGCACATATCAATAAAGCCGAATGGGAAACAGGCAACAAAGATTTTGATTATGCCAAGCTATCTGATGAAGAAGCAGAATTTGGAAGAAAAGATACCGTACACGAAAAAGGTTTTTACATCTTGCCGTCAGAACTTTTTGTAAACATACAGGCTAATGCTGAAAATAATTCTAACCTAAACGTCGACTTACACCGCATCTTTAAAGACATTGAATCATCTGCTAACGGAACAGATAGTGAAGATGACTTGAAAGGATTGTTTGATGATGTAGATGTGAACAGCAATAAACTGGGTGGCACTGTTGAACAAAGAAATGCACGTTTAGGAAAAATCTTAAAAGCAATTGCAGGTCTTAAATTAGGCGATTATCAGGACAACAATATTGACGCCTTTGGTGATGCTTACGAGTATCTAATGACGATGTACGCAAGTAATGCCGGAAAATCTGGAGGTGAATTTTTTACTCCTCAGGAAGTTTCTGAATTATTGGCTGAAATTACAGTGGTAGGCAAAACCTCAGTCAATAAAGTTTATGACCCAGCTTGTGGTTCGGGTTCGCTTCTATTAAAATTTGCTAAAGTTTTAGGAAAAGAAAATGTGAGACAAGGTTTTTACGGTCAGGAGGTAAATATCACTACTTACAACCTTTGCCGTATCAATATGTTTTTGCACGATATTAATTTTGAAAAATTCAATATTGGACATGGTGATACCTTGATGGATCCGATGCATTGGGATGATGAACCATTTGATGCCATTGTTTCTAATCCACCATATTCTATCAAGTGGGATGGAGATGCCAATCCTTTGCTAATAAATGATCCGAGGTTTTCACCTGCGGGAGTTTTGGCACCTAAGTCTAAAGCCGATTTAGCATTTACCATGCACATGCTTTCATGGTTGGCAACTTCAGGAACGGCTGCAATTGTTGAGTTTCCTGGTGTTTTGTATCGTGGTGGTGCAGAGCAAAAAATACGCAAATATCTGATTGATAACAATTATGTGGATGCCGTAATACAGCTGCCTTCCGATTTATTCTTCGGAACTTCCATTGCAACTTGTATTATTGTCTTAAAGAAGAGCAAAAAAGACAATGCTACGCTGTTTATAGATGCTTCTGCCGAATTTATGCGTGGAGGAAATAAAAACAAACTATCTGACACCAATCGCAAAAGAATTCTAGACAGTTTTATTGCCCGTGAAGATGTACCCCATTTTGCCCGACTGGTACCGAATACCGAAATTGGTGAAAATGATTATAACATTGCGGTAAGTTCTTATGTAGAACAGGAAAATACGCAGGAAGCTACCGATATTGTAATGCTGAACCAACACATTGCCGAGATTGTTGCCCGACAAACCGAACTACGTACTGCCATAGATGTTATTGTAAACGATTTAGAAGGAGTAAGCTATGAGTAAGATTGAAGAATTAATTGCGGAGTTGTGTCCGGATGGAGTTGAGTTGTATTCATTAGCATCGGTATTTGAAATAAAAAATGGATATACTCCTTCAAAAAACGATAAAGAAAATTGGGAAAATGGTGATATTCCTTGGTTTAGATTGGAAGATATCAGATTATCTGGTAAAATACTAAATGATTCTATTCAACATATCACAAAGAAGGGTATAAAACGTGGAGGATTATTTCCAGCAAATTCAATTATTCTATCAACAACAGCCACAATTGGTGAACATGCATTAATAACGGTTCCGTCTTTAGCCAATCAACAATTTACATATTTTTCAAGAAAAGAGGAATTCGACAATATACTGAATATTAAATTTTTCTTTTACTTCATGTTTGTAATTGGTAAATGGTGTAAGTCTAATGTAAATGAAGGCGGCTTTGCTATAGTGAGTACAAATAGTTTAAAGAAATATGAATTCCCTATCCCACCACTTCCCATTCAAGAAGAAATAGTGCGCATTCTCGACAAGTTCACAGCGCTGGAGGCGGAGCTGGAGGCGGAGCTGGAGACGCGTAAGCGCCAATATGAATATTACCGAAACCAATTGTTGGCTTTTGAAGGCAAAGATGTGGAATGGAAAACTTTGGGGGAAATGGGAGAATTTATCAGAGGTAGAAGGTTTGTAAGAACGGATATGATTGAAAGTGGTTTTCCATGTATTCATTACGGAGAAATGTACACACATTACAACGTATTTGCAACTGAAGCTAAGTCCTATATTAATGAGGAATTAGCGAAAAAACTAAGAGTAGCTAATCACGGTGACGTAGTGATTGTTGCGGCTGGGGAGACAATTGAAGATATAGGAAAATCTACCGCTTGGCTTGGTAACTCTGATGTAGTTATTCATGATGCTTGTTTTATTTTTAAAAGTTCACTCAATCCAAAATACGTAGCTTATTTTTCACGAACAAACTTATTCCATAGTCAAATAAAAAGACATATTTCATCAGGTAAAATTTCTGCAATAAATGCCAAAGGATTAGAAAAAGCCAAAATTCCCGTTCCATCCCTCGAAGAACAAGAACGAATTGTCACAATCTTAGATCAGTTTGATGCTTTGGTTAATGATATTTCAGTCGGCTTACCGGCAGAGATAAAAGCCAGAAGAGAGCAATACGAATATTACAGAGGAAAACTGTTGACCTTTCAACCTCTTGTACATTCTTAAAAAACACTAAAAATCATGACCCATTATAAACTCATATCCGAAAATACAGAATCTACGGTTGTTGCAGAGTATCAATCTGAGTATAAAAAAGAAACTTCCTACCAATCTGAAGCAGAACTGGAGAAAGCTTTTATTGAGCTTTTAGAAAAACAGGCTTATACTTTTCTGAATATTAGAACAGATAAAGATTTAGTCAATAACCTACGTTTGCAGTTAGAAAAACTAAACGATTATCAGTTTACCGAAAAAGAATGGAAGTATTTTTTTGAAAGTAAAATAGCCAATCCAAACAGTAATATTGATGACAAAACACGTCTCATTCAAGAAGATTATATTCAGGCTTTAACCTGCGAAGATGGTTCGCTTCGTAATATTTATTTGATTGATAAAAAAAATATTCACAACAATCAGCTTCAGGTGACCAATCAATATGAAACTGAAGAAGGTAAACGTGCCACCCGTTACGATGTTACGATATTGGTAAATGGTTTACCACTGGTTCATATTGAACTGAAAAAGCGTGGCGTAAGTTTGCAGGAAGCTTTCAATCAGATTGACAGATATACCAGAGAATCATTTTGGGCAGATAGTGGTTTGTATGAGTACATTCAGTTGTTTGTGATTTCCAACGGTACTTTAACGAAGTATTACAGCAATACCACCCGTTACACCCATATCAAAGAAAAAGAAAAGCAAGGAAGCAAAAAATCTAAAACCAGCAACAGCTTCGAATTTACTTCTTGGTGGGCAGACGGGAGCAATAAGCCCATTTTAGATTTAATGGATTTCGGTAAAACATTTTTTGCCAAACATTCTATCCTCAATATTCTTACAAAGTACTGCGTTTTTACTTCAGACAAATTGCTGTTAGTGATGCGTCCGTATCAGATTGTCGCCACAGAAAGAATTTTACAGAAAATCAATGTTTCCAATAATTATAAAAAATATGGAAGTATTGAAGCAGGTGGTTTTGTATGGCATACCACCGGAAGCGGTAAAACCTTAACTTCTTTCAAAACGGCACAGCTCGCCAGCAAACTTGATTTTATTGGAAAAGTAATCTTCGTGGTCGATCGTAAAGATCTCGATTATCAAACCATGAAAGAATATGATAAATTTGAGAAAGGTGCTGCCAACAGCAATACCAATACGGCGGTTTTGAAAAAGCAGTTGGATGATCCTAATGCCAAGATAATTATAACCACCATTCAAAAGTTAGCGATTCTCATCAAAAAACAAAAAAGTCACGCAGCTTATAACAAACCCATTGTTTTCATTTTTGACGAATGCCACAGGTCTCAATTTGGCGACATGCACGAATCCATTACGAGTACTTTCAAAAAATACTTTTTATTTGGGTTTACGGGTACACCTATTTTTGCAAAAAATTCTAGCAGTGGTGGAAAAGCACATTTAAAAACCACCGTTCAGGCTTTCGGTTGCTATGTTCATGGCGATCCTCAGAATTGTCCACAAGAAAACCATCAATCTGCCATTCATACATATACTGTTGTAGATGCGATAGCAGATAAGAATGTACTTCCTTTCCGTGTAGACTACATCCGCACCATGAAAGAAAAAGAAGACATTACTGAGCAGCAGGTTCGGGATATAGACAGAGAACGAGCACTTCTTTCTCCTGTTCGGCTTACCAATACAGTGTCTTATATTCTTCATCATTTCGATCAAAAAACAATGCGGAATTCAAAACCGTATTACATGACTGCACTGGCAAATGTACATGAAGTTGCTTCTGCAAGAGATCGAAACAAAATAGAGGAAATAAAAGAAAAAATAAGACGAAGCGGTTTCAATTCTATCTTCGCTGTATCTTCAATTGATGCTGCCAAGTTGTATTACGAAGAATTTAAACGTCAGCAAAAAGATGTTCCTGAGCTGAGAAAACTCAAAATTGCTACCATTTTTAGTTATGGACAAAATGATCAGGAAGACGATGGCGTAGAAGATGAAAATTCAGAATCTACAGAAGGTCTAAGCGCAAGTCACAGAGATTTTCTAGACAATGCTATAAGGGATTATAACATAGATTTTAAAACAACATACGATACTTCTCCGGAGAAATTTCAGAACTACTATAAAGATGTTTCTCTAAGGATGAAAAATCGTGAAATTGATCTTCTGATTGTAGTGAATATGTTTTTAACAGGTTTTGATGCTACAACATTGAATACGCTTTGGGTAGATAAAAATCTGAGAATGCACGGTTTGTTGCAAGCCTACTCCAGAACCAACCGAATTTTAAATTCCATTAAAACCTTTGGAAATATCGTTTGTTTTAGAAATTTGGAAGAAGCTACAAACCAAAGTTTAGCGCTGTTTGGAAACAAAGAAGCTGGCGGTATCGTACTCTTAAAAACATTTGATGAATATTACCATGGTTACAATGATGGTAAAAAGGATGTTGTAGGTTATTTTGACCTAGTAAATGATCTACTAGAAAGATTCCCTATCGGAACTTCAATTATAGGCGAAGAAGATAAGAAAGAGTTTATTCGTCTGTATGGAGCTATCCTAAAGCTAATGAACATTCTAAAATCTTTTGATGAATTTGAAGGCAAAGAAGTCCTGAGCGACAGAGATGTTCAAGACTACCATGGGATGTATATTCACTTATATAACGAGTTTAGAACACAAGGCAACGGTGATCGCGAAAACATAAATGACGACATTGAGTTTGAAATGGAATTGATAAAACAAGTTGAAATCAATATTGATTACATCCTGATGCTTATCCGCAAATATCATGAAAGCCATTTAGAAGACAAAGAAATCGTAGTAAATATCAGCAAAGCCATCGACTCCAGTGTAGA
Organism: uncultured Chryseobacterium sp.; assembly: GCA_913776245.1. Lineage (GTDB taxonomy): Bacteria > Bacteroidota > Bacteroidia > Flavobacteriales > Weeksellaceae > Epilithonimonas. Next base: position 165,671 of record CAJYLO010000017.1, read on the forward strand.
TCTTCGAAATAAGAAAGAGCTGATTGAAAAATTTGTGGCTTCCCTAACACCAACTTCCAATGTAGATGACGATTGGAGTACCTACGTTGAAGAAGAGAAAAAAGCAGAACTTGAAAAAATTATCACTGAAGAAAAACTAAAAGAAGAGGAAACAAAAACTTTTATCAGCAACTCTTTTAAAAACGGTGAAATTCAATCTGCAGGAACTGCCTTTGCAAAAATCTTACCTCCCGTTTCCCGCTTTTCTCCAACAGGCGACCTGATGAAGAAAAAAGAAACTGTTTTGGAGAAATTGAAGGCTTATTTTGACAGGTTTTTTGATATAAGTTCTGAAAAATAAAAAAAGCTAAACCATGAAAATAAAATTTTTACAGGCAGGAAACGGAGACTCATTTTTAATTTCATTTCTTGAAAATGATAAAATGAGAAATATTCTTGTTGATGGAGGAATTAAACAGACTTATTATTCTAGTTCTACAAATGTCAATGGAGAACTATATTTAGAAATTGATGCAATTAGAAAACGAGGTGAATCTATTGACCTTCTAATATTGACGCATATCGACAACGATCATATATGCGGTTTACTAAAATGGTTTGAATTAGATAACAAAGCACATGAACTAGTAAAGAACGTCTGGTTTAACTCTGGGAAATTAATTGCTACTTATCTCAATGAGCCTGAAAATGAAGATTTACGAGTGGGGCTAAAAATCTTTTCAGATTCACAAACGGGAGTCCACGAAGCAATAGAGTATGAAAACTATTTGATTGAAAAAGGAATATGGGATAAGAAAATAATAATTCAAGGACAAGAGCTTGAGGAATGTGGTATAAAAATTCAAATTCTTTCGCCTAACGAAGCACAATTGAAAAGACTTCTAAATGAATATAAAGACAAAACAGGTGATCCCGCATATACTGCTGGAAAAGAAAAAGACTGGGATAAAAATCTCAAGGATTTCATTGAGGAAGAAAACAGATATGATTACAAATTTAATCAGGATACTAGTGTCAAAAATGGAAGCTCCATTTCATTTATCTTGACTTTGGACAATAAGCGTTTTTTATTTTTAGCCGATTCTCATCCCAAGGGTATAGTAAAACAACTAAAAACATTTGGCTATAGTAAAGATAATCCTTTAGAAGTAGAAGTAATGAAGGTCTCTCATCATGGCAGTAAAGCAAACACTAATAAGGAATTGTTAGAAATTATAAAAACAGAGAATTATATTATCAGTACAGATAGTTCTGGACATAATCATCCCAATAAAAGGACATTAGCTCGAATACTAAATGTAAACCCAAATGCAGTTTTTCACTTTAACTATGAGCATGTTCGAAATGAAGTGTTTTCTGCACAAGACCGACAAGATTTTCAAATAAAAGCCCGAATAACTAAAGAACTAGATTTTTAAGTAATGACATTAGATGAATTAAAGCTGTACACTGTTCGGGTAAAGGATGGAAGTGGATGTTTATTCCAACCCATCTTAAATGAAAATAACTATACGTATATCCTAACCGCCAAGCACCTGTTTGAAGGCATAGCGCAGGATGACGATGGTAATGATCTTCCGTATGCAACTCAAGACGGAACAGATATTTCTATTGTTAGGCAAGTGAATGTTGATGGTCAATGGCAAAAGATTTCAATCCCATTTACTCTAGAGAGAGGAAAAACATACTTCCCCCATAAAGATGCTGATGCAGCTATATTAAAAATAAATCATTTGTCTCCCCAATTTGATAGAATTGTTTCTATTGATATTCCAAAAATAAATAATGGATTATATCTAAATGGATTCCCAAATCAGTTTGGAGGACAAGTTGGTGAAGAGTATACGACATATAGTATTAGAGAGATAGAAGCTTCAGGTAATTATTCTCAAAATGCTCAACTTACAAATGATGTATTAAATAAAGAGCAAATTGAAGGAATGTCAGGTGGTGGGATTACATCAGTCCAAGAAGATCATATTTCTATTATAGGAATTCAAAGTAGAGTAAAGCATCCGAATTGGGCTAATGGAAAAGTATGCTTTGTTCCTATGAAATATTTTGCTGAAATAATCAATTATGAAGAGTATAACACGTTATTAACTAAGCTGCATCCTCCATACGTTGGAAAGTTTGATTTCCTTAAAGATGACGCATTCACGTTAAAAGTTGATGCTTGGGACGAAAACACAATTTCATCAACTAGAATACACTTAAGGAATAAAGCTTTGAGTGTAATTCAGTCAGATGTAACCCCTATTGGTATAAAAGAATTGTTCAAAAAGAGGTTACTGATAGATGAAGCCGAAGACCATTGTTTAGATACTAAAAATATATGGATAGCATGGCTGGAATTTCTTACAATAATTAATATAGTAAAGGAAGATAGCCTTACTATCCAACAATTAAGCGAATTATTTGATAGCATTAGATTTAAGTATTTGGATACTAGTGACTGGACAGATTTAATACCTAACAAACTATCCAAATCGGATTATTTAGGTTTACAACCAGACTCAACTGTAATTGTCAGTACTAGGATACCGCCAGAAAGACCATTTATAATTCCAAAAGGAAAAATAGTTGATATAGCCAGAGTATATGATAAAAGTGGTTTCAGGACAGATAAAGGAATGGATCCCTTTACTTCCTTCAATTTTGTCCATTTAGACTATTTTAAAAAGATATGCATCATAGATAAAATGGCATCATACGAAAATTTAAGTGAACAAGAGTTTTTAACGCTACTAAAAAAAGAATACAATGAGTTATTTAACTGAAGAATTACAATCTGATATAAAGAATGAGTTCCCTGATATCTTATTCGAATATAGTGAGATAAATTTTGGTGGCATCATTCCAGCTTTCTTTATAAAAATTAAAGACGAGAAAAATCTAACAAATAAATGGAAAGCTATTACTGAATTTATTGCTGTACATTTTCAATCATCGCTCAGAAATGAATTTAGCGTATGGAATATTTATGTATTCTACATTTTGGACCAAGAAATAAAAGATGATCTAAAATATATTATTGAAAACGACACATTCTCAAGCAGAAAAATTATAATATATCCTAAACAAGATATTGAATCAATTATTCAAGAACATATAAAGAATGATGATACAGAAATACAGTCTATTATTGGCTTTGAAGAAACACCATTTCAACCAAACTCCGATGTTTGGAAAATATTAAATGGAATTACCTATAAAAAGAAAATTACAGATGATATTAAGAATGGACTTGATGAAATTATTCGCGAATTAAAAAGATAGAGAATGATGAAGTTTAAAAAAATAGAGATATCGGGTTTTAGAATATATGATGATCCTAAAGATGCAACATTTGACTTAACAACAGCATCAGATAAACCAGCAGGTTTTATATCATTATACGCACCTAATGGATTTGGTAAAACATCGTTCTATGATGCAGTCGAATATGGTATAACAGGTTCTATAAATAGATTTTTCGTAGGTGATAGAGAACTTGATAAATTAGCCAATTTTCAGAATCAACAAAACGAATTGTCTTTTATTAGAAATATAAAATCTCCACCAGAAAGAGAGACATTTATAAATATTACTACAGATTCAGATAAAGAGCCCATTATCAGTAAAAAATTTAAAAAACATGGTAATCAAATTCATGATTTAAACTTCAAAACTAAACCTGAAGTCCATGAATTTCAAAAGGTAATATTATCCCAAGAATGGATAACAGCATTTCTTACTGAACAGAATGGTGAGTACCGTTATGAGAAGTTCATGGAAATACCTGAATTATCAAGTATCAACGAATACTTTAAAAAGCTCAAGCAAACCTGTTCTGTTCATGACACTAAAAAGAATAAACTTAAAGAGGCTATTGAAGATTTTGAGAAGAGTATTCAAAATATAGATTCTGAAAATTTACTTGACACTGTTAATAATCAAATTCAATTATTAGCAGAAAAGTTTAAAGAACAGTCTCTAATATTTTTGTCACTTGAAAGTACACAAGAAGACATAAAGAGACTCAAAGATATTATTGCAAACAGGACTATTTCCCGTAATCAAGAAGCTGAATTGATTAAATTATTGGAATATGTGGATATCTCAAAATCAGGCAATGATTCGGTTATGGGAATTAAATCCTACTTCGCAATTCAAGATAGTAATCAAAGAAATCACAAGAGATCATTAGAAATACAAACACTCATAGAGAAATTTGAAAGTTTTGAAAAAATAGGAACAGAAATAGAAAGTATAAAGAAATCACAACAAAATCATATAAATGATAAAAATCAAGTAACCAAGGTGATTTCAGATTTTCTGGAATATGAGCGAATATTAAAAGAAGTACAGGAAAAAATTAGAACAATATCGCAAACAGAGACTAGTAGTGAGGATATTAATAAACAATTGAGTGAGCTAAATCGTACAGAAATAGAATTACGAAGCCAACTAGAAACGGTATTGAGACAATTGGAAGAATTGGCTACTAAAAAGGCTAAGATTCCTGAGCTGAAAGTAGAAATTGAACATCTAAATAATTTAATTCAAAAAACAGATAAGGAACTAAACGATAAAAAGGGACAAGCTGATGAAAAGGAGAACAAACAACGTGAATTAGAAAGTGCTATCACGAATTTACTACGAATAATCAAGGAAATAACGGATGGAGTATATCCTCAAATTTCTAAAGATGAAAATCGAGAGATAAGTGAGTTGGTGCAAACATTAAAAGAAAGTGAGCAATTGCTTTCTAATGAAAACACAACATTAAAATCTCTTAATACAACTCTTAAACAACAAGAAACATTAAATCAAACAATATTAGATTTTATAAAAGCAGGTTTATCTATAGTTGATGAACGTCAATCATCCTCCTGTCCATTGTGTGAAGAGAAATATGATTCTTATAGTGCCTTAGTTGAAAAAATCACGAATAATAAGGCATTAGATGAAACATTGAAAACACTTCTTGCTCAAAAAAGTAAGAGTGAACTACACATTTCTGACTTAACTACAAAAATAAAAAAAAGTAGGGAACAGCTTCTTGATATTTATAAACAGCAATTAGATGGACTATTCACTAAAAATCAAGAAGAAAGACAGTTGTTGGAAAGTCTAAGACTGAATATTAAAGATCTTGAGGTTGAACTGAATATTTTAAAAGAGAAGAACGAAATCCAAAAACTTGACTTAAAAGGATTGTCGTTTGAAATTTTTGAAAAACAAATTGATGAAAACATAATAGAAGCTAATAAAGTAAGAGATGTTGTTAACCCTAAACTCTCTACTAATAAAGAAGCCATTGATAAAGTCAAGGAGCAGTTAGTTTTCTTGAAAGACCAGATAGATTTACTTAAAAAAGAAAATGAAAATCTAATTAACAATGAAAAATATGTGTTTGTAACAGGATGGTTTAATGAATATTTTCCGGACAAAGAAATAAATAAAGAATTGTTGCTCCAAAGAGAGTCTTCATTAACACAAAGTATTAGTCAATTGGCTATTCAACTGAAAGAAACAGATGAAAAAAATGGCGCTCTTAATCAAGAACTAACATCGTTTAAAAAAGAGAATTTATTGCAAGAGAAATTAGATTTAGGAAAATTGATTCATGAAAATGATGCCAAGCTTATTGCCTACCGTTATTTCCTAAAAGACAATTTGGATATTGATTCGTCCCAAATGGACGAAAAGATCCTATCAAATATAATTGAAGAAAAGCAAACAAAATACAAGGCTGATTTAGAACGTACACGATCTATACAATTGGAATATCAAAAACTGGAAAAATATAGTGAGAATGTTTGGCCTTTTCTCCAATCCGAAAATGCTAAAATGAAACTTGCTAATGCAATAGAAGAACTTGACTTTTTAGAACAGAAAGTTGAGCCAGTTATAAAAATAGAGTGTGATAATGCCAGAACTTATCTTGAAAATCGAATCAAAAATTTTTTCCACGAAGAATTGATTAATAAATTATACAGGAAAATAGATCCACACCCTGATTTTAAGTCAGTAAAATTTAAGGCAAACTTTGATTCTGATCATCCAAGATTGGATGTTTTTGTTGAGAATACCAAGAATGAAAATGTACTAATACCAAATCTGTATTTCAGTACTGCTCAAATTAATATATTGAGTTTAAGCATCTTCTTAGCAACTGCATTAAATTCAACAGTCTATAATTGCATTTTTATTGATGATCCAATTCAGTCCATGGATAGTGTGAATGTTTTATCAACTATTGATTTACTTAGAAGTATAGTGGTAAATGAGGGAAAGCAGATTGTGTTGTCCACGCACGATGAGAATTTCCATAATTTATTAAAGAAAAAAATGCCCTCTGAACTTTTTGAATCTAAGTTTCTGGAACTGGAATCATTTGGAAAATTGAAAACTAATTAAGTAGAAATTTTAGAAATAATAAGATATGAATAAAGATCTTAATTTACTTATTAACCATTGTTTAACAACCCACACAACTCAATTTAGTTCAACGAATACTGTTGTCACAAAAGAATTACTCGATTCTGGAGTTCTTACAAAAATTGAAAGTGAAACTTTAGAAGTATATGAGATTAATGTTTACTCAGATTTTTTTAATGAGAAACTTTTAGTATACTCTGAAAATATTTTGGGTAAAAAAGTGCCTTCAAATTTACCTGATGCTTATCAATTTGTAGATGACTTCTTTAATAAGATTAGAACATATAATGGAAATTATCATTGGAGTGGGGCTAGAGAAATAGTTCAAGGCTTATTATCCTACATATTGAAAAATTTTTTGGAAAATGGTCTAGATATTCATGAAATCTTTAATATTTTAGAAAAAGAGGAGGAACGAAAGCCACACATTATAGATTTTAGATTGTCCTATTTGTTTGCAATCTCAAAATTTGCAAGTTTAAGTGATTTAAAAAAATGTATAATAGAACTTGCTAACTCCTCCAAAAATTATGAAGCTGATGCTTTTGTAGGAGATTTACCTAGATTAAATCCCAATTTGGCGATAGAATTATATAATTCTGTACTTGAGGAAGGCACTGATATGAAACATTTTTTTTTGGCGAAAATACTATACAATTTTATAAATATTGATGTAGACTTTGTTTTTGAAGAAGCAAAAAAAATATTTGTGAGCTTACCCACTACAGCTCTATTTATTTTTGGCAGAATACCATTTAACACTGAGGCCGATATCATAGAAGTTGATAAGATTGTAGATAATTCAAAATTTTCCGGTGATCAGATTTCTGAATACAGCTACTTTCTCTGCAAGCTTATAATGAATAAATCTACACCAGAACTGATAAAGAATAAATATTTTGAAAGATTAAGTGAATTAATAGTGTCAACCGAAGACAATATTTTAAATGCAGTTTTTCATACTATTACTTTTCATCTAAAAGATAACGATGAAGAAAAATATAAATTACTCCATCAATATTTGTCAAGGACACAAAATTTTTCAGTAATACAAAGTTTCTTTCACAATTTTAGCGAGCCAAAATATTTGTTCCACCTCATGGTCATGACATCTACTACAACAGGATGGCGCTCTGCTACTGAACTTTATGATAGTGCGTTGCAAAATTTTTGGAATATCAACAATGAAGAGATGGAGCGTTGTACATATGAGCTATTTAACAGTAGAAAGCACAGTTTATTAGGTGTGCAAGTAATAATGTCCGGTAATTCCAAACCATATAATATTGACTTAAAAAAATCAACAAATATTCAGCAACTAAATGCGATTGTGGCTTGTTGTAAATATCCAATCTTTTTTGAATTACTTCTGCCGTTAATCTTACCATTGAGAAACTCCAAATCAAGTAAAATTAGGGATTGTTTAATTTCACAATTATCAATATTGATAAAAGAAGCATATGGTAAACCATTATATGAGTTGATTGAATCACAAATCACAAAGTCTAAAGCTGATAAGAAATTTTTAGAAAAAATGCATATTGCATTAGATGAATACCTGATTGATAAAGTTGAGCGAGAAAGTATAAATGAATTTAATCCTTATTTAAATGAGGATGAACACTTGAACTTATATTATAAGTTACAAAATGAAAGTCAATCTAAAGCTAGCAAAAACGCTGATAAAAAATCAATATTTGGTCAGTTTGCAAGCACCAAAATTATTGTGAGAGGTAACTCTTTTAAGATAGGAGATAAAGAAATTAATCCACTGGGAAAAGTAAGTGTTAGTGCGATTATTGATAAGAGGGCTTACAAGGATCCCGAAGCTTTTGAAATGTCTTTAAATAATTTTGAAAATGGAAATTAGAAATTTAATAGTTAAAGAATATTTAGAATCGCTAACCGAAAAAGATGAATTGAATAAAATATTTCCAATTCTCTTGGAAGCTCAAGGATTCGAAATTTTAACTAAACCAACTGAAAATTTAGGACTTAAAGAATATGGAAAAGATATAGTTGCTATTGGCGATGATCCTGAAGATAGTATAAAGAAAAGATTTTATTTTGAATTAAAAGGTGGTGATGATAGAAATATAACTGAAAAAAAGTTTTATGGAAAAGACGGTATTCAGGATTCGCTTTCTCAAGCGACATACAATCCTTTTTTATCAGCATATCCTCAATTTGATAAACTCCCGTTGAAGGTGGTTATTGTTCATAATGGTACAATTGAAGGTAAAATTCAAAGTACATTAGAGGGGATGTTTTTAATTCTAGAAAAATCTCTACATGAAACATCTTTCGAACGATGGGATATTTCAAGATTAACTAAAATATTCACTGAAAACCTTTTCAACGCTTATCTTTTGACAGATGATGTTAATGTAAGATTGTTCAATAAAACTCTGATAAATCTCGATGCGGATGAACATGTTTCAGTTGAGTTTGTAAAATTGTTAGAGAACTTGTTGTCAGTATTTCAATTTGATAAGAAAAAGCTTCGTACAAATAGAAATAATCAGATGATATTTGAGACTTTTAAGTTAATCTCGTTCATCGTTTTTACTGAGTCAAAAAGATATAACAATTTAAATATTGCCAAGAAATACGTGCTGTGCTTGTTGATTAAAGTTTGGCATTGGACACTTAAAAATAAACTTGAAGAAAATAAATTCGCTTTAAAGTACTTTGAGCAATTATATCAGTTTTACTTTAATGAAGTTTTGTTAGATTATTTTGAAAAGACCTTACCAATTGCGCTTAAGAAAGACGGTCTTTATTTTGAGAACGGTGGAATGTATGAGGAAATTGGATATAATCTCAGATCATTTGATTTTTTGGAGTTTTATGTGATTTATATTAAATATTGTTTAACGAGCAATAATAATATTTATAATAAAGAAGGTACAAGACTGATGTTAGCTGAAATTATAAATCAAAATAGAGTTTGTATGAAGCCTTTGCTTGATTATCATTCTAATATTATTTGTTCTGTTATTAATTTATTTATAGAGTTAGATGACTTAGAAAGTGCGAGAAACTATTTAAGGGTTACAATTAGTAATTTACGCAGAAGAAAAGCAGAAAATAATTTTTTACCTGATGCTAACAATAGTATTGAGAATGTTATTAAATTTAAAATGACTGGGACAAAACCTATCTTTTATTCTGATTCTACATCCCCACTTTTGGCGACGATATTTATCTACATTGCTATTTTAAACCTAGAAAAAGAATATAAGGAATTACGAGAATTCGTTATACAAAAACAGATTGACCTTGGCTATTTTGTTCCACATTTTGGAATTAATTCTATTTCAAAACATCTAATTGAAGATGTTGAAAATGATTTTGAAGAACAATTATTTTCAAAACCCTTTTTTAATGAAGGCTATCAACGAGACCTATCATTGAAAAAAATCGATTATTCAAATTTTAATATGAATGGGGATTTGAGTTTTGACGAGTTTAAAAAATATGTACTTAGTTCAAAAGATGAGTTTGAATATTCTTATAGAACTGATAATGCTGGATTTTCATTGATGAAAGATTTAGTTCATGTGTATTTTCTAATGCCATATTTTCCAGATACATGGAAAGGATATGTTGAGAAATTAATTATCTAGATTTTAATACAGTTTATACGATTAATATAAATTCCTAACAAATGCAACAAATTTTGAAAATAAAGTATGTTTGTGGTCTTTAAAATCAGTTTCAAATGCTAAAAGATATTAATACAAGAATTGATTGAAAGATATGCAAAACGACACACCAAAATAAATTAAACTTAGAATTGAATAAAAAATGGCAAAAATATAATGAAACAAACACAGCTCTTTCAGGAGAATTCTTCGTTGTGGCCGAATTTTTACGGCCAAGATTGGAAAAAATTAACTAGTATTACAGAACATAAATATCTTGGAATTAGAAAGAATTCAAAGCGCCCTTGATTTGAGCAGCTCTCTTGAAAAGAGAACGCAGCAAAACCATGGGGAGTTGTTTGCACTACTTTTAGATTTTAATAATGTCTACGAGATTGAAAGTGAAAAATTACCTTATCACATTAATCTTATTGATGAACTGCACGCGGACGAAAACGCGCACAGTCGCATTTTTGCAAAATTATTGCGGTACAAAGAAAATAGTCGGTTTCTATTCTTAGAAAGTTTTCTACACGACTTATGTGGTTTTGAAATGAATGTTCTAAATCCAAGAGTAGAAAAAGTAGATTCTTGTGGGCGGATTGATATTCCTATTTTCGATACAAATTATGTTGTCCTAATAGAAAATAAAGTCACCGATAAAGCACCGGATCAAAATACTATAGCTGGTGGACAATTGGCAAGATATATAGAGACCGTTAAAAATAGTTATAAAAGAAATGAAGAAGATATTTTTGTGATTTACACTCCAAAATATAGCAGAGAACCTTCAGACGACTGTTGGATAAACAAAGATGGTTTATCATATAAAGACAGTTTTAAGTTGCGGTTTAAGTCTATTTCGTACAGAGATGATATTTATAACTGGCTCAAAGAAAAATCATTAGGATTTAAAGATAAAGATATTTATTTACAAAGTGCAATTACACAATACATCGACCATCTCGAAGGATTATTTAGCTTGCGAACAATAAACAAAACTATGAATATGAAGTTACATGACTTTCTAAAAGAACAATTAAACTTACAGGATGATAACCCGTATGAAGCAATTGAAATTTTATCGCAGAAAGAGAGTGAATTAAATAACGCCATGGCACAGATACAACTTTTAAAAGTTGATTACCGCAGAAAAATTGTGGTTGAAAAATTTAAAGAATGGAAAGAGGAACTCAAATTAGACTTTCGCGATTTAAGAATTGTGGAAGATGACCACACAACTAGAAATGAGTTAATTAATTTTGGAGTTGTAATAACGGTAGAGGAGAAAAAGTTTTCTGTACTTATGGAGTGTGATATAAGAGAAAAAATAAATTTGTATTTTGGGATTAGCCCTATATACACTGGTTTTGATAAATATGAAATTCCGGATTCATTACAAACAATACTTACCAATAACGGGTTAGGTGAACCAGAAAAATATTGGTATGGATGGAGACATACATTATTATCAAATGGTTATGATGATCTAAAAGATCTCATTAAGCAAATTTGCGCTGTAGCTTAATAACTTTTCAGTGAAAATAAAACGAAAATAAATAAGGTAAAGTAGGTTTGATGAAGTCATTTTCAAAAATGATTATAAAATATATTCTTTAGATTTATTTTGTACCTAATAATTACTTGTACCTTTAAACTAATTTAGTCTTAAATAAACCACAATTGTGAGAAAATTTATATAAAAACATGTTAAATCCTTCTGTTAGATTTTAAAATTAAAAAAACGAAAATGCCATTATCAGTTTGTCAAACATTTACTGTCTGCTCTAAAGAAATATTGAAGTGGCAGAATAAACAAGAAGCCGTAAATGAAGAATCAATATCAGATTGGTTTCTTTATAAACTAAACGACTTAAATGAGAATATTAGATCCATTCAGTTTAATAGAATTCAGGAAGCCAGAATGACCGGTGCTGATTTTGAATTATGGGTAATTGGGCACACAATAACTCATAGATTTAGAATCCAAGCTAAGAGATTACGTAGAGGAAAAGACCATTACTATGGAATAGCATATACTAATGAACATGGAAGACAAATCGAAAAACTATTGCATGAAGCAAATATCAAAAATTATATTCCATTATATGCCTTCTATAATGATGAAAATTTAGATAATAGATGTAATTACAAGATAAAAGATGAAGGTGTGTTTGTATCTAGCGCGCAAGAATTGTATGATCAGATAATAAATAAAGTTAAGGAGTATGTTTCATCTGAAACATTAATTTCAATGTCTATTCCTGTAAGCTGTTTGTTTTGTTGTCCTCTTGCAAATGGAAATTTTGACAATTTCTTTCAAAATTATTTTCAACCTTCTTTCCATAATCAAAATAAAAATGGTCAGTATGATACATTTAATCTTCCTAATTATATAAATTCAATTCTACGAGAAAATAATGAAGTGATTCAGAAATGGTTTTTCCAAGAATTCAAAGAAATAACCGAAGAAGTATCAGGAGTTATTGTTGTTGATTTACGAAGTAAAAATAGAAGTAATAAAAATAGAGAATGAGTGTATCTTATGTGGGAATACATTTACGCACAATTAAAATCCAATAACATCTTAATGCAGCATCGCTTTATCTTATTGAGATATGCTTACTTCATAATTTTAAAGATTTATAATACTATATAGTATTATTTGGACTAAGTAAGTCGTTAAATAATACCCTAATGTTATTTATTTCTTTGTATAAGTAGATAAAGTAGTTGATAATTTTCATAAAAGACGATTGAAAATGAATCTAACACAAGCAGATTGGCTGAAGATTCAGTGTTCCTTTACCAGTCTGGAGAAAATTTGAACTATTCTTATTATAATTCTAATTTTATTTCCGTTATAGAAGTAGATGAAAATTGAGGTGTACTGGCGAAATCTATCTATTATCACTCTTGCATTCGGGAAATGTTAAATATTTAGTTTACTGCAAGTTACAAGGTTTAAGGTGTACAGAAGTAATACAAATGTATTTTTAAATTTATCGTCAAAAATTGTAAAAAATTGGTTTACAATTGTTTAGTGCGAAGAGATTCGTGCGGAAAAGTAGAAAAAAAAGATGTTGCAGCATCTTAATCGTGTACCACTTTTGTACATTTTGTATTGTGTAAACTACCATTAATAAACACTTCTATAGATACTGTATCGGGAAATAGTTAAACATACAAAAGTTAATACTTGCAAAAAAATGTCTTACCCTCGTCAAAGATACATTCTGGCTTACTTTAACAAATATTTATAAACTCTATAACCTTTCTCGGCATTATATTTTCTTTGAGAATGACATATTAACACCAAAAAAATAAATATTATGTCAAAGAAAGTAGCCATACTGGCAACCCACGGATTCGAAGAAAGTGAATTAAGTTCTCCAAAAGAACATCTTGAACAGCAAGGATGGACGGCGCACATCGTCAGCCCGAAATCTGGAACTATTAAAGCCTGGGCAGAAAAAGATTGGGGCCGGGAATATGATGTAGACAAAACGCTGGATGAAGTTTCTGCTTCTGATTATGATGCGTTGGTACTGCCTGGTGGCGTTATCAACCCGGATCAGTTAAGGACCAATAAGAAAGCGATATCATTTGTGCAGGATTTTTTCCAGCAGCATAAACCTGTAGCTGCCATTTGTCACGGGCCTCAAATCCTGATAAGTGCCAACGCTGTAGAGGGAAGAAAAATGACTTCGGTAGAATCTATCAGCATCGATCTGAAAAATGCCGGTGCCCAATGGGAAAATAGTGAAGTAGTGGTAGATGAAGGTTTAGTTACCAGCCGAACGCCGGAAGATCTTCCTGCTTTCAATGCGAAAATGGTGGAAGAAATAAAAGAAGGAAAACACCAAGAGCAAACTTTATAGATTTTCAAAAAATAATAAAACAAAACAGCCCGGAAAATATTTCCCGGGCTGTTTTGTTGCATAAAAAATCATCGACAAGAATTTATTTCAATTTTCTTATCGATGATTATAATTATAAACGTTTTTAGTAAATATCTGATCCTATTATATTCGCACTTCGTTGATACCTAACTGATCAATCAGGTTTTGAAGATGTGCAATATCTTTTAATACTTTCTGATAAGAAGATCTGGCGTATTCTGCAAAAGTATTGCGTTCTGGCTTTAGGTCAGTTTCAAAAACGCTATTGATTTGCGGCGTTTCTACAATATCATCCTTATAATCATCCAGGCAGGCATCGATAGCGGATTGCTTTTTTTTGCAAGTTATACGCTCTTTAAGCTTTTTTAGAGAGCTTAACATATAAGGGTTATCATTGTAAGGATTTACAAAACTACTGTTTTCCTGTTCTCCCTGAAATATGAAAAAACCGTCTTCTCCGGCCATTTTCAAAAAGTTTTTATCAAATATCATAGTGTGAAAAGGTGTTAAGTTATTATCAAATAATTGAAAGTATTTAAAAATGATTATCAATTTTAAGACCATAAATTTATTTTATAGCAATGATGAGTGAATTTTTTGAAAAAAGATTGATTTGTTTTTATTATGATTTACGGCCCTTTAAAGTATTTAATATAAAGTTTTGCCAACAAGGAATTTTATTAATGATTTGGCAGACAAATTGTTACCTCAATTGCAACACACCAAATACTTACTATTATGAAAAATACGGTTTTAAGCCTTATGGCTGTTGCAGCACTAATGTCTTGCAACAAAAAGGAAACAACATCTTTGAACACATCCGGAGACAGCACAATGGCAACATCTGCGGATTCCGGGAATATGGCAATGGATAGCACCAATATGCCTATGGATTCATCTGCCGCCGCCGCATCAGGTGATGCTACAAAAGGAATGAGCGCACAGGATAAAAAATTTGCTGACGCTGCTGCAAAAGGTGGAATGATGGAAGTGATGCTCGGAAAGCTGGCGGCTACCAATGCATCGAATGCTGCAGTGAAGTCGCTTGGACAAATGATGGTTAAAGATCATAGTATGGCTAATGAGGAACTGAAAAAATGGGCGGCATCAGCTAAGTATAGCTTGCCTGCAGCAATGGATGCAGATCAGCAAAAAATGTATGATGATCTCAAGTCTAAAAAAGGAGCTGATTTTGATAAGGCTTATACCGAACTAATGGTTAATGATCACAAAAAAGATATAGCAGAGTTTAAAGAGGAAGCGACAAACGGAACAGATGCGTCCCTGAAAGCATTTGCAGGAAAAACAGTTCCGACGCTGGAACACCATCTTATGGAATCAGAACAAGCATGGAAAGCAGTTAAATAAAATAGCATACAAGATTAAAAAAATTGAGCAGTGATGCTCAATTTTTTTTATATACACACAGTATTATTTAATGAGGTCTAGATCCGGCTGTGCATACTTATGGACTTTCATATACAGTGTTGTCTTGGTCTGGAATACACCTTCAATTTTAGCAATTTTCTGATTGACAAGCTGATGCAGCTGCTCATTATTCTTGCTCATAATATCGACCTCGATGTCGAATTCTCCTGCAGTATTGGCAAGGAAACTAACTTCGGGCATCTTCAAAAGTGTACTGATAACATCCGGAATCATCTTAGCAGGCCGCACGGATACTGCAATATTCGCATAGGCATTAAAACCAACATTCTGAGGATTAATCCGTCCTACAATCTGGATCGTTTTTTCATCAATCAGCTTGGTGACCCTGCTTCGCACATTACTGATTGATACTTTAAGTTTATCAGCTATTTCCGTAAAAGAAGCGCGTCCGTCCCTTTGGAGCTCTTTTAGAATCAGGAAATCGATATCATCCAGCTTATTTTCCATTGGTAATAAATTTTACACAAAAATACATAAATTTTGCAAATTTTTTAGAATCGTTATAAATTATTGTAAAAATTGCAATTATGTAAAAATTGTTTTTTAGATTAGCTTTTAATAAAATCATTGAAAAATCAATAATAGAAATGTCAAATAAATACGGAAAAGCTAATAATTATATTAATGGTATGTTGACGGAAACAATCACCAACCGCTGGATGAACGTAGAATCGCCTCTTACAGGAGAAGTTATTGCTGAAGTTGCACTATCATCAAAAGAAGATTTGGATATAGCTGTGTCTGCGGCAAAAGAGGCGTTTAAAACATGGTCAAAAACACCTATTAAGGATCGGGTTCAGGTATTTTTCAGATACAAAAGGCTTCTTGAGCAAAATATTCATGAGCTTTCAGCGCTGATTCAGGAGGAAAACGGAAAAACATTTGACGAGGCCAGGGCAGAAGTCGAAAAAAGCATTGAACTGACAGAATTTGCAGTATCCCTTCCTCAGCTGATTCAGGGTGAGATTCTGGAAGTCAGCAAAGGTGTGGAATGCCGCACAGAACATGCCGCTTTAGGTGTTGTAGCTTCTATTGTGCCATTTAATTTTCCGTCCATGGTTCCTAACTGGACTATCCCAAATGCCATAACATTGGGCAATACAATGATACTCAAGACATCCGAATTGGTTCCATTGAGCGCGTTAAAAATTGCTGAGCTTTTGAAACAGGCAGGACTTCCGGACGGTGTATTGAACATCGTTCACGGTGAAAAGGAGATTGTAGAAGCAATATGTGATCATCCCGATATTGAAGCGGTTTCGTTTGTAGGTTCTACTAAGGTGGCAAAAATAGTTTACCAGCGTGCAACATCTAATCTAAAGAGATGTCTGGCACTCGGTGGTGCAAAAAACCACTTATTGGTGCTTCCGGATGCTAATCCTGAAATGACTGCTGCTAATGTTACAGCCTCAATGTCCGGTTGCGCCGGGCAGCGGTGTATGGCTGCTTCGGCAATGGTTGCTGTAGGACAAACCGACCATATTATAGCTAAAATGGTTCAGGAAGCTCAAAATGTAGTTCCGGGAAAAAATCTGGGATCCGTCATTTCTAAAGCTGCCAAAGAAAGAATAGAAGGCTACATTACCCAGGCTGAAAAAGACGGGGCAAAAATTCTTCTTGATGGAAGAGGTTATAAAGTGGGAGGCAAAGAAAATGGTTACTATGTAGGGCCAACAATTATTGATTATGTAACGCCGGAAATGTCTG
Source organism: uncultured Chryseobacterium sp. (assembly GCA_913776245.1). Lineage (GTDB taxonomy): Bacteria > Bacteroidota > Bacteroidia > Flavobacteriales > Weeksellaceae > Epilithonimonas. The sequence continues at coordinate 182,802 of CAJYLO010000017.1, forward strand.
TTGCTAAAGAAGAAATCTTCGGACCTGTAATTTCCATTATCAGAAGCCGTAGCCTGGAAGAAGCTATAAAAATAGAAAATGCCAATCCGTACGGAAATGCAGCGTCTGTTTTCACACAAAGTGGCGGATTGGCCAGATATGTTATGGAAAATGCTTCAGCTGGAATGATTGGTGTAAACATCGGTGTTCCGGTTCCGAGAGAGCCTTTTTCCTTCGGAGGCTGGAATGAGTCGAGATTCGGAGTGGGCGATATCACCGGAAAAAGTTCCATTGAATTTTGGACAAAACTTAAAAAAATGACTACCAAATGGAATCCTGAAGCGGGAATCAACTGGATGAGTTAAAGTAATTTTAAATTAAAAATTAAAAATGTCAGATACATTAAAACATAAAATCAACAGACAGGGAGTTATAGACAATGCATTGGACTATACGATAATGTCCTGGTCCAAACAAAAAGGCATCGATCCTTTCGCCATAGAAAGAGCAGAAGGGGTTTATCTTTACGATTACAGTGGACAAAAAATCATTGATTTTTCATCGGGTCTGATGAATTCTAACATTGGTTACGGCGATCAGCGGGTAACGGAAGCTGTTGTAAAGCAGATGCAGGAAGTGGCATTTATTTCGCCAAGCTGTGTTTCGAAAGTCAGGGGAGATTTGGGTAAAAAGCTTGCCGAAATCTGTCCGGGTGATTTGAACCGTGCGTTTTTTACAGTCTGTGGCGCAACTTCTAATGAAAATGCCATAAAGCTGGCAAGACTTTATACAGGTCGTCACAAGATCTTCACAAGATATCAGTCTTATCACGGTGCTACCATTGGTGCTATTTCCGCAGGTGGCGATCCAAGGAAAATTCCTGTAGATGCTCAGCAGGCTCCTAATTTTATTCATTTCGATTTACCTTACGCCTATCGTTATGAATATGGCGAAGAAAATCTTCTTAAAGATGCGGTGGCTTCATTGGAAAGACAAATTGAATATGAAGGACCAAATACTATTGCCGCTATTCTCCTCGAAGGCGAATCCGGAACTTCCGGCTGTCTCCAGTATCCGAAAGGTTATTTGAAAAAAGTCAGAGAAATCTGCAATAAGCATGGGATTTTGTTAATCATTGATGAAGTGATGTCTGGCTTCGGAAGAACCGGGAAATGGTTTGGTTTCCAGAACCACGACATCATTCCGGATATGATTGTTATGGCAAAAGGTCTCACCTGTGGTTATCTGCCGCTTGGCTGTGTTATGGTGTCGGAAAAAATTGCTTCAAAATACGATGATGCGGTTCTTCCGCTAGGTTTAACTTATTCCGCACACGCAGTTTCCTGTGCAGCAGCTATGGAGGTGATTAAGATCTATGAGGAGGATAATCTAATCGAAAGAGCGGCTGAAATGGGTAAGTATCTCAAGTCAAGAATTGAAGAAATGAAAAAGATTCATCCTTCAATTGGTGATTTCCGAAATACAGGATTGCTTGGTTGTTTGGAATTGGTGAAAAACAGGGAAACCAAAGAACCAATGGCGCCTTTCAATGCAAAGCCGGATGATATGGCTGTCATGAACAAAGTGGCCGCAAAGATCAAAGAGCTGGGGATGTACACTTTTGTAAGATGGGGTTATATTTTCATTGCACCACCTTTGATCATCACGAAAGAAGAAATGGAACAAGGTCTGGCCATTATCTCCGAAGCCCTTAAAATTGCGGATGAAGCTACCTATTAAATTTCATAAAAACAATGCCAGATACCAAGCAGAATCCCGTTTTCGATCCAAAACTTTATAATGAAGATTTGGCTCCTGTTTCTCCGAATAAAAGAACTTGGAGTACCTGGAACTATGCTTCATTATGGATCAGCATGTCGATGTGCATCCCGACGTATATGCTGGCTAGCTCACTGATAGAGGGCGGAATGAACTGGTGGCAATCGGTACTGACGATATTTTTGGGAAATCTTATTGTTCTGATCCCGATGATCTTGAACGGTCACGCTGGAACCAAATACGGAATTCCATTTCCGGTGTTTGCCAGAGCCAGCTTTGGAACGGCAGGTGCCAATATTCCGGCGTTGTTGCGGGCTATTGTTGCCTGCGGCTGGTTTGGGATACAGACGTGGATTGGCGGCGTTTCTCTTTACCAGATTCTGAGAGTCTGGATAACTTCGCTTCCTGAACCGGCAATTACCGGGTTTTTTCCACCATTTCCGGAGATGCTCTGCTTTTTTATTTTCCTGATTATCAATATGGTTGTCGTTTATTTCGGAGTAGACAGTATCCGCAAGTTGTTGGTATTCAAAGCGGTTTTTTTGCCTGCGGCAGCATTTGCTTTATTATTCTGGGCTGTTTACTCAACAAAAGGTTTGAGCGAAATTCTGGATCAGCCTTCAAAATTTAAATCGTCTTCAGAATTCTGGACGTTTTTCTTTCCGGCTCTGACAGGAATGATAGGATTCTGGGCAACATTGTCATTGAATATTCCTGATTTTACAAGATATGCGACTTCTCAAAAAGCTCAGATCAATGGACAAATGATCGGCTTACCGCCGTCAATGGCTGTTTTCTCGTTTATCGGCGTTGTGGTGACGTCTGCAACGACCATCATCTACGGAACAACGATTTGGGATCCTGTGATCCTGGCAGGAAAGTTTGAGAACAAAATTCTGGTGACTTTAGCAATGATCGCTATTGCAATTTCAACGTTAGCCACCAATATTGCAGCCAACATTGTAAGTCCGGCTAATGATTTTGCAAACCTTAATCCAAAAAAAATAAGTTTCAGAACCGGCGGCTATATCACAGGAATTATTGGCTTTTTAATCTGTCCCTGGAAACTGATTGCAGATCCTTCAGGCTATATTTTCACCTGGCTGGTAGGATATTCCAGCTTGCTTGGTCCTATTGGAGGGATTATGATTTCAGATTACTTTTTTGTCAAAAAACAACAATTAGTTCTTGAAGAATTATATCAGGAAGGAAAAACCTATTCTTATAAAAATGGGTTTAATTTCAAAGCTATTCTGGCATTGATTTTCGGGATTCTACCTAACATTCCGGGCTTTCTGGTAACCATTAAAATCATCCCGGCAGATTCGGTTCCGGAGTGGCTGACCAATCTTTACCACTACGGATGGTTTATCGGATTCTTTATCAGTGGATTAGTTTATTTTCTGTTAATGAAAAACAAAAAGTAAAGCATAAGTAATCAATCATCAATTATCATCAATCATTTTATACTAATCTATGAGCATTTTAATCAAAAACGGCAATATAGTGACAGCTTCAGAAAATTTCATCGGTGATCTATTTATCGAAGGTGAAACCATTTCGGCCATTGGAAAGAATCTGAAATATGAAGCGGATGAAGTCATTGATGCTTCCGGTAAATTGATTTTTCCTGGCGGAATAGATCCTCACGTTCATCTGGATATGCCTTTTATGGGAACCTTTTCCAGTGATTCTTATGAAACAGGAACAAGGGCAGCATTATTCGGCGGAACTACGATGGTTATTGATTTTATTTTGCAAACTCAAGGGAAATCACTTCGTTTTGCTTTGGAAGAATGGAAGGGAAGAAGCGATGGAAATGCAGTCGGCGATTATAGTTTCCATATGGCTGTTACGGATTATAATGACAATACTAAACCGGAAATCCGGGAAATGATTGAGGAGGAAGGCATTACGTCTTTCAAAACATTTATGGCTTACAAAGGTGCATTGATGGTGGATGACAGACAGATGGTCGGCTTGATGGAAGAAGTGAAACAACATGGCGGACTGATCAACGTTCACGCAACCAACGGTGATATGATTGATTATCTGGTTCAGAAAAACAGAAATGAAGGTAATCGTGCACCGATTTACCATTACTTATCACAACCGGAAGTGACGGAAGCGGAAGCCAGCGAGCGTTTTGTGGATATGACCAATTTCACAGGTTGCCCCGGATATATTGTGCATCTGACTTGTGAAGGCGCTCTGAATGCGGTGAGAAACGCAACCAGAAGAAATCAGCACGTTTTCGTGGAAACCTGTATTCAGTATTTGATTTTGGATGCATCGCTTTATGAAAAAGATTTCGAAGGTGCAAAATGGGTGATGTCGCCACCTTTGAGAGAGAAAAAAGATCAGGAAACGCTTTGGGCAGGAATCAATCAGGGATTGGTCAATGTGGTTGCTACAGACCATTGTCCTTTTTTCTGGGAACAGAAATTAATGGGAAAAGATGATTTCTCAAAAATTCCGAACGGACATCCGGCTGTAGAAAACCGTATGGAATTACTGTATTCCGAAGGAGTTAATAAAGGCAGAATTACACTAAGCAAATTCGTAGAAGTGGCTTGTACAAATCCCGCAAAAATATTCGGAATGTACCCTAAAAAAGGGACAATTTCTATCGGTTCAGATGCCGATCTAGTCATTTTCGACCCGAATGAAAGACATACACTTTCAGCAAAAACCCATCATATGAATGTGGATTACAGCGGTTACGAAGGCTGGGAAGTGACCGGAAAAGTCAAAACCGTTTTATTAAGAGGAAAAGTCGCCATTGATAATAACGAATGCTTGGTCGGAAAAGGTTATGGACAGTTTATCAAACGCAACAAAGTTTCCGATAAAATTTAGGTTAATTACGAATTAGCAATTACGGAAATTACGATGAAAGACAATAATATAATTCAACAAAAAAGTTTTGCTTTTGCAATAAGAATTGTGAATTGTTATAAATATTTGAAATCTGAGAAACAAGAATATGTTCTTTCAAAACAATTATTAAGAAGTGGGACCTCTATTGGAGCAAATGTAGAGTAATCGATTGGAGGACAAAGTAAAGCGGATTTTATATCGAAACTTTCCATTGCTTACAAGGAAGCAAGAGAAACATTATACTGGTTAAAATTGTTATTTGCAACAAAATATTTAAATCAAGAAACGGCAGAAAGTTTAATAAAAGATGCAGAAGAAATTTGTAGAATTATTGGTAAAATTCAAATTACCCTCAAATCTAATTTATAATTTAAAAACGTAATTCTAATTGAATAAAGTAATTCGTAATTAAAAACTCGTAATTAAAATGAAAATAAAATCAGGATTAATCCAGATGTCTCTTGCCAAAACAGAAGGCGAAGGAACCATTGACGAAATAAAACAGGCGATGCTGGAAAAACATCTGCCTTATATTGATGAAGCCGGTGAAAAAGGCGTACAGATTTTATGCTTTCAGGAAATTTTCAATACACCTTATTTCTGTCCGGGTCAGGATTCCAAATGGTATGAGTCGGCAGAAACCGTTCCGGGTCCAACTACGGATCTGATGGCAGAATATGCCAAAAAATACCAAATGGTCATCATTGTTCCTATTTACGAAAAAGACGGCACCGGAATTCTTTATAATACAGCCGCCGTAATAGATGCAGACGGACAGTATCTTGGAAAATACCGTAAAAACCACATTCCGCAAACGGGTGGATTCTGGGAAAAATACTTCTTCAAGCCCGGAAATATGGGCTATCCTGTTTTCCAGACCAAATATGCTAAAGTCGGTGTTTACATCTGCTACGACAGGCATTTTCCCGAAGGTGCAAGAGCGTTGGGAATCAATGGTGCCGAAATCGTTTACAATCCTTCTGCAACTACAGTCGGACAATCGCAATACCTTTGGAAGCTGGAGCAGCCGGCTCACGCTGTAGCGAACGGCTATTTTATGGGCTGCATCAACCGTGTTGGGACAGAAAAACCCTGGAATCTCGGGAAATTCTACGGAACTTCTTATTTCGTCAATCCTTTGGGTGAAATCTTCGCAACGGCTTCAGAAGATAATGATGAGCTTCTCATTGCCGAATTCGATTTGGATCTGATAGACCAGGTGCGTTCCAAATGGCAGTTTTACCGAGACAGAAGACCGGAGACTTACAATGACTTAACTCAATTATAAATTTTTATGGCAGCTATATCCGTCTTCCACTCCCGCTTTTTTCTTTTCTGTAAAAAGAAAAAGAGCTCCGTTCAAGCCGGGCTGCGGATTGAAGATATAATACCGGTTTGACAATCAATCAAACCTTATTTACTAAACAACAACTGACAACTAAGAAAATTATGATAGCAAACAGACGTTTAACTGAAGAACAATATCAGCAAAATTTCGCAGACATTCATCCTCCTTTTGAGAATCGGGAAGGCGCTATAATAGAAGCCAACCGCTGTATAATGTGTTATGATGCACCTTGTATCAAAATGTGTCCAACACATATCAACATTCCGAAATTTATCAAACAAATTGCAACAGATAATGTAAAAGGTTCGGCTCGCACCATTTTTACGGATAATATTATGGGCGCAAGCTGTTCCAAAGTCTGCCCGGTTGAGAAGCTGTGCGAAGGTTCCTGCGTTTATAATTTGCTGCACGAAGAACCGATTCAGATAGCACGTTTGCAAAGATATTCCACCGAAAAAGCAATGTATAACAACTGGCAATTGTTCGAGAGAAAGCCTTCTCTTGGGAAAAAGGTCGCAGTAGTTGGTGCTGGTCCTGCCGGATTGGCATGCGCTTTCTATTTGGCAAAAGAAGGTGTGGACGTGACGATTTTTGAGAAAGAATCCAAAGGCGGCGGTCTGATGACTTACGGAATTGCGGCTTATAAAGTCACTCCGGAATTTTGCGAAGACGAAGTAAAATATATCACATCCATTGGCGGAATTGATATCAGATATAACCAGGAACTTGGAAAAGATGTTCACCTGAAAGATTTACAGGACAATTTCGATGCGGTTTTTCTTGGCATCGGTGTCGGAATTGCGAGAAGACTCGATATTTCAGGGGAAGATGCTCAAGGTGTCGAAGACGCAATTTCTTATATTTATAATCTCAGAACCAATGATTTTTCAGCGGTTCCCGTTGGCGATAAAGTTGTGGTGATTGGTTTGGGAATGACAGCGATAGATGCGGCAACACAGGCAAAAAGGTTGGGTGCAAAGGATGTGACGATTGTTTACAGAAGAACGGAAAATGAAAAACCTTGCACCGATGTCGAGCTTGATATTGCAAAACTAGACGGTTGCAATTTGGAATATCTCGCAGCACCAAAGGAAGTTTATGCTGAGAATGGAAATGTAAAGACATTAGTTTGCAGCAGGATGAAATTAGGCGATGCGGATGCTTCCGGAAGAAGAAGTCCTGTGGAAACCGGCGAAACCTTTGAAATCGAATGCGATATGATCATCAAAGCAGCCGGGCAAACACCATTCGAAGGATTAATTTCCAATTACGAATTACAGAATTCTTATGGCAAAGTTTCCGTTAATTCCGCTTATGAAACTAATTGGAAAGGTGTTTTTGCCGGTGGTGATTGCATCAATGGCGGAAAAGAAGTGGTGAATGCTGCTCAGGACGGAAAATTGGCTGCTCGTTCCATTTTGGAATATATTTTAAATTAATTGCGAATTAAAAATTACGAATTACAGAATCATTTAAAATTCAAGATTTAATATTCAAAACCCAACATTGTCAGGCTGAGCTTGTCGAAGCCTTTAATTCAAAATCTAAAATTTATAATTTAAAATTCAAAAAATGGCAGATATATCTTGTGACTTTTTAGGTATAAAATCCCCGAATCCTTTTTGGCTGGCTTCAGCACCGCCGACGGATAAAAAAATCAATGTAATGCGCGCCTTCGAAGCGGGCTGGGGCGGCGTTGTCTGGAAAACGCTTGGTTCTCAGGTGAAAAATGTTTCTTCCCGTTATTCCGCAATCAATTTCAACGGACAGCGTGTTGCAGGTTTCAATAATATAGAATTGATTTCCGACCGACCTTTGGATATCAACCTTCGGGAAATTGAAGAAGTGGTGAGGGAGTTTCCCGACAGAGCGATGATTATTTCTCTAATGGCCGACAATACAAGAGAAGCGTGGCACGAAATGGTAAAGCGTTGCGAACAAACAGGTGCTCACGGTTTTGAGCTGAATTTCGGTTGTCCTCACGGAATGACGGAAAGAGGAATGGGTGCAGCTGTCGGACAGGATCCGGAAATTGCGGGAATGATCGTAGAATGGGTGATGGAAGTTGCTACATTGCCGGTCATTACCAAGCTCACACCTAATGTTCATTCCGTAGTTCCGACCGGAAGAGCGGCGGTCAATGCAGGAACCAACGCATTATCTTTGATCAATACCATTCAGTCCGTTACAGGAATCGATCTGGATACGTTTGTCCCGAATCCGAATGTTGGTGGGCAATCCGTTTTTGGTGGTTATTGCGGTCCGGCAGTTAAACCGATAGCGCTTAAAATGCTGACAACCATTTCCAAAGATCCGATTACTTCACAGGTTCCGATTTCCGGGATTGGAGGCGTTTCAACGTGGCAGGATGCGGTAGAATTTATGTTGTTGGGTTCTACTTCCGTTCAGGTGTGTACAGCGGCGATGAAATATGGATTCAGAATTGTGGAAGATTTATGCGAAGGTCTCAATAACTGGATGGACGAAAAAGGTTTTGAAAAAATCACAGATTTCGTAGGCAAATCAGTTCCTACGATGACCGAATGGGAAAAGCTCGACCTCAATTTTCACATTGTTGCTAATATCAATCAGGACAAATGTATCCATTGCGGATTATGCCACATTGCCTGCGAAGACACATCGCATCAGGCGATTTTCAAAGGCGACGGAATGCCTTACAATACTTACACGATCAACGAACCGGAATGTGTTGGCTGCAACCTTTGTAAGCTGGTTTGCCCGGTAGACAACTGTATTACAATGGAAGAGAAAAGGGTTGCTCCGGACTATCTCAACTGGATCCAGTTTCAGGAAAAGGGTTTGCCGCTGAATGATCATTAGTCGCAAACTCGTAGCATTTATGAGTTAGCTGAAACGTTATGAAAATAGCAACATTTAATATTGATTGGGCTAAAAAGTATAAATCTGAAAAAACAAAACCCCAAAAGACATTTTTCAAAATTGAAGATTTTCTTAATAAGCAAGATTTTGATTTTTTAATTCTTACAGAAGCAATTGATCTCAATTTAGAAAAATTTCCATTTAAATATTTTTCAGAAAACATTCCGGAACATATTGAACACGAGGAATTAAATTATTCAAATTATCTGAATGGAGAAAAAGCTTTTCGCACAGCAATTTATTCAAAAACAAAAGCTGTAAAAAAATATGCTGTTGCTGATAGATATACAAACCTGGCATTAGAATTTGAAACAGAATTTGGAAATGTGGTATTTCTTGCAACAATAATAGGAACTTGGTTTTCTCAGAAGCTAAAATATGCAGAAGCAGAACTGAAAAATTTAATTGAAGATTCAAAAAAGATTATTCAACAAAATAAGAATCTGTTTATTGTTGGTGATTTGAATACTTCCTTCAAATTAAATGAAAAGAAAATTCAAATCAATAAAAAAATTAGTGAATCAATTATAAACCTCTTTGAAGAATTGCATCTTTATAATGCTACTCAGAATATTGAAGAAAATGTAGATCATATTATAGTTCCTCATTTTTTGAACAATAAAATCATTGAATCAAATTTCTTCATAGAAAAAGATGAATTAAGTGATCACAAAGGAATTTTTATAACATTACAATAAAATTTCAACGAACATTCCATCAGTAAATATCGAGATTTAATTTTAACATAAAACCAATGAACATCAACGCTTCACGCCTCGAAAACTTCTTCACCGAAATGTCCAGAATCGGGAAAATCGGTGAAACAGGAACCAACAGACCTGCGCATTCTCCGGACGAAAAAAAAGCATTTGAACTCGCTTCATTGAGGATGAAGCAAGCAGGAATGACAACAAGAATTGACAACTTCGGGAATCTCATCGGAAGGTTAGAAGGTACTAACCCGGATTTGCCGGTTCTGATGGTTGGTTCACATCTGGATTCTCAGCCTTATGGCGGAAGATATGATGGTGTTGCCGGTGTTCTTTGTGCCATTGAAGCGGCTATTACAATGTATGAAAAAGGCCTTAGATCCGAACGGACTTTAGAAATCATTTCATTTGCTGATGAAGAAGGGTGGCGTTTTAACAAAGGTTTATTTGGTTCGCGTGGAATCCTAGGAAGGCTGGAAGAAGGCGAATTGCAGAGAGCGGACGCTAACGGAATCACAAGAGAAAAGGCTCTTAAAGATTTCGGTTGTGATATTACAAAATTCAAAGAATCAGAATATAAAGAGGGAAGTATCTATTGCTATCTCGAACTTCACATTGAGCAAGGACCAGTTTTGGATATTCAGGAAAAACCAATTGCAGTCGTTTCCGGAATTTCCGGCCCGATCTGGCTGACTGTTAAGCTGAAAGGAATGGCTGGACACGCCGGTTCTGTTCCGATGCCGATGCGAAAAGATGCTTTGGTTGGCGCTGCTGAAATTATTGTTGCACTTAACGAAATTGCCAATCAGGTTCCGGGAAATCCGACAGTCGGAACCTGTGGAACCATCAAGGTTTTTCCTGCTTCCAGAAATATCATTCCCGAAGAAGTAGAATTTACGCTGGATTTGCGTGACATCGATCTGGAAAGAAGAAACCGTTACGAAAAACAATTATTGGATAAAATCGATGAAATTTCCAAAAAACACGGTTTGTCTTATGAAATTTCAGAAGACTGGAAATCGGAGCCGCGGTATTGTGCAGACTGGATCAAAGATATCATCCGGAATAATTGTGAAAAGATAGGTTTGGAAAATACACCGGAATTGATGAGTGGCCCTTTTCACGATGCTATGGCAATTTCTTACGCCTGTGACTACGGAATGATTTTCGTCCGCTGTAAAGACGGCATCAGCCATAATCCGCTGGAATATTCGTCTCCTGAAGATTTAGCAACAGGAGCTGAGGTTTTGTACGGAACTATTCTGGATATTTTGAAAATCGAAAAATAATATCTTACATCAATCTGTTTTAATCTTTAAAGTCCCTACATTTGGGGCTTTAATTTTTGAATACAATGAAAATAACAGCATTTGCCGGAAGCAATTCCAGAGAATCCATTAATAAACAATTAGCAGAATACGCAGCTAAACAATTCACAGGTGCAGAAGTAGAAGTTCTTGATCTTAATGATTATGAAATGCCGATCTTCAGTGTAGACCGGGAGAAACACGACGGAATCCCGACTTTAGCATTAAGATTTGCTGAAAAAATTGACGCTTCAGATTTGCTGATAATGTCTCTGGCAGAGTATAACAGTACGTACACAGCTGCTTTTAAGAATATTTTCGACTGGGTTTCCAGAATCAAGGACAGAAAACATTTTGGGGAGAAACCTGTATTTCTTTTGGCCACAGCGCCTGGTCCCGGTGGCGGCAAAAATGTGACAGCAGCCTTCCAGGCGAGAGCACCTTTTAGCGGTGCAAATATCTTGCAAAGCTTCATTTTACCAAAGTTTAAAGAAAATTTTGATAATGAGAAAGGCATTGTAGATGAAGAGAAGAAAGCAGAATTTGAAGAAAAATTATCTGCTGTTAAAAACTTTTTCGGATAACATTTTGGAATATTATGTTTATAATGCTTAACTTTGTCATCAAAGAAAGAAAATGAAAATCATACAAGTTCATTTCCAGCCGCAACCTAATTCTTGCCAAAAGAATTACACAAGCGCCTCTGAACTTGTCAACAGGAATAACGGCCGATAATCTCTAAGATTGTCGGCTTTTTTATTGTCCAAAATTGGAAAAGTAAGTTTGAAATAAATCTAATGAATTCTAAGATTCTTTCAGGTGTCAAAGCCTGAAGGAATCGAAAGAATCGCAATTCTGAAAGTAAAAATGAGCAATACCTATAAATCAGCCGGAGTAGATAAAGAAGAAGGTTACAAAACCGTTGATAAGATCAAAGCTGCCGTTGCTGAGACCCATAATAAAAATGTCCTTAACAATCTTGGTAGCTTCGGTGCGTTTTATGAGATCGCAGGTTACAAAAATCCGGTTCTGGTTTCCGGCACAGATGGTGTTGGAACTAAACTGAAAGTCGCTTTGGATTCCAAAAAATATGATTCAATAGGTGTTGATTGTTTTGCAATGTGTGCTAATGATATCCTATGTCATGGCGCAAAACCATTGTTTTTCTTAGATTATTTAGCGTGTGGGAAATTAGATTCTGACATCGCAGCAGAAATCGTTTTAGGAATGGTTAATGCCTGCAAGGATAACAACTGCGCTTTGATAGGTGGGGAAACTGCCGAAATGCCGGGGATGTATCAGCCGGGCGATTACGATGTGGCAGGATTCTGTGTCGGCATTGTTGAAAAAGAGCAGATCATTGATGGTTCCAAAATCAGGAGAGGAAACAGGATTATTGCAATTCCGAGTTCAGGATTCCATTCCAACGGATTTTCTTTGGTAAGAAAAATTTTCCCCGATTTTGAAGAAGAATTCGAAGGAAAACCATTATATGAGACTTTGTTGGTGCCGACCAGATTGTATTATAAAGATGTTCATAAAGTTCTGGAAGAAGTTCCTGTTTGCGGTATTGCGCACATCACGGGTGGAGGATTGTACGAGAACGTTCCGAGAATCATTCCAAACGGTTTATGTGCCAGCATCGATGCTTCAAAAATCAAAGTTCCAACTGTAATGCAGGAATTGGGAAAACGAGGAAACATCATAAGAGAAGAGATGTTCGGGACTTTCAATATGGGTGTGGGAATGGTATTGGTAACCGACGCTGAACATTCTGAAAAAATCCTTGATTTGCTGGAAGACGCTTATGAGATTGGAGAAATCACAGAAGGAAGCGAGAAAATTGATTTAAAATTTTAGAAGCTTAATCCCGCTATCCGCTATATCTTTTTTGTTTTACGACGATTTGTCATCAATAGAAATTGAAAAGAAAAACAAAAAAGGATGCCGCTACTATCGGGGCTAGGTAAATATTATGGTTAAAAACTCTTTGCTGAGTAAAACGCCTTTGCGAACTTAAAGACATTGAGTATTAAAAAAAAGCTTTGCGGACTTTGCGTTTAAAAAGCATAGGATTAAATGAAAAACTTAGTCATACTAATTTCAGGTTCAGGAACCAATTTGCAAAGAATCATTGACTGTATCGATAGCGGCGAAATCCGAAATGCAAAAGTGAATCTAGTCATTGCAGACCGAGAATGTTTCGGATTGGAAAGGGCAACAAAACATAACATTCCGAATCTATTAATCAAGCGAGGAAAAGATTTCTATGATAATTTAGAAAAAGCCATTCCGGGGAATACGGATTTAATTGTTTTAGCTGGTTTTCTATCAATTCTAAAACCGGAATTTTGTGAGAAATGGAGCGGAAAGATTATTAATATTCATCCGGCGTTGTTGCCAAAATTTGGAGGAAAAGGAATGTGGGGACATCACGTTCACGAGGCAGTAATTGAATCAGGCGAAAAAGAAAGTGGAGCAACAGTCCATTTTGTGACTTCCGGAATCGATGAAGGTGAGATTATCTTGCAAGGGAAATTTGATGTTGAAGAAAATGACTCAGCTGAAACATTAGCGCAAAAAGTTCATCAGATCGAATATGATATTTTCCCGAAAGCCATTGATTTGATTCTTAATAAATAAATTGATTTAGTTCAAGTGAAAATTGTTTTTTGATCCGTAAAGTATTTTTATATAATATTTTATGAATTTTAATTCAAATTAACTTTAATTTTTAAAATGAATCTAAAAGCTCCGTTGGAGCAATCTAATAATAGAAATCCGGAGGTGAAAGAACCGGTAAATCACAGTTTGAAAAAAAGCTGTAAAAAGTAAAATTGAAAGAAAAAAATGAGTAAAAAGAGAGCACTTATCAGCGTATCTGATAAAAGCGGTTTGGTAGATTTTGCCAGATTTTTGGAAGCTAACGAGTACGAATTGATTTCCACAGGCGGTACTTTCAAACATCTGAAAGACGCTGGGCTCAATCCAATCCAAATTGATGAAGTAACGGATTTCCCGGAAATGCTGGACGGAAGAGTGAAAACCCTTCACCCAAAAGTCCACGGTGGATTATTAGCCGTTCGTTCAAACGAGGAACATATGAAAACAGTTCAGGAGTACGAAATCGGACTGATTGATATGGTCATCGTAAATCTTTATCCGTTTTTTGAAAACGTGAACAAAGCTATTTCTCTAGATGAAAAAGTAGAATTCATCGATATTGGCGGACCGTCTATGTTACGTTCTGCGGCTAAGAATTTCAATTCAGTGACCGTGTTGACAGATGTTAATGATTACGATGTCGTTCAAAATGAAATGTCAGAAAATGGCGATTCAACTATTGAAACCAGAAAAAAATTAGCTGGAAAAGTATTCAACCTTACCTCTGCTTATGATGCTGCAATTTCCAGTATGCTTTTGGATGAAGAATATCCAACTTATTTGAACGCTTCTTATAAAAAGGTTTCTGATTTGAGATATGGTGAAAATCCTCATCAATCTGCTGCTTATTATACCTCAACTTTCGAAAATGGCGCCATGAAAGATTTTGAGATTTTGGGCGGTAAAGAATTGTCTTTCAATAATCTTCGGGATATGGATTTGTGTTGGAAAGTGGTGAATGAGTTCAAAGAAGAAATGGCTTGTTGTGCAGTAAAACATTCCACGCCTTGTGGCGTTGCGGTTGGAAGTACAGCTTTGGAAACTTACACCAAAACTTTCGAGTGTGACCCGATTTCTATCTTCGGCGGAATTATCGGAATGAATTATAAGGTGGATGCTGCAACAGCGGAGGAATTAAACAAAACGTTTCTTGAAATTGTTATGGCAACGGATTTTGATGAAGATGCTTTAGAAATTCTTAAAAAAAAGAAAAACCTTAGAATCATCAAAATTAAAAATGCAGTTACCGACAAACAAGTCTGGGTAAAAATCGATGGCGGAATGCTGGTTCAGAATGCGGATGATCAATTTTCTGACGATATCAGATTAGTGACAGAAACGGCTCCGACTGAAGAACAGAGAAAAGCATTACTATTCTCTCAAAGAGTTGTTAAATATGTGAAATCCAATGCGATTGTAGTTTCAAACGGCGTTCAGGCTATCGGAATCGGCGGCGGACAAGTGAACAGAATCTGGGCGACACAGCAAGCTGTTGAAAGAGCCAAAGAAAAATTCAATGGTGACTTGGTTTTGGCTTCGGATGCGTTTTTCCCTTTCAGAGATGTGGTGGATTTCTGTGCGCAGGAAGGCATCAAAGCGATTATCCAGCCTGGCGGAAGTATGAAGGACAATGATTCTATTCAAGCCGCGAACGAACATAAAATCCCGATGTTATTTACAGGAATGAGACATTTCCTGCATTGATAAATTACCACAAAGTCACAAAAGTTTTGTTATCTCTCAGATTAAACCAAAGCTGAAATAGATTTAATATTTTCTTTTGTGACTTTTGTGGTTCAAAATAATTAGCCCTTTTAGAGTTTAACTTCAAAAGGGTTTTCTTTTTCATAATTAATAAAAATCAGTTGTTAAAATTATCATTAATTCTAATGATTTAAAGTTATGATGAAGTATCGATTTTCTGAAGAATTAATTTTATATTTCTGACAAAATTTAGCTTTTAGATACGACTTAAAATTGAAATAATATTTACATTTGAGACCAAATTCCGGATATGAGTATTTTCAATGATACAAAGCTCGCATTTGCCGATAAAACGGATGCTCAGCTCAAAAAAGCCTATTGGATGTTCAAGGCGATTGAACAGCCTGCAGTGACCAATATTGGTGTTTCTCTTCTCAATTTTACAGTTAGGAACAATTTTCCGTTTGTGGACGGGATTGTCAAGCAAACTTTGTTCGAACAGTTCTGCGGTGGTGAAACCCGGGAAGAAAGTATGAAAGTAGTGAAACAGATGTTCAAACGTGGTGTTGGAAGTATCTTCGATTACTCGATTGAAGGCAAAGAAGAAGAAGAAGTCTTCGATGCGGTCTGCAAAGAAATCAAAGATATTGTAAGATTTTCTGTTGGAAATCCTGCAATTCCGTTTATTGTTTTCAAGCCAACGGCTTTCGGAAGGATTGATATTTATGAGGAAGTTGGAAAAGGAAAAGAGCTGACAACCAGCCAGAAAGAAGAATGGAATAAAGTAGTCCAGCGTTTTGATGAAGTCTGCCAACTTTGTTTCGAAAGCGATAAAAAAGTAATGGTAGATGCGGAAGAAACCTGGATGCAGGACGCGGCTGACCAGCTTTGCGAAGAAATGATGGAAAAGTACAATAAGGAAAAAGCCATCGTCTGGAACACCATCCAGATGTACAGAACCGGCCGGCTGGAATATATGAACGATCATCTGGAAAGAGCCAGAGCAAAGGGTTATTTCATTGGTTATAAGATTGTTCGTGGTGCTTATATGGAGAAGGAAAGAAAAAGAGCCGAAGAGCAAAATTATCCGGATCCCATCCAGCCCACCAAACAAGCGACAGATGATAATTACAACGCCGGAATTGATTTTGTAATGGAACATCTGGACAAGGTTTCTGCATTTTTCGGAACGCACAATGAGATTTCGTCCGAATTAGTAATGGATAAAATGAAAGCGAAAGGTCTGGAACACGACAATCCGCATATCTATTTCGGGCAACTTTACGGGATGAGTGATAATATTACTTATTATCTCGCCGACAAACATTACAATGTTGCTAAGTATCTTCCGTACGGACCTGTAAAAGATGTTGTTCCGTATCTCACTAGAAGAGCTCAGGAAAATACTTCAGTTGCCGGACAAACCGGTAGAGAATTAGGACTGATACAGAAAGAACTGAAAAGAAGAAAATAGAAATAAAAAATCCGCTATGAAGCGGATTTTTTTATATAATTCAGTTTTATTATTTCTTCTTCTCCGCTTTCACAGCCTGTCTAGCGAGCAACTTCCAGCCACTTTTAGTTTTTTGCCAAACGTACAAGATATCCAGGCTCACTTCGCCGGGTTCTTTTCCTAAGTCTGCAGTTTTGGCAAACAAATGATTTCGGACTATCGCGGTTTTATCTACAATTTGGATGGATTGATTGGTGTTTTCAATTGTCAAAAAGTTAGATTTTTTGCTGACCAGTTTTTCTACAAATTCCTTAGCATCATCAATATGTCCTCCAGAGTGTCCGTAAGTCAGCTCCGGTAAAATCAAAGATTCTAAAATGGCTTTATCACCGCTAATCATTGCTAATCTGAGCTTTTCAGACGCTTCGGCAACCGTTTGCTGGTCATTGTTTTTCTGTCCAAACATCATTGATACCGCTAAAAAACCGAATGTTAATAATAATTTCTTGATCATAATTACTTTAATATTTGAATCAAAGATAATGAACTTGATGATAATAACTATTGAACTAATTTTTTATCTTTATTTTCTAAAATTTCAAATTTGAATCCAATCCTTGATATCGTTGTCCGCTCGCTTGCCGTTTATTTTTTTATGGTAATTGCCGTACGTGTTTTTGGGAAAAATCAATTGTCTCAGCTTAATGCGGGTGATGTGATTCTCTTGTTACTGATCAGTAATGCAGTTCAGAACGCAATGGTTGGCTCCAACAGCAGTCTGGAAGGCGGAATTGTTGCTGCTTTGGTTTTGTTTGTTGCCAATTTCGTTCTGAAGAAATTTATTTTCAAGAATCAGAAAATCAAAGAATTGATAGAAGATCATCCTTACATATTGATAAAAGATGGAGTAGTGTATCCTGAAATACTGAGAAAGGTCCAGATCTCTGAGGACGAGCTGGAAGAAGCGGTACACGAACACGGCATTGAAAAAGTATCCGAAGTGAAATTAGCAATTCTGGAAGTGGACGGAAATATCAGTGTGATCTCGACGGATAAAACCTCAGACCAAACGCATTATTCCAGACATAAAACCAAACTGAAAAGAAAATTCAGGAATCAATAAAAATACTTCGACTCCGCGCCGTGTGAGAATCTTTTAAATTCAGCGGTCTCACACGAAGCGGCGTCGAAGACTTTAAAATTAAGGTTTTTATGCTAAAATAGTGATTCCTTTCTCAGCCAAATCATAAATCGCGTTTCTGGCGCTGTCCGGTTTTACATTCACGGCTTTTGTTCCGTTGAAGTGAAGACAGGTTACAAAGCCGGCATTGAAAGCATCAATCGCGGTGAATTTCACACAATAATCCAAAGCCAGCCCAACAATCTCAACCAATTGAATATCGTGGTATTTCAGAAAATCTTCCAATCCGGTTTTCATAAAATGGTTGTTGTCCTGAAAGCCGCTGTAGCTGTCAATCTCCACATTTTTTCCTTTTTGGATGATGTGTGTGACTTTATTACGATTCAGATCTTTATGAAACTCTGCCCCAAACGTTCCCTGAATACAATGGTCCGGCCACATAAATTGCGGGACACCATTGAGAGAAATCGTTTCGCCAACATTTTTTCCGTTATTGGAAGCAAAACTTTTATGATTGGCCGGATGCCAGTCCTGCGTTAAAACAATCTGGTCATAATCGTTTTCTTCCATCAGGAGATTGATGTAAGGAATGATGCTGTTAGCTTCCGGAACGGCTAGTGCGCCGCCTTCGCAAAAATCGTTCTGAACATCAACTATTATAAGCGCTTTTTTCATTTTTTTAATTTAATTATAAAAGGAAATTGTCATTCTGAAAGAATCCTGCCAATTATAAAATTAACATTTAGATTCTTACGGAATGACAATTTGGCTTATTTACGATAAAATTATCCTAAATAAGGATATTTATAATCTTTTGGAGAGACAAAAGTTTCCTTGATGCTTCTTACAGAAACCCAACGCAAAAGATTCATTTTAGAACCTGCTTTATCATTCGTTCCGGATGCTCTGGAACCGCCGAAAGGCTGCTGACCGACCACTGCGCCGGTTGGCTTATCATTGATATAAAAGTTTCCTGAAGCGTTTTCCAAAGCTTTGTAAGCCTCTTCGATGGCATATCTGTCCTGTGCGAAAATAGAACCAGTCAGAGAATATTGAGTTGAAGTATCAACCAATTTCAGCGTGTCGTTCCAGTTTTCATCTTCATAGATATAAACCGTAAGGATTGGCCCGAAGATCTCCTCAACAATACTTTCGTAATAAGGATTTATTGTCTCGATAACTGTCGGATGAACGAACCAGCCTTTTGAATCGTCGTATTTACCACCGATGATAACGTTAGCATCACTGGCAGCATTCGCTCTGTCGATATAACCTTTACATTTCTCGAAAGAATTTTTATCGATAACCGCATTCACAAAGTTTGAAGGGTCTTCCGGAGAACCGATTTTGATGGTTTTGATCTGAGCTTCCATCACCGCTTTTATATCACTCCAAAGTGATTTTGGAATATAAGCTCTGGATGCCGCAGAACATTTTTGTCCCTGATACTCGAAAGCACCTCTTACCAAACCTGTTGCAACTGCCTCAACATTAGCAGAAGGGTGAACCATTACAAAGTCTTTTCCACCAGTTTCTCCAACGATTCTCGGGTAAGATTTGTAGTTATGGATATTGTCGCCAATCATTTTCCACATACCCTGAAAGACTTTTGTAGAACCTGTGAAATGAAGACCTGCAAAATCCGGATGAGCCATTACTTTCTCAGCAGTTTCTTTTCCGTCAGTAAAAATCATGTTGATAACACCGTCAGGAAGTCCGGCTTCTTTCAGGACATCCATAATCACTTTTGCAGAATAAACCTGCTTATCGGACGGTTTCCAAACCACCACATTTCCCATCAGCGCCATACAAGTCGGCAGATTTCCGGAGATAGCCGTGAAGTTGAAAGGCGTAACCGCAAAGCAGAAACCTTCCAGTGGCCTGTATTCCACACGGTTCCAGATGCCTTTGTCAGACACAGGCTGTTCCGCATACATCTCGGTCATAAACTCAACATTGAAACGCAGGAAATCTATGAATTCACAAGCAGCATCAATTTCGGTCTGATGAACATTTTTGGATTGCCCGATCATCGTTGCTGCATTGATGGTATCCCTGTATGGCCCGGCTAGTAATTCCGCAGCTTTTAAGAAAATAGATGCTCTGTGTTCCCATCCTAATGCGTTCCACTTCGCTTTTGCAGCAAGAGCAGCTTCAATAGCCTGATCCACGTGAGACATATCGCCCTCATAATAGAAACCGAAGTCATGTTGATGATCCTGAGGTGAGCTTAGCTTTATTTTTCTGTCTGTTTTTACTTCTTTTCCACCGATGATCATTGGGATTTCGGCTTTTTCTTTCCACATTTTTTTATAAGTGGCAATCAGGCTTTTAACCTCATCAGAACCCGGGATGTAGGATTTTACAGGTTCATTGATAACGGCAGGAACCTTAGAAATGGCTTTAGACATAAATTGAAATTTTTAATTTTTACAAATTTACGATAAGCATTTTAATTAATATGATCTTCTAATATTTATTTGCAGGCAAAATTTTAATACCGGATAGTGTGATCTGCTGGTCAGAAAATGTCCGAAAATAATTTTCTACTGCTATCATTTTAACAGAATACAGGGCATCAATTTATAAATAAAAGAGAAAAACTATAATGAAAAAGATTTTATGTCCGGCATGCGATTTTCTCATGAAAAAAGATGTTGATGGATGATTTATAGATTGTTAGGAGTATTTGATGAATATCGAAATTAAAGAATCTTTCCTGATTATGGTCATACTGTTATTGAGCAGCCTGCTGGATAGTTTTAATTTAGTTGCCGGTAATATTACTTGTTTCCAAATTAGATCTGAAACAATCATTAAAATAAAATTATACAGCATGAGAAAAATCAACTATTTCATTATCCTATTAAGCGGTCTGGTAAGTGCACAGACAACCTTTACATTAGTAAAAGATATCTATACCGGTGCCGTGGGATCCGTACCCTCGAACCTGACCGTATATAACGGAAAGCTTTATTTTTCAGCCAATTCATTAGTAAACGGAACTTCAATAGGTAATGAGCTATGGGAAAGTGACGGGACTGAAATTGGAACCAAGCTTGTAGCAGATATTATTCCCGGCAGCTCTTCATCATCGCTCAGCGGATTATATGTTTTCAATAATAAGATCTATTTCAGCGGTTCTAACTTTATTAACGGATCAGTAGTTACGGGGCTGGTACAGTCATACGATGAGACTAACGGTGTACAGATTGTATCTTCCATATCAAAATACAGCACAAACTTTACCCAAGTCGGTAACCGTCTTTATTATAAGTCAACCAATACCTCGGTAACACCAAATACCCAGAGATTATTTTATATTGAAGGTAATGCCCAGCCGGCAATTGCAGATGACAACCTGAATGTCAATACCATTGGTTTTGTAGGAGATAAGTTAATTGCCAATGCACAGTTCGCCAACGCCGCAAGTCCGTTCCTGACACAGCTGTTTGGCTTTGACGGATCCTCATCAAGCCTGATCAAAGCGATAAACCCGACCACATCTTCCTATCCGCAATATTTTACTTATAGCGCAGCTTTAGGTAAAACATTTTTTAATGCCAACGGAGGTAACGGGGCAGAACCGTGGATGACAGATGGGACTGAAGCCGGAACAACGTTAGTAAAGGATATCAACATATCAAGTGCTTCTGCGGGTTCCGGGCCAATCAATTTTACAGAATATCAGGGAAAAGTTTATTTTACTGCGTCAGATGGCTTAACAAGCGGATCAGAACTTTGGGTAACAGATGGTACAGACCAGGGGACTAAAATGCTTAAGGATATAGTTCCTGGAACCACAGGTTCTTTCCCGGAAAAATTAACGGTATATAAGGATAAATTATATTTCTTTGCCACCAATGCATCCAACGTGAAATATTTTTGGGAGACTGACGGTACTGATGCCGGGACCAAAGCATTGGCGCCTGTAGCATCACCATCAGGGCTTATCGTTTATAATGACAAATTGTATTTATCCGGCAGAATCAGCAATACGGACACGATCGGAGCAGAACTTTACCAGGTTATCCTGCCTACAGAAACCCTTGCGGTGCCGGAATCTGCGGAAAAGGCTGTGATATATCCGAATCCCACAACGGGAAATGTGTTTGTTTCAAACATAGAAGAAGGAAACTTTGAGGTATATGAGCTATCCGGAAAGCTTGTTCAGGGCGGTACATTTTCCAGTCACAGGATTATGATGACTTCTCCCAAAGGCACCTACATCCTTAAAGTGAGCTCTGCCAAGCAAAAAAATAACAGCCTGAGCACAAAAATTATTATACAGTAAATTAGTGTCATCTGGTCATTAAATAACAGTACAAAGAAAAACAAGAGAGTCATTATAGACTCTCTTGTTTTGAACAGATGAAAAATTAGCTCTATTGTTTATATTTTAAAATTAACCAAATTATTTAACAGGAAACTCGGGTCTTCTCATCTTATATTTTGTTCCGTTAAGGGATTCTAAAAATGAAATCAGTGCAGATTTTTCTTCCTTAGTCAGTTTCAGTGGTTGCAGAAGAGAATCGGTTACGGGATAAAGAGGGTCTTTCCGTTTCTGTTCCGGTTTTGGATCTATCATATGCATACCGCTGTTATAAATATTTATAATCCCTTCAAGATCGTCAAACAATCCATTGTGCATCCAGGGTCTTGTAAGGTTCAGATCTCTTAGCTGAGGTGTTCTGAATTTGCCGACATCATCAGGTTTTTTGGTAACATTATAAAGTCCAAGATCCTCATATTCTCTTTTGTAGTAAGTAAGCCCGATGTTGTGAAAGGATTCGTCTGTCAGGTTTTGTCCATTATGACAATTCATGCACCGTGCCTTTGTACGGAAAATATGCATACCGTAAATTTCTTTATCCGATAAGGCATTATACTTTCCGTCCAGAAACTGGTCAAATCTGCTTGGCTGGCTCTTAATGGTTTTCTGAAATTCTGCCAATGCTTTTACGATTCTTTCATAAGTCACTTTATCATCGCCATAAGCGTCTTTAAAGAATATACTGTAATTTTTTATTTTCTGAATTTTCTTTGGAAGTTTTCTGATATCCATCGCCATTTCGTGATGGGCTCCAAGCGGACCGGAAGCTTGCTCTTCCAGAGTTGTTGCACGGCCATCCCAGAAGAAAGATTTTCTGCTGGCGATATTGAAGAGCGAAATCGTGTTTCTGCTACCCGTAAGATGGTCATTACCCAGTGCAACACGCCTTTTATCTGTCCATCCCATTTCCGGATCGTGGCAGGAGCTGCAGGAAATCTGATTGGATTTGGAAAGTTTCGGATCAAAGAACAACATTTTTCCGAGAATGACTTCCGGCCGTTCCTGCTCCCGGAAATAGAGACTATCTCTTTTAACAGAAGAAAATTCCGTCCATTTTACACCATAATGTATTGTTGGCTTTGGCCATTCAGCAATCGCCTTTTTGTAGCTTTCGACAATTTCTCTGATACCAGGGTCGGGATTTTGCATAAGATCTTGCCCTACTTGTGGAGTAAAGCTGAATAAAATAAAAGTCAAAATGCCCGAAATTGTAATAAGTAGCTTTTTCATCTTTAAAATGTAATACCCAGGCTAAACACGCCAAAATTATTACTCTGTTGTTTAATTATACTTGTTATCCACTGTCCGCTTACAAAAAGTGGCGGAAGCTTTGCCATTTTAAAATCATAGCGTATTGTAGCGCCAGTGGTCTCAGTATTACTGGTTAAGATCGTGAAGTCATCAGAAATCCACTCCAGATTAGCGGCACTTACATTAGAGTCTAATGCATTAATGGCGTTATTGATTTTTCTGTAACTGTAAATAGGTCGTAAAGTCAGAACCCGGTTTTTGTTGATTTCCAGCTTTATATCCATCTCCAGCCCGATAGTATACGCATCGTATTTTTGCCCGGAGAATGGATAAAGCCTCCGTTCTGTAACTTCCTGATATGAGAAGAAAGGTACTGCTGTAAAAATGTATTTTTCCTTTGTCAGTTGATACAAGGCTCGGACATTTGTTGTATATTCTTCTTTTTTATAGGCTTTTCTTTTGAAGATCTGTTCCATCCTGTCCGAATTGCTGGTATAACCATATTCTTCTCCCGTTCTGATTTTGGAATTATAGTTAATGATAAAACCGATCCGATTATTTTTTAAAGAAATAAATTTTCCAGCTTCTAGCAGATAGGCCTTATTTTCTAAATCGCTGCAATCATAATAACGGTTTCCATTTTTAGGGTAAATACTTTTTATATTATTTGAATTTGAAAGCATTCCTGTAATGTAAAAATCTTTTCCGTCTTTATTTGAGATCTGTGCACCAGCTCTGTAACCGAATTCCTCATACTGCGTCGTAAGGCTGTTATGAAAAAGATAATTAGTGTATCCAAATCCTACAGACTGATAAACAATAGGGTAACTGACCTCATTCACAAGGCTCACGCTGCTGTTCTGAGTATATTTATTAAACTCCCCAAATACACCTATTTTATATGATTTATAGATCTTGTAGCTGATTCCGGCAGAGAGTATGAGGTCAGAGCTTGTATTTCTTACCCGCGGATCTCGTGACCTGTAAGCCAGTTCTGCATCATAACTCCCGGAAAGCCCAAAAGAAAAACGATTGATC
The DNA here is from genome assembly GCA_913776245.1 of uncultured Chryseobacterium sp. Lineage (GTDB taxonomy): Bacteria > Bacteroidota > Bacteroidia > Flavobacteriales > Weeksellaceae > Epilithonimonas. The sequence goes on from CAJYLO010000017.1 coordinate 207,290, forward strand.
GTCTTTGCAAATCCTCCTGAAAAATGATAATCTTCCAGCTTTAAATCACCTCCTACCGAGTCTGATGTAACATATGGCGCAATTCTTTCGAAATCAAGATTCTCGTTGTAGCGGGCACGTTTCCTGGTCATATTGCTGTAACTGGCATCTCCCCATACAACATTGCCGGACTTCAGTTTGTTGAATGAGCGCGTCCTAATGCGTAATCCACTGTCTCCGGAACCCATCTGCCGAAGATAGATTTTTTGATTATCAGACACATAATCTGTACTGAACTCTGAGATAGAATAAGCACTATAACCCGGCATAGTCGCCGGATTATAGTAAAAATTTGTGGTTTGTATCCTTTCTTCATTGTATTGATTATATGATTTTGGAAATAGCGACAAGCTATCCTGACCTGAGACAGATATAAAACCGATATAAAAAGAAAGAAAAAAGAAAAGAACGGATCTGTTCATTATCGAAATGATTATTCCAGTATGTTATTTGACAATACCATTTTTCAGGCTCGGTTCAGAATTACGGACAAAATCTGAAGTGGAATTGTTCGTGTCTTTATAAAGATTTTTACCGTTTGACATCAGTCCCAGAATTTTTCTTCTAACAGTTTTTCCGTTATAACCTGGCGATGCACTAGTCCAGCCGGCATCTATGGACGGAGCTGTAAGAATCTGAAGGAATTCATTCTCGCGGCTTGTGTTTATTGCATCTATGATCCAGGTATTCGGGATCTTATAAACACTTTTATTTGTAACACCTCCCGCTGAATTGGTGTAAGAATAATCATATTTATTTTCTGAAAGGAATGCGTCTGCCGTCTTACCTTCAGGAAGCCTGGCCAGAGCATAACCCTGCTGACTGGTGGTGTAAAGAAAGATCATATTGTAGGTCATCTGGGTGTAAACAATGTTCATGTTTGGCACACTCGGATTATCAACTTGGCCTAAGCTTGGATTGGTAGAAGGAAATTCGAAATCCGCTTTTGTAAGATCAAACCCGTTAGAAGCTGTATGATTAATTGCATTATCAGCAATAACAATAAAGCTTCCCGGCTGCACAGGATGCTCTTTTCCTGTTCCCGGAACAATCATTAAGGCACTGATCGGGAATGCCTGATCTACAATGGAAGGTGTCACCGTTCTGGCAACTGTAGTGAAGAATTCTGATGTAGCGACCATCAGTCGGTCAGCATATAGGACTTCATTGGTATTATTGGTAATTTTGAAATAGCGTGAATTGTTATAGTTTTTTCCATCGTTCGTTTTTACGCCTGCAAAAAATACTTCTTCTATGATGAAATCTTTGTTGAATTGTTTGATAATTAAAGGTAAAGACAGATTGGCCGCACCTGTATTGATATCTTTTTGAGCAGTTGCACCAACCTGTACTTCTTCGTTATCTTTTGTGATCACTGTTCCGTTTGCCGTGATCTTGTAAGAACCATAAGGTAACTCCAAAGTATATGCGCTTGCATTTTCCAGTATTTTTTTTGTGATGGCTCCGGAATTGGTTTCAAGAATCTCCAATTCTATTGTTTTATAGGTTGCAATATTATCTCCTGTCAGCGTTACTGTAAGTGTGCTTTTCTGAGAGACTTCTGTACCGAAATCATCGTCATCAGAACAGGATACAATTGCAGTTGAAGAGGCTAGGGCGGCTATAAAGCCGATGATTAAAAATCTTTTTTTCATAATATATTAAATTTTAAAAATTATAATTAAGTTCCATTCCGAAATAAGGGCTGTTGCCATTCTTACGGACAATCTTCGATCCCAGGAAATAATAAGGATGCTCGTAACTGAAAAGCCTGTTTACGAACATAGATGTCTTTAGGCTTTTATAAATAATTTTTGTGACTTTGAAATTGGCCTGGCCTGTATAGGTGTATCGTGTTGAGAGGTTATCAGTAGTAGAGACATTTCTTACAAGCCATTGTTTGTATAGGTCTGTTCTGTCAGCATCCGTAAAAACATGGGTTACGCCATTCAGGTCTATGTAGGCTTCCGGCTCCGGTATTCTCTGGTCATACTTCTGATAATTATATAAGGATCCCTGTAGTGAAACCGAAACAATCAGTCCTAAATCAGAGATATAAGTATCTGTTATAAAATTATAATTAAGATTTTCATTAATGTAGCCTGTATCATTTTTATATATTCCATAATACGGATAAGAACTTCCGGCTAAGGAAATCACGGGGCGTTCCAGAACTGGAACAGTGTTTCTGTACTGTGTCTTGAACCAGGCTCCCGTTAAAGTGAATTTAGTATTAATAGCCTTAATTCTTGGAGAGGTGTAACCGAATTCAATGCCGTCCTTGAGTGTTGCGCTTCCATTCTCTGTTACAGAATAATTTCCAAATTCCCGGATGTTTTCATAGGGAACTTGAGTGAGATCCGGTCCGTTTTCACCCCATTGAGACAGGTCAACATATGCCGTATTATACTTTTTATAAGAGTTGATCTGATTTTGTAGTGTGCTGCGGAATCCGTTTTTAAGATCTTCTCTGAAATACGTTACGAATACCTCGTGTCCTTTGTAGCTCAAATCCAGCCGGATCTCTTTTTTGACATTTTTAGCCGCGGTCAGATTTTTGTTCTCGCGGTTTTGCACGTAGGTCATAAAGTTTACATATCGGTAGTTATCATCGTTATGATAATAATTCACCTGTATATAATCCATAAACGCCTTGTTAGGATATAACATTTGCAATGTCGGTTGTTTATAAAGTATTCCATAGCCCAGCGTCACATCAGTTTTAAGCGGACTATCTTTTATGATAACATGAGGCAGGTTATATTGAAAGTTAACTCTTGGTTCAGTAAATATTTTTTTACTGATGACATATTCATTACCGATACCTAAAAGCTTGGAAACCCGCAGGCCTGTATATAAAGAAAATCTATGCAGACCCAGATTATATGACATTTGATTACCGGCAAAAAAAGCCACATTCTGCCATGCGGGAATTGCGTCGAATTCCCGTGGTCTTGTTCCGATCGTAGCCGATGGAGGTGTTGCAAGATCCCATTGCTGTCCTTTTCCGAAATTCTTGGAGTATTTCCAGTCGAGGCCGATATCGTATTGATTATTAAGTTTTCCGGTTTTCCGGCTTCCGGATAATTGGGCAAAAACGGATAAGTCTACTGGTTTTCCGTCTGTTGAAGATTCTGCAATATATCTTGTGTCCGGATAGATGCCGATATTTTCTCCGGTCGTAGTTGTAAGGGAAAGTGCTCTTGGGCCGGAAAGCTGTACAAGCTTTACCTGTTCTATTTTTTCAAAACCCTGCCTGATTGCGGTATTAAGAGCAACTTTGTCAAAAAAAGAATTTGCTTTAAGCTTATAAATAAAATTATTGGTGAAGCTGATTCTCTGATTAGAGTTTTTATAAGAGTCCGTTAATGCATAGCCGGTATCAGGATCGTATTTCTTTTTATCGAGGTTGTTGGAAAAGTCCAGGCTGGAACGCCATTCCAGAGGTTTTTGCCAAAGCCTGGTGTTTAATTTGGAACGGAATGATGCTGTAAGACGCTGGTAATTTTCGAATTCATCTGTCGGGTTTTGCCTGGAATCCAGATAGTCAAAATTAGCATTAATGCTCCAATTCTTACTGATCAGAAAACCCTTACCGATGTAGTATTGCTTGCTGAATCCATCAGCCTTGAATCTCGCTTCTAAAGGGGAGCGACCTGTTTTACGTTCAATCTTTATGAGTCCGGAGGTAAGATCTCCATAGGCAGCCGACGGTATTCCGCGGATGATCTCTACTTTTTCAATATCATTAGTGGAAATGGTCCTCATATCTGTACCGATAGCCGTGGTATTACGTTTCTTTGCAGCTTCCAGCATCTGGCTCTCATCAACGGAAGTCTGCAGATTGGCATTGCTGTTCCATGCATTATCATCAATCATAAACTGAATACCCAGCGAAGTTGTATTGTAGGAGGACGGGCCACCCGCATTTTCTCTTATTACTGGCCTGTTGACGATGCTTAGATTAGGATCTCTGGATAATCCTCCGGGAAGAAGCTCCATAAGATCAGTAAAGCTGGAAGGCTGGAGATGCTGCATTGCCTGTCTGTCAATAACTGATTTGCTCGTCAGGCCTTTTCCTTCTTTTGAAGTAATAATGACTTCCGGAATTTTAATCTCCTTTTTTAATTTTACAATATGTGTTTCCTGGTTTTCGACGATGATGTAAAATTCTTTTTCATCATATTGGTCCTTGGATATGTTTAGGATATGTTTACCCTTTGATAGTGTAAGAACAGCATTTCCATCTGCATCAGCATCAACCTTTATTCCTGAATCTGCCTGCACGGTTGCTGAGGGCAAAGCATTATTCATAATATCCATTACCCTTATGGTAACGGAATAAGTTTCAGATTGAGCCCGGATATTGCTAAAAACAAAACTGACAAAAAAAATGTAGATGTATTTATTCACGTTTATTTTAAATGACCTCGCAAAAATATATTTTTGAAGAGTTTAATCCAATTTTTATTTAGACTTATTTAAAATAATAAATATGATTTTTGTCTTGTTTTTATGATTTACTCATTATTTTTAGTGTATGACTATTTATAAATGAAATGCTTTGAATTGTTTTTTAGTGTTAATAAAAATCAAATGCTGTTTTAAATGATTTTCATCCTGCTGATCTTCAGTCTTCAAATTATTGATGTTGATCAGGACTTGTTTTGTACGGAAAATAATTAAAAAAATGCTTTAATAATAACCATTACAGATAACATAAAATCCAAACTTTCATAAACGGATCATAAAAAGTATGCATCATTATGTTAAGTTAGCATACTGTTTGCTTTTGTTAAAATTTAAATTAAACTAATATTGAAATTGAAACTCAACTGGCGTAAAATTATAAGGCGAACAATCATCACTATTATCAGCATTTTGATTTTTATTCTGCTGATAATTTTCAGTCTGCGCATCCCGGCTGTTCAGAATTATGTAAAGGGAAAACTAATTGTCTATCTGGAAGGAAAAATTAAAACTAAAGTAAGTCTGGAAAAAGTCTATGTAGGTTTCCCAAACAGCCTAGTGATGGAAAATCTCTATTTAAAAGGGCAAAATATCGATACACTTCTGGCGGTGAAAAAATTTGATGTAGGATTGGATATGTGGCAGCTGATGAGGTCTAAAGCGGATCTGACGTCAATAGATCTGGAAGGTGTGCGGGCCAATGTTGTCAGAGATCCTCAGGGAAAATTCAACTTCGACTACATTATTGATGCCTTTGCAACGTCGGATAAAGAGCAGGAACAGAAACCTTCAAAACCATTCATTATTTCGCTGGATAAAATTAATCTCAAAGATATCGGCATTACGTTTAAAGATCAGCAATCCAGAAATGACATCAATGTCTATTTCAAATCTTTTGACACAAGGGTAAAAACCTTTGACCTTCAGAACAATTCTTATGCGGTTAATGACATCAATCTGGATGGTTTGAAGCTGAAGCTAAAGCAGGATCTGATAGAAGAAGTTTCCAAAAATGTGGAACAGAAGGTGGATTCATTGAATCAGAAAAAACCAATGCAGTTAGGTCTCAACCGAATAAAACTGACCAATTTTAATGTTGATTACGGTGATGATAATACCAAGACATTTGCGAAAATCCTCTTTAAAGAATTAAGCACGAAAGTTAATAAACTTGATATTCAGCATAATGCTTATGATGTTGATAACGTGACTTTATCTGGTGCAAAGATTAATGCCAATCTTTTTCTCCCTGCTGCCAATGCTAATGCTAAAGATCAGGGAAAAGTTTCAAATAAGAATAATCCTGAACAAAAGGCAATGCAGCTTCTTTTAGGAAAGCTGAATTTGAATGATGTAAAAGTGGTGTATAATAACACGGCTGTTTTACCGGCAAAAGCTGGAATGGATTTTAATCATCTCAATTTTGGAACGCTGAATCTTGATCTTCGAGATTTTAAAATGCAAAACGGAACTTTTGCAGGCCAGATAAAATCTGCCGAAATCCAGGAATCCAGAGGGCTGAATATTCAGAAATTTAATACGGATTTTGTTTATACAGAAAAGCAGGCTTACCTGAAAGATCTATACCTTCAGACATCTAAAACCATTTTGAAAGACGAGATTGTCCTTAATTATAATTCAATAGAACAGCTGTCGGCCAATCCCGGCGCTGTAAAGTTATCCGCTAATATCAAAGATTCTAAAATTGGATTTGCTGATATATTGAATATTGTTCCAACCCTAAGAAACACAGCGCCTTTTAATAAATATCCTAATGCCATTCTGAATGTCAATCTTCAGGCAGAAGGTTTTGTAAATGACCTTGTGATCAGGGAGTTAAAGCTTTCCGGTCTGGACCAGTTGCGAATTGCAGCTTCCGGGCGAATCAAGAATGCAATGAATCCGGATCAGCTTTATTATGATTTGAGGATTGGTGAGCTGGCCTCATCAGGCCGAACGGTATTCAATCTGGTGCCGAAAGGAACTATACCTTCTAATATTGCATTGCCTTCCCGTTTTAGCATCAAAGGTTACGCAAAAGGAACAACTAAAGTGATTAATACGGATCTTAATCTTTATTCTACATTGGGCAATGCGGCAGTTATTGCTAAACTGGATATGCGGAGAAAAAATCGTGAGCTATTTGATGTTAAAGCAAATTTACAGAATCTGAACCTTGGAAAATTGATTCAGAATAAAGATTTAGGGAGAATTTCAGCTACAATTAATGCAAAAGGGCAGAGCTTTGATCCGAAAACAATGTCTGCAAATCTTTTAGGTGATGTGAGATCTGCAACATACAAAGGATATACTTACCAGAATCTGAATCTGAAAGGCAGAATCAATCGTGGTGCTTATAATGTCAATCTGGATTCCAAAGATCCGAATGCCGATCTGCATCTCGCAGCTTCAGGTGTTTACAGTGATAAAAATCCAACGATCAAAATTAATGGTGATGTCAGAAAACTGGATTTGAATAAGCTTGGTTTTTACAGCTCACCGATGATTTTAGCAGGATCTATTGACGGAGATTTCAGGAGTCTGGATCCGGACAATCTCAATGGTTATCTTAATCTTCAGAATTTTGCGATCTCAGATACCAAAGAAGTTTACCCTGTGCAGGAAATAAAGCTCAATGCGGTTTCTACAGCAGATTCTACGAAAATCAATTTCAATTCCCAGATTGCAGATATAGAATTAAAAGGGAAATATAAATTAACACAGATTTTCGGTGCATTGTCTCAGACGGTGAATCAATACTATCAGTTTCAGAAACCAGGCAAAACACAGAAAATTGAAGCAGGTCAGTACTTTACGCTCAATGCAACCGTTAAAAATGATGATCTGATCAGAAAATTTGTTCCCGAGCTGAAAAGTTTTGAAACCATCAATGTCACAGGAAATTATAATGCCGATTCCCAGTTGATAGAATTGGATGCCAGGATCCCGCAGGTTTTGTATGGAACCAACACGCTTGAAAATACGAATCTGAAATTGACCAATCAGAATCAGGCTTTGCAGTATAACCTTGATGTCGCGGCTCTGAAAAGCGAGAGCTTTGCTTTGAATAAAGTTAATATTAATGGCGATGTGGCCAATAATATCATCAATTATAACATTACGACGAAGGATGAAAAAGATCAGACGCAGTTCCTGATTGCGGGGAATGCCAAATCAATGAATGACATCACAGAAATTTCTCTGAAGCCAGATGGTCTGAAACTGAATTATATGGATTGGAACGTGGCTGAAAATAACAAGATACAGATTTTCAGTCAGGGAATTGTAGCAGATAATTTCAGATTATCTAATGCTGGCGCAGAGATTTCTTTGCAGTCGGAAAGTAGTTCGCCAAACAGTCCGCTCAATGTCACTCTGAAAGATTTTAAAATTGAAACGATTACAGAGATCATCAAAAAAGATTCGCTTCTTGCCAAAGGAACCATTAATGGAACTGCACAGCTAAGGAATCTTACCAAAAATATGACCTTCACTTCAGACGTTGATGTTACGGATTTGTTTGTGTTTGGCAGTCCGGTTGGTAATCTTGATATTAAGGTCAATAATCAGTCGGCTAACTTGCTGAATGCTGATATTACATTGACAGGTAATGAGAATGATGTGAAAATTCTGGGTAATTATAACACCGCTTCCAGCAGCTTTGACCTGAATCTGGCGATGAACCGGCTACAGATGAAAACGCTTCAGGGTTTTACGATGAATGCGATTACCAATACGGAAGGTTATCTTTCCGGCGATCTGAAAATTACAGGAACGACTGATGTGCCAAGAATCATTGGAGATGTCAAGATGAATAACGTCGGACTGATGATTGCCAAAACGGGCAGCGATTTCAGAAATATTAATGACAAAATAGGATTTACCAATCGTGGAATTGAATTCGATAACTTTAAGATCAATGACAAGGACGGTAATTCGCTCAATATAGACGGGCAGGTTCTCACACAGACTTACAGGGATTTTGCCTTCAATCTGGATATCAATGCCAAAGATTTCAAGGTTGTTAATTCAAAAAAATCAAACGATGCTTTGATGTATGGTATTTTAGCGATTGATGCAGCGTTGAAAGTGCGTGGTAATCTTGATCTGCCAAAAGTGGACGGGCGATTGGCTGTTGCGGATAATACGGATTTTACATTGGTTCTACCACAGTCTACGCCATCGTTACAGGAACGTGACGGCATTGTTGAGTTCATTGACCAGGATCAGATTGCACTTAACAAAACCATTACAGCAGATTCTTTGAAGGCTCCAAGCAAAATCAAAGGGATGGATGTAAGCGTAAATATCGAAGTTAGTAAAGAAGCCAAGATGTCATTGCTGATTGACAAAGCTAATGGGGATTTTGTAAAATTACAGGGAGAAGCCGAACTGACCGGCGGTATTGATCCATCCGGAAAGACAACTTTAGTCGGTGTTTATGAAGTGGAATCCGGAAGTTATGAAATGACTGTAAGCGTTCTGAAACGTAAGTTCGATATCCAGAAAGGAAGTACAATTACCTGGACTGGCGAACCAACTACCGCACTCCTGGACATCACCGCTATTTACAAAACGGAAACAGCGCCAATTGATCTGGTTGAGCAGCAGCTGAGCGGCGAAAGTAACGCGACTTTAAATCAGTTCAAACAAAGAATTCCGTTTAACACACTGCTGAAAATGAAAGGCGAACTTCTGAAACCGGAAATCAGTTTTGATATCACAACTGACGAAAAAAATAATTCGGTTTCCTCTACTGTCACCGACATTGTAGACCAAAAGTTATCACAAATCAGAACACAGGAATCCGAAATGAATAAGCAGGTTTTTGCTTTGCTTTTGCTCAACAGATTCATTGGCGAAAATCCTTTTGAATCCAGTGCCGGTCTTTCTGCCGAAGCGATGGCGAGACAGAGTGTAAGTAAAATATTATCTCAGCAAATCAATAATCTGGCTTCGGATCTGATAAAAGGTGTAGATCTTAATTTTGATCTGGAATCTTCCGAAGATTACTCTTCCGGAGAAAAAAATACGAGAACTGATCTGAATGTCGACATCAGCAAAAAACTGCTGAATGACCGTCTGAAAGTTTCTGTTGGCAGTAATTTCGGACTGGAAGGCGATGCGAGACAGAATGAAAATATGACCAATATTGCGGGTGATGTAACCGTGGACTACAGCCTCTCACGTGACGGAAGGTATACATTGAGAGCTTATCGTAAAAACGAATACCAGGTGGCGTTGCAAGGACAGATTGTAGAAACAGGAGTTGGTTTCATCATCACGCTGGATTATGATAAATTCCGTGAGATTTTCCAGAAATCCAGAGAAAGATCTAGAAAAGAAAAGCAAAAAGAAAACAATAAAGCCGTAGAATTCAAATAATGAAAATCAGATTTCAACAACATATCAGACAGGTTTTAATATTCGGAACAGTTGGTTTTGCACTTTCCTGCAGCAATACAAAATACCTGAAGGAAGGCGAAATGCTTTATACCGGCGCGGAAATCAAAATAGAGAATGACAGCCTTTCCAAAAAAAGCAAGAAAGCTCTAAAATCTGAGTTGGAAGATAATCTCACCCCGAAACCTAATTCCAGTTTCCTCGGGCTGAGGCCAAAATTATTTTTTTATAACATTGCCAAAGAGCCGAAAAAAGAGAAAGGTTTCAATTACTGGCTGAAGTATAAAGTAGGAGAGAAGCCGGTTTTGCTTAGCGATGTAGACAGGGAATTTAACAAAGATATTATTGTAAATTATTCCGAAAACAAAGGTTACTTCAATGCCAAGGCGACTTACGATACGGTTTCCAAAAATAAAAAAGCCCAGGTAATTTATACTTTGCGGCCAGGAAATCAATATCTTATTAATAAAGTTAAATTTCAGAATGATTCGATTCCTGTGACAGAAGAGATCGTGAAAGTGTCAGATAAAACATTACTAAAAGCAGGCAACCCTTTCGATCTGGATGTGATCAAGTCTGAAAGGGAACGTATTGATAATCAGCTTAAGCAAAAAGGATTTTATTATTTTCATCCGGATAATCTGATTATTCAGGCTGACAGTACAGTCACCAAGAATCATAAAGTTGAGCTTAATGTCAAGCTTAAAGAAAACACGCCGGAATTAGCGAAACAGCAATTTACGATTGATAAGGTGATTGTTTTTCCGAACTATAACATCAGGGATGTGAAAGACGGTAAATACAATATTCCGATGGACAATGATTCCCTTGCAAAATATGCGCACGATGATATCTACGTTATTGATCCGGAACAGAAATTCAAGCCGAAGATTTTTGACCGCGCTTTATATTTCAAGAAAGGTGATCTCTATAACAGGGCAGATCATAATCTCACATTGAACCGGTTAATCAATCTCGGTGTTTTTAAATTCGTGAAGAATGAATTTGTAGTTTCAGACTCGCTGAATCATAAGTTTGATGCCTATTATTTGCTGACGCCAAGGCAGATTCAGTCCCTGAGGCTGGAAGCTTTGGGAAGAACGAATTCCGCTAACTATGCCGGGAGCGAACTTAATCTCAACTGGACTCACAGAAACCTTTTCCGGGGAGCTGAACAGTTTAAAGCGTCTGTTTATGGTGCTTTTGATGTCCAGGTTGGCGGTCCGAAAGATGCTAAGAATCTTTTCCGAGCCGGTGCTAATGCGCAGCTTTCTATTCCGAGAATTGTGGCACCGTTCAGATTTCATTCTTCAAGTGCTTTTGTACCGAGAACTAATATTTCCATCGGGTACGAATTTCAAAACAGGACGGAATATTACACACTTAACACATTTACAGGCTCTTTCGGATATATCTGGAAAGAAAATGTAAGAAAAGAACACGATCTGAAAATCTTTGACGTCACTTATGTAACACCGGCCAATGTAACGCCTTTGTACGATTCTATATCGGCTAATAGCAATGCTTTGCAGCGTGTTGTTCAGAAACAACTGATATTCGGTCCAACATATTCTTACACTTATACCAATACAATGCTTCCTAAAAAGAATACGATCTATTATAAAGGAACATTGGATCTGGCGGGTAATCTGACAGGCCTGCTTTCCGGAGCCAATATGAAGGAAGGAAAACAAAAATCGATATTCGGGGTTCCGTTCAGTCAATACGCTAAAATGGAACACGATTTCCGGTTTTATCATAAGCTTGGTGACAAGTCTTCATTCGCTTCCAGATTCATTGGTGGAATCGCTTATCCTTATGGTAATTCGGATAACATTCCGTTTTCCAAACAGTTTTTTTCAGGTGGCAGCAACAGTATCCGTGCATTTCGTGCTAGGACGCTTGGTCCCGGAAGTTTTGATCCCAGAACCATTAAGGAAGGTTATTACTTTGATCAGTCTGGCGACATCAAGCTGGAACTTAATGCAGAGTATCGTGCCAATATTTATAAATTCCTCAATGTCGCATTCTTTGCAGACGCCGGAAATATCTGGCTGGTTAATGACGACATACAAAGACCTGGGGCTAAATTTTCCAGTGATTTTATGAGCGAAATAGCTGTAGGAGCCGGGTTTGGTTTACGACTTGATTTCTCAATTCTGATTCTCAGACTGGATCTGGCAATGCCGTTCCGCATTCCGTATTATGAAAAAGGCGATCGCTGGACTTTTGACAAGATTAACTTTGGCGATGCTTCGTGGAGACGGGATAATCTGATTCTTAATATTGCTATTGGTTATCCTTTTTAGCTGTCATAATATATTTTTTAATGAATAGATTATGAGATTCAGAGTAATTTTTTATTTAATAATAACGGTTCTTCTCAATTCCTGCGCGTCGCCAAAAGCAGAAAACTTTAGAGATTTCATTGTCTCTCAGGAAAGGGTTGCTTTTGATATTATTACGGGAAAGAACGGAGCTGAGTTTCAAAAACAGGAATATATCATTAATGAAAATTATTCTGAAGCTCTGAAAGCTGTAGAAGAGCAGAAAAAAATGTTTAGAAATATTACACAACAGATCAGGCTCTACAATTCTGACGGCATAGAACAGGCTGGTTCTTTAAAAAAAGCAGCTTTGGATTACTACACTACGCTGGGAGCACTTTATTATTATGATAAAGGTCTTATAGAACTCCAAATGTCACACAAAGAACCAACCCAGATTGCTGATTTTTATTCAGATATGCTTAAAAAGAAAAAGAAATTATATGAGGAGTTATATAGGAAGGAATTGCTCCTGAGTAAAGCTTTGAACCGTTTTGAAAATGCCAATAACTTAAGGTGAAGATGCTACGAATCAATTAATTTTTTTAAGATTACTTACTTATAGTTTCCTTTCAGTTGAATTCCGAAATGTTTTATGACGATGATACTTATAATTCATTAACGATTCTTTTTTCAAATTGTTAAAATTCTTTAAAAAAAATTAGATTTTTTAATATTCATTCATTAATAAATTAATCGTTTTATTTAATTTAAATAATAAATGATTATTTTTTTAAATGTTTTAAAAATAATGTTATTTTTAAACGTTATTAACCAAAAAAATCTAATTTTAATGAGAAAACTCTATTTGTTATTGCTGTTGTACTTAACAGCGGTAACCACTGGTACATTTGCGCAGACCAGTACAGAAATGTTTGAGACTGAATCTCACGGCAGTTCGAACTTTACGGACAATGGTGTTATATTTGATATCATTTCACATGCCGGGTTATTTAAAATTCAAGGCAATTATCCCGGTACGGGATGGAGCGGGACAGCTAATGATAATAGGTATATTGATAATAGTGGCAATACAAATCAGGTAACTAATGCTTCATTTAGTATTAAGACTACATCTAATCTTTTTAAGGTCAATCGTTTTTGGATATTTCTCTCAAATAGTTCCTTATCTCAGACTGTATCCGGTACTCTGACTGTTACTGGTAAATTATCTGGTGTTACCAAATTTACACAAACAAAAACTACAGGTTTTGCAACCTCTTTAGGAACAACTAATGGTTATACCTTAATTGATCTTACCAATCTTAATGGACAGAATTATTCTAACATTGTTTTGGACCAACTGCAGATCACTTTAGGTGGTTCTTACACTTATGCAGGACTAGATGCTTTTACCTGGGTAAAAGATTCCGGAATTGTTTTAGGATCACTATCACTGGCTGCGAGCCAGACCAATGTGTCTTGTAACGGCGGCTCTAATGGAACAGCAACTGTCAGTGCATCAGGCGGAACAGCTCCTTATACTTACAGCTGGTCGCCAAGCGGAGGTACAGCAGCTACTGCTACAGGTCTTGCAGCAGGAACCTATACTGTTACCGTTAAAGATGCTGTAAATAATACAAAAACACAAAGTTTTACCATTACAGAACCAACAGCTTTAGTAGCTAATGCTGTTTCACAAACCAACGTGGCTTGTAACGGAGCTGCTACAGGAGCTGCAACAGTTAGCGCTTCCGGCGGAACAGGTCCATATACTTATTCCTGGTCTCCATCAGGTGGAACAGCAGCAACAGCAACAGGTCTTTCAGCCGGAACTTATACTGTAACCATTACAGATGCGAACAACTGCCAGACAACCAAATCGTTTACCATTACACAGCCGACAGCCCTTTCTGTGACAACATCTCAGACGAATGTATCTTGTAACGGCGGTTCAAACGGATCAGCGACTGTTAACGTAACTGGTGGTACACCTGCATATACTTACAGCTGGGCACCAAGCGGTGGAACAGCAGCTACAGCAACTGGTCTTTCAGCCGGAACTTATACTGTAACCATTACAGATGCGAACAATTGCCAGACAACTAGATCGTTTACCATTACACAGCCGACAAGTGCAGTGAGCGGAACTACAGTAGTAACGAATGTAGCATGTAACGGTGGTTCTACCGGTGCGATCAACTTAACACCTGCAGGCGGAACCGCCCCTTATACTTTCAACTGGGGTGGGGGAATTACAACAGAAGACAGAACAGGTTTATCAGCCGGTACTTATACAGTAGTCATTACAGATGCTAACGGATGTACGGCAACAGTAAGCAGAACGGTAACGCAGCCAACAGCTATGAGCTCTACTACATCTCAGACTAATATTGCATGTAATGGCGGATCTACAGGCATAGCAACTGTAAATGTTTCCGGCGGAACAGCACCTTATACTTATTCCTGGTCTCCATCAGGCGGAACGGCAGCCACGGCTACAGGATTATCTGCTGGAACCTACACGGTAACTGTAACTGATGCTAATGGATGTACTTTAACAAGAACATTTACCATTACACAACCGACAGCTCTTTCTGTGACAACATCTCAGACGAATGTAGCTTGTAACGGCGGTTCAAACGGATCAGCATCGGTGGCTGTAACAGGTGGAGCAGGAGCTTATACTTACAGCTGGTCTCCAAGCGGTGGAACAGCAGCTACAGCAACTGGTCTTTCAGCCGGAACTTA
>CAJYLO010000018.1 GCA_913776245.1 uncultured Chryseobacterium sp.
CTATAAAATTAAATTATATTTGAATATTAACCAGTTTATTTAAATTTAAAATAATTAAATAATAGAAAAATTATCAATAACATACTTTTTTGATTAATGTTAATTTGTATATTTGATAAAAATATATTCCATTGTTGGTGATTTTAAAATATATATTTCATAAAGAACAGAGGATATATTTCCATTATTGGTATTGATACATATTTAATCTAAAATATATTTATTATGTCATTTAAAGCAAAATTCAAAGCCGCTGGTATAGAGCGCAACATCTTAGCTGTAGATTTCGGAATGCTACAAGAAACCGACCCGACAGGAAGACCTTCTTCAGTAACCAGAGGCGGCAAAATTCATTTAACTGTTGAGGGAACAGGTGCAACCGATCTTTTTGAGTGGATGACCAATTCGTTTGAGAGAAAAGACGGAAGTGTTGTTTTTATCAAAAGAGACAGCGATGCCACACTGAAAGAACTAAAGTTCAAAGAGGCTTATATTGTAAAGTATAGAGAGGATTTCGATTCTACAGGAGAAAATCCTTTAACGGAGTCATTTGTGCTTTCTGCGAAAGAGATTGAACTGGGAACAGCCAAACACACGAATGAGTGGGTTTAAACCTTCGAATTTATTTACCAATTAATTTTCATCTATTTGCTATCATCTTAATTAATCGGGCTATTATTTTACAAGTCAGATTATAGAAGATTGATACTCATAATTAGATGATGAAACTATATTTATCACAATAATAATAAATTATGTCATTTAAAGCAAAATTCAAAGTAGCAGGAAAAGAGTTCACTGCGCTTAACGTAAGCTACGGATTATTCCAGGAAACAGATGCAACAGGGAGACCATCTACGGTAACCAGAGGCGGTAAAATCGATATTGTGGTAGAAGGTACCCATTCTACAGAACTTTTCGAGTGGATGACCAATTCATTCGAAAGAAAAGATGGAAGTGTGGTCTTCTACAAAAGAGACAGTGATGCCACTTTAAAGGAATTAAAATTCACAGAAGGTTATCTGGTGAAGCACAAAGAAAACTTCGACTCTACAGGTGAAAATCCATTAACGGAAACCTTCACAATTTCTGCGAGAAAAATTGAAATGGGAAGCGGTGCTTATGAAAATGAGTGGCCGGGTTCTTTTTAGGATTTGATTGATAAATGGGCAATATCGTATTGCCCATTTTCATCTTTTAACTAAAAGATATTGATGAAATGATGATTAAATAAAATCACAGCTCTTATTTAGTTCAGAGTTGATCGGCTCATTAATTAATCATTTATAACTAATCATTTATAATTAAAAAAATATGTCATTTTTATCTAAGTTAGAATTAGACGGCAATACGTACAATATTTTAGAGTGCAGATACAGTTTTGTTCAGGCTACTGACGGCACGGGAAAGCCGCAGGGAATGCCGCAGGGCGGAGAAATTATCATCCGCATCGAAAGTACAGGTAATCCTGAACTGTTGGGCTGGATGCTGGATCATAACCAGACCAAAAACGGAAAAATCACATTTTTCAGGAGAGATGCAATGAGCAAGCTTCAGGAGCTTAGTTTTGAAAAAGCTTACTGTGTGAAATTTACAGAACACTTCAACTCCGTAAATGCTGAACCTTTGCAGATTGAAATGCATTTGGTTGCTAAAACCTTCGATGTGAATGGTGCGACACACGTAAAATCTTGGAAAGAGTAAAGTCTCATTTCTGTAAATATAATTTGTACCAACTTTAAAACACAAATAAGATGTCCAAAAAAATATATTCAGATGATATACTAAATAGTTTCCAGCAAGGCTCGGATGCAATCAATAACGGCAGACTGAACCATCCGGATGATATTAAAAAATATTTTTCTTCCAAAACTTTTAAAGATTTTTTATCCGACATAGACAGTCCGTTGGTGTATTGTACACTTACATTGGATGGCAAAGCGTTTCTCGACAAATCGGGATTTTCCCTGCAATTGGAACAAAAAACGAATGATCACGATAGTTTTACCATTACTGTTCCGGATGATGCTCTGGATAGCTTTCACGGCTATGTAATGGAAAATTCCAAAAATATTTTAGGAAAAAACATCAGTATTAATCTTCATCGTTTTGGAGATATAAAAAATATTTTTACAGGAATCATTACCAACATCCGTAACAAAAAAGAAAACGGGTATGGCAAGCTATTCATTATCGGTTCTGCACCAAGCATTCTTTTGGAAAGCGGAAAAGACTGTCAGAGTTTTGAAGATAAAACATTGGAACAGATCATCAATGAAGTTACTTCTGAATATCCTGAATTGGCTAAAGTTTTAGTAGAAAACCCCAACACCAAATATTCTCTTCCTTATACGGTACAGTACAAAGAATCTGACTATGGCTTTATCAAAAGGCTAGCTGCGAGATATGGTGAATATTTTTACTATAATGGTCAACAGATGATTTTTGGCAACAAAGTGCAGCCAATTGTTACTTTAGAAGAAAACATTGATCTGATAGACGTAGAGTTAGAGATGAACATTAAACCTCAAGATTTCGGTTATCATACGTATGATGCACAGGGGGGAAGCAAAGTTGAGAAAGCAGGTTCGTCGTCACAGATACAATATAAAGAAAACCCTTTTCAGGCAATTGCGATTAATGCTTCCAAAAATGTCTATAAGAAAACCCCGGATATGCTGTTAAATCATATAGGGATCTCCGACACTACCGATACGGAATTGAAAGAAGCTACAAGGAGAGAAAAAGAAAACAGAGAAAATCTTGTTCAGGTAAAAGGCAAAAGCAAAGACCCTGAACTCAAGATAGGCGGAAGAGCCAAGCTTATCGATATTAATGGTAAAGCAATGGAAACCTACCGTATCACTGCTATCACACATTACCATAATGGCAACACTTATTATAACGAATTTGTTGGAATTCCCGATTTGTTCAATGCGCCATATCAGGACAATGAGGCTTTACCAATCGGTGAAGAACAACCTGCGAGAGTGATGGACAACAACGACCCGATGGGAATGGGAAGAGTTCAGGTACAGTTCCCGTGGCAGGAGGATAAAAATCAGAAAACACCTTGGATACGCACCACAACAGGTTACGCAGGAGCAAACCGAGGAGATTATAAAATTCCCGAAATAGGCGATGAGATTTTGGTAGGTTTTGAAAGTGGCAACGCAGAAAAACCGTTTATGTTGGGTGCAATGTATAACGGTAATGAAGTGAGTGGTTATGCTACGCCGGACAACCGTTTTAAAGTGATTAAAGTAAAATCTAATGATTATTTGGAGTTTGAAGAATTTAAAAACATTACGTTGTCTGATGCCAAAGGAAATAAGTTGCACATTGATATTGAGGGCGATAACCTGAACATCCACGCCAATAAAAACATCAATCTTACGGCAGGAGAAGATATTAATATTACCGCTGGCAAAAATGTAAACGTGAGCGCAGGGATGAATATTTCTGAAACTGCTGGTCTGAATCATAGTAGTTTTGCAGGAGCGATGATGATGCAAAATGCGGTGGCTGATTATTCTCTGATGGCAGCGAATATTAGAGAAGTTGCACAAGGAGAAAGGAAGTCCAAAGCGAAGACAATGAATGAAAACTCGTCTGAACATACTACAAACTCTGAAGGGAAAACTAATGTTCACGCAAAAAAGAATATTCACAAAAATAGTGGCGAAAAATCTAATTTTCATTAATTATGGCAGGTGGAACAATCACAAGAATAGCAGGTGGAAAACTCACTAAAGAAATAGAGGGTGATTATACCATTTGGACGGACAATTATACCATAAACAGCGGAGGAAAAATTAGTTTTACTTCCGATAAAAAGATTATTTTTGGAACTCCGCCACCGCCACCACCTGCGGGACATTATTTTGTAAGAGGTTGGTGGACGGATGAGAATGATAAACCGATAAAGGAAGCCTTAATAGGGCAAAGAGTGAAATTTCATATCCAAATGGATAAAAGTAAGGTTCCCGCTGGGAGCAAAATTGATTTTACTTTAAAAGATTGGGACGGAATGCTGAATTCCGATGATCCTATACCATTGTTTTCTACCGAGAAAGACCCAAAAACCGATACATATGCAAAAGTTAATGAGCTTTTTACAGATGCCAATGGAAAAGCAAGTCTTTCCATTAATCTTACAGAAGGGTTAGTAAAATTTACAGAAGATGACGGAGGAAATGAAATAGAATTGTATTTTGAATGTAGCTATTATGATAAAAGTGATAAAGAAACCGAGAAGCTAGATCTACCTTCGGAAGAATTTAATTATCTTATTGTTTATGAAAAAGAGTTATTAATAACGGTTTTGATAGAGTTGCCGCATTCAGCATATTCTATTTTTAAAAAAGGTCAATTTGTAAGTGCTATTGGTTTAGAAGGACATTCAGCAATGGCAATAGGAGATAGGTATTTTGATTATGGTCCTAATAATACGCCAGGTATTTATAACGAAAAAGAATATGATTATGATTTTAATGATGACGGAGATAAAAATGATGATGTTGATTTAAAAAATCCCAGCTATATGAACGCTCCTGGTAGACCTTGGTGGGGAGAAATGGTTGCTGGAAGATTGGGTATAAAAGCTGAAAAAGTAAAGCTTCAACAAGTCTTTGATTTTTTAAAAATAGATTGGAAAAAAACAAATATCTATGGCGAGGTTCATAAAATTGAATTTTACGTTAAAGAAAGTGAAGCAAAAAGAATGTTAAAATGGTGGGAAGAGCGATACAAACATCTAAAAGTATATAGTGTTTTTCCTTGGACAGGAGAACAATGCACTACCGCTGTAAAAACAGCGATACAAGAGGGATATCCTTTTCATTTAGGGAAGGAGATTAATAGAATTTCTGATGAAACACAAAGGCCATCAGGTCTGCTTTCAGAGCTTAAAAAATTTATCTCGAGTTCTAAACAACATTTTAATGAACCTGCCACAAATACAATAATAAAACCTGAAGAGAAAACTTTTGTACCATCACCTTAATATGAAAAATTATATACTTATCATATTAATATTAATTAATATTAATTGCCACAACGAAAAGAAAATAAATATGAAAATATTAAAAAATACTAAGGAATTTGTTGAATTGCAAGAGAAAGTAAAAGTTAAATTCACAGAAGCAGAGGCCAAATTTAATGATTATCATAGTAAAAAAGGATATAGTGAATTAAATACTGTATTTTATTATTATAAAGATTATTATTATTATTTTGGTTACAAGACAGACCCCAATAATGACAAGCAAAATAGATCATTATTTTTTTATGAAGTAAAAATAAATTCTAATACGGGAGAAATTGAAGCTATTGATGGACAAGCCAGTCCTCAATGACAAAAGTTAATAGACAACAACGATCTAAGAACCGGGTGCAATTTCCTTGGCAGGAAAAGAAAGGAGAAGAAACACCTTGGATACGGTTGATACAACCCCACAGTGGAGCCGGAAAAGGTTTTTATTTTATCCCGGAGATTGGCGAGGAAGTTCTGGTAGGTTTTGAATCTCAAAATGCAGAGAAGCCTTTTGTGATGGGGACGCATTATAATGGTGGGGAAACAAGTTCTTATCATACAGAAAACAACAATCTCAAGGTTATTAAAACCCGAAGCGGACACACCATTTTGATGAACGACAGCGAAGATAAAATGAGTATTACGATTTTGGATATTTCCGGAAACACCATTTATCTTGATACCGTAAAAAAAAGCATCACCATACAAGCACCTGAAACCATTGATATTATTTGTAAAAATCTCAACATAAAAGTAGAGGAAAATATGAAAACTACGGTGGGACATAATCAAGAAAATATGATTGGGAAAAATATAAAAACCGTAGCCAAAGAAGAAATATCGCAAGACAGCGGAAAGAAAACCATTATTGCAAGTGGAGACAATGCAGAGATTTCAGCGAAGAAAGATTTAGATTTGTATGGCAAGAAAAACCTCATTGGCTTTACAGACGGCAAAACCGAGTTTGGTGCAAAAGAACAAATGCACGTTTATGGTGCAAGTTCTTTGATAACTGCAAAAGATAAAATAGAATACAAAGCTCCTGCAATGAATAAACTGGCGGAGAGTGGGAGGTTTGAGTATGATAAAGAACCTAAGATAGTTGATGTAATTTGGCTTAATGATAATGCAGAAGAAAAAATTAAAAAACTTTATAAGGAGGAAGAAGCAAGTATTTTAGTTTTAACAAGAAATGCAAAAGATGGAGAATTAGTAAGTGTTGAAGTAGAAGAACTTAATGAAGAAGGTGAAAAATCAACAAATACATATAGTGGCAATGTTGACAATGAGGGAAAGGCTGTCTTAAAAAAAGTTGTAAAACATAAATAGTAAAAATATTATGTCAGAGAAATCAAAAAAAGCAACAACATTATTTACAATAAAAAAAGCATCGGTAAATGGAAAAGAAAAAGAATTTACAGATAAAATCCTCAATAACGATATAGGGAAAGAATATATTATAATCATTGCACCTCAAAATTACCAACACGGAGAGGGATGGTTTTCGGGAAAAGGAAAAGGAGCTGTAAAAGAAACTTGGAATTGGTTGAAAAATGATGCTGGCGTAAATGGCAAGTTTATGTTTGTACATCAAGGATTACGCAGGGTAAGATTAAACAAGGAGTTTGGCTTTAGTTGGACAATTTTAATGTACACTTCGGGTTATACTGAGATGCAATTGTGCGAAACAAAAGAAGCTTTTAAAAATTTTGCTCCTAATTCTAATTTTGTAAGAATCAAAAACTACCAAGAAGCAATTAATTATATTAATACAAAAAGCATAAGTAAGACTATAGATGATAAAAAAGTACGAGAAAAAAATTCAGTTGAAAGAATATTTATTTATTGTCACGGATTTGTAGGTAAATTGGCAATGGGCTTAACTAATAGACATTCCGGAGATGAAGATTTAGATTGGGACGAAAAAGTGGTAGCAAAATTAAAGCAAAATGCTTTTTCTAAAACAGCAAAAATCTATAGTTTTTCTTGTAAAACAGGATTAGGAAATCTTGAAATTGAAAAACACAATAATATCAATAAAAAAGTAGTAAATACTTCCGTAAGCATTGGAGCATCACCTACTACTGGAATACCTTCCAGCAATGAAACTTATAAAACAGTAACATTACCATTGCTTGGAGAAAAAAGTTTGGCACAAAAATTTTCAAATATAACAGGTGCGATGACCTACGCTTATTGTTCAAGGTCAGAATATTCTGACACTTTAAATACAGCTGATGAATTAGATTTTATGGCATACTATGAAGCCGGTTCGGGCAAAAAACTTGATAGAAAAAATGATAGTTATAAATATTTATTAAAAAGGGAGAATAGAAAAAAAGAAGATATTAGAAGATTCGATGAACTGCAAAAGATTCAAAACAAAAGATTTACGGTAGATAATGGCAAATTTGACCCGGAAGGGGCTCGCTATCCTGTAAGAGGTGGTGATACACCAGTTGGGGTTCCCAATGATATGAAAACATACAAAAAAAACTAAGATGATAAAAAAGATTGTAGAAAAAAACCCATTGATATGGGCTTTAATAATGAGTATAGTTTCTTCTCTTATTTTATTTTTATGGGGAATATTCCAAATGTATAAAAGTAGTGAAATCAAGGAGTATTATGAAGACACCAAACCAATGCTCGATTTAATAAAAATGATTTTCTATTTTGTCTTATTATATTTATTTTTCAATCTATTTACTTTTACAAAAAAAATAAAAGTGTTATATCGAATAATAAATGTCATTTTATTTTTTATTGTACTTTTTGGCTCATATCTGATTTTTTCCGATAATATTGAATATTTGGCTAAGAAAATTCATTTTATTCCTGTAAAACAGTGGACGGAAAATGGATATGAACCACCAGAAGAAGAGTTATCTGATGTTTACTATTGGCTGATATTCATATGTTTATCATTCATAAATGTATTTTTCTTAAACCTGTTACCTAAAAAGAAGTTATTATGAAATACTTAATGAATACTTTCCGGGGGTATTATGATGTTACGGTTAAAATAACTGAAGATAGCTATCATTATATAGATGAAAATCGCCTTATCAATCCAAAACCAATGATTTTCGATTATAAAGAATTACAATGGTTAAAAGACAATCTGTATGATTTTGTTGTAAAAAGTTATCCTCAACTTTCAAAAGAAACATTGCAACAAATAAGAACAATTAATATTGAGGACTTAAATCAAGAACATATATTTTCACTGCCTATTCCCATACTTTTGACGAGGATATATATCTTCTAAAAATAAAGGATACCACAGGTCAAATCAACAATATTTATATGGTGAAATATCAAACGATGGAGGGAGTTTATAAAAATGATGAATTAATAAATCACGAATTAGTAAAAAAAGTTCGTTTTGAAAACGAAGAATGGTACAGGAATTTTTTCAGCAATGATGAAGATTATAATAAAAATAAATATTCTGACATTACAACGCAAGAGACTATGTACAAAATAATTAATAAGAGTAAATTCAGCACTTTAATAGAGGACGAAGAAAAGGAAGTTTACAAAACCTACGAAGGAAAAAATTACACCTATGAAGAATGGAAAAACTTTGAAGATGAGCAATACAAAATCTATAAAGAGAAAAAAAATAAAAAAGGATTTTGGGATAACTTTTTCGGATAAATAAATAACACTATGCCCCGACATATAACTGATACCACACAACTAAAGTGCGATAAAGGAACAGCAACTACACCTTTAGTAGTAACAAGTCAATCTTTTATGAAGATTGAAGGCAAGTTACAGGCAACGGAAGAAGACAAACAACCTAATGTAAATATTAAACCGTTTGGCGTATGTAGTATTACAAGAAGCTCTTGTTCACCTGCTCCTATAAAATGGCAGGATACTTCTGTATTTGAGATTGATGGGAAAAAGGAACTTTTGGATAACTCCACTTGCCAATGTTCATTAGGAGGGAAAATATCTGTTATAAAATCTGCACAAAGTTTTGTAGAAGAGGGAGGAGCAACCATTTATGTAGAAGATGATGGTTTGGATGATAACTACACAGATAAAGTAGGTAATAATGAAAAAGATGAGCCAACAAACTCTTGGGTTATCAATTGGGTGCCTAATCAAAGAGGAAGTTTTGGAATATACAGATTAGCCAAATTCGACAACACACAAAAAGGACTGAATCATTGGAACATATACGCTCATGGAATTATGGGTGGTGGTTTTCGAATAGAATATGGAAATGGTAATTTTATAGACATATATAGAGCACAACAAATCATATCTGCAATCAAAAAAATTAGTCAAACATTTGAGACTAAGTTAAATTCTCAAGAAGAAATTTCAATAAAATTTGTCGTTTGTAACGAGCGTAGAAATTCTTCAGATGAGGGTTTGATTAAAACAATCAAAAAATTAACTCAGCTTCATTCAAATATAACAGCAGAAGTTTCATCAGGATTAGTTGTAGTTGAATATACTGATTCTTCAGCAGAACTAAAGGGAGTTTGGGATAAATTTGCAACTCCAGATACTGAAGGTAGAAAAGGTAGTTATGTAACTATCAAAAATGGAGAAATTGCAAGTACAGATCATTCTGTTGGACTAAAGCCAAGTACTCCAGAAGAAAGACAAAGTAATCAAGAATCTAAAGAACAGCAATATGATAATCCTGACGATGATTATATTGATGTAAATAAAGAATGGAAAACAAAACCTAAATCTTGATATTATGACGAAATACCTAGCCACAATTTCAATATTTTTCATTTTGCATATTAATGGGCAAAAACTCGATTCTTTAGAAAGATATAACTATTATAAAAGCCAAGTTTATTTAGATTTAATCAATAAATTAGAATCTGGATTAGGAAATTGTGATGATTACAATAAATATTCAAGAACAAAAAAAGATGTCAAAATCGTGCCTTTTACAAAAAAAATTGCTGAAAAATATAATTGTAAACAGGCTTATCAAGATTTATACACATTTTATTTTTTGTTAAATAAAAAACTATCTAATGAAAAAAATCTAAGTTGCGACACTTTGCTTTTAGAGAATTTGGATAAAAGTAGTAGAAAATCTGCAATAAAAGCTCTTTTAAGAGCAGATATTGATAAATCTACAATTGCAACATATTACTATTTTGGTGTTTACGTGAAAAAAAATCGTAAAAAAGCTATTGCTTTATATAGAAGTGATTATCAGTATGAAATTTCTGATAAGAAAATAATTGAAGAATTGGAAAGCAATAAAAACATGTTTGTTCCTTGTCAATAGATAATTCATTCAGCATAGGAAAAACTCATGGAAAAGGAGAAGGCAAGAAAACCGTAAATATAGGATTGAAGTGTTTAAATTTAAGAGTTGGAAGATGAGAAAAATTCTTTTATTAATATTTTTATCCTTTGTTGTTTCCTGTACTTTACAAAAAGATATCGAATACCATTTTACAAAAGGTAACGCACAAAGTAAATTAATCGAGGATATTAAAAACTATGAAAATTCAGGATATAATGTGTTCCTCATTTTTGGAAAAGAAGAAGGGTATAATATTATTGATATTGTGCCAGATATAAATAAAAATGAGAAAGTACAGGGTCTAAAATTATCTGAAACGAATAGAAAACTCATGTTAAATGGTAAATATTATTATGTTTTTTTTGACTTTGATAATGAATAAGCAGCAACTGTAAAAGAAGAAATAGAAGATGGAGAAAAAGTCCAAATAGTAAAAAAAAGCGTTCCCATATATGATCACGCAACTACTCTAGATTTCGACAAAAATTGGAGTTTTATTAAAAAAAGTAGCTTAATAAATTTCAAATAATCAACATAAAACTTTGTAGAAGAATAGACAAAAGCCGATAAAACTTACCGCATCATTGACATCAAACATATCCACGACCCGGGCGAATATTACAACGAGTTTACCGCTATCCCGGATTTGTTCAATGCCGCGCCCTATATTGACACTGAAGATTTACCAATCGGTGAAGAGCAACCTGCGAGAGTGATGGATAACAATGACCCAATGGGAATGGGAAGAATCCGGGTACAGTTTCCGTGGCAGGAGGACAAAAACCAGATGACGCCGTGGATACGGTTGATACAGCCCCACTCCGGAGCAGGTAAAGGCTTTCATTTTATTCCTGAGATTGGCGAGGAAGTATTGGTTGGCTTTGAAGGCGGAAATGCTGAGAAGCCTTTTGTGATGGGGACGCATTATAATGGTAGTGAAACAAGCGGATATGCTACTTCCGACAACAGTATAAAAGCAATCCACACAAGAAGCGGACATATTGTAAAGTTTACAGAAGATGAAAGTATTATCATCACCGATAAATCTGGAAATATTATAGAATTCGATACAGTGGGAAGTAATATTACTGTAACTGCTCCTGAAACAATGACATTTAATTGTAAGAATATGAACATTAGTGTTTCTGAAAATATGAATACTTCTGTAGGAATGAATAAGATTAATTCTGTGGGTATGAATATAACCGAGATAGCAGGGATGAACATTTTTCAGAATGCAACACAGGATTATTCTTTAAATGCAACTAATATTACCAAAATTGCAAGTGAAACCTACTCCTATGATGCCAACGATATTCATAAAAATGCTACAGAAGGTATAGAAGTGGCAGCAGCGAAAGATTATATACAGAATAGTGAAAAAACGATACATAATTTATCAGGAGAGAAAGGATATAACGCATAAAACTCTAATTATGGGAGATCAGGAGAAAAAAGGACAAATACAGATCTTTGCTAAGAATATAAGAGGAAAAGCAAATGGACAAATACAGGAAGATAGCAAGATAACAAGAAATACCGTATATGGTAGACATATTCAAAATGGCGGAAATGGAGTGAATAATGATGTAAATACGTAAAGAAAGCCGTTAAAAATAGGTCATTATTTTGAAAGCGCTGTTTGGACAAATCACAAAGATGAACCTATAAAAAGAGCCATTTATGGACAAAGCGTAAGACTTCATATAACAATGAATAAAGAATATGTAAAAGTGGGAGAAGAAGTTCAGTTTAGGCTTTACACAGTTGATAAAATCACCAAAAAAGAAACTCATATAGGTTTAGTAGAGACAAGAGACAATAAAATTACTTATGACAAAGTAAAAATCGAAAATATAAAAGGAGAATATCAAGCTGTAATAAAATTTACTCTTACTCCGGATATTTTGGATAAGGGACTACCTCCTTATATGAAAAACCATTTGGAATGGTTGTATTGCGGATGCAGTTACCAATCTGAACATAAAGATTGGGAGCATAAACAGATACCTAAGAAACAGGCAGATTATCTGGAAATGGGAGTCTTGATCATAGATCGTTATAAAATGCCCGGATTAAAACCTAATGGATCTGATATTGCTGATGATATGACCTATGGAACGGGGCAACCTCATAGAGACAGAATATACTCCGAAGAAAGAATGGCAAAATATAAAGAAGAATATAAAACCTTTGGTTTCGATTTTTCTAAGCACACCCTTTTTGCAGATGCAGAAGATGACCTGCTGATGGAACCCTATGAAATAGAAGAAGAAGTAGTAATAACCAACAAAAAACAAGAAGAATACAAAGTACCAATAGATAATACCGCTGTTTACAAACCAAAGTTTCCGACCCTAACAGAAGAACAAAATGCGTTGATAAAGGTAAGAAACAAGAATGTAAAAGCGATTTATACTAAAGAGAAATGCTCTAGCACAAAATATGGTATTATTTCTACCGGGTTAGATGTCAGAATTTTTGATAATCTTTCTGATGAACAGCTGTTTTGGGATTTTGAAAATACTGCGGAACTCTATTTTGCGAGAGGAGAATTGCAAGAAAACTTAGAAAGGATGATTGCTAAATTTAAGAGAAATAAAGGGGGAATATACGAAGATGAAGTCCTTACAAGAAATATAAAGGAGCATCCTGAAACTCTTGCATATTGTCAAAAAGTGGAAGACTATATTGCAGAGCAACTAAAAAACAATTTTAGTAAATTAGAAGAAGTGGAAGATAAAGATCCTTATTTTGAAAAGAAAGAAGGAAAAGATAGTTTTTTTTCTAATTCGCAAGGAAAAAGAAGTGAAAAAAGAAAAAAATTTAGTAAACCAATGTATTCTTATGGAAATCCAGTAGAAGCGACAAAAGGACTTACGATAGCAACCAACGATATTTGGTCGGCAGAAGTTCTTTTGAAAGAAGTAAAATTTAGCGGAGATAATTATACTGGAAAATATGAGGTAACACTTTGGGATCATTTTGGATTAGATTTACCCGATATGGAGAAAATATTTAACATTATTCCAAGTGTAGGAGAAGTGTTTGTGTGTTGGTTTATTCTGCAACATTTACGAGGATACAAACCCTTTTTAACCAAAATAAATTTTACCAAAGAGTTTACGGGTAATCTACAAAAAGGAATGTTTGAGATAGAAACAGAGCGTGAAAAACAGAGAGAGGAAGATGCAAGAGAGTTAAACGAAAAAATACAAACAGATATTCGGACAAGCCCCAAACTTTAGAATATGAAAAAAATATTTTTTTTAGCCATAATGTGTCTTTTATTAATTTCTTGTAAAGAAAAAAAAATAAAGGTAATACATTCAAAAGTTAGATCTAATCTGTTTTTAATTAAGTTTTCTTCTCAAAAAGATTCTTTATTAAAATCCGAAATTAAAAATTTCTTATTAAAAAATTTTAAAGACGTCAATCAGAATGATTATGATATATATATTTATAAATACACAACCAACACAAAATATTTTATAGATAATAAAGAAGATCCAGGAGGTTTTAGTAGTGAAGAAATTTCGATGTATGAAGATGATTATATAGCAGGGTTTTATACATCAAAATGTAAAAGAGATTCTACAAAAAAAGTGGGTGTTTTTAGCTTTTATAAGACATATTCAAAACCAGATACAATTATAAATAGATGTCAGTGAGCAAAACTTATGTAATGGTTTATTCTGCAGCATTTGATAAGGTATAAACTGGTTTTAACTAAAATTACTTTTACAAAGAATTTTCAGAAAATCTTCAAAAAGGGAAATCTGAATTAAATGAAGAATGTGAAAAACAAAGAGAAGGAGATGCAAGAGAGCTAAACGAAAAGATACAAACAGATATTTGGACTAGCCCTAAATTTTAATTGATGAAAAATATAATAATATTGATTTTACAAATTATTTCGTGTGCAAACAAGCCTGAGATTATAGAATCTAAAACAAATAGAGGGTTATTTTTATTAAAGAATCCTAAATTTCCAAAGGATTCTAGCTTTTTGTTTTATCAATATACAAGAAACACTAAATATTTTATAAATAATAACGAAGACCCAAGCGGATTTTCTAGTGAAGAATTAATTAATTATCCCGAAGATGAAATTTCTGACTTTTTTATTTTAAAATGTAAAAGTGATTCAACAAAATTAGTAGGCGATTTCATTTTTATGGACTGAAAGGTTCACGTAATGAAAAAGATGAAGTAGATACCCTCATTTATAAGTGCAAATAGTAGGTCGGCAGAAGTTATTCTAAAAGAAGTTAAATATACTGGTGATGATTAAACCGGAAAATATGAGGTAAAACTTTGGGATTATTTCGGATTGGATTTACCAGATGCGGAAATAATACTAAGTGAAGGTAAAATATATGCAATTTTAGCTGGCTTTCGTGCTTGGTTTTTATTGCAGCATTTATGGGGTTATAAACCATTACTAACTAAAATGAATTTTACTAAGGAGTTTTCTGGAAACCTCGCCAAAGGAATGAGTGAGCTAAAAGCTGAAAGAAAAGCAGAGGAACAAAGAAGAAAGGAAGATATGAAAAGAATTAAAGAAGAGATAAAGCTAAGAAACCCTACAATAAATTGGTAATGTATGAAAAAAATATTTCCAATAATTCTCATTATACTATTTTTTTCTTTACAAGAAAAAAATATTGAGTTTATAAAATCAGAACCTTCAGACAATTTAATTTTATTAAAGAATCTTCCAAAAGAAGATTCTTTAATAAAAAATCAGATATCTGATTTTTTAAATTTGAATTATGACAAATATGATAAATCTATTACAACTTTTGGCTTTTATAGATATAACACAGTTACAAAGTATTTTTTAAAAATAGAGGGATTAACATGAAAATAGAGAAAGGAAGATCCAAGGGAATTAAATGAAAAGACTCAGCGAGATATTTTGACAAGTCCTAAATTTTAAGTCATGAAAATGAAAACTAAAATATTTTTCATTTTTTTCATCTGTTTACTATTGGTCAACTGTAAACATACAAAACCTTATAAACCTGAGTTTACTTATGTTTCTAAAGTTAGTGGAAAAAAGCCATATTATTATGAACCAAACATGGGAGATGTTTATATATAATGATGAATATTTTATCGAAACATCTCAAGATTATCAAAGTAAAAGTGTTCAAAAGATAGTAGATTCTTTTTTAAGAGAGAATTGTAAAATTTGTACAATATATACTACAGTAAATTACTATTCCTTTTGGATTATAGAAAAAAACAAAGTGTACCGAAAAATATTTAACAACAGGAATTAAAGATGGGTGTTGGGAAAATGATGATAAAGAAACAGGTGTTCGGGATTATTACACCATTTTGCACCGCAGTTATAAAAGATCGGATAAAGATAAATCCATTTGGGTATCGAATCTGTCAGAAAAAAAATTAGGGAAAAACTTTATATGATACAATTTATTGCAGTCATAATAAGATCTGTTGAAGCTACACCAATATATATAATGCTATTAATTTTTAATACTCACTGATGGGAATATTCTTGGAGTTAATATAAGATGTGTTGTTATCTACCTTATTTCAATCATAGATGTACATAATCATAAAAATAGGTAGTATTATCATATTTTATTTCTATACACACAAAGTATTTTTTTTAGTAGAAAAGAAAAAAAAATGAACATAAGCATATCTACATATCAGGTAAAAAGAGGAGATACTTTGGAGTCCGTTGCAGGGCAATTGGGAATTTCGGCAGAGGCATTGAAACGTTATCACAATACTTATTGCGATTTGAAGAATCTTATAGGAAGTGATTTTAGAGGGGTTCAAGAAATTATGATTCCTTCATCCGAAAAAATTGCAGAACTAAAAGAAAGTCAAAAGCAAATATCTTTAATCAATAGTCTTCCTTCTTTCCATTTGAATAAGGATTTTTATGCATTAAACTATGAAGTAACAGAAAGGTTTGAACAACTGGATAAAGAAGATTTAATAGTTGATTATTTGGTTTCCGTAAAGCTCAATGAAACGGAGGGTAAGGGATTTATTACCGAAGTAAGAACTTCAGACATTAAAAAATACGGAATATCTCCCGATGAAAAGATGGCGATGATCTCACTTGCCTGCATGGAAAGTATTTCTCCAATTGCTTTTAGTATTCCGGCTCAAGGGAAAATAAAAAGTCTATACGACCATAAAGCTCTCGTTAAAAAACTTGAAAGCAAAAGACCGGATCTAGAAGACTTTTTTATTGGGGAAGTGAATAAAACCTATCTGGATAAGTTTCATTCAAGTGTTAAGAATGAAAATTATTTGTTAAAACAATTTCAATCCGCATTGTTGTATCAAATTTTATTTCCCGAAATGGATTGCTTTCGTAGAAAAAATGAGTGGAAAGAAAGTTTTTACGTTATTCAAAATTCATTTCCGGTACAATGCCTGTTTCATACTAAATATAATTTTGAAAATCCATATGATGTAGAAATTATTATTAAAGGTAAAATAGAAGAAAGTTGCAGTTTACAGGAATTATTGAGACGAATGAAATTTGAAGAACTTCGTGAAGATAAAGTAACAGGTGAAATAGAATTACGTTATACTACCTCCAAAGAGACCAGGAAATTAAAGAACATAGAGGCAAGCATTATACTTTTGCATCAAGAAGAATTGTATCGGAAGCAGAGTCTATTGCTTAGGGCAAAAGAAGAGAATCCGGCAAGAAAATTCAGCACATTATTAGATTAAAAAACCGATGAAAAAATACATTGTACACAAAGGAGATACTTTGGACTCCATTGCAGAGCAATTTGGAGTACAAGACGGACAGACTCTCCGTTCCTATCATAATATCTATTGTCCTCTTGAAGATTTGCTGGGACATGATGTTGTTCCTGGAAAAGAACTTTTCGTTCTTGAAGATTCTCAATATCTGAAAGATGATGATGAAGTAAAAGATTCCATTAACGGTTATGACGATGAAGCTGAAGCTGAAGAAACTGTGGAAGTTTCAGAAGAACAGCAGGAAGAATCTAAAGAATAAAAAAAAGAAGATCAGAAAAAAGAACAGCAAGCCGAAAGCGATTCCAGTGAACATGACGGTAAATATTTTGTTGTACAAAAAGGAATGTGTCAATGCAACCAAGGCTTTAAGTTTCCAAAATTTAAAGTAACCAGCCATCAGAAACATTACTGGAATGATTCTGATGGGCAGGCAGATTATCTTGCTGTTACAGAAGATGATTTAACATTAGATCCTCCTGCAATGCCATTCGGTAATTGTAAGCTAAAACCTTCTTCGGGAGGATACTTGCCTTGTGCTTTTGCACCGGCAGGAAAATGGACAAAAACCTATGACAAAGTAAAAGTAATGGGCAAAAGCTGTCTAACAGAGCTTTCCGAATTGATTTGTGCAACCGGAGGAAAGATAACAATTTTCAAGCATGGTCAGCAAAGCGAAGCAGGAAAAAGCAATGTAAAGAAAGCAGATGCAAGAGAACAGCAAATCTATAATCCTGTAATGAATTTTGAGGAGTTTCAGGAAGAAATAAATGGAGAGGATTCATTTGAGGTTGAATAAAAACACAAAGAATTATGAAAATCATCAAAGGAAATACAAGTCCAAAGGCTGAAGAAAAAACATTTTATGAACTATCCATTTTGGTTCCTGATTTCAGCAACCCTATTTTCAACAATAAGCCGAAAGAAAAATATATCTGCACATTGTTCAAAAAAGATAAAGCAACCGGTTGGAAACAAGTTTCAAAAAATATTAAATATGGTAAAAAAGTACCTTATACTTTCGGAGAGAAAGTGGTAGGGATTCCTTATAGAATAGAAGTCCACACAGAAACTAAAAATCTTCTGAATGTAACGGAAAAAAAATTTGTGGCTAACTTGATTGTAACCCCAAGAACAGCAAAAGAATCTGTTATCGGAAGGGTTATATTACTGAACAGAGGAAATATAGATGTCAATAAAGCAAAATTTAGTGAATCATTATCAGCAGAAGCAAGAACCTCCAATTTGTTTGCGAAAGAAATTACATTTTATCTTTGGGAGGAAGGAGTTTCAGAAGCTGACAAATACAAAAAACCTAAAAAAGCTTTTGTTGATAAAAACGGAATAGCCAAAGTAACATTTAGTTTGTCTGAATATGCTACGCCGAAAACCCTTATGAGTTTTTTTACCGGAGATGAAAATACAACGAAGAAATTTTTTGTATCAGCTGTTTATGAGAATAAAAAAGTAACAAATAAAACACCTGTAGTAGCAAGTGACGGAACAACACAACCTGCAAGTACTTCTGCAAGTAATAGTAATAATAGGGGTTCTGGTATAATAAGTAGATTAACTGAAATAGTTGCTGAAGGAATGGAAAGTATTACAAGCAACAATCAAGAAAACACGAGAAGTGCAACGAGTGTAGAGCAAATACAACCTGCAAAATCTAATACTGAAAATAAATGTCCTAATTGCAGCAAAGATATCACAGTTGAAGAACTTAAAAAAATATTTTCAGATGCAAGTGATACAACTTTAAAAGAAGCAGCAACGGCTTATAATAAGTATATGAAAAATTTGAATATGAACACTTGTTGGAATAAAGCACATTTTTTTGCGCAAGCATCTATAGAAGTAGGATCTTCTTTTACTTTAAAACAAGGAGAAAGTTTAAATTATTCAGCCAGAAGACTTAAGGATGGAGACTATGTAAGCGGTTCAGGATGGATAAAAGATTTAAAAAATGGTGGACACTATACTTCCGGAAAATGGAAAACAGGGCCTTTTTCGTACTTTAAAAGTCATCAAGATGATGCTGATAAATATGGTAGAAAAGACTTAAATAAATATGGTGATGGGGGTATTCAAAAGGCCAATTATGAAATGATTGCAAGTTTAGTTTATGATGATGAAAATAGATCATCTAAAGAAAAATTAGGAAATACTCAGGCAGGAGATGGGTGGAAGTTCAGAGGAAGAGGTTTGGTTCAATTAACAGGGAGATCCAATTATAATGCTGTTAATAAATATACCTTAAAAGAGGAAAACATAGATATTTTATTAAATCCAGATAAGGTTAATGAAGTTAAAATTGCAGTTTTGACATCAATGGGATATTGGAAAAATCACGGAGGAGACACAAAATCTAATGGACAAAAAGACGAAGATATCCTTTCTCGGCTCGTAGGAAGTGATGTAGATTATGCAGGTAAAAAAAGAAACTTTGATAATATAACCTCAAAAGTTTTTAAGATTAATGAATGTAAACTTACAAAAACACAAAAAGCAGAGAGTAGATCTGAAAAAAAAGGCAAGTATGATATAGAAAAAGCAGTTGCTCATCTTGATAGCAATGCATTACCAAAATCTAAAGGAAAATGTGCTTTATATGTAAGGCAGGCTATAAATGCTGGAGGAATATATCATTTATCTGGCCACGCAACAGAATACTATGATACTGATAAATTATCAAAATATGGTTTTACTAAAATAGGAAGTGATTTAGATTTAAATTCTGTTTCATTAAAAAAGGGAGACATAGCAACATTTAGTTCTGTAAAAGGGCATCCATATGGGCATATAGCAATGTGGAATGGTAAACAATGGGTTTCAGATTTTAAACAAAAATCTTTTTGGGTGGCTACTCAATATTCGATAGATAAAAAATATGCCATATATAGATGGGTAGAATAAAAACTTACTTTACAATAAATAATGCTTAACTTATATTTTATGAGAACTATAATATTTTTATTCCTATTTGTATCAATAACCATAAGCTGTAAACAAGAACCTGAGTCAGTTAAAAGTAATACAATAGATACTCTAAAAATCAATAACTCTGAAAAAGCTATTCAAGCCTTAACAGAATTTTATGTATTGTTCTATGGTAGTGATAAACCTTTGAATGATAAAAATAAGATGAAAAATTATGTTTCAGAACGTATTTTAAAAAAGATAGATAGTCTTACTTCAAATGAAAAAAATTTAATTTTAGATTATGATCCTTTTATTAAAGGGCAAGATTATGATGGTGATGTAATCAAAAAAACACTAAAAATTGAACCTTTAAAAAATGAAAACGAATATAGAATAAGCTTTTTATTATTTGATGATAAAAATGAAAAAAGAACATATGTAGATGTTTTGTTGAAAAAAGATAAAAACAAAAATTTCTTGATTTACAGTATTCTAAATGATGAATATTTGAATTTTAAAAAGGATAATTCACCTATATCTACAAATTTGGTAGCAAATGAAAATGAAATCATCAATTCTTTGAAGTTTGATAACTATCATATTTTAAAAAATGAAAAATGTGATTTGAATGAAGATGGGCTAAATGATATTATATTAATATTTAGTATATCAAAAGAGTTTAACCAACAGGATGAAACAACTTTAGACTCGCCCGTTTATATTTTAATAAATACAGGAGAAAATAATTTTGAAGTGTATAAAAATAAACATATTATTTATACGTTTATGCCTAATACGCCAGCAGAAGGATTTAGAAATTTGGCAATCAAAAATAATTTTTTCACTATTGAGCAACAAGAAGGTGGTGGCAAATTCTTTATTGATACCTACACCACTTTTAAATATGATAAACAGAATAAAACAATTATCCTCAGTAAATACGGTAAATCATATACAGATAGAAATGACCCGGATAAATTGATTCCAGACAAAATATATACTTCCAAAAATTTTAAAATTATAACATTTGAAGAATTTAATGCGCAAACCATAGAGAAAAAATTTTAGGGTGATGATAATTTAGATGATAAAAAATATCTAGTCCAAGATCCCGACGGTTATACCAACCTCCGCAAAGAAAAAAACACACAATCAGAAATATTACAGAAAGTAAAATCTGGAGAAAATATTGAAGTTTTAAATAATACAGGAGTTTGGTATTTGGTAAAAACCAAAGAAGGTAAAACATGATATGTACATAAGAGTAGAATTAAAAATTGTAATTTTGGCTAAGGAAAAATATAGGCAACGCTTTTTGATACTGCTATTTTCAAGCTCAATTTCTAAATTCCTCTAGACGAATTCTCAAATTCCTCAAGACGAATTTCCAAACTCCTCAAGACGAATTACAAATTTCCTCAAGACGAATTCTTAAACTCCTCAAGACTGATGATTAAAATGCGAAGCCAAACAAAGATTTTGCTCCAATAAAGAATTTATAAAAGCAAGGTGAACATCGCTCATACGCAAATGAAAGCAAGAAGTTACCTAACGTATCGGGGATATAGGCGGGCAGAGTAGTATCGATCAATGATTACAGCTCGTATTGGCCTATCATCCTGCTGAGAATAAAGTTGACGTATTCATCATCCACCATTTTGGTGTCCATCAGTTTGTTGCGGTATTCGTAGGAAGCCAGGATTTTGGCCAGCCTGAGATACTGCGGATGGTAGGCCTCCTGCACTTTAATCCTGCTGTTGCCATTCACAGTGTTGATGATGGTATCGTCTACAGTCCTGAGCTTGATGATGAGGTGGTGAAGATTTTGAAATCCGGCTCCTGAATACCTCTCAATAATATTAACTTTAAAACTCTTGAAGTAAATGGTTTTAAATTGAAGTTTTGATTTTCGGTCAACATGTTGAATTTCGAGTCGGAATTCCATTCGTGTCTGATTTGTTAGGGAATAATATGATAGGACAAAAATAAAAACTATTATGAACTATCCCTTATGATCGGCTCATTTATTTTATAAAATTTAGTTTTTTATAACCGGATACATTGATTTGAGTACGTCAAGTGTCAAATCATTGTGCTAAACTGCCGCTGATTCCCGATAAGCCATCGGAGATATCCCTTTTGCCGATTTAAAATATTTTCCAAAGTGCGAATTATCTGTAAAACCGAGTTCGTACGCTATTTCTCGGACAGAAATTGTGGAGTGCAGCAACAGTCTCTCGGCTTCCAGAATGACGCGGTTTTTCACAGTCTGTCCTGCTGTAATGCCGGTTTGTTGCCTGACCAAAGTATTCAGATAATTGGATGTGACATTGAGTTTTGCAGCATAATGCCCGGTAGATTTAGATTCTTTGAAATCCTGGTTGACCATTTCGGTAAAATCTTCTGCAATCTGTTTCTTATGATCTACAGAACGGCTGACTGCAATTCGTCTTTTGGAACTTCTGATTAATTTCAGGATCAGTACTTTCAGAAGCAGAGAAGCTATTTCTTTTCTGAATTTTTTGGAACTGTCAGATTCCTGGCGGATGTCTTCAAAAACATTTTTGAACACAGTGATGTGGTCGCCGGTATCGACTGAAAGCGGAACATTTTCCAGAGCGCGATCGCTTTTAATCATTTTGTTACCGGTATAGACATGATTATAAAACAATTTTGTAAACAAAAGAACGCTACCTTCCACCATTTCACAATTTGCAATATTATAGACCTGATGATCATTAAGGAAGAATATTTTTCCCGGGTTTACGGTATACTCGCAATCATCGATCAGAAGAGAACCTTTGCCAGATTCCGGCAACAACACTGCAAAAAAACGGTTCCTGCGATTAAATCTTTCCAGCTGAACGGCTCTGAACTCATCAAAAGAAATTATTACACAGCCTGATTTCACTGATGGTTGCACTGTAAATTGATCAATCGTTAAAGTTCTAATCGTAAGTTCCAGAAGCTTATTTTTGAATCAAAGATAAGGATTGCAGGACAAACCGGTTTTTAAGATTTTTTAATCTAGTTTTTACACTGGAGGATTTTAAACTCATTCAGCCTGATTTTACGTTCCACATGCTTGTCAATGTAATTGGAATTCATGGCACGCAGGACAGAGAGATAATTAGGGCTGAAATCCAGCTTGTCACCTACACGCAATTTTTCCGGATTATCTGCGACATCCAGAATCATCATATCGGAACTGGCACCGAGAATCTTCATCGCTTTGTTCATAGGCTGGATGTGTTGAGCTTCGATGTCCAGAATCCCAACATCCACAATAGCACGGAAGGACGTTCTGCTACGGTCCGTATCATCGAAACGGATCTTGTTTCCAGTAAGGTTAGTTCCGGAATTGCCGGCGGGAACCATTGGTTTTTCATGGATTTCGATGATCTCTGCGGTGAGCGTAAAAACATCCTGATACATTGGCGGAATCACATCGTCATGGAAAACATCCGTACCGAAAAATAACGACTCACCGACGCGGAAATGATTAATACCTCCGGGAATCTGATTCTGATAAATCAGCGGAATGGTGACAGATGAGCCTGCAGAAATATACGGCAGCTGTACATCGTAAGTTTTCTCCACAATGGTCTTGTAACGATTTAGCTTGCGCAGTTTTTTCTCATCAGGCAAGATGCCGTTCAGGCAATTGAGATTAGTCCCGATGCCCACAATTCTGATGTTCGGAAGTTTTCTGATCTTGCCATAAAATCTTGACAGATCTCTGGCCATAATGCCTTCACGTAGCTCACCCATTTCTACCATGATGACAATTCTATGCACTTTATTCTGCGTGCAAGCCTCTTCCGAAAGAGCCCGGATGGTTGCTACCTCACTATTGAAGCTGACATCTGCATACTTTACGATGTCTTTTGCAAGATGTTTAGCAGGCGGCTTAATGTATACAGTCTGCTGATCTGGCGACAGCTTTTTGATTGTTTTAAGGTTGCTAAGCCTGGAATCGCAGATATCCTTATGGCAAAACTGAAGCAATGCCTGCAGAAATTTCTCATTCCCACACAACAATTTGGCCACCACAGACCATTCAATGCCATTGGCTTCAAAAAGCTCGTTCAGGTAATCGAAGTTATATTTTAGTTTAGGAGTATTAAGTGTAATGTGAGCCATATTATTTTTTTAGTCTCATTTCCAGATATTTACTAGTGAATCCGAGTTTGGTATAGAGTTTCATGGCCGGATTTTCCGGCTCGCAATGCAGGGCAATATCGCCCTCAGCTTTTTGTATCGCATGCTCCATAAGTTTTTTGCCAATGCCTTTGCCGCGGTGATTTTCGTCTGTGGCAATGTAAACCAGAATATTTTCCGGGATGTAGCCGCCCATTCCCGTTTTATTGACAATGACTGCGCCGAGTATATTTTGTTGATCGTCTCTTGCCGTGATCACGCAACCTCCGGGCTTGCCATGCATACCATTTGCATAATCCAAGGCACTGGCGATCTGATCTTGCGGATCACCATAGCTTCCCAGATGTTGGAACAGGAAACGGACGACTGCTGATTTTTCATCCTCTGTCATTTGTTCTTTTTCGGTGTATTGTTGTAGTGTAATCATAAAAATTTGTATTTATCCCGGGTGGGGAAGTGTGATGTCAATACCACTTGGTAAAGACGGATTGAGCTTCTTTCTCAGGTATTTGTTTTTTAGAAACAGCAGCGGAATATTGGTGCCGTTGATCACCTTTTTGAAGAAGTTTTCCATGAAAAAGGATTTCCAGCTTTGCTCGTCCTGATAATTGAGGATAATGATGTCTGCACGTTCATCCTTAGAGCACGCCGCAATTTTACCGGCTTTGTCTTTTGTGATGTAAAATGATGCCTGGTAATCCTGAGATTTATAATCCAGGGATTTCCGGAGCTGCTCAAATAAGGCGCTCAGATCTTCCACATCTTCCTGCGAGCTAAGTCCCAGCAAGTTGATGATGCCGCGGTTTTTGCGTGCAATAGCGACAGAAAGATCTACCTTATCCAGAAGGTTTTGCAAGACGCGTATGGGAACGAGAATATTATCAAAAGTATATTTTCTGCATTGTTCCGGTACCAGAAGTACAGAACAATTAGTGCCGGTAAGCAGTTCGTAGGATTCAGATCCCAGAATGACCTGGGAAAAGTTTTGCGTCCCAGAAGTGCCGCACACCATCAGATCCACATCTTCATTGGAAACCGTTTCATTCACGGCTTGTATCAGGCTATCATTCTTCAGCACGGTTTGTATGATCAACTGCGGAAACTGCTTTTTTAAGAAAATTTCTATTTCACCGAGTGCAGTTTCTGCATTGCTGACATTTTCTGCCACTGTATCGGACCCCAAAACCTGACGACCTGTACGGTCTGTAACAAAAAAGTTATTGATGTTATGAAGAATAATAACTCTCGAATGATGCCTGCACGCCATCTGCAGAGCAAGCCTCATGGCATTTTCCGATTTTTCAGAAAAGTTAGTGGTCACAAGTATGGTGGAAATAGACTGCTTCATAGAATGTTTTGCAAAATTGATTTTGCTTATGCAAAGTTCCGGCTTCTAGGCAAATTACTGTGTGACATAAGCTTTCAATAATGGTATATTTCATTGATAGAAGATACTTTGAAGGACGATTTAACTGGTAGAAAGACATTGTGTCTCTTTTATTATTCAGAATGTTAAAAGAATTATTCCAGACTTAAACTAGAATTCCCGTTTTGAAAATTGTTATTTGAAAACATCAGATTTACAACAAATAGAATGATCTCTAATTGAGATTTATACACTTTGTCCAATTTTATAATAATCAGTGGAAATCTACTGAGAGCAAATATGGAATATAAACCAATCTCAAAAATGACTCAATTCTTTATGTTACAGCCAAAGATAATGTACCGCCTGGAATAAATGCCAGCGCAGCATTAGCAGTTTATAATTATTTACAAACAAACTTTAATGCGAGTGCAGCGCAGAGGATTACTTTTAAAGAAAATCATGTTGGATATTGACTAATGATCAGCAATAGATCAGTTGGAATAACCTTTCAGCAATTCCCGGTAGCCGGTGAGGATTGAGGATTTTGAAATAAAACCTACGAAGACATTTTGAGGATTGACAACAGGCAGATTCCAGGTATTGGTATTATCAAAGACCTGCAGGATTGCCTTAGGTTTGTCATCCATATTCACAATTGCTGCCGGACTTTTCATGA
Organism: uncultured Chryseobacterium sp.; assembly: GCA_913776245.1. Lineage (GTDB taxonomy): Bacteria > Bacteroidota > Bacteroidia > Flavobacteriales > Weeksellaceae > Epilithonimonas. The sequence goes on from CAJYLO010000018.1 coordinate 26,228, forward strand.
TTTTATTGATGGTTACCGAGAGTTCAATATCCTTATTGAAGAGATAAGGTCTGATGTCATCCAGAGTCAGAATGCCACGCAATTTACCGCTGTCATCCGTTACTGCAAAAATGTTTTTATTGCTTTTTTTAATGACTTCGAAAAGATCTGTAAGCAATGCATGCTCGTTGATGGTCTCAGCCTGGCGGTCAATAAAACTTTCCGTACGAAGGGAAAAAAGCAGGTTTTCATCATGCTGACTCGTAAAAATCTTGCCTTGTGCCGCCAGGGATTTCAGTTCCGGAGAAATGGGTGAAAACCATTTGGCCATAAGGTACGAGATCACAGATACTATCATTAGAGGAATGAATAGATCATAACCAAAACTGGACTCGGCGATTAGAAAAATAGCTGTAAGCGGTGCATACAGCACGCCGCTCATTGCACCTGCCATGCCGACCAACACCAGATTGGAAGTAGGCACTTCTGTAAATCCGATCTGCTGACAGATAACCGCAAATAAAAATCCCACCGAACCGCCGGCAAACAGAGATGGCGCAAAATTACCACCATTACCACCACCAAAGATTGTGAATGAAGTCGCAAAGGCCTTCAGCAGACAGATAAGCGCCAGGAATACGATGACGGTCCATTCGCTGATCTCGAAATAACGGAAAAGACTGTTTTCGATAATAGAATTGGTCTCACCATTGGTGAAGGCCTTTACCGTTTCGTAACCCTCTCCGAATAGAGGCGGGAACAGTACGCACAGCAGCGACAGCACGCCGCCGCCGATCATGGCTTTGCGAAGGGGTGATACGGTAATGCCCTTAAGGAAATGTTCCACTTTCTGAGAAATGACCAGAAAATACCTGGCGTACAGACCCGTGACGATTCCCAAAATCAGGTAGTAGGGTAGATTTCTATAATTGAAAGCTTCTCTGGTGTGAAATCTGAAAAGGATATCTTCCTGCAGTAAAATCCGCGAAAGAAGGCTTCCGCAGACTGCCGCTACTACCAATGGAATAAAATCCGTGAAGACGACACCGGTAAGGAGGATTTCAAAGGCGAACATTACGCCGGCAATCGGTGCATTGAATGCGGAGGCTACACCGGCCGTAGCGCCTGCAGCCAGTAGTAAGGTTCTTTCTTTATAATTCAGCCTGTAAGTCTGTGCATAGTTGGAACCAATAGCGGCACCGGTCACAGCGATCGGACTTTCCAGACCGGCAGAACCTCCAAGTCCTACCGTTATCGCACTCTGAACCACCTGCGAATACATCTTCACCGATGAAACGATGCTGCTGTTCTGTGCGATTTCATAAAGGATAGCGCCAATTCCCTTGCGGTCCTGGCCCTTGAAAACTGTTTGTACAATCGTAACCGTGAGAACGATCCCAAGAAATGGAAAAATGATATAGAACAGAACCTGGTACTCGAAATGAACTTTATTGGTAATAAAGAAATGGATATTATGGACAATGGTTTTCAGCACCACGCCGGCCAAGCCTGCAGTGCATCCTACGAGAATGCCTGAAAGCAGCAGAAACTGACTCCTGTTAAGGCGCTTGCTGAGCCAGTGAAGAATAAGCTCGTAACTGCGTGCTTTCTCAAGACCGTAGTGCTGAAAGTCTCTTTTGAACTTGAGAAAACTTAGATATCTCTTTCTGTTATGTAAATTCAAGTGGTCCTGATTTATGCCGTGACGGATTAAAACACAAATTTACCAAAATCTATTCACTTTGCCGGTACAATCATCGTAATTAATAGGCAGAGATTATTACATTTTAATTTCAAATATTTTGTCAGGTTCAATTTGAATCCGTTTCGTTTAATGAGAATTACAAATATAATGTTAACATCATTATAGAGGCTATACTTATCATTAAGTGGAAAATTCATATAAAAAAGTTAGCTGATTGAGTGCAGATCATTGATGTGATTAAAAAAATAAAAAGATTGATCATTAAAGGCTTAATAATTGAATACCTTTGCAGACTAACTCAGCAAGTTGTCCTAATCAATATGGCCGAAAACACTTCAACAAACGAGGAAAAAAGGCTGGAAGCCTTGAAATCTTACAATATTCTGGATACAGATACCGAAAAAGATTTTGATGATCTTACAGCTTTGGCCGCCGCAATCTGCGAGACGCCCATTTCCCTCATCAGCTTTGTAGACCTTGACAGACAGTGGTTTAAGTCGCATCATGGTTTAGACGCCAGACAAACCGACCGTTGTCACTCATTCTGCTCGCATGCCATACAGGATCCGGAACAGCTGATGCAGGTAGAAGATGCACAGAGAGACATCCGATTCCAGGATAACCCTTTGGTGACAGGAAGTCCAGATATCCGTTTCTATGCCGGAATGCCGCTTTTGGATGAGGATGGTTATGCCTTAGGCTCCCTCTGTGTGATCGATCAGAAGCCGAAGATACTTAGCGAAGCTCAGCAAAAAGCACTTAAAATTGTGGCCAGACAGGTGATTGATAAATTACTGCTACGCAGGAATAACAGGAAATTGATGATTGCCAATAATGATCTCACCGAAAGCAACCGTAAACTGAAAGCAGCGGAGGAAAGTCTGAGAAATGCGGTTTCTGACCTCCGAGAAAGCAAAGATAAGATCCAGAACATCCTTGATATCGTGGGCGAAGGCATTAGTATCACGGATTCTGAAGGACTGATAACATACACCAACGGTCGCAATCAGGAGATTTTCCAGATGGATGAGCAAAGTATGCTTGGGTTATCCATAACAGCTCCCGTATGGCATAACCGCAAACCGGATGGAAGCAGGCTGCGCTGCGATGAGCATCCTGTGACATTAGCCTTAAAGACCGGCAAGCCTGTGCTCGACTTTGTTATCTTAATTATCGATCAAAATGGTCATCCAAAATACCTCCGTATGAACGCCATGCCGATAAAAGACGGCAGTGGAAAAGTGGATGGTGCTATCGGAAGTTTTGCAGATATCACCGAGAGTTATCTGTTGCAGGAACGATTGAAAGAAAGTGAAAACAGTCTTAAATCTGCTATTTCATCCGCAAATCTGGGAACCTGGCAGATGAATATCGATTCGGCAGTGCTGGAAGCATCGGGCAGAATGAAAGAACTTTATGGTTTTTGTCCCGATGAGCCAATGTCGTTTGAGGCTGCAGTTGCTCAGATCCCGGAATCGCATCGTCAGGAAGTCATTGCTATTATGAATGCTTCCAATACTAAGGATGAACGTTACGAATTTGAATATCCTGTTACCGGCTACCATGATAAAAAGTTAAGGTGGCTTCGCACCACGGTTCAGACTTTCAAAAATCCGGGCGATACAGCTGTGTCCTATCTGTCCGGAACCATCGCCGACATCACAGAACGTAAACTGGACGAGCAGCGACGCACCGACTTTATCGGAATGGTAAGCCATGAATTGAGAAATCCATTAACAGCCATCAATCTATATATTCAGTTGCTGAGCAGATCTGCAAAAAGCATCGGTGATACAGTTTTGGAGGATAAAATCTCAAAAATTGACAGTCAGGTGCAGCGGATGGAGAGTCTGATCAATGGCTTTCTGGATGTAGCGCGAATGGGCGAAGGCAAAATCCAACTGGAAAAATCAAAATTCGACATAGCCGATCTTATCAGGATGGCTCAGGAAGAGTGTCAAGCCACCATCAATTCTCATCGTGTCAATTTTGAGCCTTTGGAACTGATGCATGTTGAGGCAGATCGCAGTAAAGTGGAACAGGTACTAACCAATTTTATCAATAATGCGGTAAAATATTCTCCTGCTAATACAGACATTAAGGTAACTTGTCATCAAAAAGACGGTCATGTACATATCTATGTTCAGGACAACGGCATGGGAATACCAGCAAAAGATCAGCCCTACATTTTCGACCGTTTTTACAGAGTGGAAAGTGATGAAATGAAAAACAAAAAGGGGTTTGGAATGGGTCTCTATATCTGCAAGGAAATTATTGAAAGACATAACGGCCACATCGGTGTTAGCAGTACAGAAGGCGATGGCAGTACATTTTGGTTCACATTACCAATATCTCAATAACGGGTATCAGAATTTATTTTTTAAAATTTGATTTATCACTTTTTTAATTCGAAATTAATCACTCAGGTTGCACGATCACATACCTCACCAGCGGATATGTTATTTTGATGCGATCCCTGATCCGCTGAATGGCACCGGTTATTTCCCCGGTCTCCAGATGATCCCTGAAATCGATGATCAGGACAAGAACAACTTCCTGTGGTGACTGGTAAGTGGACAAAATCGTCCTGATGCCAATGATTGCCGGATCATCTTCGAAAAGTAGTTTGATTTTTTGCCTTGTTTCCGGCGCAATTCCTTCACCCATCAGCAGACTCCTGCTTTCCCTGGCCAGTATGGAAGAAACAAAGATCAGTATCAATCCCACTATGACAGAAGCTACACCGTCCAGCTCAGGAATGTTGTAAGCATGGCCTATTCCCATCAATATCATTACCACCACAAGTCCGGCCACTGCAGCGCCGTCCTCGAAGACCACCAAAAAACTGGACGGATCTTTACTTTTAATTATAGAATCCCACCAGCCAAGCCCATTTCTGGTTTTATTGAATTCCTTGATGGAAATCCACAAGGATGTACCTTCAAATAACATTGAGAGAATCAGGACAATATAATTCCAAAATGGATCCTTCATGATTTCCGGCTCGCGAATATGCAGAATGCCCTGATAGATTGACACACCACCACCTAAACCAAAAATAAGAATAGATACGACAAAAGACCAGAAATAAAGTTCTTTACCATAGCCGAACGGATGATTTTCGTCCGCTGCTTTTTTGCTTCGTTTGATGCCATATAGCAACAGCAGCTGATTGGTAGTGTCTACAGTAGAGTGAATCCCTTCTGAAATCATCGAAGAGCTGTTCGTAAATGCGCCTGCTACAAATTTGGTCAGCGCAATCATTAAGTTGGCGGCCAAGGCGCTATAGATAGATTTTCGGTTATTAGCCATTTTAAAAATTTGATTTGATCATACTTGCCAAATTGACTAGATGCTTAGAAAAAGATAAATAATCAAAAAAACACCGACAGCTATCATCAGTAAAGTAACGATGAGAATCAGCGAGTTGCTACCGGTGAATGCATTACTTCTGATCTTCTTTTGCGTAAGCCTGTAATTGAAATACGATAATGTGAGGATAACCAGGCCGCTTGCCAGCAGCACGAGTCCTGTGACACCTGAGTAATCGCGTTCTGGATGTCGGATCAGGTTTCTAGCATCGATGAGCATCACCTGTTTTAGAAATACGGAAAACTTTACCAGAATAAGTCCAAATCCCATCAATGCCACCGCTGTACGCAGCCAGGCAAGAAAAGTCCGCTCATTTGCGAGATAATCTGAGGTTTTATTTTTAATATCATCCATTGTTTGAAAAATAATTAGCAGCAATGCAAACTGTAATCCATCTCAGCTATCTGTAGGCTTTTTTGATGAATTAAAAGAAAGTTTAAGCGCTCTTACATCAAAACAAATTAATATCAAAACCAGCTGTGGCATTTTGGTTGCAGACATTAAGAAAATTTTAATTTAACAATTTATTACTTGATCTAGGTTTGATGATCAGTAATCTAATACAATCCACTGAATGAAATCAATCCAGATCATCAGCGTAGATTCTGCATCCTTACACAAGGAATTTCTAAACTTCAGCGCACGTTTATACGGCAATAATCAGAATTACGTCCGATCGCTGGACCAGGATATTGAGCGGATTTTTGATCCATCTAAAAATAAATTATTTGAAAACGGACAGTGCGAACGATTCTTATTTGTTGAAAATAAAAAAACGGTTGGAAGAGTTGCGGTTTTTCGCAATCCCAAGTACCAACAGGCTCAGCCGACAGGAGGATTCGGTTTTTTTGATTGTGTGAATGATCAGGATGTGGCCGATGTCATTTTCAATCATTGTAAAGAATGGCTTCAGGAAAGAGGAATGGAGGCTATGGACGGTCCGATTAATTTTGGCGAGCGGGACAAATTCTGGGGACTTTTGGTGGAAGGCTTTGAAGAACCTTTGTACGGCATGAACTATAATTTCCCCTACTATCAGACGCTATTTGAGAATTACGGTTTTAAGAATTATTTCGATCAGCTTTGCTTTTCCAGAAAGATTGGGGCAGAAGTTTCGCGGGTTTTTAAGGTGATGCATAAGAAATACAGCAGTAATCCGTCTATTAAAGCAGTACCGCTGAGGAAAAGTCAACTGAGAAAATTTGCCATAGACTTTGCTGAAGTTTATAACAAAGCATGGACAGCCCACGGAGAGGGTAAACACCTGGAGCCCAGGGAAGCCGTCAAAATGTTTAAAGAAATGACTCCGGTGATTAATGAACATATTTCCTGGTTTGTTTATGAAAATGAAAAACCCATTGCGATTTGGCTGAACATCCCCGATCTCAATCAATGGTTTAAATACCTGAAGGGTAAGCTCGGCTTATTTGAGAAACTTAAATTTTTATGGCTGAAAAAATTCAGGAAAAACAAGAAGATGGTCGGTTTGGTTTTCGGAGTTGTTCCCGAATGGCAGAAAAAAGGTATTGAAGGCTTCATAATCTGTGAAGGAACCGAACATATCCGAAAGTATACAGATTTTGAAAGCATCGAACTTCAGTGGATCGGCGATTTTAACCCGAAAATGATCAAAATCGCAGAAAATCTGGACTCAAACGTTACCAGAAAACTAACGACATACAGATATCTTTTTAATAAGAATCAAACCTTCGAGAGACATCCGGACATTTAACAAGTAAGATAATAGGAATCAGTTTATCAGAATTTTCAGATCAAAGATTTATGATTTTGATGATCATAAATCATTACAACAGAAATATTTGAACAATAATTACAGCCAGCGAAGATCCCTGTTAAAAAAAAACTTCCCCGAAGGGAAGTAAAAACACAAATGATGAAAAAACTCCCAGATTGGGAGATTGCAAACATATTAAAAAAATTAAAAAGCAAAGTATGACCTTGATCAGTTTTTTAATTTTTTTTTTCAATAAAAATAAGTTTACTGGTAAAAAAGGTCACCGTTTCCCGATGACCTTTCATGATATTATGGCTGGCCGCTTCCTCCGGCAGAACCATATATTTGTCCGGTGGCAAAACTCCCGGTATTATCCGCAAGCTGAACAAAAATGGAAGCAAGTTCCGCAGGCTGTCCGGGTCTTCCGAAAGCAGTATCATCCCCGAATTTCACCAGATTTTCCTGTGTCTGTCCGCCACTCACTTCCAATGCTGTCCACACCGGCCCTGGCGCAACACCGTTTACACGGATACCTTTTGGCCCCAGCTGCTTAGCGAGTGATTTGACGTAACTCGTGGTTGCGGCTTTCGTCTGAGCATAGTCATAAAGATCGGCGGAAGGATCATAAGCCTGTACCGATGACAAACCGATGATACTGGAACCCGGCTTGAGATGACGCAAGGCAGCTTTGATAATCCAGAACGGCGCATAGATATTGGTCTTCATCGTGCGGTCAAAAGCTTCCGTGGAGATATCCAGAATAGATTCATTGCTTTTCTGGTGTCCTGCGTTATTCACAAGAATATCAAGTCCGCCGAGCTGGTCTGCTGCATCGTGAACGAGTTTTTCGCAGAAACTTTCTTCACGAAGATCTCCGGGTATGGCAACAGCTTTTCTGCCGGCTTCTTCAATCAGGGTAATAACCTCTTGGGCATCGGATTCCTCTTCAGGCAAATAATTGATGGCGACATCCGCACCTTCGCGGGCAAAGGCAATAGCCGCTGCACGGCCAATTCCCGAATCTCCGCCTGTGATTAGTGCTTTTCTTCCGGCAAGCCGTCCGGAACCGACGTAACTTTTCTCCCCGTGATCCGGCACAGGATCCATTTTACCAGCCAGACCCGGGAAGGGCTGAAATTGCTTGTTAAATGGTGGTTTTGGATGTTTGTCTCTTGGATCTTCCAGTCCTTTGGCTGTGTCTGATACTTGATCATTCATAATAATATAATTTGGTGATTAATATTGATAGGCGCTATGCTATACAATCGGCATTCCAAGAATGTCTATATTTTATTAATTTCGAAATCGTATCATTTTATGAGAGCAAATTCAATGATTGCTCGCCAAAATATCATCACCCTTAAAATATTAAGGTTAATTAAGAACAAATTTGATTATTAGGCACAATTCTGGTAAAGCCTTCATCAAAATTAATCAATTGGACAATATTACTCATAACGATATCAATCTGTTTCAGCAAGCACTTGATTCTTCCAACTCAGGAATAATCATTACGGATAACAACCTGGAAGATAATCCCATCATCTACTGCAACAAAGCTTTTGAGAAGATTACCGGTTACACCCGGGAAGAGATCATTGGGCATAATTGCCGTTTTCTGCAGAATAATGACCGTGCGCAACCTGAGCGGAACATCATCAAAAAATCTGTGGAGGAGGAAAAAGAAAGCCGGGTAATTATCAGAAATTACAAAAAAAATGGTGACCTCTTTTATAATGAGTTATTTGTATCGCCTGTAAAGGATCGAAACGGAAAAACAACGCATTACATTGGCGTTCAGAATGATATCACCCATTTGAAGGAAATAGAGCATGAATTGCGGGAAGAGAAGGCTTCAGTAGATCGCAAAGTGAACGACCGCACCAAAGAACTCCGCGAGAAAGAAATGTTTCTATCCAGTATTGTGCAGACTGTGCGGGAAAGTTTGCTGGTATTAGATGAGAAATTTGTGGTTTTAAGCGCTAATACGCACTTCTTTAAGACGTTCAAGGTGTCTTCCGAGGACACCATCGGAAAGGTGCTTTATGATTTAGGTAACAATCAATGGGATATTCCTCAGTTGCGCGAGTTACTGATGAAAATCCTCCCGACCAGCAATCCCGTAATCGATTTCGTGGTGGAGCATGACTTTCCGCATATCGGAAGAAAAACGATGATACTTAATGCGCACAGGATCGAGTTTGACGGAGAATATAAAGATCGCATTCTTCTGGCGGTAGAAGATGCTACGGATCGCACGGAAATAGAAAGACGGAAAGATGATTTTCTTTCAATTGCCAGCCATGAGCTGAAAACACCGCTCACCAGCATTCACGGACTGGTACAACTTCTACAGAGACTTCCTGATGGAAATGCAAATCCGCGATACAGAGGATTGTTGGAAAAAGTTGCCATGCAGGTAGACCGTCTCAACAATCTCATCTCCGATCTTCTGGATACCTCTAAGATACAATCCGGTTTTATTGAGTCTCATAAAGAAGATTTTCAGCTGAATGATGTTATTCAAAGCTGTGTAGATCAGATGGCGATTGCGCACAAAAACCATCATATCAAACTGGATCTCTACACCATAGAGGACAATGTATGCGCTGATGAACTGCAAATCACGCAAGTCATCAATAATCTGCTTACCAACGCCATTAAGTATTCTCCCAACAATATGGAAATTGCAGTAAGTGTTTCGAAAGTTTCCGATTACCTGAAAGTTTCGGTAAAAGATCACGGATTCGGAATTTCCAAGGAAGATCAATCCAAGGTTTTTCAGCGATTTTACCGCTCCGGAGAGACACAGAAAAAATTTCCTGGAATGGGAATCGGCCTTTATATATGCAAGGAAATCATTGATAATCACAATGGTTCAATCTGGATAGAATCCGAACTGGGTACTGGTTCTGTATTTAATTTCACTTTACCCGTAAAAAGCAAATCGTAGTATGAAAAAGACCAAAATTATACTTTGTGATGACGATTTGGGGATATTGGATGTTTTGGATCTGATTCTTGAAATGGAAGGTTTTGACATTGTAAAAGTCTCGGACAGCACCTTGCTGATGAATCTTCTGGCTACTGAAAATCCTGATCTTCTGATTCTTGATCTTTGGATGCCGGTGCTGTCAGGCTACGACATCATGAAAATGCTGAGAAGCCAAGAGATCAAGGCTGATTTACCAATTCTGGTTCTGTCTGCAAGCCGTAATGAGGAACAAGCTGCAATACAGGCTGGTGCCACGCAGTTTATGTCTAAGCCATTTAACATAGATGAACTTGTAAAAACCGTTAAACAAATTCTGGCAAAATCCTGATATCAGCTCCGGATCTGAGTTTTGATGGTTTTTAGATCCTTTTTAATGTCAATAAACAGGTTCTGGATATTATGTGAGGAAAATTCGTCCGGATCATATTCCTGGGTAGAAATGCTGCATGCAAATTCCCAAATCTCTTTGATATCCGTAAGCGGAATTTTATAAGGCTCGTAAAAATCATTATCAGCTTTTACGCAGATGGAATCCGCCTCATGAAACTGAAATCTTTTGTAGGTAATTCCATCATTCAGTGTTATAAAAACGTAGGTCTTATCGGTTTTAAGTTCAGAAAGGTCCTCAACATATTTCCCCACGATGTAAGTTCCGTCCTTATAAGGCGGCATAGAATCACCATCCGCCGGAAATGCGCGAAATTTCCCGTTTCTGAGAAAGGGCAGCGATATCGTCTGGAGACTCTCGATATATTCCGGATCGCTGAAACCATTCAGGTAACCCATAGAAGCTTTTTGAGGAATGATCTCAATCTGGTTATTTCCCTGCGTATCTACACTTACAGGAATGATGATTTTATTTTCCGCAATTTTCATCATATCCTCCGGAGGAAATTTCCTCAGATCAATATTGATAAGCAAATCTACACTCACGCCGAAGTATCTTGCAATTTTATTCAGCAGATCAAGCGGAGGTTCGGACGTAGCGTCTTCATACTTAGCATAGCGCACTCTCGTGATTCCCAGCTCATCTGCCACGCGCTGTTGTGAAAATTGTTTTTTAGATCTTAAAAATCTGATGTTTTCGGAAAGGTAAGACATTGCTATTAATTATATCAACAAAGATAAACAAAATGATATTAATAATAACATTAACTTTTAATCTGAATTTGATTTCATTTTAAATTATGAATCGGTAATGAAAATTGTTTGGCAGATTCTTTGTAATTTATTGATTGCTAAATTTAAAATAATGAAAAATACAATCAAAATACTAGCAGCATCCGTCGCTATTACATTGACATCCTGTATGGCTACGAATGGAAATTATGCCTATAAAGATCCTTATTCACAAGGTTACTCGGATGGTTACACGGATGGCTATTACAGAGCGCCTGATGGCTATTGGTATGCGCCAAACGTGGTTTATCTGGATAATAACGGAAGTTATTACAGAAATGGAAATATTTACAACTCCAGAGGCAGGCTCAGAAATAACATTGTCATCTCGCCGATGCGAAATTCTATGCACAGCGGCAATGTCCGCGTTCAGCAGGGAAGCCAGAGAAATAGGGGCATGATCAATACCCAACAGCCCAACGTCCGGACTCAGCCTGCGCCACAAGGTCAGCGCGCGATTCAGAATATGCCGCAAAGGCAAAGCCAGCAACAGGGCATGCGTTCTGGACAAAACAACGGAAGAAGATAGAGAGTAAAAGCTGCAGATAGCAGCTTTTTTTTACGCTCGTAATTTGCAGTTTTATTTGAATCTGAAAAAAAATTTATAGTACTTTTGTAAAAAAGTTTAAAATGCTCGTGATCGGTATCGCCGGAGGAACAGGTTCCGGAAAAACAACTGTGGTTAATAAAATCCTTCAACAGCTTAATCTGGAAGGCGTTAACGTCCTGTCTCAGGACAATTATTATCACGATAATCCGAATCTTACTTTATCAGAAAGAGAAGTCCTGAATTATGATCATCCAAAATCCATCGATTTTGAGTTATTACTGGAGCATGTGAAAGCACTTAAAAATAATCAGAATATAGAACAGCCCATTTATTCTTTCGTAACACATTCCAGAACCGGTGACCATGTAGTTGTAGAACCTAGAAATGTTCTGATCGTGGAAGGAATTTTGGTCCTGACTAATAAGGAATTATTAAAAGAATTCAATCTCAAAGTTTTCGTACACGCAGATTCCGACGAGAGATTGATTAGAAGAATCCGCAGAGATACACAGGAAAGAGGAAGAGATTTGCAGGAAGTTCTGCACCGTTATCAGACAACTTTGAAACCAATGCACCAGGAATTTATCGAACCTTCCAAAAATGAAGCAGACCTTATCGTTCCGAATATGAAACAAAATTCTGTAGCGATCGATTTTCTGACCACTGTGATCAATAATTCACTTAAAAAAGTTCATTAATAGTATCCACAATGAAAGAACTCATCAAAGATATCAGGAAAAAATCGCCGGCAATGCAGTTTTTCCGGACCTACGTTTTCAATAAGTATGTTCTGACTCTCATAGGATTTCTGGTATGGATGATATTTTTTGACAGCACTTCTTTTCTCGTTATCAATGAACTGAATGGCGAAATCAAAAGGTATGAAAGCCAGCTGAATTTCTACAAATCCGAATATGAAAAAAATGACAAATTCTACCGGAAACTGATGAACAACAAAGAAGAAAAGCAAAAATACGCGCGCGAAAACTACTTTATGAAGAAACCCAATGAGGAAATCTTTATCCTGGTGGTAGACAGTTCCAAAATTGCAAAACAGTAATATTAACTAACCTTCTTACACACTAAGAAGGTTTTTTGTTTTTACAAAATTTTTATCCGGAGATATTTTACCGTGTTTGCTGTGAAATTTGTACTTTTCAGAATTAAATTTCTCACACGATGAATGGATTTGACCAATGGGAAAAACTGGTTCGGAAACAATTGAAAGCAGAAGATATATACACAATACTCGAAAAGGAAAATCTGGAAGGTATTGTTGTAAGGCCTTATTATCAAACTAATTCCGAGAGCAGAATACTTCCCAAAGTGGAGGAGAGCACGCATCTGGTGGCGCTTTATCAGGAAGTTTTGGAGGAACAGGCCTTTGCTTTCCTTTTGAATGAAAATGTAGAAGGCCTGCAGGAAAAAGCGATTTTCATCAATAATCAGGATTTGGCTGAACATATTCTGACCGAAGAATCCAACCGCTATTTTTCCCTGATTGATGTATTTTCGGATGATAAAAACGCCGTAATCGATGAACATTCAGCTGGCGAATTATTATCAAAATCTTTTGAAAGACAGATTGGCGTTGATGTCAGTCTGCATCAGAATGCCGGCGCTTCTATCATTCAGCAGTTAAGTTTCGCTTTGGCGAAGTCTAAAGAATTGGTAGAGAAATTCGGTCCGGAGATTCTTGAAAAATTGGTTTTCAGGTTTGCGATTGGTTCCAATTATTTCTTTGAAATCGCTAAAATCAGAGCTTTCAAATATCTGTTCAATCAGTTGTCAAAAGAATTTGAGAAAGATCTGATTCCCTACATTTTTGCCGAAACATCATTAAGAAATAAAGCTAAAAATGATGAAGAAAATAACCTGATCCGTTCTACGCTGGAGCTGGCTTCCGCGATGATTGGCGGCGCAGATGCGGTTTTTTCCAATGACTACAAACTTGAAAATCAAAGCGGATTGTCTAAGGAAATATCTTTCAAACAACAGATTGTTCTGGCGTACGAAAGTATCATCAATGTGTTTGAAGACGCGGCTTCCGGAAGTTATTTCGTGGAAGATATCACACAACAATTTGCAGAAAAATCCTGGAAATTATTCCTGGAAATCGAGGAAAAAGGCGGTTATCTGGAAGTACTGAAATCCGAAGAGATCCAGAAAATGATCTTTGACCAAGCTGTGAAAGAGCAAAGCCTGGTAGAAGATGGCAGAATCAAATTGATCGGCGTGAATCTTTATCCAAAATTGGAAGTCATAAAATCGGCAGAAGAACTTTATCATGCTGATGAAATCAGAAAAGTTCGTCTTGCTGAGATGTTTGAATCATGAAAGACCATTTCAAAAACCTTTTAGAATACCATCTGTATTTCAACCAATTGTAGATTCAGAATTTTCTTGACAATGATTCTGCGTGGTCGGAGAGAGGAAAGAATCTTCTTAACCATATTCTGAATGCTCATCAGATTTGGAATGCAAGAATCCTTAATCTGGATACGTTTCAAATCTGGCAGATTACCCTGATGATCAACTGTTAAGTATCAATTCAGACAATTATTACCAAAGCTGCAAAATCGTAAATGAACGAAGCCTCGACGAATTGATTAGCTACAAAACTTCAAAAGGAATGGCGTTTACAAATGTGATTCAGGATGTTTTGTTCCATTTTATTAATCATTCCACTTATCATCGTGGTCAGATTGCATTACAGGAAGGAAGCTGGTTTGGAACCTATTGCTACGGATTATATATTTTTTACAAGAACTCTTTAAGATGACCGCATTCTCACTTTCCGCTTTAATCAATCCTATGCAATCGTTATAGTGCCATTAACATTTGGAATTTCAAATAAATAGCGATTTCTTAAGTAATTCACTATCTTTGCAAAAATTTTAGTAAATGAGCGGAGACGGAAATCAATCAGGTAGAAACAGAAAACCAAGACCATCCGGAGGCAGCAGACCTTCCGGAAACGCCCGTAGCTCCAGCGACAGAAGAGGCAGCGCCGGTGGAGGAAAATCTTTCGGAAATTCCAAAGGCCCAAAAACCACACGAGGCGGAGACCGTTTCGACAGCCGTGACAAATACGAAAACGGCGATAGAAAATTTGGCCCGAAAAAGCCTTTCAGCCGCGCCGAAAGAGATGAGGACAAAACGAAATCTTTTATCCAAAAAAGAAGATTTGAGAAAATAAGCAAGGAGGTTTTTAAAGATTCTATCCGACTTAATAAGTATATAGCCAATTCGGGGATTTGTAGCAGGAGAGAAGCGGATGAACTGATTACGCAAGGTCTTGTAGAAGTAAATGGAAAAGTGGTAACCGAAATGGGCTATCAGGTTCAGAAAACGGATCGCGTGGTCTTTGATGGGCAGAATATCACCCCGGAAAAACCGGTATATGTTCTTCTCAACAAACCAAAAGGCTATATCTCTACCACCAAGGATGAGAAAGCCAGAAAGACCGTGATGGACCTGACAGCCAATGCATCGCCGTACAGAATTTTTCCTGTTGGGAGACTGGACAGACAGACGACAGGTGTTATTCTTTTGACGAACGACGGACACATGACCAAGAAGTTAACGCATCCATCTTTCAATATGAGAAAAATCTATCACGTGACGCTGGACAGAAAATTATCGACTGAAGATTTAAGAACCATTGCAGATGGTATCCGCCTGGAGGAAGGTGTAGCGGAAGTAGACAGCATTTCATTCATTGAAGGAAAACCGAAGAATGAAGTGGGCATCGAAATCCATATTGGCTGGAACCGCGTAGTCAGAAGGATTTTCCAAAAGCTGGGTTACGAAGTGGAAGCGCTGGACAGAGTAATGTTTGCTGGACTGACCAAGAAAAACATCAAACGCGGACACTGGAGAATCCTTACCGAGCAGGAAGTGAACAACCTGAAAATGTTATAAATAGCCTTTTGCTAATCGCATTTGGCATTTGGCTTTGAAAATGAAAAATAGATTAAAGACTGAAGAAATTCGGTCTTTTTTTGATTGTATGAATATGAGCACAATTTATATCTTTAGTGGACTAGGAGTCGATAGACGGGTTTTTGATCCTATAGATTTCGGAAATCTGGATGTTGAATTTATCGATTGGATTAAACCTTTGGAAAATGAAACTCTGGAAAATTATGCCTTTAGAATTTCAAAAAATATCACCGCGGAAAATGCCATTCTGATCGGTTTATCTTTTGGCGGAATGGTGGCAGTTGAAATTTCAAAAATTATTAAGCTAAAAAAAATAATTCTCATTGCGTCCGCCAAAAATAAGTTTGAATTGCCATTATTATATAGAATAACAGGAAAAATAAAATTAAATCGTATAATTCCGAATGTCATTCTTAAACATCACAGCTTCCTGGCGAACTGGTTTTTTGGAATATCATCAGCCAATGATAAACGATTATTGAAGAACATTCTTAATGATACAGATCCCAGATTTTTAAAATGGGCCGTCAACCAAATCGTCATTTGGAAAAATGCAAGTTATCCCGCAAATTGTCTCCATATACACGGCAATAAGGACAGGCTGATTCCTATCAAGAATATTAAGGCTGATTTTGTGATAGAAAATGGAGGACATTTTATGGCAGTGAATAAAGCGAAGGAGATCGAAAAAATTCTTAAGCGAATTTTAAAATAAAAGAGCAGGAATAAACGCCTGCTCTCTGTCTTAAAAATTAACCCGTATGTCTGCGGGGTTTCTCATCTTGATGACCACCTTATCCAGGTCGTCGGAAATTTCGTAATCTACTTCTTCATATTGTTCGCCTTCTGTTGCTTGTTTTACATCGATCTCTGCAAACCCGATCTCATCTCTTGGAATGTCGAGGTAAAATTTGTTGGAATTAGCCGGCCTCGTAAAATGCTCTTTTTTGAAATCTATAAACTGCATAACTATAATATTTTTTAGTTGGTGTACGATCCTTATTACAAACACCGTGCTAAGAATCAACCAAATTCATCAAGCAGCCATTGCAAAATTCTATTTTCCTGGCTTTACACGATTTAAAAAATGCCTTTTCATCGTTATTAAGCCGGAACCGGTGTCTGTTCATAAATCTAAACAAATAATTGAATCCAACACCATAACATCTCATTATTTTTAATTACACTTAATTTTCTACTTTTCAGAAGTATGGCAGTGATTTTGATTATGAAGAAAAAATTTTCCTATGGATTTCTCAAGCATTCTTCTACAGCGTATCAGCCACCATCTTCTCAGAAGAGGTGAAAGCATCTCAATTTTCGAAAATTGTACGTCCGGATTTTTACAGATAGCGTTTTCACAAATGCCAGAATCTGAAACGTTTTTCAAAGGCGGGCTTACGCTTTATGGAAAATCTAAAATGGCAGGCTTTGAGAATAATGAGGATGACGCTGAAAACGAGAGAGCTTCCTGCGAGAGAGTTTCGCTTAATATTGGGGAAAAGTTTGACTCAGACTGGGCTATCGCACTTAGCGGTTACACCGCACCTTGTCAGGATTCCGGCGACAGAGTTTACACTTATTATAGTATCAGTTATAAGAATGTAATTATCCGAAGCGATATCATCGAGCTTCACCCAATGACCAAGCCAATTGATGCTCAAAAATATTTCGCAGAATATATTCTAACCTGTCTGCGTTGCGAGCTGAAACGTCACAATCACTATATTGCACAAACTACTGCATAATCTAATTAAAGCCGCTTCCATAAAGCGGTTTTTTTGTGGAATATTTTTATGTACAGATTTTGTTTGACTTTCCTTTTTTAAATTAAGCCTACATAATCAATCGGATCACCAATTATTATTGAGAAATTGCAAAATAAGCTTTACTATATTCCAAATAAAAAGGAGATAAAAAATTATATCTTTTATCTCCTTCATTCAATTTTATTAATTGAAATTAGTGAATGTGCTCCAATGCATCGAAATTAGCATAAGAAGCTCTCAGTTTTTGTAGCTGTTGTGTTACTACGGTTGTACTTTCCAAGCATAGATCTCCACTTTCTAAAGCATTTTCGTACGCTTCAATCGCAGCTTTCTCTCCGAATACTACATTTTCTAATGTACTTTCATCTTTGTCACCGGAGAAGGAATTTTTCACATCAATCCAGGCTCTGTGAATGGCTCCGGAAACGCTGGTTGTATCGTCCGGATTTCCACCCTTTGAAGTAATCAGGTTGATCAGGTCATTTCGCATGCCGGACGCTTCGCCCACCATAATGTCGTAAGCTGGTCTCAGTTCCGAGTAATTGTCCCATACTTTGTCTGCTACTTTAGCAAATCCGGCGATTCTGTCATTTGTGATTTTCAGCAGGTCATTAAGAGCTGCAATAGTCTTGTCGTTACTCATAATAAATATTTTTTAGTGTACCTGTATTTTTACAATAATGATGCCTGTACGCTGTACTGAAGGCACTTTAAGAAAATCTTAGCCTTTTTGATTGATGATATTCCCCAGTTTCGAAGGCCTTGAATAAAAATAGAAATCATATAACCAATTATAGAAGGATATATTTCGCAATCAACATTTAAAAATGTGAAGAAAGCGGTATTTAATAACTGCGCGCACCATTAAAAAATTCAAAATAATCAGCATTTATCATTTAGGATCTTTCAATGGTTCACTTATTGTAAAGCTGAATCATACTAACTATATCCGCACACATATAATGATTGTAAGACCGTCTCAGATTGGTGTCAATGCCGATGAACTTTCCGTCCGCTCACTCATCTATTTCTTCATAGAGCTCGAAAATCTTCTCCATTATATTGGGAAGCGACTACGCAAAAGTGGTGAATCCATTGCCATTGCGGAAGGTGTAACTTCCGGATTTCTGCAATTTTCCTTTTCTCAGATGAGGGACGCCGCCCGGTTTTACAAAGGCGGTGTCACTACCTATACTTTAGATGATGTCAGCAGAGTTCTGGAAATAGATAACGGAACACATTCGCTGAATTTCGTGTCTGCAGAGGTTGCCGAATCTATGGCCAAAAAAGTAGGTACACTATATCAATCAGACTGGTCCATCGCAGTTACAGGATTTGCCAGCACCACAGATTCCGCTCACGGGAAACTGTATTGCTATTTTGCAATTGCTTACAAGGGAAAAATTATCCTGATAGAAAAACTGGATCTGCATTCGCGCACTAAGTCCGTGAATGCTCAGCTGTATTATTCTGAGTTTATCCTCGGCTGCTTTAAAATTGAGCTGGACAAGCATCGCATGGAGAACGAAGCAGACTCAGAAGAACCAACGCATTAAATTAACCAATATTACTGAAAATATGAAAAAAGCTTCTTTAAAAACTGTAGCAGAAAAGATGAAAAATCTTGATTTCTGCATGATGGTCACACAGGATGGCCACCAGATCTCACATTCCAGACCGATGAGTAACAATGGCAAAGTGGATTACGACGGCAACTCGTGGTTTTTTACTTACGAGGATAGCAACAAGGTAAAACAGATCAAAAAGAACAAACATGTCAATCTTATTTACCAGACGGATGATATGCTCTTCATTGCATGTACGGGAAATGGTGAAATTATCAAAGACAAAGAAATCCTAAAAGAAAAATGGGTGAAAGGTTTGGAGCAATGGTTTCCGGATGGTATCGATACAGAAGGAATCTGCCTGATTAAAGTGATTGCTGGCAAAGTAATGTTCTGGCACAAGGAGGAAGAAGGCGAGTATAACGCCAAATGATTTGTCTGATTGCATAAAGAAGCCGATCTGGATGGTAAACTTTTTTTGCATTAGAGTTACAAGATTTGGCTATTGATTGCGAGGGTCTATATTATTTTACCAAAACAGTCAAAATTCCAATGATTATAAAACCTTGGTACACATTTGGAATAGAAGTTTTCATCAAAACAATATATCACTATGGGAAAAACAACTACAGCGGATAACAATGCGTCCTACGAAACCAAAAAAGCGGACCGCGAAAAAGCATTGAAAGTACTTGAAAAAGCGAAACTTATCGCCAGAAAAACTGTTTTTCTGCCTCGCGGCATGTCCGGCTCTAACCTGAGAGTGGATTTACTTTAATTTATATAGCCGCAAAAAGCTGATAAAAGGATGGATAACGCTAGAAAGAAAGTAAAACAGCAGGCTTTTGCACTTACATTATGTACGGTCATTTTTCTGCTGGTTTACAATCTTGCGATGCTGTATGCTACGTCGCTTTACAGTGTTCCTTCCATCACTTTTGATTTTGAAAAATCAATTCCTTTTATTCCACTATCCATCATTCCATACATGGCGAGTGGATTTTTTTTCTGTATGGTTTTCTTCTCCTGTCAGTCGGCTCATCAACTGAAGATTCTTACATACAGGATGCTGTTTGTCATCCTCGTTGCGGGCATTTGCTTCGTCCTTTTTCCGCTCAAGTTTGCTTACCAGAAACCTGATATCTCGGAAAGCATTCTAAAATGGCCATTCAATCTACTGAAAAGCGTAGACTCACCTTTTAATCAGTCACCATCACTACACGTTGCCTTTGCATACGTATTTTGGTCAGTCTTTAAAGATTTGTCTAAGTGGAAGACAATTCTGATGATCGCCATGATTTTAATCGGAATTTCCACGCTTACCACGTATCAGCATCACCTTCTCGATATAGCCACTGGTTCTGTACTGGCACATCTCAGTTTCATCATCATACCTTACCGTAAGGACGAGATCGCATTCAGAAATCTTTGGCTTGCCAATTTTTATTTTCTCTCGGGTTGGATTTTAATTCTAGCTACTTTATTTATTGCCAACCATTTCGGAAACAGCGGCCTGGTCTTACTGCTTCCTGCTTTCATAATTTTTGGCTTAGGCTACTGCTGCCAGAACAATTACAGACTGATCACACGATTTCTTCCTGAAGAACGGAGACTTCTGGAACCGAAAAAAAATTAGATTCCTGAATAAAACCTAACCATCAAAAATTACCATCATGGATCCAAGGCTGAAACGTATTTTCCTAAGATCAACGGCCATCTTGCTCATCCTGCATCTGGGCTATTTTATTTACGGCTATCTGACTTTCAGAAGCATTGTCCATTACGATATTTACACTGAATTTTACCGATTCAAGTTTTACGATGATGTTTCTATTTCTCACTTTTTCGTTACTTCCATCTTCCTATTCGTTTTAGTGATTGTTTTGATTCGCTGGCGACCGTCGGTCAGTTTCAAGACGTGGAGGAACCAATTATTTTCAGCTTTATGGTTAATGCTAATTGCGCTGTTTTCAGTCAGCTTCTTTATCAGTTACAGTTTGGGATGTAATGCCAAAATGCGTACGGAACTTCCCGAGAAAACATTTACCAAAGACAAACAACTGATCAACCTTCTGCAGCCTTTTCTCTATTATTATCCTGTTTACAGTTCGGAAAACATCTTCAAACCGGAACATATTCTCTACCCAAAACCTTATCCCGTAGTGATGGAGCGCGATACGATTTTTTACAATCCTCAGAATAAAAGCGACTACTCAACAGAAAAAAAATACTATAGCATTGATACAATCATGCTGAAAGATACCACGCTTAAAACCATTGATTCAAAAACCAAATCGATATTGTATACCTTAGGTCTGGATGAAGACAGTCTTCAGAAACGCATTATTTCTAAGAAAAACTTGGGAGACAGTATCCAGGTTATTTACAAAGGCATCCAAGCATATCCTGACCATGATGAAGCTATATCAATCTTCCTTGAGGATAAAAATCTTTACCTGCCGATTAAAAGTATCGATAAGAAAACGCAGCAGTACAGCAATGCTGTAAAGCGGTATCAACTTCTAAATCAATATCCCAAAGATTCATTGATCCAGGCATTCGAGAAGCTGAATACGATCTTTAAAAAATACAAAATTGAAAGCGAAATTAAGCCTGCGGATCTTGCTCAGGATGTTTTTTATTTCAGGGATCACAGGGATGAACTTTTCAATGAGATCAGGAACAACCATGACAGGGCTGCTCTGAAAGAAGAATTCAGTGTCCTCGAAAGGCTTTTCTACCAACCTAATTACCTGCATCCTAACATTCGAGGTATTTTCTTCTCGGTCTGGATCGGCGTATGGTTATTTCTTGACCTGCTTTTGCTGACCGTGGGCCTTATAAAGCTGAAAAAAAAGCAAGTATTTTAATCTTAAATGATAGAAATTATGAATACATTGACTAAGAATATCATCAAAGGGATCGCTGTAGGACTTTTTGCTTCCTGGATCAAATCACTCGTGGAGCCGCCATTGCAGAAAATTGGTGAAGAATATTTTCCGCCTTCCGAAGATGAGCTGAAACTAAAGGGCGCAGATGTCATCCATCAACCTGAAAATATGCCGCCTGCCATCCTCGTCAAAAAAATATACCGTTGCACAACCTCCGAGGAATTGTCTGATGATCAAAGCACATTTGCCATGCCTTATATTCATTATGGTTTAGGAGCTGTGCTTGGCGCTGTCTATGTAGAGTTTGTTAATAACCACAGATTTTTAGCTTTGGAGCAAGGTCTTGCCGCGGGCGCTGCGGTATGGGCATTGACGCATGGAAGCACGGTTCCGGTGCTCGGTCTCCAGGGAAAGGTTTCTGAAATGCCAAAATCCTGGTGGGTTTGGGAATTCGGATCTCATCTTGTATTCGGATTCGCAATGGAACAGGGTAGAAAAGTGGTAAACCAATTTTTTTAGAATTTGATTTCGATAGTTTTTTCCTGACGATTTAAACTATTGTTAAAAAAACGATTTACTTATATTTGCCTTCAAAGCAAATCTAATGTTCAAAAAAGTATTCATTACGGGAATTCTCAGTCTCAGCGCTGTTTTGATTTCTGCGCAGCAAGTTCGGCCTTCAAAATCCTCTGAAATTTACCGTGAACTCAAAACCCTTAAAAATCTTCCCAAAGTTCTATACTTGGCGGCTCATCCGGATGATGAGAATACGGGATTACTTTCCTGGCTGATCAACGACCAAAACGTAGAAACGGCCTACCTGTCTTTGACACGGGGCGATGGCGGGCAGAATTTACTGGGTACAGAACAGGGCGCAGCATTGGGTTTAATCAGAACGCATGAACTTTTGGAGGCAAGAAAGTTAGATGGAGCCCAACAGTTTTTTACCCGTGCGATTGATTTCGGTTTTTCTAAAAATACAACCGATACTTTTAAACAATGGAATGCAGACAATATTACAGCAGATGTCGTTTGGGTAATCCGTCAATTTCGTCCGGATGTGATCATTTGCCGTTTTCCGCCGACTGCTGCGGCAGGACACGGACAACACGCAGCTTCGGCGGTGGTTGCAGAAAAAGCTTTTAATTTGGCAGGCGATAAAAATGCTTTCCCTGATCAATTAAAATATGTAAATGTTTGGCAGCCAAAACGTCTTCTTTGGAATACTTTCCGCTTTGGAAATAATAACACGACAGCTGAAAATCAACTGAAAATTACCGTGGGACAATACGATGCGCAATTGGGAATGGGCTACGGTGAACTGGCAGGATTAAGCAGAAGTTTACATAAAAGCCAAGGTGCGGGAACGCAATCTGTAGCCGGCATTAAAACCGAATATTTTTCTCACGTCGATGGCGAGCCTGCGAAATCAACACTTTTTGACGGCATTAATAAAACCTGGAAAAAAGAAGGAAATCCTGATATAGACCAATCCTTAGATAAAATTATTTCAAATTTCAACTTCAACCGTCCAAATCTTAGTTTGCCTGATTTACTTGTTTTGCGAAAAAAAGTTTTAGCATTAAAAAATTCAGATTTAAAAAATGATAAAATAAAATCACTTGACCATATCATTTTAAGCTGCGCCGGATTTATGGGCGAAGTGGTGACCAATCAGGCGGAAGCGGTTGCCGGAGAAAGTCATAATTTCAGATTAAATGTGATTTCAAGAGCTGAAAATCCTGTCGTTTTAGAGAATGTAAAATGGTTAAATCAATTAGAAAACTTAAACAAGAAACTCTCGAAGGATTCTTTAATCACCATTCAGCACGAAATTCAGATTCCCGCAGATGCAGTGCTTACAGAACCTTATTGGTTGGCAAAACCAGCGAAAGACGCTGCCACTTTCTCAGTCCCCAATGAAACTTTAATCGGTTTGCCCGAAGCAGAACCATCACTGAATGTTTTGCTTGATTTAAAGATCGGATCAGAAAACTTCCAGGTTAAGCTTCCTTTATCATTCAAAAAATTAGATCCTGTTCGTGGCGATGTGGTTGAAGCTTTGCGTATTGTCCCAGCGCTTGAGTTGAAATTTACACAACCTCTTTATTTAGTTAAGGAAAATGCAGATCTGAATGTGAGCTTAAATTTTAAAGTTAATTCCAAAAAACAATTTACTAATGGAACTGTAAATCTGATGTTTAATGGAGAAACATTAGGCGGCGGCGATTTAAAATCGATCAATGGAAAAGATTTTACCGTCGATTACATTATTCCAAAAGCAAAATTGACTTCAATCAAACCAAATCAGTTGCAATTGGATGCCAATTTTGTCGCTGACGGAATCATTTACAATAAAAGACAGGTATTAATTCAATATCCGCATCTACCAGCTTTACAATACTTTGCGCCTGCAACGGTTGCCGTGATGAAAGGCGACATTCAGTCTAAGGTAAAAAAAGTCGGTTATGTACAAGGTGCAGGAGATTTCATTCCTGAATTCCTCCGAATTGCAGGAGTTCAGGTTGATGTTTTGAAGGACGAAGATTTTTACGGCAATTTAAATGAATCTGGAGCAAATCAAAATAAACTATCGCAATATGATGCCATCGTTTTAGGTGTCAGAGCCAATAATACCGAGAAAAAATTGGGTCGCTGGATGCCATTTTTATGGTCTTATGTAAAAGCCGGAGGTAATCTGGTGATGCAATACAACACCAATCAGGATACATCTGTTGACCAATTGGGAATGTACAATTTTACCATTGCCAACAAACGTGTTACCGAAGAAAATGCTGAGGTTAAATTTTTAAATCCCAATCATAAATTACTGAATTTCCCAAATAAAATCACTGCGGATGATTTTAAAGGCTGGGTACAAGAGCGAGGAGCCTATTTCCCTGATAAATGGGACGCAGCGTACGAACCGCTTTTTGAAATGCATGATACAGGTGAAGAACCTTTGCAGGGAGCAACGTTGTATGCAAAATACGGAAAAGGTAATTTTATTTACACACCTTTGGCATTTTTCAGGCAGTTACCTGCCGGAAATGTGGGGGCAGCTCGTTTATTTTTAAACTTTTTATCGGCACAGAAAAACTGATGGACAAGCCACTTAAAAACTGGAATATCTGGTACATTCTATTGGCCTTTGCGTTAATTGGTCAGATCGCATTTTATTATTGGTTCACTAAATTCTGGGCATGAGCACGATAGATTGGATCGTTCTGATTTTTACATTGGTTGCCGTGGTGGTTTATGGCGTATTTATCGGTCGCGGACAGAAAAGCAACGAATCTTACCTGAAAGCAGATAATAAAATGCCCTGGTACATTGTACTGATCGGGATCATGGCGACTCAGGCGAGTGCGATCACCTTTCTGTCGGCACCGGGGCAGGCGTATACAGACGGGATGCGTTTCGTGCAGTATTACTTTGGTTTGCCTTTGGCAATGATTGTGATCTGTATCACGTTTATCCCGATTTTTCAGCGGTTGAATGTTTATACTGCTTATGAATATTTAGAAAACCGTTTTGATAAAAAAACAAGAATACTTACTTCACTACTTTTTCTTTTTTCGAGAGGTTTATCTACGGGAATCAGCATTTATGCTCCGGCTATTATTTTATCAAGCGTTTTAAACTGGAATATTTATTTAACGAATGTTTTGACTGGTGGAATTCTGTTGATTTACACTTATGTTGGCGGAGCAAAAGCGATTGCTCACACTCAAAAATTGCAGTTTCTGATTATTTTAGGAACAATGGCCTTTGCAGGTTATTTGTTGATTGAAAATATGCCGAACGGAATTGGTTTAAATGATGCTTTGTATTTGGCAGGAAAGTCAGGGAAGCTGAATGTCATCACAACGGAATTTGACTGGAAAGACAAATACAATATCTGGAGCGGAATCATTGGCGGTTTTTTTCTGGCACTTTCTTATTTTGGTACAGATCAGAGCCAGGTTGGTAGATATATTACTGCAAAAGACAATACCAACGCAAAAATGGGTTTGCTGCTCAATGGACTGGTA
This sequence comes from uncultured Chryseobacterium sp., assembly GCA_913776245.1. Taxonomy (GTDB): domain Bacteria; phylum Bacteroidota; class Bacteroidia; order Flavobacteriales; family Weeksellaceae; genus Epilithonimonas. Next base: position 51,947 of record CAJYLO010000018.1, read on the forward strand.
AAAATTCCGATGCAGTTTGCGATTCTTCTGATTGGTGCTTTGCTTTTTGCATTCTTTTCCCTAAAGCCGGCTCCAATTTATTTTAACGAACGCTCTTATCAACATTTAAAAGAAACAAAACCTGAACAGGCTGCGGTTTTCGAAAAAGAACATCAGAATTTACAGGCAAAATTTAATGCAGAATCGAAAGAAATTTTAAAGTTGAAAAAGACTCAGTCTTACGAGCTTACTAAAACAATTCAGGATTTTAAAAATACACAAACCGAAGTGAAAGCGTTGCACGGAAGAGTAGAGGAAGCCATCAATCAATCCAACTTTAATGCAGAGAAAACAGACACAAATTATATTTTCCTTTATTTCGTGAAAAATACTTTGCCGGCAGGAATGATCGGTTTGCTGTTTGCCGTCATATTTCTGGCAAGTTGGGGTTCCATTTCTGCGGCATTGAATTCCCTCGCCGCCTGTTCATTAAAGGACGTACATTTAATATTTAGAAAAGAAAATCCTGATGATGCAACAGAACTGAAATACAGCCGTTTGCACACTTTAGCCTGGGGCATTTTCTCTATTGGTGTCGCGATGTTTGCCACACAAATGGGATCGCTGATTGAAGCGGTGAATGTTTTGGGCTCACTTTTCTACGGTCCTATTTTAGGAATTTTTCTGGTCGCATTTTATTTCAAAAAAATTAAGGGAGGTAATGTATTTATTTCATCGATTTTAGCTGAAATTACGGTGATAGCGGTATATCAGTTCGACATTGTTTCTTTTCTTTGGCTTAATGTGATCGGAGCGGCGGCGGTCATTATATTTTCTACCATCGGGTTAGTGTTTTATAAGCCAAAAGAATTAACTTCGTAAAAATTAAACTCACAAAACAAATTAAACAATATGAACACAATCTTCAAATCGGCGACCATGATTGTTGCTGCCATGACCATCTCGGTCAACACATTTGCTCAGGAAACTAAAAAACCGGCAAGTCCTCCTGCCACTGCAACAGGAAAAATTAAAGATGCGAATATCACGATTGCTTACAGCAGTCCGTCTGTGAAAGACCGTACAATTTGGGGTGATTTGGTACCTTATGATAAAATCTGGCGTGCCGGTGCGAATGAAGCAACGACTTTTGAAACCAGTAAAGACATTACCGTCCAGGGTAAAAAACTTCCTGCGGGTAAATACAGCTTTTTTTTAGTTCCAAAAGCATCCGGAACCTGGACTGCAGTTTTCAATAAAGAGTCAAAACAGTGGGGCGCTTATAAATATCAGGAAGCGCAGGATGCTTTGCGTGTCGATGTGAAAACAAAGGCTCTACCGGCAAAACAGGAAGCCTTGCTATACAAAATCAACAAAAATGGATTTACGATGGATTGGGATAAAATCTCTGTTCCTGTTGAGATAAAATAAACTCAAAAATAAGAATTTGAAATCCCGTTAGTCCGGGATTTTTTTATGGCACTGTTTTCAAGATTTCGAGAATTTCACGGCTCTGCAAATGGATGAGATGTTTGAGCTCAACAATAATCGCTTTGACTTTTTGACATTCGAGATTTGCGGTGATAATTTTGATCTGTAATCTCTTCATGTTTAATTCAATGTCCTGAATAGCAGATTGTGGAATCTCAAACATAAAATGGTTTTGAGTACTTTGTGATATATTACCTCGTCTTTTCATTGAAACCATAAAAACCGGATTTTCAAATTCTTCAGATTTAACATCATATCACATCCAAGCAATTTTAATTATTATAAAAAAAGAGATTTTATTTATTAAAACTTTAATTGTAAATAATTATTACTGTACTATCAACAATTAAAATAAATTATGGTAATCCAAGATTAAATGATGAAAATCCCCGTTTTTGGTCTTGCTGGCACATGCTTTGTCTAAATCAATTCATGACACCAGCACACCAATCACAAAATACAGTACAGCCAGAGCACGTCAGGAATGCTTTTCATGCATTCATTGATAGTAAAGAATTTCCATGTGTTGCGGCAAAAGCAGCGCTGGCAAAAAGCCACATGAAGATCTTTGTAGCGGAACACATGGCCTGCCCGAAGGATGATCGGGATATCTTGGAATTCATTTACCAATTTGTAGACGATTATAGAAATTCGGACAAGAATTTCCACACAGCCTGCGTTATTTTTCCTTCCACTGGAAGTATCCCGGAAGAGGAATTCGATTTATTACTTTGGAAACGTCTTCAGGCTCTGTCGGATCTGGATGCAAAACAATTCTCCTATGACCAGAGAGTAGAAAGTGATCCTTCTTCGTCCAAATTCAGTTTTAGCCTGAAAGAAGAAGCATTCTTCATCATCGGGCTTTATCCGGACAGCAGTAGAAAATCGCGTCAATTTAAATATCCCACGATTGTATTTAATCCTCATGAGCAGTTTGAAGAACTCAGAAATCTGAAGCGCTACGATAAGATGAAAAATATTGTGCGAAAAAAAGATGTCGAATTATGCGGCTCTATCAATCCAATGCTCCGGGACTTCGGAGATGATTCCGAAGTCTACCAATACAGCGGCAGGGAATACGACAGATCCTGGGAATGCCCTTACAAATACAATAACTAATGAATGTAATACCACCAAGGAGCGGCACAGCTTTTACCCTTAAAAAAGGAGAAAAACTAAAGGTTTTTGATATCGAGGGCCAGCAAGTCTCAGATTTTGTTTGTTTTAACCTCCATGACAATCGGGAATACCTGTCTTCCGGAAGAACCATAGACTATGCCGAAACTATTTTTCCGGGCATTGAACATCCTTTTTACTCGAACAGAAGCAACATCATGTTTAGGATTCTCGAAGATACCGTTGGCAGGCACGATTTTTTGTTAACGCCATGTAGCGCAGATACGTTCAGGATTATTTATGGAGATCAGCATCCGCATCGTGGTTGTTTCGGAAATCTTTGTGAAGCCTTGGAACCTTTTGGTATCGAACCCGATGCTATTCCTATCTGCTTTAATATTTTCATGAATGTCACCGTAGATGGCGAAACAGGGAAAATCGCAGTTTTACCACCTAAAAGTAAGGCTGGAGATTATACGATTGTACAGGCAGAAATGGATCTTATCATTGGAATGACAGCCTGCTCAGCAGAAATGTCAAACAATTATGCCTTCAAACCTATTGGTTATGAAGTGCTTAAGGAATGATTAATCTATATAGTTCCTAAGACGAACATGTTTTCCATCGTAGGCGTATCGCTGCCACCTTCTTTTTCAAGCGTGATGGCGAAAGCCTGCGCACTTTCGATGGAAGAGATTGCTACACTGAAATTTTTATCCTGAACATATAAACCCGCACTCACAGGCTTTCCATCTTGAATAGCCCAAAGCTGATATTGCATGCCTTTAGGAGTTTTGGGCAAATCCTGAGCATTCAGATAAACTTTTTTACTGGTTTTATCCCAGTAAACCATTGCCTGGGCATCCGGATGTTTTTCCACGCCTTTAAGATGAATGGTTTCGATGTCAGGATTGGTCAATACAGCCAGCTGCTGAGCCAGCAGATTATTTTCTATTTTATAGCTTTCGTTTTTCGCCTGGAGGTCATGCTTCTGTTTTTGGTACCCGCTGCGGTCGTTAACAAAAAATAGATTACCGGCGAGACTCAACAATAAGAGTACAGATGCTGCTACTGCAGACATTTTCCAATTGGAGGACTTTGCAGATCCTTTTTTTGGAAGTGTGGCTAAATTATGTGACTCTCCAGCAGGTTTTTTGTCACTATGATCTTGCTCTTGTATCCTTTTCCAGACTTTCTGCTTCAGTTCCGGCGGCGCTGGCATGGCCTGAACTTCCGCAAGAAGCTCCAAGGTTTTCTGAGTATCTTCATAAGCAGCTCTCACCTCAGCATTATGAGTCATTACACACTCCAGAATAGCCGCTTCCTCGGGAGAAGCGAGACCTAGAGCGTAAGACTCCAGTATTCCGGATGATATGTATTCGTTCGTATTCAATTTATGTTCTGTCCTTTAACAGTTGTTTCAGTAAAATTAATGCTTTTCTCAGTTTTGTCTTTACTGTTCCAAGCGGTATTTTCAATTTTTCGGCAATCTGAATCTGTGTATAACCCTGGTAATAAGCAAGATCAATAAGTTCCTGCTTGTCGTTCTCCAGATTTCCGATGACATTTTTCAAACCGATATCTTCCGATGAATGATCAGATTCGGAAAACTCCGTTGTATCGCAAATATATTGAGATAATGACTGATTTTTCAAGCCGTTCTGAAATGATTTTGATTTAAGATAGTCGATGGCCGTACGTCGGGCAATATTGATGATCCAGGTGTAGAAGCGCCCTTTGGAAGAGTCATACTGGTCAATGCAATTCCATATTTTAACAAATACGTCCTGGATGATTTCTTCCGTACACTCCCTGGAATGTACAATTCTGAGAATTACGCCGTAAAGCGCACCGGAATAATGGTCATACAAATAATGAAAACCATTTTCGTCCCTTCTTTTCAACAAGGCAACAAGTTCCTCTTCAGAATAATGTGTTTTGATAAAAATCTTTTAGCGGCATCAAATTTACTAAATTAAAACAATCCCGACAAAATTTTTTAAAAATATTACACAAATCAACAATAATAATGGATACCGAATAAACATTTCGCATCGAAAATAAATTGAAGTTATAAAATTGCTTCATAAAGATCACGTGAACGATTTATTCCTAATCAAATTTATTTTTATGTCTTCTAATTAAAAATTCAAAATTCAAAACTAAATATTGAATTGATTGAAATCAGGATTAAAAAAAACATCAAGAGTGATATAGTTAATTTTAATTTTCTGTAAATCAAATATTTATAAATAAATCATCATTTTTTTTTGAATTTGTAAATCCAAAAACAATCTCTTCTTCGTAAATGCTAGTAACACCAAAATATTAATAAAAAAAATTGATTAAAGATGAACAAGCGTAAGACAATTACATTCGCAGCCATTGCACTATTATCGATCACTTTCAGCAATCAGGTTGCCGCACAGTCTATGAAGGAAAAGACTGTAATGGTAGGTGGAGCAGCAATGTATCCATCCAAAAATATTATTGAGAATGCAGTCAACTCCAAGGATCACACAACATTGGTAGCGGCGGTTAAAGCAGCGGGATTGGTAGAAACCCTCAGCGGTAAAGGGCCATTTACGGTTTTGGCGCCCACAAACGAAGCATTCAACAAACTGCCAAAAGGAACTGTAGAAAACCTTTTGAAGCCTGAAAATAAGGAAACACTAACGAAGATTCTAACTTATCACGTGTTGTCCGGAAGGTTTGATGCCAAAAAAATCTGGGCAGCGGTGAAAGCCGGTAACGGAAAGGCAATGATGAAAACCGTCGAAGGCGAGGATGTCACATTCTGGACTAAGGGGAACACGCTTTACGTGCGTGACGCAAAGGGCATGGATGCAAAAGTGACCATTGCTGATGTCAACCAGTCTAATGGCGTTATTCACGTCATCGATACCGTGCTGATGCCTTAGCACATTACGGAGCAGCCAGGACTACCGGCTGCTTTGTTTTTAACCATTCAGTAAACCAACACTAAAAAATTATATTATGAAAAAAGCAATTACGGTGTCCAATCACGGAGCAACCATGGATACCGGCAGAAGAAATTTCTTGAAGCTCAGTGGAATAGGACTGGCGGTAGCCGGACTGGCGCTGGTAGGATGTAATGATGACGACTTGATCATCGGCGGAGACCCTAATGTTTTCGACCTTGGAAAGGGTGATGTCGGCGTTCTGAATTATGCCTATGCGCTGGAACAGTTGGAAGCCGACTTTTACACCAAAGTGGTGAACAACTTTTACTCGGGCATATCGTCCCAGGAAAAACAGATTTTGACAGATCTCTATAATCACGAGGTGATTCACAGAGACTTTTTTAAAGCAGCCATTTCCGGTGCTACAAGTAATATTCTGCCGACGCTGGAATTCCAGTATAATGGAGTCAACTTTAATGACAGAAATTCTGTACTGGCTACCGCCAAGGCACTGGAAGATACCGGTGTAGCTGCTTACAATGGTGCAGGAAGACTGATTACCAACCCGGATTATCTGGTGATTGCCGGCAAAATCGTATCGGTAGAAGCCAGACATGCTGCTGCTATACGGGACCTTATCAGTCCACGCACGGCTGCATTCTCAGGTGATGATATCATCAATGCCAACGGTCTGGATCTGGCCAAGCCACCAAAAGATATTGTAGCCGCAGCAGGATCTTTTTTCAAGACACCATTCACATGGAAAGAGCAGGGTATTGGATAACACTAACTTTTAAATCACTATTATGAATATTCTTAAATTACTAGATAGACTTTCGGATGACAAATTCTTCACAAAAGAAGCATCCCGATTAGAAACCATCAGCAGCCTTGGAACTTTCGGAAAAAAAGCAGCTGTTGCAGCTATTCCACTAGGACTTGGCGCCCTGATGACCACACCGGTAAAGGCCGGAACCACGACTTCATCTTCTTCGATGGCATTTAAAAGTACACTTTCAGATGCTTTACAGTTAGCCTTAACCCTAGAATATCTTGAGGATGAATATTACCGAGTCGGCTTAAACACCGCCAATCTAATCCCTTCCGGCGACCGGGCCGTATTTTCGCAGATCTCCAAACACGAGACTGCTCACGTGGCATTTCTGAAGAGTGCACTTTCCTCACTTGGCGAAACACCGACTGCTAAGCCAACTTTTGACTTTACTGCCGGCGGTAATTTTGCACCTTTCTCGGATTATCAGCAATTTTTGATTCTGGCGCAAGCCTTCGAAGATACGGGTGTGCGCGCTTATAAAGGACAGGCAGGAAATGTGATGTCTAACAAAGATGTGCTGACTGCGGCTTTGCAAATTCATTCCGTAGAAGCCCGCCACGCGTCTGAGGTCAGAAGAATGCGTAATAACAAAGGATGGATAGAGCTGAATGATGGCGGCAATATGCCTGCAGCTACCAATCCGGTATATGCGGGCGAACAAAACATCTCACAGGCAGGCTTTAACACTTCCACAGCATTTGGAGCTGCGGCTGGTTCTGCGGCGTTTGACGAAGTACTTAGTGGCAGCGATGCTGCTGCCATTGCAGGATTATTCATTAAGTAGCGTCATAATTAATATTTTAGTTTGTAGAGACCCTTTCCGATGACTTGGAAAGGGTTTTTCGTGATTTTAGATCAAAACTATTTCTATAGAATGCAAAGTATCAGATCAAATTAGCCAACATTGGATCAATTTGATTTGAGTATAATATTAATTACTAATGATAATTTAATTGTTATTAAATTAATATTTCGAATTGATTACGAATATGATAAAAATATCTATTTATGTCAATTTTATTTTTGATATATCAAAAATTAAAGTAGATTTGCACAAACTCAAAACACGTGATGTTAAAAAATAGAGGACAAGCTATTCTGCTGTTTTTTTTCCTATCATTTTTTTCATTTTTCTCTCAAGCGCAGGTACACGTCTCCGATGGAAGTTTTGTGTTTATTGCCGAGGGCACGCAGGTTAGCGAAAACTTTCGGGAAGCGGGTGAAAAGACTAAACCTGCTGACCATTCCCATGCACTTTCAGCTCAGCATAACGCGAGCGACCAGAACCGCAACATTGTCAAAGGCGAAAAGTCTCCAAATAAGAAAAAAAAAGATGTGCTGAAAACGCGTCAGTGTAAAGCCAAAAGTATGGCCGCCAGCCAGAATCATCCTCAAAAAATCAACTATAAATATAATTCCGGAAATTCTTTCAGCTTCTCAATTTCAGACTCCGCCAGCAAACCCGTAATATCTCCCGACAACTGGGGCAAATGGTTTCTGGTGTGTGCTGTAATATTTTTAAAAATATTAAGCTTTAAAACAGAAGTCCGGAATCATTATTATACAAGAAGTCTGCTACGGACACTCACCAGGATTTTCTACATCCGGCCTCCGCCTGTAGCTTAAAATTCCCTTTGCCAACAGAATTGGCATCATTACACTTCCATTTATTTCAGCATGTTTTGGCTCTCTTAGATAGAGCTTAAGTATTTACATGCCTTATTTTAAACATTCTTTAATGAAAAAAAATATCTTTTATACCGCACTGCAAATCAGTGTGGGCAGGAAGCTGCATGTACTTGTACTTCTCCTGATTATTTTAATAGGTTTTCAGACCGCTACAGCTCAGCAGAATAATTCGTTGGTATTGAGTGTTCCGGGACAGAATCTCAGTTTTCTGAATTCCAACCGGACGCTGATCACCAATACAGGGAATAATGGTCTTGCGCCAGGTTCCGTGTGGCGCTATGACAACCTTATCACAACTAACGGTATTACTATCTACGGAATACTTACCATCAAGGAAATTAATGGTACAGGTACGGCCATTACCATACTGGACGACGAGACCGCAAACACCGGACTTGCCAGCAGATTTCAGCCACGAATTACGACACCGGCCAGTGGTGGAAATGTTTTATTCGAACTCGAATTCTACGAAGTAACGACCAATAACAGAGCTTACATTTCTGAATACAATTTCACGGCAGCCGACATCGATGGTGGTGAGTTTGTGGAAATAGGCGGATATTCTACCTATCAGATTGATAGCAGCAGCGGGCTTACCATTACTCAGCAAGCCTCCGGCAGAACGAGATTTGCGGGTATAACCACAGAACTGGATGGTATCAACTTCGAAAATACCGCAGCTTTTATCGCTCAGTATAAATTCCCATACACAAAGGTAACCTTTGCCCTGGGAAAAAGCAACGCGGGGACTTCTAGACAGTTTTCCCTTCAGTTCGGTACGGCTGGCGGCACTTTTACCAATCCTACGACGGTGAGAAACCCCATCAAACTGATGTACATTACGAAAAAAGCGGACACGGATTACTTTGTCGCCGGAACTACGCGGAAATATTCCATTGTTTTAGATAATATTGGTGCCACCTCAGAAAATGTTACATTATCAGATCCATTGCCAGCAGGTCTTACCTATGTACCGGGCACAACGTCGGTGTCAGTTCCCGCAATCAGTGTTAATGAAAGTGTGGCGGATAATTTCAATTCAGTTTCTTATGCGAGAAATAACGGCGCATCCTGGTGGAAGAATGAATGGGCAGAGATTGGTGAGACCACCGATCCGGCACAAGGGCAGATTACCGTGACTAACAATGCTCTCCGTTTTGTGACCCTGCCGAATGGTCGTGGTATAGAAAGAACAGTCAATCTTTCCAAAGCATCTTCCGCAACATTGACATTCAACTACACGCAGACAGCGGCTACGGGATCTCTGGATGTTCAGGTTTCCCTCAATGGCGGTACGTACGTTTCGCTGGGCAATGTTTCCGGGTCTAACAGTGGAACATTTACGGCATCCATCGGTTCCGCCTATTTTTCATCGGATACGCGGATAAGGCTTGTCAATTCCGCAAGTACATCATGGCAAACCAAGACCACAACGGTGGACGATCTGACTGTGAACTACACTCTGTCGCAGACTGCCCAAAACAAAAGTAATACTGCGGGAGGCGGACTTTCCGATGGTGTTCCGCCCAATATTCTCGTGAGTGGAGACAATCTTACATTGCTACCCGGCGCCAAAGCAACAATCACATTTGACGTTGCCGTGGGATGTAATGCGCAGGGAACTATAGTCAATACAGCCACTGCCGCTACGCCGGGTTTGTATGAGAATACAATTTCTGCATCGCATACCGCTTATGTCAATCCTGTGAATGTAACCGGATCTGCAAGATGTGGTAACGGTACACTGAACCTTACAGCCACTGGAGCGCAAGGCAACCAGCAATACAGATGGTATACTGCCGCTACAGGTGGTAGCCCTGTAGCCACGGGAGCTACATACACCACACCATCTATCACCAGCACCACAACATATTATGTCTCGTTCTACAATCCTGTTACAGGATGCGAATCTGGTCGTGCGCCAGTGGTTGCGACTGTATCATCAGCAGTACCTGTTTCCGGTTCGGGGACCATCAGCAGTACCACAGGCCTCAACGGAACATCAGGAGATTCCGGAATTACTCCAGTTACTGGTACAGCAGCAAGTACCGGAACCGGCAACAGCACGGCATGGACCGGTCTTGGTAATCTATCGTCCAACAATAACAGCTCTGCCACAGCCTCATCGATTGCTGCCAATGGAGGTACAACGAGATTTCTGGACATTCCATTTCCTACCATTACGCCTCCTGCGGGCTATACAACCAATGACATCACGGGCATCGTGGTGGGTGTGGGAAGAAATGCGAGTGCCACAAACAGCATCCGGGACAATGTGGTTCAGCTTCTGAAAAATGACGTTGCAATTGGTGACAATAAAGCAAACACAACAACTTTCTGGCCTGCAACTTATGGCTTAGTAACTTATGGCAACAGTACAGATCTTTGGGGAACCAGCTGGCAGCCGAATGATTTAGCAAACACTAAACTCAGAATTCAAGTCGTGAACGCAGCAACAACTGCTCAGACTGCAAATATCGATTACGTGTATGTGAGAATTTACTTTGCTGCATTCGGTGATGATCAAAGCAGCGTAAGTTTCAAAATTTCTGGAGTAACGGGAGCGACATCCTATAACTGGACAGCTCCTGCAGGCGCTACCATTACTTCCGGACAAGGTACAGATTCCATTTTGGTTAACTTTAATAACGCCGGACAGAGCAACACTTACAATGTATGTGCAACACCAGTTAACAATTGTGGTAGTGGAACCCAGGTTTGCCGGCAAATTGCAATAACGAATAACGTTAACAACGAAATTTCGGGAATCGTGTATAATGATCCTAACGGATCCGTAGCACCACAAAAGGTAGATGGCACACCGATTTCTCAGGTTGCCGGGCAGCAGCTCTATGCGATTCTCACACAGAGTGCCACCACAGGAACACCGGCCGCTAATCGTGCGATCTCCACGGTAACCATCGCACCGGACGGAAGTTATAAATTCTCATACCTGGCCAATACATCTGCAACCTTTTATAGAGTTTATATTAAAACCACACCTTATGGAGACGGTAGTGCAGTACCGGCCACTTCAGATTTGCCAGGCGGAGCTACATTCAACGGCGCCATAGACAATGATGCCACTAACTCTCTCACAGGCGGTAATTCTACACTAGGTTATTTGGATGTGACTGCTGGAAATAATACGAATAATACGAATGTTAATTTTGGAATTTTACTCAGTAATCCAGTAGCTAACGCGGATAGTGCCACCACGCTGGAAGATAATGCAGTCACCTTTAACATTCTAAGTAATGACAGCGCAACTTCCGGAACTTTAAGTGCATCTACGGTAGATCTTGATCCCGCAACTCCGGGAAGACAGACGACTATTACCACAGCTAACGGAACCTGGACTGTTGATAATAATGGTAATGTGACTTTTACGCCTGTTGCAGACTTTTTTGGTAATGATTCCATCACCTATACTGTAGAAAACTCGTTAAGCTACAAATCCAACATCGCAACAATTTCTGTGACTGTAACGCCTGTGAATGATGCTCCGTCTTTCGTAAAAGGCGCAGATCAGGTTAATATTCAGAATTCATCGCCTACAACTTACACCGTTTCAAACTGGGCCACTGCCATCAGCAAAGGTCCTGCTAATGAGTCATTACAGACCGTAACGTTCCTGGTCACTAATAATAACAATTCACTATTCTCGGTGCAGCCCACTATATCCTCACTTGGTCAGCTGCAATATACCGTAGCAGGCAACGCGTTAGGAACTGCAGTAGTCACAGTGAGAGTTCAGGATAGCGGCGGAACAGCCAATGGTGGAATAGACACGTCTCCTGCGCAGACATTTAACATTACAGTCAATTCGTCGCGCTGCTATAAGCCTGCAGTCTTAAACAATGGCGTCACCATACCATCCCAGCATGGCATCACAGCACTCAACAGAGCAGGATCGGATAATGGTAACTGGCCGATGACGAGACAAAGTGCCTGGACAGTTTTGGAATCCAAGGAAAAAGGTTTTGTTATCAATCGCGTCAGCACTACGGCGTCAGTCAGCAATATCCTTAATCCAGTGATCGGAATGATGGTTTACGATGCAGAGGCGAAATGTCTTAAAATTTTCTCCATCAAATCCGGAGAATCTACTGCAGCCTGGCATTGTTTTGAAACTCAGGCCTGTCCGGATTAAATCTTTTCAGTGATGTTTTAATCATAATAAAACATTTATTATTCAATCAAAATAAATAAAATTTAATGATTTACAAAAAATATATAATTATCCCATTTGTTGCAATAGGATCTGCATTACACAGCCAGATAGCTATCGGCAAAAATGAAATATCCAGAATCCAGCCGGCCAACACCGTCACGAATCCAAGTATTTCTATGGAGTTTTACGATGGAGCGGACAATAAGAAAGGGCTCACTTTACCTTGGACATCTACAGTCAACAATCAACCTGTGACTTATAATGCGACTACCGGCGCCGGGTACAGAGGGATGCAGGGAACCATCGAAAATGGAACTCTGATCTTTGACTTGTCGGATAAAAATATCAAGTACAGGAGAGACGGCGCGTGGTTTAATCTTACAGAAGTTACTTATCCCGTAACAGTAACACGTGCAGATAATACATCAGTTGTATTATCTTCAAATAATGCCGTAGACAGTTCGCTACAGGACAATAGACCGGAATCGGCGGGAGCAAAGATTGCTATAGGCAATAATTCCGGCACTGACACTACTAATGGCATTTTTGTTTTGACGGATTCCAACCGTGCGATGATTCTTCCAAAGGTAGCAAGTCCTCATCTTAACATTGTCAACCCGACAGCTGGCATGATGGTGTTTGATACCGTAAAGCAACAGCTGGCCGTATTCAACGGGACAGTCTGGAGTTTTTGGAAACCCTGAAGAAAGATGCTTCTCAACAAGCCGGAAAATGATTTCCGGCTTGTTTCTTTACTGACAGTCTGATTTTGATGAAATTATTTCTTACGGGATGCTCTTAACTTATCTATGAATGAAGAGATTAAGATCGAGCGAAAACTATCCGTCTTTATTGCTATGATCCATTTTGAGAAAAAAAAAAATTTTTATAGCCTTGATTAAAGTCGATTTACTTTGAAACTACGAGAGATCATTTCGTGGTGCGATCATTATAAAATTGATATTATAACGGGCATTTTCTGTTACGATAAAAGTCGGTAGAAATTTAAGTGACAAAAAAGAATAAAAAGAATAATTGATAGAATTATGAATAATGTCTAGTTGTCGTCGATGCCTATCATTCCTGGATTTTTGCAAAATGATAGTTTCCAGCATTTTCGTTTTGAAGAACTTAAAAATTTAATTATCTGTAATTTTTGAGATGTAATTTTTTGGTAGTGAAATATGAATGATCTGGTAACGATCATTTTCTAGAAACGTATTTTTTTCTCCTTTCATTTGATGGTCATCATTACTACTATCACCTGATATCTGCCCATTTCTCCCGAGTGGACTTGTTATAAGATAAAATCTATAATTTCCTTAATGTAAATATTTTTACGAAATAAAGGTAAAACAGATTTTTATTCTGCAGTGATGAGATATGCTTTTCTCTTTATACTGACAAAAACAAGATCAAATGTTGGGTATAAATCCTAAAAAATCATAATTTAAAAGTGTACTCCAACGCAGAAGTATGTCTGTATTTAAATTTTGTGACTCGACATTTTCCATACCATTTACAGTGCAATTTAAAAAATACAGATGCGGGATATTTCTATCCCGCACTGCAACTAATTGATTAATAAGTTTTCCGATGTGGATATTTTTAAAATCCACTGATCAATTATAATTATTTGGTATTAATTCCATTAGACTCTGCCTGCTTTATTGCCCAGGCCAGGATATTTGCAAAAACTATTGAATTTTGAACCTGCATACTTCCCGCTGCACGTCCATTGCCTGCAAATCCATAAGCCGTCTTTTCAACCGGGAAATAGCCCCCTGAACTCGGAGCTACAAATGGCTCAATTGTATTGCTAGGGTACTGATTCCCGTTGGCATTCTCGTTGCTTAGAAAACCACCATCACCAAACCACACCAGGTTTAAGTCGCTGTGCCGAAATGCTGTTATACCTGAATAGGTTGTACTGCTATTGATAGGTTGAGCATAGCTTAGCGGAATAATTCCTGAAATACTGGAGGTTATGGCTATGGTTGTTGAAGCATCTTCTCCCCAGTTCTTACCTCTTGCATCGCCAAATGGACCATTAAGAACCGGGTCATTTGCATTTGCAAGCGGATATACTGCTCCAGCACCACCACCTACATATCCAACAGTCAAGGCAGGATTAGAAAATACAGCTCTGAGAAAATTGCGGGAAACTCCGTCGTCAATTCTATCCTGAAAGGCAATCACTACACCTTTTTTGTTTAGATAATCCACTAAATACCCTGACTGTGTAACGTTTAAAGATGCATTATCATATCCTATGATCACGATGTCCGGCTTATTATTAAGAGCTGCCAGTAAAGCAGCATCGCTAGCAGGATTTGGACCCAGTGATATATGCGTGTATCCTTCTGCCTTAACAATGCTGGATGCTGAGGTTCCGAAATTTTTAGGTGAATCCATCAAACTTCTTGAAGGACCTGTAAACGCGCTATATCCATAATCAGTTTCATTGCCGATATGTAAAATCTTTTTAGAAGGAATAACAACAATCACATTGACGTTACAACTTGTCGAAACACCTCCCTGACTATCCGAAGTTATTGTTAATGTTTTCGTGGATGTAGAGTTAGGTGTTCCTGTTCCATTCAAAGTAATATTCTGATTACCCGTTGCTGTAAAGGTCCCTGAACCATTAAATGAAATTCCATCTACTGTGTTGCTCGTTACGGTATAACTTCCTAATGATGTGACATTCACTGGTAGGGTTATGGTATTACTACCTGTAAGCGCCGTACCGACTTTGTAAACGCCATTTACTATTGCAGAGCCACAACTCATCGTGTAGCCGCCTGCCGCTGATAAAACAGTTACTGTTCTCACTGGTGTACAGGTAACATCGATCCCATTCGCATTAATTGCGAGATTATCTGTCTGTACTGCTACAGGCTTACCCTGACCCGTAGCCTGTATAGTGTAAGAACCTGTATTAAAGAAAGTGCCTGATGCAAAGAAACTGTAACCATTGGTTGTTGTTGCAAGAAATGTATATTCTCCTGCCTTGGTTACGGTTACGGGAATAGAAAGGTAATTGGATGTCATAAGCTCTCTTCCCTGAACATAAGTTCCTTTTACCTGAATTGCAGCACAGTCAAAGGTAAATTGAGATTTTCCCAACTTTCCGCAAAGGCTTTTCCATTCCCGATCGGCATTATTCCAGTAATTATAGCAGTCTTCCGTTGTATTGTAAATAAGCAGACTGTTTTGTAAAACGCCCATATTGGGGGTAAGCTGTGTGTCACGCTGCGCTTTTGTATAGCGTTGGATTAAGATCCCACTGTATTTATCAGGATTAGCACTTGCAGGATCCATTCTTTCAGAAACGTGAAGTCCCGCGTAGGCGGTAGGTTTATCTGTGTTTATGCCCACTTGTCCAAATAGATTTATGTTGATCATCAACATCATTATGAACAATTTATATATGTTTTTCATTTGTATCCTTAATTTGTATTAACTTATAATTTTAATGTGCTCTGAAACTCAAAGCAAGAGTGTGTTAGTAGTGGTAATTGGCGGAGGGCGTATACTATAGATTTTCGCTACAGAAATGGGTATTTGAAAATTATGCGTTCTTCCTGCCAGAGCATTAATTCCAAATCCAGCCACAAGATGGAGATATTCCGCCTTTAAAACAGCTGATAGTTCGTTACAATGATCATTATTTAAGATCACAGCAATAGAAATTTGGTTAGAATGATTAAAAAATAATCGTTCATTATTGCTTTTCTTAAAATTTATTGATGGATCAAGTTGTTTGGTTTTAGTTTTTAGGGCAAATTTTTCTTTTTTTAACTTTAAAGATTTATGTTTCTTTTGAGAAGGTTTACTATTTGAGGCGGTTAAAGATTTCAGTGAACTAATATGCTTGCTAAATCCTGTCACTATTGTACCTTCCGCTATATATATACATGCAGAAAGGCTGGAATCCGTTAATTTTTGATTTGGATTCACAGATATTTTTTTTAAATGTCTATTCTTATTTTCCTTATTAAAAACCTGAGATCTAAATGGCGAAGAAATTAAGCACAAGATCACTAGGTGATATGTGGTAATTTTCCTGAAAGTGAATAAGTTAGATCTATTTTGGTAACTTCGGGAAGGATCTAAAGAAAGCACTTTCTCAATCTCCTTAACTGGAAAGAGATAGAAAAAAAGACGTAACTTAAAAAGAGCACTATTCACTCGTTAAAAATTTGGATTAGCAGTCCCACTTTGGTATAGAATTACAATAGCCGTACTGATTGTATAGACGATAAGATGGTATGAAATGAAAATCAATTACGGACACAGTTAATTCTTTTTTATATTGCTGGTGTCAGTTTTCAAAGAATTTTTAGAATTGCATCTAGTGCCATCCCGCCAATGTTCAACCTAAGCGATATCATTCAATTATCAATCACTTTCTGATTCAAAACTATTTTAGTTAAATATTTCATAAGGTTTATCTTGCCATACGCCCAGGCCTTTTTCTATATGTCCTTTAATTTTACCGTAAGTAGTCGAAATCGTTGTGTCTATATTCATCATTTGTGCTTATAGAATTTTTTTAAAAATTATTACAGTGCTCAAATTTATCAGCTAAATTGATCTGAGTGCTAAAATTACTTCTACCAATTTCTAATGTTAATCTCCGTTTGTATCCACTTATTGATAATCAATCTATTAAAATGATTTTATCAATAATTTTACTATATAGTGCAACTCAAGATAAAGGGTTAATAACAAAAAAAAGATGCTATTTTCTGAGCTGCGAATTAGAAAGAGAATCTACTTTCACAGCTATAGCACTTTATAAATATTTTATTTTTGAAATGAACACAAAATTCCCGATAGCCAGCAATATTACCCATCAAGTAATGGCCCGCTCTGGTATTGGCAATAGTGCCAGCGCCATAAAGCCACCGGGAAAATGAATAATTGGTTTGAGTATTAAATTTTACTTGAAATGTTCCTGGGCCCTCATAATTATTAGCATCCGATCTCTATCTAATTAACGTAAGGGTCTGTTTTTGTGAAGGTGAAAACGCTTTCAGATAGCTTAGAAAGCATTCTTTGTAGAGTTGCAAAAGAACCATTGAGCTCTCAATCACTCATGGGATTTGATGTATTGATTGCAACATGCGCTAAAGTAATTATTCCTATACTTAATCGTATCTGCTAGTAGTTATCTGCATTTTCTTCCACGTATTGAAAATCAAAGTATTATAATCAGTATCAGTTCTTAAGTAGCCTTAAATATGATCAATCCAGACATAGAGATTGGTATCTGAAGAGAGGTTTAGTTTTTTCCTCAGTCTAGATTTACGGTTATCCACTGATGAAATTGTATTTTTTTTATACGTTGCTATTTCTTTGGTCTGAAGATTTAATTTTAAATAAGCACATAATTCCAGATCTGAAACCGATAATTCACTATTAATCTCAAGTAATTTACTTTGAAAATCAGGAAAAACTTGCTTAAAGACTATGTAAAATGATTTTTCATCGTTTCTTGCTAGATCCAATAGTTGCTGTATTTTCTCAGTATGTGGCAGGACATCACTAATCGGAATTGCAGCGCCTTCCAGGATAGGGCGGATGTTTCGCTTTTTTGCTCTGTTCAGGAAATAATAAATTGCCGACGCACAACTAAATAAGATGATTGCAGACTTGAAAAAAGGGAAAGACTGAGCACCTTCTAGTGATGACAGTTCAATTTTTCCTGCCATTGGTGTTGCTTCCCGGTAGCTTTTGTCAATTTCATATTTTATTCTCTTGCTGACATCAGAAAAATTTCTGGCCTCAGCAGGCATTTTCATCTCCGAATATAATTCAGCAAGAGCATCTGCAATGAGGTACTTCCGTTCTGGGGTATCATACAGTTCGGTAAGGTATAGGCATTTTTTATAAAGTTCCAATGTCTTGCTGAGCCTGTTTTCTACTCTTGAATTGTAGATTAACATCCCTTGGAATCGGTAAAGTCCGATCATAAATCTTTTATCGCTGAGTCCCGATAGTAAAACTTCTGCTTCCTCCAGATATTTTTTAGCTTCATCAAAACGCAGATTCCCTACCAGTACCGATCCGGTGATACGCGCTCTTTCGCCTAGCCAGCGTGGTCTTTCAGAGTTTTTGGGACTTATCATTTTTGCTTCAGCGTATGCTTTCTTTACATAATACAAGATGGAGTCTTTTATGGGTGTATTTTCCGCTTGACCAATGCTAGGATTGCTGGCTTCAAAAATCTTTGCCATAGCCCCATAATATTGCAATCTTAAAATGTGTCTTTGATCCTTGTCCTTTATTTTGGAGGAGAGCTTAAAAGTTGTTGCATAAGAGTTTTTTGCCTTTTCAAAAAATCCGGTACTAAAAAATGCATCTCCCAAGTAAATGTAAAGAAGTCCAAGTCTATAATCGTCACTCTGTTTGCGGGCAAGAGAGATTCCTTTCTCAATCCTTTGCAGGACATTTATAGTTTCATTATTTTCATTGTATACTCTTATGACTGTTGTCAATGATCGAAGTGCAGTTTCATCATCACCCTTATCGACCGATTCTCTATAAATATCATTACACGTCTGTATAAGTAAAAGCTCATTCTTTTTAGTAAAGTTCGTATCAGAATATACAACATTGTAAAGACTGTCTGTGTTTTTTACAGAGCTCTGTGCATGCCAAATAGAATTAAAAAATAAAAATAATATACAGAGATTGTACTTCATGTGTTTTTAGAAAGAGTTAATTCATAAAAATAGCTTTTTATCTTAAATTGATAAAATGTATTTCTTGTAAAATAATTGTATACTATTAATTTCTTTCGGTGTTAATCAGTTACGGAGTTATATTGCGGTGTGACAGAATTTCATCTTATTAGGAAATGGGAAAATGAAAGCTCCGGGCAGAGCATTGTTTTTTGAAGATGGGAGCAGGGCTAAATAAAAATGGAGTAGACCATCCTTAGTTCGCTTCGTGATTCCTGGTTTAAAAAATTAGAATTTACCTGTGAAAGCTTGTATATGAAACATTTATATACAATGAATTCACTTTATACAATCTCATATTTAATTGCAAACTTCACCAATCCAACAGTACTTTTGCAGCCTGTCTTTTCCAAGATGTGCTGGCGGTGATTATCAACGGTTTTCTTACTGATAAAAAGTTGTTCTGCAATTTCCTCACTGGTCATTTCTTTCACAATAAGGCTTAGGATCTCACGCTCTCGGGTTGTAAGCAAAGAGATTTGCTGATTTTGAATTTTCTCTTTGTGGTATTGATTATAAATGAGAGGAATAATATCCTGAGAGAAATAGGTACCTCCGTTCACAATCCGGTGTATGGCGCACAGAAGTTCGTCTTTTCCGGAATTTTTCAGAATATAGCCGTCCGCTTCCGCCAAAACCGCTTCCTTTACTGCTGTTGAGTTGTTATACATTGAAAGTATTAAAACCTGGATATGGGGAAACTCGCTTTTGATCATCCTGCAAAGATCAGTTCCGCTTAGTAAAGGCATGCTGATGTCGGTGAGAATCAAGTTGATATTGTCGGGATTTGCTACCACTTTTTCATAAGCAACCTGACCATTATTGGCTTCCTCCACGATATTAAAATCGGCTTCTTTGATCAAGAGGTTTCTGATGCCGTCAATCATCATTTGATGATCATCTGCAACTAATATGTTGATTATATTTTTTTTATCCATTACACGGCAATGTGATTTCTATTTCTGTGCCTTTGAGACTTTCCGATTTGATATTCAGATATCCATCCATCATGTGAATTCTTGCATTGATGTTTTTCCAGCCAATGCCCGGGGAATTTGCGATGGAATCTAGGTCCAAGCCTTTACCATTATCCCGGATATTGAAAAGAACGTAATCGTCTGATTTTTCAGCAGACAGCTGAATCAAGGACGCTTCGGCATGTTTTGTTATATTGTTTAGAAGTTCCTGAACAATCCGGTACATGGAAAGTTCATTTTGCTTCTGAAATGTTATAGACCTGACATTTTCCGGAATTTCTAACTCTATTTTGGTTTTTTCCGTTGCGTTGATTTTATCGGCCAGATTTTCCAAAGCAGGAATAAGTCCGAAATTAAGCTCTTCAGGAATCAGATTATGCGAAATCATCCGGACCTCGGAGATGGTTTTATCAATTAAATTCTGTATTTGTTCTGATTCTGTATTTTTTTCTTGTGCAGAAATATTCATTTTGATTAATGACAGCATCTGTCCCACACTGTCGTGCAGATCTCTTGCAATCCGGATCCTCTCATTCTGTTCACCATCAAAAAGAGCCTTGGCCTCTAGTTCTTTCTGTCTGTAAATTTCTTCTTGCAATTTCCTATCCTGCCTGTGTCGGTAGTTTTTGTAAATAAGATAGGCAGCAATGACGGAGATCAAAAATAAAATTGCGACAAACCTGAGCCAGTTGTTTTTTTGCCTGATTTCAAATTTTTGATTGTTGATCAGGTTTTGCTTCTTCTCAGTTTCATATTTGACATTAAGTTCGGAAAGTTGCCTGGTATTTTCTTTGTTAATGAAATCATTCATTGCTGTGGAAAACAGCTTTTGGTATTCATAGGCTTTCTTATAATCTCCTGCTTTCACAGCCGCTTCTGCCATACTGTCGTAGATGGATTCTATGATCTCACCTGCATCTATTTCTTTGGCGATTTTAAGGGCTTTTTCACAATATTCGATCGCTTTGTTGTAATCGCCCATTTCGCCATAAAGATTACCAATGTTGTTATATGTTGCGGCCATATTCCATTTGTCATTTTGTTTTTCCGCAATGGTGATTGCTTTAAAGTTATAACTGATGGCTTCAGGATAATTTTTCTGGAATTTGTACACGATGGCGATATTGCTCAATGCCATAGAAATCTTCCCGGGAATATCCTTTTCGGTATAAAGTTCAAGCGCATTTTTATAGGAAATAAGTGCTTTTGCATATTCCTTTTTCTGCTCATAGACAATGCCTTTATTATTCTGGCAGTCGGCGATTAATTCCTTATCTCCAATCTCTCTCGCCAGCTGTTCCGATTTTTCATAATAAGCAAATGCTTCATCCAGTTTTTTCCAGCTCACATACAGCACACCAATATTTTTGAGAACGTGAGCCAGAGATTCTTTGTCATTGGTAGTTTCAGCAGTTTTCAAAGCTTTCAGATAATGCTGAAGGGCGTTTACATTCTCACCTTTATCGCCGTAGAGTCTTCCCAGGTTTAGCTCCGTACGGATATAGATTTTGGGTTGATGTTTTGCCAGTTCCGGCCTGGCTAGTTCTTTAAGCTGGACTTCCGCCGAATCCAGCTGGTAGTTTTCCAGTAATTTTCTCGCATACTCCAGCTTTTTTTCTTCCGGAGAAACGTTTTGAGCAGGGATTTTCAGTAAAAATAAAACTCCGAAAAAGAGTATTAATGTATTGGTTTTCAATTGCGTTAGTTTTATACAAATATATTATAAATTTTCATCCATAATAGATTCAGGATTCCAATATTCTGCCTGATTGCCGCAAGTCCCGTAATGGCTCATTTTTCCGGCAGATTTGTAGTTTTCGAATGGTCCTGCGATAATGCAGCCATCTGCTTTTCTTACGGTTCCCTCGCCCAGAATCTGTTTGCCACCGGCAAATGGTGCTTCCAATGTGGTTCCATTTTTCCAGTAAAATCTACCTTTTGGATCCTCCGGCTTATCATTTACAAATTTACCATAGTAATAATCTCCGGTTTTTGGATATATTTTTTGCCCATCCAGCATGTGACCATTTTCCCAAAATCCGCTGAAAATCATCCCGGATTTTGGCATTAACATTTTTCCCCAACCGTTGATGGTTTTATTTTTCCAGTCACCTTCATAGATTCTGCCATCTGTGAAGGTCATTTTGCCCCTTCCCTCGGGTTCGCCATCCCGGATTTCGCCCTCATAAGTTCCGTTGGTGTACTTCTTTATACTAATAGGATTGGCAGCCCTTATGAACTGACCGGCTTTAAAGTATCCGTCCTGTATGGTGCCGTCTTCTTTGGTCAGAAAACCTCTGTCGTTGTACTTTCCGTAGAGAAAATTTCCTATATAAATTTCTTTGTCCTTTGAAATGTAAGTTCCATAGCCTTCCTTCAGTCCATTTTTCCAGCCACCGCTGTAGGATTCTCCATTTTTTGCGATGAATTTACCTTCACCGTCCAATTGTCCCTCGACAAAACCGCCTTCGTAAGTATCCCCATTAGGCCATATCATCTTTCCTTGTCCTGTTCTTTTTCCAAAAACATAATCTCCCTCATAGGTTTCTGCGTCTTTCCATATCATTTTACCTTTGCCGTGACAGTATCCCATTTTAAAAGTTCCTTCATAATAATTACCATTAGCGTAACTTATCTTACCAAAACCTGAGTTCTGTCCATCATCCAGACTGCCTTCATAGACATCACCATTTGCATATTTATAGATTCCAAAACCGGTGATTTTGCCCTGTTGCCATTCACCGTCATAACTTCCGCCGGTATTCCAGATGTATTTTCCTTTTCCGTCTTTTTGGTTATTTGTCCAGTTGCCTTCGTACGAGCCGTTGTCGGTAATCTGTTTCCCATGGCCATTTCGCTGGTCATCTTTCCAATCTCCATCATAATACTGGCTGTCATCATATTTGTATGGCACATAGGAATACAGCCTGCCTTTACCGTTTTTTTTGCCATCTTTCCACTCGCCCTCATATCGTGTTAGCCCAGAGGTGTAGATGTAATACCATTTGCCGTATCCATCGGGTTTTCCGTTTTTCAAGCTCCCGTCGTACCTGAGACCAAATTCATAGATTTTTCCCTGACCTTCGAAGATGTTATTCTTCCAGCCGCCTTCATAGATTTTTGTTTTTCGGTCTTTGGCGTCAGTAGCGATGCCTTGTCCATTTGCTTTTCCGTTACTGACCTCACCTTTATATTTAATGAGGATTGAATCTGTCTCATTTGGCAGTAAGATTTTGAATTCCAGCTTTTCCTGTGAAGAAAGGCGTAAGGCAAAAAATATTGATATAAAAAGAAGCTGTATTTTCATCTGGAAAGTTTTTATTAATGATTTTCTGATGTTTTGTCCGAAAAGCCGTAGATAGCCAATTCGAAAATTTTTGCCTTGGTATTCGGATTAACGTCAATGTAGTAGGAGAGGTATTGTTTTTTTTGCTCTTTTGGAGTAGCATCTCCTGAGAATACTGCAATATCTTCGTTACCATTTTCGTCTATGTCATTAAAAACAATATAATTTGGCGCCGGAAATTTTTCATCAATTAACTGGTCCAGATCCTGAATGATTTTTTCCGTCTCCGTGCCGTATTTGATTCTCATTGAGTAAGCTTTTTTTCCGGTTTTGGAATCAAATAAAATATCACCCATCTCGCCAAACATGTTGGGCGCAGTACATGCATAGGTAATGAAACCATCAGATTCAGATTTTTTTTGACCTGTAATGTTTTTGAAGTTGTTCTTTGCATCTTCCAGAAGCTTGCTCATATCGTTTTTGTAGCTTTGAGCCTTGCAAAAGAATGTACTGCATAGAACTACTATGGTTGAAATTGTTTTCATAATTGACGTTTTAATCTTTTGAAAAAAGCCAGGAAATCCCGATACTGAAATTTCTTGTTTTGATTTTTGGTGCTTCTGAATCCGGCTCAATATTCTGAAGCCCCAAATCATAATTGATATTAAGCCCCAAAGTTTTGTTAAGCCTGATGCCGGTCGTAAAAACCAACCCAAAATCCATCGTTTTTAAATCATCTTTTTCATACTTTTTGGTTGTAGATGACCCGTCAAATTCTTCAACCTTAACCTTGGCATTTGTCAGATAGGCACCGAATAATCCGGCGCCCAGTTCATAGTCTATATTGTCGCTGATTTCAAATACTGCAACTGCAGGAAGATTGAGCTGGAGATAACTGAATTCGTTGGTATATTTCATTGGACCTGTAGAACCAATGGGATAAGAATGGTAGATGTCTGCACCTTTCAAGGTGTAAATAAGCTCTGGCCAGAATGAAAAGGTCTTGCCGATGGGCTGTTTGTAATTGATACCGATGTTATATGCCAGAATATTATGTCTGTCAATATCAAATGATTGTTCCGAATAGGAATATTTGCTGATGTTCATACCTGCCTTGATGCCTATCTGTGCGAATGCGCTTGCAAAGGTCGTCAGGAGCAGAATGGTGTAGAGTAGTTTATTCATAAGTAGATTTTATTGTTTTTAATGGTGAATGGAATCATTATCTTCTAAACGAAAACTTCCATCAGGATGTAGTCTTTAAATCGTGTTATGGTCATTACTTTTTCTTGAGTTTTCTTATCCTTTATGATGATTTTTCTCAGAACATCACTGTCGAAAATACTTTTGCTGATGATTTCCGGCGTTTGTTGGCTGTCAAGGATTTGATAAGGGATGTTTGTAAGTTGCTGCGAGATAGCGTCCATTACACTATCACTAGAAGTTCCTATATATCTCCCGCTGAGATCATCTCCAAATATAGTTTCGGCATAGGTGAGATCAAAACCTGAGATCTTTAGTTTTGTGTCATAAATTGTTGCCGAAGCTTGTTTTTCTATTTCTTTTCCTACGATGGAGCTTGCTTTTGCACCTAGAACTGCGGTAACTTCTTTAGCGAAATCATTGGAAATCTGAGCTTTCAGATTCGCAGCCAATACAAAGATGAATAGGATCAATATATTTTTTTTGTTCATAATATTTAGTATTTAAAACTTCTTTCCATTTGTTTCTGAGTACTCCAGATGATTTTGTCCATTTCTCTTCTGTGGCGGTCTGCTTCCGATTCTTTTCCTATCTGGAAAGAAGAGGATGAATTGTTGTTATTGGGCAGATTCAGCTGTGTTCCTCTGCCATAGGTTTTATCCCACCATTCACTGTATAATTTATCATCATTGAAGCGGGTTTTTTCAACGGGACTTTGGTTTTTTACATATACCGAATAGATTCCGGGTGTTTGGTAGAAACGTTCTTCGGTAGTGCCGTCTTTCCTTGTGTAAAGCCATTTTCCTGAAGCGTTTCCATCTTTAAAAATTCCTTTTGAGACAGTTCCGTCGGCATAAGTTATTGAACCTTCGCCGGTAAGAACACCTTTGTCATAATTCCCCTCGTAGATGGTACCGTCCTGCCACATCATTTTTCCTTTTCCCTGTTTTTCGCCGTTGATCCAATTGCCTTGGAAAACACCCGATGAAGAATAGAAAGTTCCGGCACCATTTTCGAGATCATCCTTCCAGTGGCCGTCGTATTTTGCATCGGTACCTAAGTAATAATAAATGCCTTTGCCATTTTTCCTGAATTCTTTATACTGACCTTCATAGATCAATGAGCCATTTTTTGCATAATATTTACCTTGGCCGTCAAACATTCCGTTTACAAAATCACCTTCATAACGATCTCCTTCACTATAGATCACTTTTCCTTTTCCGTGGGCATTTTTTCCTGCTATGTCACCTTCATAGACCAGATCTCCTAAATCCAGTTTTACATAGCCCCGCAAATTATCATCCCAGGGAATTTCTTTGTAAGAGCCGTCTTCCTGCCTTACTTTTATCGTTGTTACGGCTTTGTTATTTTCAATTTGTTTAAGATTAGCAGCAGCAACTTTATTCCCGGCTTCGGCAGCCATTTGGAACCAAACTTTTGCTTTGTCATAGTCTGTTTTAACGCCATTTCCTTTCCAGTACATCATCCCGAGATTGGTCATCGCATCAGAAATGCCTACTGCTGCACTTTTTGTGTAATTAGAAAGGGCATCATCATAATTTTTTGAATTAAATGATTCAAGCCCTGCATTGAAATATTTAGTTCCACAAAATTCTAAACCCTGTTTACAGTTTTCTTCATCATTCTCCGTTTTGGTATCTGAATCCAGGCATTTTTTGAACCAGTACACAGACTTTTCTAAGCCATCAAAGGTATCTTTTGCGTCAGTTCCCTGTTCATAAAAATACATCACGCCTATTGTATTCATACTCATAACGTTACCTTTATCGGCTAATTTTTTGTTCCAGAAAAAGGCTTTTTTGTAATCTTTTGGCAGGTTACCTTCACCGTTGTAGTAAATATCACAAAGCGACTGCAGAGCTTTTACATGATCCAATCCGCCGGCTTGTTCGTACCATTTTACCGCTTCGGCAATATTTTTTTGTACACCTAAACCGTTTTCGTATAACAGACCAACATTGTAAAAAGCATCGGGATTTCCTAGTTTTGCAGCTTTCTCAAACCATGCTTTGGCATTTTCATATTTTTTCTCCCTGAAATCAGAAATCCCTTCATCCATTTCCGATTGAGCTATCTGGCCATATACCATCGTGCAAAAAACTAATGAAATTAAAACAGATATACGTTTCATCTTAAAGAATTGAAATTATTTCATCATTTTCCCAAGCGTATTGCCATAGATCATCATCGAAAAGGTGTTATTGTCATCATCAGCATCTTTATCGTACGAAGAGATCAACCTGATGACCACGTCACTGTCTTTTTGGTAAACCTCTGTTATACTTCTGCCTTTCTCATCGGTATAATCTCTTCCGGAAAATTTCCCAGCCTGTACACCGTCATTAACGACTTTTAAAGCATCTTCTATGAATTGACTGGTGTGTTCTGACAAAAGAAGGGCAGAGCAGATGTAGAATGTTTTGTCAGAATTATCACTTTTGATTAAGCTTTCTGATCCGATGCCAATGATTTCTTTCGGTTTGTAATAAGCCGATTCCAGATCGGGAATGGATTCCAGTTTATCGCCAAGGATGTCTTTAAAATCATTCTGAGCATACTGGATCATTAATGATATTGGAAATTTATAACTTTTGGTCGTTTGGGCAACATTCAGTGTGAAGGTTAGCATTGCCAAAACATAGAGTAATTTTTTCATTTTAATAGTATTTCAGTTTTATTTTGTTTCTTGATGAGTCTTTCATTGGTTTTTCCTGATCTGATATTTTGTCCATACATTATGATGGAAAAATTGCTGTTCAGTGGCTGAGCGTCATCTTTGTAGTACATTGTTTTGAATATGATGAAGTGATTCGATTTTGGGGTTTTCATAAAAACATAAGTTAGTTTGTAGTTTTCTTCAGAATCATCAGTGATAATGTCATAAATGTTTTTATCGTGGTATTTTTCTTTGATGAAAAGCTGCGTATCTGCCATCACTTTTTCCGATTGACCGAGCGGAATTTGCCAATTTAGAGTGGTGGCAACTTTCATTTTTGCTATAGTTATTTCACCTACATCTGTCTGTAAATTAGACGGATAGAAAACCGACAAAGTATCTGTCTGCAAGCCGGTAATCGCTGTGAAATCATCATTACTGTACAGATAAATCTTGTCGAGCAAAGCTTTGTAATCTCTCTGCTGGGATTTTACAAAAAAGGGCATTATTAACATAAAACGGAAAATCAGATAAGGCTTCATAGTTATTTTCAGGAATCACAATATTTAGTCGTATAAGCTGAAACAAAATTATCAAGGTGTAGATTACTAATCAATAAAGAGAAACCCACTTTTTTTATAGGGATTAATACCTATTATTAATAATTGCGTCGGAATTTTTTACAATAACACCGAATCTATCTTCACGATTGATTGATGAGCGAAAAACGCAAACTCAGCAAGTCACCAAGATTGAATAAAAGATAGCAAAAGCAAGAGATTTATATCTTGATGATCAATTAGATGAAGAGGATTTTGAGCAGTGAAGACAAAAAATAAGGATGAACTTGTCAAACTCTTATCCAAACTCAATTCAAAAAAGGAAACCAAGAAGGATAAGAACGTAGAACTTAAGCTGGACACGGCTTTGAAAGCTGTTACGAAAATGTCTGAGAGTTATAAAAAAGCAGATTCAGTAGACAAAAGAGCTATAATTGGTTTGATATTTCCTGAAAAGTTAACCTTTGACAGCAGGAATTTTCAAACCGCAAAAATCAATACTTTGGAAAGAGTATCTTTCAAATAAAGAACGAATTACGAAACAAAAAAACCGACAAAGAAGTGAAAAATCTTCAAATGTCGGTTTTGTGACCTCGACAGGATTCAAACCTGTAACCTTCTGAGCCGTAATCAGATGCGCTATTCAGTTGCGCCACGAGGCCTTGTTTAAGGGTTTGCAAATATAGCACTTTTTTCCGTTCTTTGGAAGATGAAACGCTTTTTTTTATTTTTAATTATTTATCTGTTTGCAATTTCCTGTCAAAAAGAGAACGCAAAAACTTTAGAACGTGATATAAAGATCTCAGAACGAGTTCACTATTCAGAAAACGGAGAACTTCTGATCATTAAGTCTGGAAAATTGGAAAATAAAATTGATCTCAAAAAAATTCCTTTTCAGAAAGCAATGTTACTTAACTCCAGTTTGATTGGCTACTTTTCTGAACTCAGTCTGGAAGAAAAAATCACAGGCGTTTCCAGTCCGGAGTATATTTTCTCAGAAAAAATCCATCAGTTGATTAATCAAAATCAGATTCTCAACATTGGCAATGAGCAGAGATATGACATCGAGAAAATTCTTGCTCATAAGCCGGATGTGATCTTCACCAATTATGTTCCCAATTTTGCCAACACTTATGATATCCTGAAGAAAAACGGAATAGAAATGATTTTCCTGGACGAATTTCTGGAGCAAAATGCATTAGAAAAATCAAAATATCTTCTATTATTTGGAAAACTTTTCGGTGTAGAGGAGCAAGCAGAAAAAGTATTCAAAACTATTGAAAACAATTATAAAAAAATACAAAATTTAGCTCTCAAAACATCTGAAAAGCCCAAAGTTCTTTGCAACGAGATGTACGGCAGCCAATGGTTTTTGCCTGGAGGAAATTCCTTCGTGGCGAGATTGATTAAAGATGCTGGAGGAAATTATATTCTGAAGGATAATAAGGAATCATCTGCCGTACCGCTGAGTTTTGAAGAAGTTTTCATCAAATCGGAAAATGCCGATTACTGGATCAATATCAGTCCGCATCTTGATAAAAACGAATTACTGATAATGAATCCTAATTACAGCAAAATGAAAGTTTTTAACTCCGGTCACTTATACATGATCAACAACCGGGAAAAAGACAGCGCCAATGATTATTTCGAAAGTGGCGTCGTCCGCTGCGACTTGGTACTGCGGGATTATTTCAAGATTTTCCATCCGGAAGATGTAACTTTCAGCGCAGAACCACTAATCTACATGAAACCTCTTCAATAAGATGAAAGACCCAAACTATAAAGTCGATTTTTTTGCAGGAATACTCCTGATCATTGGCCTTTTCGTGGGCGCATCCATAGCCTATGCAGTGGGACAAGGATTGTCTGCACTTCTACAGAACGACATCAGGGAGAGCGGCTGGTATCAGGCTCTGGCATACGTTCTCACATTCACCGCACCGATAATTTTATACGATGTGCTGATGGTGCGGAAAGACGGTATTCAATTAAGATTTAATTTCTCATCACCGCCTGTAAAGGATTACCTGTTAATTATCCCCATGATGATCGGCATGATGCTGATCGCCGATTACACCACACAGCTCATTCCAACTGAAGGTCCGCTGCTCGGTCCATTGTACAAGATGTATATAGAAGCCTTTTCAAAATTGATGACAGAGCCTGCAGCCCTTCTCGTCATGACCGTCATTCTGGCGCCAGTCCTGGAAGAAATACTGTTCCGTGGCATCATTTTGAAAGGATTGATCAATAACGGCAGCCAGCCCGTTGCTGCAATTATCATTTCGGCCGTAGTTTTCGGCGTCGTGCATTTCAATCCCTGGCAGTTTGCGGGCGCATTATTGCTTGGTTTGGTATTAGGTTTGGTGTACTACAAAACCAAATCTTTGCTGATGCCGATTTTGCTCCACGCGTTCAATAATCTCGTGTCGGCGATGATGATGTTATATTCAGATTCGGAAACATTTTCTGATTGGTTAAAAATTAAACCCGAACTATTATTAGCAGCAGGATTAGCGATTTTTATAATCTCATTTTATTTTTTCGCAATCCGTAGAAATATTATTTATAAAAATTAAATTTTGGGCAGCTTAATCCGTCCTCCGTTCCCGCTACCTCGCCAAAGTCGGGTGAGCTCCACTCAGGCCGGGCTGCATAAGATTCCACGTTTTTACTTGGGAATCAATTATCATATATCAACAATCAATTATTTAAATAAATGGAGATTTTAGTAGCAACACATAATTTGCACAAGAAAGAAGAAATACAGCAGATATTAGGAGCCGACTATGTAGTGACCAGCCTGTCGGACTACGATTTGAACGAAGAAATCGTCGAAGATGGTGATACGTTTCAAGCCAACGCTCTCATCAAGGCCAAATATTGTTTTGATAAAACCGGAAAAGCCAGTGTGGGCGACGACAGCGGACTGGTAGTAGAAGCCCTCAATGGCCGTCCCGGAATTTATTCGGCGAGATATGCAGGAAATCATAACTTCAAAAAAAATATCGAAAAAGTCCTGTCGGAAATGAAGGATGAACCCAACAGAAGAGCTTATTTCATTACAGTATTGTGCTACAAAGATGCCGAAGGCGAACATTACTTCGAAGGTCGCATTTATGGCAATCTGACGACCGAAGTTTTTGGCGAGGATGGATTCGGTTACGATCCTATTTTTGTTCCGGATGACTACAACCAGACTTTCGCAGAAATGAAAGCTGAAGAAAAAAACAAAATAAGCCACAGAAGCGAGGCTCTCAAAAAATTTCTGGAATTCCTCAATGCAAAAGGGGGTGTTATATAATTTTAATATGTTTTTGTATCTTTACCCTACAAATTTTTATACCTTCTACATCCATTGAGCACATATCTCACCATTTTAGGATTCAATTCTGCGATTCCAACTATCAATTCTTCTCCAACTTCCCAGTTTCTGGAGATGGAAGAACGTCATTTTCTCATCGATTGTGGCGAGGGAACACAAGTTCAGATGCGGAAAGCGAAAGTCAGGTTTTCTAAAATCAATCATATTTTCATCTCGCATCTTCATGGTGACCATTGTTTTGGGCTACCGGGATTGATCGCATCTTTCAGATTGCTTGGAAGAAAAACACCGCTCAACATCTATGGTCCGAAAGGAATTAAGAAAATGCTGGAAACCATATTCGAGATTACTGAAACCTACAAAGGATTTGAGCTTATTTACCATGAGTTAGAAGGCAGACAGTCCGTAAAAATCTACGAAGACAAAAGGGTAGAGGTTTACACCATTCCTCTCGATCACAGGATATACTGCAATGGTTATCTGTTCCGGGAGAAGCCTAAAGAAAGACATCTGGATATGAAAGAGATTTCCAAATATAAGGAGATCGAAATTTGTGATTTTCAGAATCTTCGTCTTGGTAAGGATTTTATGCTGGAAAACGGAACGGTCATCGATAACAAACTGCTTACAACAGATCCTAAACCCTCCGTTTCTTACGCATTTTGCAGCGATACCAAATACAAAGAAGATATTATTCCCATCATTGAAAATGTGGATGTTCTATACCACGAGTCCACTTTTCTTCATCAGCTAAAGGAAATGGCAGATTACACCGGGCATTCAACAGCACTTGAAGCAGCCACGATTGCCAAAAAAGCGCAGGTTGGCAAATTGATCTTAGGACATTTCTCCAATCGGTACAGTGATCTTAGCGTTATGACAGACGAATCACGCCAGGTTTTCCCCAATTCTTTTTTGCCGAAAGCTCTGGAAACCATTAAGATTGGTTAACTTTTGATCAATGATGCTAGCCAGAATCTTAATGTGATCTGATTATAGAATTCTGTATTCCGGATCTTCGATAATATTGACATCCACTAAATTGTCCGCATTTTCAATCAATTTTCGGCAGTCAGGACTCAGATGTTTCAATCTCAATTTCTTACCCATACTTTTGTACCGTTCGCTAAGTTTATTCAATGCATCAATGGCGGACATGTCCACCACACGGCTTTCCTTGAAATCAACAATAACTTCGTAGGGATCGTTAGAAATATCAAACTTTTCCGAAAAAATAGTAGTGGAACCAAAAAAGAGAGGTCCGAAAATTTCATAGTGCTTTACGCCACTGCCGTCAATGTAATGCCTCGCACGGATGCGCTTGGCACTTTCCCATGCAAAGACCAATGCGGAGATAACCACGCCAATCAGCACTGCCAACGCCAGATTATGGAGGAAAACCGTAATCATTGTTACGATCACCATTACGATGATGTCTGATTTGGGAAAACGTCTTATAGCTTTGAAACTAGCCCACTCGAAAGTTCCTGCAGCCACCATTATCATCACGCCAATTAATGCCGCAACGGGCATCTTTCCGATAACCGGCGCACCAAAAAGTATGATCAGAAGAATGACCAGCGCTGCTATGATGCCCGATAACCGCGCGCGGGCGCCTGCAGACAGATTCACCAGTGTCTGTGCGATCATTGGACAGCCTCCCATGCCGAAGAAAAAACCATTCAGGATATTAGCGGTGCCTTGGGCAATACATTCCCGGTTGCCATTCCCTTTAGTATTAGTAATTTCATCCACCAGATTCAGCGTCAGAAGGCCTTCCGTGAGCCCAACGGTAGACATGATGACTGCGTAAGGAAAAATTATTTTCAACACGTCATAAGAAAGTGTGATCTCCGGAATATGAAAAGGCGGAAAACCTCCGGCAATATTGGCAATATCGTTCACAGTTCTGGTGTGAATCCCAAAAATAATTACCAATGCAAATGTCACTGCAATAGCCACCAAAGAAGCCGGAACTTTTTTGGTAATGCGGGGAAAGGTGAGCACTACTGCAATCGTCAGCAACACCAAAGCCATCATGGTGTACAAGGATGTACCACTCAGCCAGACATCACTACCCAAAATTTTGAACTGACTGATCTGGGACATAAAAATCACAATCGCAAGGCCGTTGACAAAACCATACATCACCGGCTGCGGCACCAACCTTATAAACTTTCCTAATTTGAAAATACCAATGAGAATCTGAATAACGCCGGCAAGTATCACGGCTCCAAAAACATATTCGATGCCATAAGAAACCATTAGCGGAATCAACACGATCACTGTGGCACCAGCACCTCCGGAAATCAATCCTGGCCTTCCGCCCAAAATAGCCGTCACCAATCCCATGATGAAAGCGGCGTATAGACCCGTAAGCGGTGAGAATCCCGCAAGGATCGCAAATGATAATGATTCCGGTATCATAGTCATCGCAACCGTGAGGCCCGCGAAAATTTCGTTTCTGTAATTAACTTTTTGAGAAAAGTCGAAAAGATTCAGCATTTTTTGCATGGAAAGTGTTTTTTTTTTAATGATTGCTTTTGTTCATTTTTAGCCAGAAAACTAAAGCCAATCCTATCAAAACAATGGCAATACTGAACGGAAATATATAATTGAGACCAAATGAGTCGGCCACACCGCCAATCAATGGACCGGTAACACCTAATGAGATATCGATAAACAATCCATATCCGGCCAATGCCGAACCTTGATTGGCCGCAGGAACTGTTTTCATGGCTAATACACCCAGAGCTGGGAAAATCAGAGAAAAGCCTAAACCTGTAATGCCCGCACCAATCAGTGCCAGGAACGGATGCGTGGACAGACAAATCATCGTGAGCCCCAAAACTTCGACTGCCAGACTCGCCAGCGCCACATTAATCCCACCAAACCGGTTGATCGCATTACTGAAAACTAACCGCGAGGCGACAAACAATACGCCGAAAACAGAAAGGCACAACGCACCATTTTGCCAATGGTGGTAATCGTAATACAAAGTTATGAAAGTTGAGATCGTAGCGAAGCCCAGGCCACCTAAGGCCAATCCCAGACCATAAGGCGCTACACTTGCAAGAACAGACCAAAATGATTTCTGCAATGACGCCTCGCCGGCACCTGTCCTGTTGGCTTTGTTTTTTGCAAGCATAAAACCAATGATTCCCAGAGAGAAAATTAATGATCCGAGTCCGTAAAAACTGAAATGCCTAACGATGGTTACACCCAGCGATGCTCCCAGTGCCAGTGCGCTATAGCAGGCAACACCATTATAGGAAATGATTTTAGCGGTATGTTTTTCGCCCAGGGTCATTATTGCCCAGTTGATGGGACTTGCACCGATCATACCTTCTGCGGCACCGGTGAGTAATCTGGTTACAATAAGCAGCGCAAGACTAATTATGGGGGAAAATCTGAAATAGTAAGCACACATAAGTATTATGCCGGTAACGGCAAAGCTCAGCATACTTCCGATAACCGCCGGCTTCGGTCCCTGATTATCCACAATCCTCCCGGAGTAGGCCCGCATCACAAAAGTCATCACGTACTGAAGACTAATCACCAATCCGGCTACTAACATGCTGAAACCAAGTCCTTTGCTGATAAATATCGGAAGTACAGACAGGGATAATCCTATCACCAGATAGCCTAAAAAAGTAAAAAGAACATAAGAAAATAATGTGTAAGAATTCCTTCCCTGTCTTGTAACTGCTGCATCCATAACCAATAAAAAATAAAGATGCAAAGTTACCTCAGATTAGATTATCCTGGACTAAAACACCATTAACAATAATTAATGTTAAATTAGACAACGTCTATACTCACAATTAGTACAGAAATGATGATGCACAGCAAAGCCAGAAAGAATAAAACATCGGCAATACCTTCTAGCATCCGGGAAGTTTTGACACGTTCGGTTTTCATGGCAAGAAAGGAGAGCGCGCAACTGATGGACAGGCTGAAAATGGCACTTACTGTAAAAATATCAAGGTAAAGGTGATGAGGAAATTTGGCAATTTTCAATGATGTCAAAATGACGAGACAAAATCCCAACAAATTGGTGGACGCATTCAGAATATGTGGAGCCGTTTTATTCATCATTCAAAATTATTCAATTGTCCTCAATTCTGCGTCTTATTTTCTTTTTTTAATGAATAATTATTAGTTCTTAAAATTTTCTTTAAAGCTTTAAAATATCATTTTCGTAAAAATTAGCGGAAAAATTTTATATTTGTCAAAACTCTATTGTTATGCAATCAACCTATATAGAAACGCAGGAAGTTAGCTTTACGGAATTCAAGAACAGTATCATAAAGGATTACCGGCTGGGAAGGATTTCCCGCGAGATGTCTTATCTGGGAAGACGCGAAGTCCTGACCGGAAAGGCCAAATTCGGGATTTTCGGTGATGGTAAGGAACTCCCACAGCTTGCCATGGCCAGGGTTTTCCGAAATGGAGATTTCCGATCCGGCTATTACCGTGATCAGACATTTGCTCTCGCTGTTGATGCGGTTTCTGTAGAAAGTTTTTTTGCACAGCTCTATGCTGATACCAGCGTAGAACGCGAGCCCGCTTCTGCCGGACGCCAGATGAACGGACATTATGCCACCAGAAGCCTTAATGAGGACGGAAGCTGGAAAGATCTCACTGCTCAGAAAAATATCTCGTCAGACATTTCTCCTACAGCCGGCCAAATGCCGAGACTGCTTGGTCTGGCTCAGGCTTCTAAAATTTATAAATCCGTAAAATTCGACGGTTCCGAAAAATTCTCTAACGAAGGTAACGAAGTGGCTTTTGGAACCATTGGTGATGCTTCTACCGCAGAAGGTCATTTCTGGGAAACGTTGAATGCAGCGTGTGCCCTTCAGGTTCCCATGATCGTCTCAATATGGGATGACGGCTATGGCATTTCGGTTCCTACAAAGAATCAGAGAGCGAAGGCAGATATTTCCGAAATGCTGTCCGGATTCCAGCGCAATGATGGGGAAGATCAAGGCTGTGAGATTATTCAGGTTAAGGCCTGGGATTATCCTGCATTGATTTCTGCCTATGCAAGAGCAGAACACCTTGCCCGCTACGAAAGTGTTCCGGTGGTCATTCACGTCACAGAGGTGACGCAGCCACAAGGCCATTCTACCTCCGGCTCCCACGAGCGTTATAAATCTGAAGAGCGCCTTAGCTGGGAATCAGAATTTGACGGCTTGTTAAAGTTTAGAGAATGGATTCTGGATTACAGCATTGAAATCGAAGGTGTTTACGAGGTTTTGGCAACAGCGGAAGAACTAGATGCAATTGATGCTGAAGCGAAAAAATTGGTGAAAGAGGGTCAGAAGAGAGCATGGGAAGCCTATCAGAAGACAATTTCCGATTTGAAAGCTGAAGTTCTGCCTTTGGTAGAATCCCTGTCAAAGCAGCATCCGGAAATCAATGCACTCATCGAAAGTTTTAATAAAATCATATCAAAAAGTAAAAAAGACATCTTTCACCTGGCAAGAAAAACCTTGCTGGCAACACGTGGAAAAGAATCAGCTGAAAAAGCTGCACTTAAAAATAAATATGATGCCATTTACGCCATAGAAAAAGACAACTATTCCTCGCATCTTTATTCTCAGTCAGAATGGAAAGCGACTAATATTAAAGAGATTAAACCAATATTTTCGGAAAATTCCGAAGAGGTGGACGGAAGAGTAGTCGTGCGTAATAACTTCGACAAAATCTTCGAAAAATATCCTCAGACATTAGTATTTGGGGAAGATGCCGGAAATATTGGTGATGTGAATCAGGGCCTGGAAGGACTTCAGGAAAAATATGGCGAGGTGCGTATTGCCGACACGGGAATCCGTGAGGCTACCATTCTGGGCCAAGGCATTGGACTGGCGATGCGAGGACTGAGACCAATAGCCGAAATCCAATATCTGGATTATATTTTATACTGTCTGCAGGGCATGAGTGATGACCTTGCCACAGTGCAATATAGAACGAAAGGCGGACAAAAAGCACCGGTCATTATCCGTACAAGAGGTCATCGCCTGGAAGGTGTGTGGCACTCGGGATCTCCGATGGCAGGGATTCTCAACCTTTCTAAAGGTATTAACATTCTGGTTCCAAGAAGCCTTACCAAAGCTGCGGGATTTTACAATACCATGCTTCAGAGCGATGAGCCTGCCGTTATCGTAGAATGCCTGAACGGTTACAGATTAAAGGAAAAACAGCCTGACAATCTGGGTCAATTTACAGTGCCGGTGGGAAAAATCGAAGTGACCAAGGAGGGTTCTGATGTTACTTTAGTGACGTATGGTTCCACCTGGCGACTCGTGACGGAAGCTGCTGCAGAACTGGAAAAGCTGGGGATTTCAGCAGAAGTTATTGATATTCAATCATTAATTCCTTTTGACCTTACGGGCGAGATTGCTGAAAGCGTCAGGAAAACCAATCGCCTCGTTGTTATAGATGAAGATGTAGAGGGCGGAACGTCTGCATTTATCCTACAGCAGATTCTTGAAAAACAAAAAGCGTTCAGATATCTGGATTCGGATCCGGTGACGATAGCTGCAGCAAATCACAGGCCGGCGTATGCAAGCGATGGAGATTACTTCAGCAAACCGTCAGCAGATGACATTGTAGAAAAAGTGTACAAGATGTTCAATGAATCAGATCCGGAAAAATTTCCGTCAATTTATTGATTCCTAGAAAAATAACTGAATAAACCTTTTGAAGATTCCACCTTCAAAAGGTTATTTTTTTTAAGATCTTCAACGAAATTGGGAACAGTATCATGGCGGATCACAATCTTTTCGAAGACCATTTTTCTATACGCATAACCTTCCATAAAAGCCTCATTATCGCTCCAGGGCTGCGAGTCCTGCTTACGCATCCAACGCACAAAATCCTCGTCTGACTGTGATGTGTAACTTTTTTTCCGTTTGAGTAACGTATACTTCATTGTAATATTTGCACAAAAATATCAATTATAATTGATTATTTTTTAAACAATGGTAAGATCCAATATTAAATTTTTATGAATAATTATCAAAGAATTGATAATCAATCCTGTTATAAATAATATCAATTTTAGAGTACTACTTCGATAATTTATGAAATATCTGTAAATTCGTTACGTATTATAATTGCTGGCTAAAAACCTTTCATTTGAAATTCCTCATCATCATTCCCGCACATAATGAGCAGAGCAATATTGCGCTATGCCTGGATTCTCTGAAGAGACAGAGTTTCCAAGATTTTCTATGCATCATTGTGAACGACGGCAGCACAGATCAAACTCAGAAAGTTGCTGAGGATTTTATTCACACTGCTCCAGACTTCCGCCTTCTGAATCTGTCTTCATCCACGCACGAGCCTGGCGCCAAAGTCGTTAGGACTTTCAACGCAGGATTGGAATCTTTGGATTGGAAAAACTTTGACGTTATTTGTAAGTACGATGCGGATATTATTTTTCCGGATGATTATCTGGAGAAGATCAATCGCGTTTTCGAAACAGACCCCAAAGCAGGTGTGGTTTCGGGATTGGTGTACATTAAAAATTATAAACTCAATCCGGAGATCAAAAATTTCCGTAATGCCAACGATAATTGGGCAGATTTCAGCAACCGAGATCAGGATTGGATTTTCGAAAATCTGTCTTCCAAAAATCACGTCCGTGGTCCGATAAAAGCTTACAGAAAAGAATGTTTCGAGGATATGAATGGCTTGCGGGCTGTTCTTGGTTGGGACAATCTCGATATTTTATTGGCTAAAAAAAGCAATTGGGAAGTTGTGACCATTAAAGAACTTTGGGTCAAACATCTTCGTCCGACGGCTTACAAGTACAAATCTCAAAAAGCGGAGAAACTCGGTCAGTATTTTTATAACATCGGTTTGAGTCTGCCTCTCGCCATGATTTCGTCAGCAAAATCCAGTTTCAAAAATCGTTCTGCGAAAGAATTTTTCATCACCATCAATTCTTTTCTGAAACAAAAAGATAAACGAAGTCTGAGCGAGGAAGAAATCCAATTTATCCGAAATCTGCGCTGGAAAGAGTTTTTCAAAAACTTGGGTTTATGAAAAGAATTGCTTATATAGAACTCGATACACACGCAGAATTAGCAAATAATTTCTATGAACTTACTAAAGATTCTGGTGAGATTTCTGTGGATTTTTACTTCTCGGAAAAGATTTTCAAATTCCTGAATATTCACGAGAAAAATGTTTTCCTTACGGATTATTCTCAACTTTTGGAAGTTTTGGAAAAGAAAAAATATGATTTGATTATCATTGGAACGGTTCATCGCCATTTCATTTTCTACAAAGCGATTGTAAAGAAATTCAACACAACGATTCTTGTTCATAATCTGAATTTTACCAAAGCTTCAAAATGGGAATTATTCAAAAGTATTTTCAAAAAAGATTTTAAATACCGTTTGAAATTATTTCTGAAAGAAGGACTTTTGGATGCTCCGGAAGTTTATCAACAATCTAAAAACTTGCTTTTATTAGGAAAAGAGATTGTAGATTTTACTTTTTCGATAAGTTACACCAATTACACTCCGTACAAAACGATTCCATTATTCTACAATAAATATGTTGAAAATGTCGAAAATAATGAATTTATAATAGTTGTTCCCGGAGCAGTTTCGCAAAGCAGGAGAGATTATGGTTCGTTTTTTGAAAAATTAAAACAGTTTCAAAATATCGGAATTAATTATGAAATTATTTTCCTCGGGAAAGCTTTCGGAGAAGAATTAGAAAAACTAAAGCTAATTATAGATAAACTTCCAAAATTCATTACAATTCAGTATTTTGAAGAAAAAATTAAACAAGATATTTTTGATGATTGGATGAAAAAAGCAGACGTTTTATATTGTCCCATTCAAGAAGAAACTGAATTTTTCTCTATCAAAGAAATCTATGGAAAGACGAAAATCAGTGGCAATATTGGCGACGCCATCAGATATGCAAAACCTGCTGTCTTTCCTGCAACTTATGATTCGGATTCAGAATTTATAATTAAGGAACAATTTGATTTACAGAATCAATTTTCAGAAATCAGAAATCAGAAGTTTGATTTTAACAAGTACATCAAAGAAAATATTTCGGAAGAATTAATCCAATTATTAAAATCATTTTAAGAACTCTATTTCGAAAAACTCTTACTCAGAACAATTTTTGATTTTCTCAGATTCTTTATCGAACTAAATCTAATTCTTTCATTATACAAAAACCATCCGCCAATACAACCAATTGCGCTACCAATTAAAATCTCCAACAATCTAATTTTTAGTAAATAATCGGGATTAAGTGAAGTAGAACTTCCGGTCTCAGCAAGTAGAATTCCCATTGGTGTCAGGAACATTACAGCCAGTGCATAATGTCTTGTAATCAGCATTTCTACGATGATTTGAAGTATGATAATAGAAATGCAGATCCATAAAATATCATTCACGTAAGAAAAAATAAACCAAGCAATTCCCAAGCCGATAATTGTCCCGATAATCCTATGCAAACCTCTTTTCCAGATATGATACTTATTCACACCTTGTAAAACTGCTAAGCTGGAGATCGGAATCCAATAAGGATATTCGAGTTTGAAAATCTGTCCCACCAAAACCGAAGCAGACATACAAATCCCAATAATAAAGGATTCTACAAGATTGACATAAGGATTAATATGGAAAGTTGTTGAAGCAGATTTTGATTCTTTTTTATTTTTTAACAAACTGTAAATCAAACAGATCAGACAAGCGTTCAGAGTTCCTATGGTGAAAATTCCAATTTTCTGAGGAATTGCTTCAGGATGATGCGGAAGTCCGATTGCCATTGATGCCATCATGATGAAGAAAAAACTTCCCGGTGGTTTCAGATTGAAATATCTGACGATGTAATAAGCAATTGCTGAAAGAATCCCGAAAGCAAAAGGTGCAATCCACATATTAAAACTGAAAACCAATCCGAAAATGTAAGAAACAATCATCCCAAAAGAACATACAAACATCTTCATCATAATCTCAAAAATATCTTTGCTATTCGGAATGTAAAGAATGACCAAACCGGCTAAACTGGCTGTCAAAGCTGACCTGACATCTGCCAAAAAATAACCGAATAATAACGGAATTCCTACAGCAAGTCCTGCAAGAAAAGGAATATGCCAACTTCTGGGCGAAGGTTTCAGTACAAAAAAAGAACTGATTTCTTCTTTAATATAATTGATTTTCAACGGGTTGATCTTTAATTTAGAATTAGATTTTAGCAGCCATAACTTGTTATTTTTGCCAGTATGAAATTACCCATTAATCGCCGAATTTCAAACTGTAAGGGAATGAGAAATTGCATAAAAATCGCTATTTTTGTTATCTTAAAATTTTGAGACAATAATGGATTATCTGAAGGGACTAAATGAAGCACAGTTTGAGGCAGTTACTACATTACAAGGACCGTTGATGGTTCTGGCGGGCGCAGGCTCCGGCAAAACCAGGGTTCTGACAATGAGGATTGCGCATCTCATCACTAACGGTGTAGACCCTTTTAATATTCTGGCTTTGACGTTCACCAACAAGGCGGCCAAAGAAATGAAAGAACGTATCGCAAAAGTAGTGGGCGTGAGCGATGCGCGTTCTCTCTGGATGGGAACATTCCACTCAGTTTTTGCAAGAATTCTCAGGAGCGAGGCGCATTACATCGGTTATCCTTCCAATTTTACAATTTACGATGCGCAGGACGCACTGAATGTCCTGAAGAAGGTCATCAAGGATATGAATGTGGATGCCGATGTCTATAAACCGAAAAAGGTTTTATCAAGAATTTCTCAATACAAAAATAACCTGATAACCGTCACTGCTTATTTCAACAATCCGGAACTGATGGAAGCGGATGAAAGAGCTAATATGCGATTGATAGGCGAAATTTACCGAAAGTACGTTGAGGCTTGCTTCAGGAACGGCGCAATGGATTTTGATGATTTATTATTGAAAACCAATGAATTGCTGACGAGATTCCCGGAAGTTCTGGCAAAGTATCAGGACCGTTTCCGTTATATTCTTGTAGATGAGTATCAGGATACGAATCATTCGCAATATCTGATTGTCAAAGCGTTGGCATCCAAATTTGAAAATATTTGTGTTGTTGGCGATGATGCACAGTCGATTTATTCCTTCCGTGGTGCGAATATCTATAACATTCTTAATTTTAAGAAAGATTATCCCGACGCAGTAACTGTCTCTCTGGAACAGAACTACCGTTCTACACAGAATATTGTGGATGCCGCAAATGTGGTGATTGCGAAAAATTTACAGCAGTTCAAAAAGAATGTGTTTAGCGAGAATGAAGTAGGGGAAAAGATTAAAGTTTACCGAAGTCTTTCTGATGCTGATGAAGCTAATTTTGTCTCTGCTAATATTTTCGAACTGCACAATACGCAGCAGAGAAAATTCTCGGACTTTGCAATTCTTTACAGAACCAATTCCCAGACCAGAGCTTTTGAAGACGCACTCAGGAAAAAAAATATTCCATACAGGGTTTACGGCGGATTGTCCTTCTATCAAAGGAAAGAAGTAAAGGATTTGCTGGCTTACCTGCGGATCTTAATCAATGAAAATGATTCCGAAGCACTCTCAAGAATTATCAACTATCCTGCAAGAGGAATAGGCGAAACCACACAGAACAAACTGATTGTATTTGCAGATTCCCGCAACGTTCCGGTAACTCAGGTTTTGGATAATCTCGGGTTTTATGCGCCACAATTGGGCCTGAATAATGGAATCATCAATAAACTCGGTGATTTTTGGGCGATGATAAAAGCCTTTCAGGTGATGCTGAAAACTGAAAATGTCTACGACGTTGCTATGGAAGTGGCAAAACGTAGCGGTTTAATTAAATTTTTAAAAGAAGACCAAACGCCGGAAGGAATTTCCAGGGTTGAGAATATCCAGGAATTACTGAACTCGATGCAGGGTTTTATTGAGGAACAGAGACAGATTGAAGATGGAGACCCAAGTCTTTCCAATTTTCTGGAAAACATTGCGCTTTCATCTGATACTCAAAATGATAAGGATGATGGCGAGAAAGTCTCGCTAATGACCATTCACCTGTCAAAAGGACTAGAGTTTCCCGTAGTTTATCTCGTTGGACTAGAGGAAAATCTGTTTCCAAGTTTCATGAGCTCATCCACACGAGAAGAACTGGAAGAGGAACGACGCCTGTTCTACGTTGCTTTGACCAGAGCGGAAAAGCAGGCTTACTTCACTTATGCCGTTTCCCGTTTCCAGTGGGGGAAAATCACAGACTCGGAGCCGTCAAGATTTTTGAGCGAGGTAGATTCCAAATATATCGAATTTATTAATCCAATGCTGGAAGCGAGGTTTGTCAATAATTCCGGAATCAGCTCCAATATTTTTGACGAAAGACCTTCGGAGCCAAGATTCTTCAAGAAGAAGGACGAGAAAAAAACTCTGGACCGCAATATCAACACGCCACCACCGAAAAAAACTTTGAAACCGGTAGCTACGGCCAAGATTATCAATCCAAGCGGATCATCTTCCGAAGATATAGAAGTAGGAGACAGAGTGCGTCACGACCGTTTTGGCGTGGGCGAGGTGACATTTCTGGATGGCACCGACCCGCAAAACATCAAGGCAAAAGTGATTTTTGCCAATGAAGGCGAGAAAAATCTGATTCTTAAATTTGCTAAATTGACCAAGATTTAAATTTAAAATTTATCACTTAAGTTTTAATGACCGTATAAAATAGAGTTATCTAAGTTCAATTGAGTTTGAAAATCAAAGATTTTACCTAAAGTGAACCTAGCACTAAAATTCATAACTATTTCTAAAGTAACTTAAGTGTTTGAAAATAAAGAATACTATGATTCGAGCAAAAAACATACATAAATTCTACGGAACTCTGGAGGTTCTGAAAGGTGT
This sequence comes from uncultured Chryseobacterium sp., assembly GCA_913776245.1. Lineage (GTDB taxonomy): Bacteria > Bacteroidota > Bacteroidia > Flavobacteriales > Weeksellaceae > Epilithonimonas. Next base: position 95,843 of record CAJYLO010000018.1, read on the forward strand.
AGACATTCATATAAAACCCAGCGAAGTGATCTCTATAGTCGGCGAGTCCGGTGCGGGAAAATCGACTTTACTTCAGATTCTGGGAACGCTGGATAAACCTTCGGAGATTGAAAAATACCATACGGAGATTTCGCTGGACGGCAATTCTTATCTTAAAATGAAAGACAAAGAACTGTCGCGTTTCCGGAACAGAAACATCGGTTTTGTCTTTCAGAATCATCAGTTGTTACCGGAATTCACGGCCTTGGAAAACGTTCTTCTGCCGACCAAAATTGCCGGAATTTCTGAAAAAGAAGTCATTGAAAAAGCGCATTCCCTGTTCGAAGATCTGAATATTGCTGCCAGACTGCACCACAAACCATCAGAACTTTCTGGCGGCGAGGCCCAGCGTGTTGCAGTTGCCAGAGCATTAATTAATTCTCCAAAGATTATTTTTGCGGATGAACCGACCGGAAACCTCGATTCCAAAAATGCAGATGCGCTTCATCAATTGTTTTTTGATTTGAGGGACAAATACCATCAGACTTTCGTGATTGTAACGCATAATCCTGTTTTAGCGGAAAGCACGGACAGAAAGTTGGTTATGAAAGACGGACAGATTGTTTTATAGTAAAAGAATTGTAGAAATTCATATTATTTTTCATAATAAATCGTTCTGATTAATAAACTAAAAGTTCTTGAAGCCATTTCTATTTTTTCTTTTCTCGATTTTATTTATTTCCTGTGACGCTAAATCTCAGGAAAGTCCGGCAATTCAATACACTAATGCCGAAGACAGATTAGCTCAAAAAATATCTGATGTCAAAACTTTCTTGAAAAATTCAGATTATAATCAGGAAAAAGCGTTTTTAATTGATTTCTCAATTCCGTCTTCACAATTCCGATTTTTTGTTATTGATTTGAAAAAAGGAAAAGTTCTCCAAAAAGCTTTGGTAGCTCACGGTTCTGGCTCGGAAGCCGGAAAGCAAAAAGGACAATTGAAATTTAGTAATCAAAATAATTCCCGCTGTACATCTCTAGGAAAATATGCGATTTCTGAAAAATATAAAGGTCAATTTGGTTTGTCTTACAGATTGGACGGATTAGATGAAACCAATAGCAATGCAAGAAAACGCGCTATTGTACTTCACAGATTAAATTGCGTTCCTGATGCAGAACAAAAAGATGAACTCTGCCTGAGTTGGGGTTGTCCGATGGTTTCTGATAATTTCTTTAAGATTTTGGAACAGCATATTGATAAATCAGATAAAAAAATAATTCTTTACGCCTACAATTAATGAGCATCAAATCCCTTGCGGAAGACGACCGCCCGAGAGAAAAGTTCCTCCTGAAAGGGAAAGCCGCCGTTTCGGATTCGGAACTGCTTGCCATCATTATGGGAAGTGGAAACAGGGAAGAATCTGCCGTGGAGCTGGCAAGAAAAATACTGAATTCAGTTGAAAATAACTGGCATAGATTAAGTCAGCTTTCTGTAAAGGACTTGATGAAATTCAAAGGTGTGGGGGAAGCCAAGGCTATTTCCATCGCTACTGCATTAGAAATCGGGAGCAGAAGATCGCAGCAGGAAGTTCTGGAAAGGGAGCAGATATCCGGCAGCAAAGATGCTTTTGAAATTTTACTGCCTCATCTTTCAGACCTGTCTACAGAGGAATTCTGGGCCATTTTCCTGAATCATCAGAATAAAATTATCTACAAAACCTGTCTGTTCCGTGGTGGCATCGCCGGTACTGTGGCAGATATCCGTGTACTTTTCAAAGTGGCTTTGGAGCATTTTTCTACCAGAATCATTGTGGCGCACAATCATCCGGCGGGAAGTCTGAAACCAAGCCAGGAAGATATCTACATTACCAATAAGATCAGGGAAGCCGGTAAATTGCTCGAGATCGAATTGCTGGATCATCTGATTATCGCACAGAATAAATTTTACAGTTTCAAAGAAGAAGGGATTTTATGATACGGAAAATTAAGTATGAGTCTATCGATTTCGAGAAATATAACCATTGCATTGCGCAGTCTTGTCAAAGAAAATTTTATGCAGAACGCTCGTTTCTGGACATAAGTACCGGGAAAAATTGGGAGATTCTGATTTACGGTGATTATGAGGCGGTGATGCCAATTCCATTCATCAGTAAATTGGGACTGAAAGTGGTGATCAACCCAAAATTGTGTCAGCAGTTGGGTGTTTTTTCTGCACAAGATTCCAAAGCGGTGAATGATGCCTTCTTTGACTTTTTCTGTAAAAATTATAAAATCTGGTATTATGCTTTCAACGATGTCAATCAGTTTTCGAAATCCCTGAAGCAGCGTAACAATTTCCTAATTTTCCCCGAGCCTTATGACGTTGTCAGACAGCGGTACTCACCAAAGCGGAAACGCAAACTTAGGCTGGATCAGGAAGTGATTGACAATTCGGAAATGATTAAAAATCCTGATCAGAAGGCCGTCCAGGCTTTCATCCGTAAGACCGGTTTGGGTGCAGGCGATAAGGATCTGGAAGAGTTTATCAAGCTGCTGTCAGATTTCAGTACGGCGGGATTTCTGGATTTCTACGGCTTCTATTACCATCATGAGCTGATCAATCTGATTGCGGTCTATCACAATGATTATACCCTTGCCTTGCTCGGCACGTACAATGACAGGGAATATGTGAAGCTCAGCGGATCCAGCTATCTTATTGATAAAGTAATCGCAGACAACATCGAACATAAAATTTTTGATTTTGAGGGCAGCGAGGTGCCAGCTGTAGAAGAATTCTTCCGGGGTTTCCGTCCAGCCCTGAAACCTTACTCCTGCATCCAGTACAGCAAAAAAGAATTATTGAAACAAGTTTTTGTTAAGTTTTTTCGATGATTTCAAATATTAATGCGCATTTAACTTAAAATCCTTAATTTTGCAGTCCGATTTGAGATATGTTTGATTCAGATTATTTGCCTTATGCTGTTGCACTTGTCATCGCTTTGCCTTTTCTGGTTTTTGCGAAACAGTTTGTCAATGCCTTTGTAAAACTCAAAAAACAGGAAATTAATTTTATAGCCACCAAGTCCAACAGCGAGATCAAGCTGCAGGCGCTGGAACGCATGACTCTTTTCCTGGAACGGCTGAAACCTTCCAATCTGGTAAATAGATTTGACAAAAATCTGCAGCCCCACGAATTCCTATTCCTCACAGAAAAAAATATCAATGAGGAATTTGAGTACAACGCCTCACAGCAGCTATACATTTCCAAAGCCTCCTGGCAGGACATCATAACCAGCAAGAATAACATTATTCAGCTCCTGCGGAAAACCTACGAAGATCTGAGCGAAAACTCAAAGCTGGAGGATTATAAAACAGTTTTTCTGATGAGTTACGTAGATGCGGAAGATTACATCGCAGATACCATCGAAAATCTGAGAAAAGAACTTAACAAAATAATATAAATAAACAATGATTCCTAATTTTAAAGCGCATCCTTGGCACGGGATCTCTGCTGGAGAAAAAGCACCGGAGGTGGTGAATGTCTTTGTAGAAATTGTTCCTACAGACACCATAAAATATGAAGTAGACAAAGAAACGGGTTACCTGAAAGTAGACCGCCCGCAGAAGTTCTCCAACATCATTCCGGCCTTATATGGTTTTATTCCAAGAACTTATTGCGAGGAAGAAGTAAAAAATCTGGCGGTGGAAACCGGTGCAACTGATGTTACCGAAGGCGATCATGATCCTTTGGACATCTGCGTCCTGAGCTCGCACAACATCACTTCCGGAAATATTCTGATGGAAGCTATTCCAATCGGCGGATTCCAGATGATAGACAAAGGTGAGGCAGATGACAAGATCATTGCGGTATTGGTGGAAGATCAGGTCTATGGTCACATCCGCGACATTTCCGAATTGCCGAAAGCCGAAGTTAACAGACTATTACACTATTTCCTGAGCTATAAAAACCTTCCGACTGAGCCGGCAAAAGTCAAAATTGACCTTGTTTACGGTGCAGATCATGCCAAGAAAGTGATTTTGGCATCTCAGAAAGATTATACCGATAATTTCGCGAAGTAATTCCGAAAAGATCAGCAACAGAAAATGTCATCTCATCAGAGGTGGCATTTTTTATTGGGCGCCATTTCCAGCTGTCACTACTCGCTATCCCGAAAGCCAAGGCTTATTCCCAAACCTTCGGGATGAGCTCAGACAGGCCGTTCCATCTGGGGCGCGCTTCGCCACATAGGAATTTTGTCAGGAAAAAATGAGATTTTGAAATACTAAAGAAGCTTTCCGGTAAGGAATAAACCTGCAACGGAAAAGTAAATAATTAATCCGGTGACATCTACCAAAGTAGCGACAAATGGTGCCGATGATGTTGCGGGATCCAGTTTCAATTTTTTTAGGACAAACGGCACCATAGAACCGGAAATGGTTCCCCAAAGTACGATCAACATCAGTGAAAAGGCAATGCTCAGCCCGACAAAAACCCAATGCTCACCATAATTGAACAGTCCAGTTTTCTGCCAAAGCGCAATGCGCAGAAAGCCGATCGTTCCCAGAATACTTCCCAGGAAAATACCCGTGAAGATTTCCTTTCGGATCACGTACCACCAGTCTTTCAGCGTTATTTCCTGAAGAGCCATCGCCCGGATAATGAGCGTAGCAGCCTGCGAACCTGTATTTCCGCCGCTCGAAATAATCAATGGAACAAAAAGTGCGAGGACAACGGCTTTCTGAATCTCATCTTCAAAATAACCCATCGCCGAGGCGGTAAGCATTTCGGAGAAAAATAAAACCACGAGCCAGAAACCACGTTTTTTCACCATCTCGTAAATAGACGTCTGCGTATAGGGCACATCCAGCGCCTCCAGACCTCCAAATTTCTGGATATCTTCCGTATTTTGCTGTTCGATCTGGTCCAGAATGTCATCAATGGTTACAATCCCTACCAGAACACCATTTTCAGTAATAATGGGAAGTGCACTGCGGTCGTATTTTTCAAAATATGGTACCGCATCTTCCTTGGAAGTCGTAGTCGTGATGGCTACAAAATGATTGTCGGACAGCTCAGAAATCAGCTGTTCTTCATCGGCCAGCAGGAGAGAGCCAATTGTAATATCGTCTATCAGGCGGTTTCTCTCATCTACCACATAAAGAAAGTTGAGGGTTTCCACCTTTTTTCCCACCTTTTTGATTTGCTGAAAGCAACGCTTCACCGTCCATTCTTTGCGTATCTGAACATAGTACGGAGTCATAAGACGTGCAATAGAATCGGCCTCATAGCCTAAGAGTTTCAGAGCCACGCGACGTTCCTGCGGGTTGAGCAGATTGATAGAATATTTAATCAGTTCATCCGGAAAATCTTCGAAAAGCTGAGTCCTGTCATCGGGCGACATCTCGTTCAGGATGTCCGACACTTCGTGGCTTGCAATACTCCGGATGGTATCTTCCTGAAAATCATTATCCAGATGCGAGAAAACTTCCGCCTTTTCAGATTTCGGGAGTTTAAGAAACTGCAGGATGCGTTCCTCTGCAGGCAATTTGCTCAGAGTTTCTGCAATGTCAGCAGGATTCAGTATGAATTCTTGATTCTCGATTTTTTCAGAATTTTGCTTTGCAAAAGTATTAAAATATCAGGAATAACGCAGATTCGCCGGTATTAAAATTAATTTAAATCAAATGGTGGGATTGGTCAGAATCTGGCGGTTCCGAAGTTCCTTGCTGATTTTCCGGATGGCACCTTTAGTTCCGATGATCACGGAGTTTTCCGCACTTCCGAGCAATCGGCCATTGCCTTTGTATGTGTCATACGCCGTTTCCATCACGAAATCTCCATCCGAGTTGTAAAGCTTCATGCTCACGATCACCTGATTAGAAAAAACATATTTCCCTAGTCCGACTTTGAAGTATTTGACTTTCGGAATCACAGCTACGTCTGCATTATTGTTACGGCACATATCTCTCACCGTTTTGGAGTCTACTTCATCAAAGGAAATGGGCGTACTAACATGCAGATATTTCATATTGCTGTAGGTCTTCATCTGGTCACTGGTCGCAGTAAAAAAGGCCGTATTCGTAGGTTCAATGATTTCGGGAATATCCGGAAACACCTCTGGCGTAAAATAGAGTATGGTTTTTATGTGGGAAATCTTGGCATTCTTATTAAGGTACAGCAAACTGTCCCCGAAATTGGCACAGGAAAATAGGACTGAGGAGAGAATAGCAAGGTAAAAAGTGGATAGAGCTTTTTTCATCGTATTAGTTTTGCAAAAATACGACCAAAATCTGATTATGGTCATATAAATTTAAGATTTTTTAACAAAAACATTTTCAGCAAACTTAATGATGAAAAATAGTTAATTCATTACCTTTGTTTTTATGACTTCTCCAGACAAAAGATTATACCTAATAGATGCCTACGCCATGATCTTCCGTGGGTATTTTGCTTTTATAAAAAACCCAAGAATTTCTACAAAAGGTGTCAATACTTCAGCGATTTTCGGGTTCACCAACTCATTGATTGAACTCATAAAACGGGATCGTCCCACACACCTTGCCGTCGTTTTCGATGTAGGAAAGACCAATGTACGCCATGATGATTTTACGGAATATAAGGCCAACCGCCAGGATACGCCGGAGCCTATTCTCCTGTCAATTCCGTACATCCATAGGATTCTGGAAGCCATGCACATCCCGATTCTGGGTGTGGAAGGCTACGAAGCGGACGACGTGATCGGAACGATTGCCTGCAAAGCCGAAAAACAGGATTACAATGTTTTTATGGTAACGCCAGACAAGGATTTTGCACAATTGGTGACCGATAAGATCAAAATCTATAAGCCTGGAATGAAAGGCGGCGATATCGAGATTCTGGGTGTTGAAGAGGTGAAAGCCAAATATGAAATCAACGACCCGAAACAAATCATCGATTACCTGGGCATGATGGGAGACGCTGTGGACAATATTCCCGGACTGGAAGGCGTGGGCGAGAAAACAGCCAAAAAATTCATTCAGGAATTTGGCTCAATGGAAAATCTGCTTGCCAATACGCATACGCTGAAGGGGAAGCTTAAAGAAAAAGTGGAAGCAAGTGCAGATAGAGGTTTGCTGTCCAAAAAATTAGCTACCATCCTGTGTGATGCACCGATTGAATTTATTGAGGAACAATACGACCTGGAAGTTCCGGATTTCGACAAAGTAAAAGAAGTTTTCGACGAACTGGAATTCCGGAGACTCTACGAAAATCTTTACCGCGCTTTTTCCAATAAAGAATATGTAGAGGAACTGATGGAAGGTGATGATGACAAAATCACGGTTACCGAAGTCTTAGATGCTGCCGTAACGGTTCATAAAAACGGAACCATGGATCTGTTTGCGACCTTCGAGCAACTGGAGCAGGCGACTACCACCAAATCTACCATTACCGAAAATGATCATCTCTATCAATTTATTGACAGCCCGAAAGCGCAGAGAATTCTGGTTGACAATCTTCTGAAGCAGAAGGCGGTCTGTTTTGATACCGAAACCACATCACTGAACGAATTAGAAGCGGAACTCATCGGGATGAGCTTTTCTTATAAAAAAGGCCTGGCCTACTATATTCCGGTTTCTGAAAATCAGGAAGAAGCACAGAAAACCGTAGAGATTTTCAGACCTTTTTTTGAAGACCGGAATGTCCTGAAAATTGCGCACAATCTGAAGTACGATTATAAAGTTCTCAAAAATTATAACATCGAAGTAGAAGGAAAAATTTTTGATACGATGATTGCGCATTACCTGCTGAATCCCGATGGACGACACGGCATGGATTATCTCTCAGAAATGTATCTGGACTACAAACCGGTTTCGATAGAATCGCTGATTGGGAAAAAAGGAAAAAACCAGCTCACACTGCGCGAAGTGGATCTGAAAACCCAAACCGATTACGCCGCAGAAGATGCAGATGTTACCTTCCAGCTGTATGAATTATTTGCGCCGCAACTCGCCAAGGAAAACCTCGAACAGCTGTTCTATACCGTGGAAATGCCACTGATGAAAGTTCTGGCTAAAATGGAACTTGCCGGTGTAAAGCTCGATAATGACTGGCTTGCAAAAGAAAGTAAAGACCTGGAAAACGATCTGAAAATTCTTGAATCTAAAATATTTGAATTATCAGGCGAGGAATTTAACATGAATTCGCCCAAGCAATTAGGTGAAATTCTTTTTGAAAAATTGCAGCTGGATCCCAAAGCCAAGAAAACCAAAACGGGCCAGTACGCCACGTCCGAAGATGTGTTGCAGAAATTGTCTTCCAAGCACGAAATAATTTCTCAGATCCTGGAATACAGAACCTTGCAGAAACTGAAATCAACGTATGTGGATGCATTGCCCAATCAGATTGATAAAAAGGATCAGCGTGTTCATACCAATTTTTCGCAGACTACAGCGGCCACCGGACGTCTGGCATCTGTGAATCCGAATCTCCAGAATATTCCTATCAGAACGTTGCGAGGACAGCAGATCCGCGGCGCTTTTGTGTCCGACGACGGGAAAAAAATCATTTCTGCGGATTATTCTCAGATCGAGTTGAGACTGATTGCCGAAATTTCCGGCGAACAGAATATGATCAAAGCCTTCCAAAACGGCGAAGACATTCACGTTTCTACGGCGGCAAAGTTATTTGATATTCCGCTGGAAGAAGTTACCAAAACCCAGAGAAGCCAGGCAAAAACAGTCAATTTCGGGATCATCTATGGCCAGGGTGCTTTTGCATTAGCAGAGCAGACCGGACTTTCCAGGTCGGAAGCGAAAAAAATGATTGATTCTTATTATGAGAATTATCCAAGGCTGAAAGAATACATGGCGGAGCAGGTAAAAAAAGCACAGGATTTCGGATATGTGGAGACAATTCTTGGCAGGAAGCGCCATCTGAAAGATATCAACTCCAGCAATTTTACGGTCAGAGCACATGCCGAAAGAAATGCTGTGAATGCGCCAATCCAGGGAAGTGCCGCAGATATTATCAAACTGGCCATGATTAAAATTGACGAGGAACTGCAAGCTCAGAATCTGCAGACCAAAATGCTTTTGCAGGTTCATGACGAACTGCTTTTCGAAGTGCCGCTTTCTGAAATTGAGACGGCCAAAGCCTTAATCAAAAAAGAAATGGAATCCGCATTTCAGACCAATGTTCCACTATTGGTAGAAGTGGGCGTTGGTGATAACTGGCTGGAAGCACATTGATTATAGCTGATAATTGATGATTAAAATAAATTTTAAAAACATACAAATATGAAAGCAGTTGTTTTTTACGAACACAACACAGAAAAATCGATGGAAGAATTTATGGCGGTTTTTCCGAGACACGAAAAATTGGAAGAAGAATTTATTAAATCGGGAAGGGTTTTGGGAACCGGTGCGTTTGCAAATCCTGGCGAAGGTGCAATGGCAATTTTTGTAGACAAACAGGCTGCTGAAGATTTTGTCAATGGCGACCCGTTTGTGCAGGAAGGACTGATTGCCAAAGTAACGATCCGTGAATGGAATGATGAATTGGCATAATTTATTCTGCTAAAAACAAGCTCATTAATTTATAAATAGATCCTTATGATTTCACAGATCATCCCGAAATTGCCGTTCATCGACAAGCAGAAAACCATAGATTATTATACTGACTTAGGATTCGAGTTCGTTTCCGATTATGACCAATATCTGATCGCCAAGTATAATAATTCCGAACTTCATTTCTTTGAGTACAAAGATTTAGACCCAAAAACATCGGATTTTATGCTGTATCTTAAAATATCCAGCAATATCGATAAGTTTTATGAGCATATCCAGTTCAAAAACATTAAAATCCATCCCAACGGAAGCCTGGAAACCAAGCCTTGGAATATGAGAGAGTTTTCACTGATTGACCCTAATGGAACTTTACTGACCTTCGGAGAAAAAGTAGGATGATATGTTAGAGAAGATGATTTCATTTCCATATCTGCTCGCCATTATCTTTGTTATTGTAGGAACTATAATGTTGATTTTTCCTCCGAAAAACATCAATTATCTCTACGGCTACAGAACGCCCAATGCGATGAAGAATCTAAAAAATTGGACATTTGCACAAAAGTATGCTGCCAAAAAGCTGATAATCGGAGGAATCATTTTAGCGCTACTTTCCCTTGCATTGGAATTCGTATTTAGAATTGATGAAAATCTCTCGGGTTTGATTATTTTTCTCAGCACGGTTTTGATAGTGGCTTTTGTATTTTTCACAACCGAGGCGGCTATCAGAAAATTTGAAAAAAACTTGTAACAAACCTCTTGTAACCTCGACTTAATAATTAAAATAAATTTATGAACAACGTAAAACTATATGGCTTTCTGCTGGGCGTGGCTCTCTTGAATAGCTGTGCCTCGACCAAAAATTTCTCATACGATGGGAAAGGATTTAAAGATGCCTACAACAGCATTACCTCAGCAGAACTGAAGGAGAACCTCTATGTGATAGCCGATGACAAAATGGAAGGCAGGGGCACAGGAAGTACAGGGCAAAAGAAAGCCGGTGAGTACATGATAGATCAATATAAGGAATGGGGCATAGGTTATCCGCCTGCTCTGGGCTCGTACTATCAGAAAGTACCTTCCGCCGCCATGAAAAAATATGGAGAAACGTTGCCGGATTCGGAAAATATCATGGCATTTATCGAAGGTTCTGAGAAGCCAAACGAAATCATTGTGGTGTCTGCGCATTATGACCACGTAGGGATGAAAAACGGTGAGGTCTACAATGGCGCCGATGATGATGGCAGCGGAACTGTGGCGGTGATGGAAATTGCTGAAGCATTTCAGGAAGCCAAAAAGAAAGGTTATGGACCAAAGCGTTCTATTCTCTTCTTACACGTAACGGGCGAGGAGCATGGACTGTTTGGCTCAGAATATTATTCAGATCACCCGGTTTATCCTTTGGCCAATACAGTTGCCGACCTTAACATTGACATGATTGGACGTGACGACCCAGAAAACCGTGGTAAACAATACGTTTATGTTATCGGTTCAGAAATGCTAAGCTCTCAATTAAAAAAAATCAATGAAGCAGCGAATGACAAAACCGTGAAGCTGGAACTCAATTATAAATATGATGACCCGAAAGATCCGCAGAGATTGTATTACAGGTCAGACCATTATAATTTTGCCAAGCACAATATTCCTGTCGCATTTTTCTTCGATGGTATTCATGAGGATTATCATAAACCAACGGACACGCCGGACAAAATCGATTATGATTTGCTGGCAAAGCGTACTAAACTGGTTTTCACCACAGCGTGGGAACTGGCGAACCGCCCGGAAAGAATCATCGTTGACGGAAAAAATACAAGGTGATAATTTATCAAAAAAAGCAACTCGAAAAAAATGAGTTGCTTTTTTTATTAGGAAAAATCGCTGTTTTTGATTTCGGGATTTTCTAAGAATTTGTACAGGAACGGCGCTTTGTTAGCGGAACCTGTATAATGTTTTTCCAGCCTTTCCAGGATGTTGAGACTTAGCATCTTTCGCTGGAAATTGTTTCTTCTTAAAGGTTCTCCCAGAATGGCTTCGTAAAGATGCTGAAGTTCTTTCATCGTAAATTTATCCGGAAGAAGATTGCTTCCCATCACCTGATAATCGATGTTTTTGCGGAGATAAAGTAATCCTTTTTCTATCATTTCCTTGTGGTCAAAAGCCATATTCGGGAGCTTGTCCACATCAAACCATTGACAGACCTCATTGAAAGAGTCCGGAAACGTGTATGTGAGCGTATAATCAATTAACGCACAGTAACCTACGGAAATAAAACGCTGGTAGATCCAGTGATTCCTATCGACCTCGATATTTTTATTCTCCAACAATTTTTGGTGTGTATTGTTCTCCGTACGTTTGATATCGCCGAACGTATAGAACTGCTCCAGAAAAACATCGGAAAGATGTGTCCTCTCATATAGAGTTCTGGCAGCGGCGTCATTCAGATTCTCATCATTGTAGATAAATCCCCCGGGAACGGACCAAAGATCCAGATCGTGATACTTGAGCAAAAGAACTTTGAGCGTGTCTTTATGAAATCCAAAAATTACACAATCCACGGAAACGTGCTCCACAAAGTCTTTTGTATCGATGAGCTCCTTGAGATTTTGCTTAATTTTTTTGTTTTCAGTCATGGATTTTTGAAGTTTTATTGAGGAAAAAAGTGAGACCAAATATAATTAATAATGGTAAAATAATGCATAACGGATAAAAATAACTGAGCTTTTCATAAAATATCATAGCCATATACAGCGATCCGAAAGAACTTCCCAGCGATGAACAGATGACTACGACGGACAGGAAAAAGTGCGTTTTCTCCTTTGGTATTTTGTTGAGAACTTCGGAATTATAGAGCGGATAGAGTGGCGAGAGGAATAGACCTGTGAGCGGAATCAGGCAAATGATAGCGAGTCTTGCCTTATCATAAAAAATGGTGATCAGAACCTGTGAAGCACCTAATATTATGAAAATCAGTAGTAAACAGACCACTACCAGCCTGTACCAGTGAAACCTTAGGATCAATTTACTTGTGACCAATCTTCCAATGAATGAAAACAGAGCCAGAAAGGCCGTGGATTGTAATGCGAAATAAGAATCGACTTTCAGATTATTCTTATAAAAACTCGGCAACCAGGAATTGAAACTTTGCTCCACGAAGACCATGAGGAAAATGATAGAGAAAAATGTGATAATTATTTTCGATTTTAAAAATTGTAATCCTCCTGCGAAGACATTACTGGTATCTGGATTGATTTCCTCTACTTTTAATGGTTTTAGCATCATCAGATTAATAATACTCAGCACGGCGATCAGCCAAAATCCATATTTCCAGTATTCCGCATAGGCGCTGGACAGCAAACTCCCGAAGCCGATATTGATAGCAAAAATCCCGATCATAAAAGACGCTTCCACACGGCTCATGGTGCTGGCCAGGCGCTCATCCTTAAAATTATTTTTGATGATACTAAAGACTGCGATCTTGGCTAATGCAAAGCTGACCCCTATAATGCTGAGCCAAATTTTGAAAAACCAGAATTGATCTACCAGCGGCAATGCGAAACAACTGATCACAACGAAAACCAACGAAAAAATCAGAGCTTTTTTGTTACCAGTTTTGCTGATGAGATTGACACAGAATAGCGACACAATAGCCATGGGAATATCTTTGAACGATTCTAAAAAACCAAGGCCTTTATAGGAAACCTCTTCAGAAAGCTGGAGAATAATGACACCCATGCTATTGAGAAGCATGGAGAATATGAGGAAGCTGAGCATAAGAGGCCACTTCACCTTTGTATTATTAACATCCATTATAAGCCTCTTAACGTATTTTTAACATTGGATTGTATTTTCGGGGATTTCAAATATAGTAAAAATAATAATTTTGAATGATAAGATACACGTTAAAACACTCATAAACAGTAATATTTTTAAATTTTTTATTTTTTTTTTTGATATATCAAAAAAAAGGATATTTTTATTGTCTCAATATGAGAATAACAAAAATTAATTAAAATATGAACTTAAAGTATTCAAAATGTCTTGGGTTAGCAGCTGTACTTTACTTCACAGCCAACTACTCGGCACAACAGGCCAGCGACACGACTTCCAAGGAGAAAACTATTGAGGAGGTAGTTGTCATCGGCTATGGAACTCAAAAGAAAAGCAATGTGACAGGAGCCATTGCCAGTATCAAAGCTTCGGATATTGAAGATATTCCAGCAGGCAAGCCTGAGCAGGTTTTACAAGGAAGGGCAGCTGGTGTATCTGTAGTAACTAATTCCGGGCAACCAGGTTCAGGAGCTACAGTAAGAATCCGAGGTCTTACTAGTTTTGGTGCAGGAGGTAATGATCCAATGTGGGTTGTCGATGGAATTATTGTTGATGGAATTGGATGGTTAAATCAATCAGATATTGAAAGTATCGAAGTCCTAAAGGATGGTGCTTCATCTGCAATTTATGGAGTCAGTGCTGCAAGAGGTGTTGTTCTAGTAACAACAAAGAAAGGAAAGAAAGGTGTTTTGAATTTAGCTTACAATGGAAGTTTTGGAACATCGCAAGCCGCAAGAAAATTAGATTTACTTAATGCTACGCAGTACGCAACAATAATTAATGAAGGATTTGCAAACGATAATTCTCCCATTAGGTTTACAAATCCAAATATGTTCGGTATCGGTACGGACTGGCAAGATACAATATTTAATACAGGAGACAGACAATCTCACGAAGTAAGCATCAATGGTGGAAATGATAAATCTACTTATTATGCATCATTTGGTTATTTCGATCAAACCGGTATTGTAATGGGCGACATATCAAATTACAAAAGAATCAATGCTCGTTTAAATTCTACACATAAAGTACTCGATGTTCTAACAGTAGGTCAAACATTTCTATATACCCATCAAAAAAGCCAAGGTATTGGAGTCAATGAGACATTCGGTGGCCCACTAAGTTCAGCAATTAACCTTGATCCTACCACACCTGCTGTGGTTACTGACTGGTCACAAGTTAATCCTGCGAATTATACCAACGCTTATATTATTAGAGATCCAAACGGAAATCCGTACGGGATATCACCTTGGGTAAATCAGGAAATGTCTAATCCATTAGCATATCGATACACACAACAGGGTAGATATGGTTGGTCTGATGATTTTGTTGGAAATGTATTTGCGGAGCTTAAACTTACAGAAGGTTTAACTTTCAAAACCACATTAAACGGAAAAAAATCTTATTGGGGCAGCCAGGGATTTACGCCTAAGTTCTATTTAAGCCCAACTCTCAGCAATTTAGTAAATAACAACTTGAATAGAGTAACTCAGACTAAATTTGAATGGAGTATGGAAAATACCTTAAGCTACCAAAAAAGGTTAGGTGACCATAATTTTAATATTTTGCTGGGACAGGGAGTTTACAGATATAATATTGGTTCGGGTCAAAGTGTTACTTACAGTAATATACCTGTAGAAAACTGGTACGAAGCAGCTTTTTACGCGGTTGATGCCAAGAGTATTACAGCCAGTGCCTGGGACACACCACAAACAAGAAGAGCATCTTATTTTGGAAGATTTATTTATGATTATCAAGACAAATACCTTTTTACAGGTACATTTAGAAGAGATGGATCATCCAAGTTTTTAAAATATTGGGGTAATTTCCCATCTTTCTCAGCAGGATGGAATGTGCATAAAGAAGGATTCTGGAAAGATAATGAAATCATCAATACTCTAAAAATACGTGGAGGATACGGTGTCTTAGGTAACGACGCTATTGAGGATTTTATGTATAGAAGTTCTCTTGTCTCAGGCAGCAATTACCCAAATGGAGAAATAGATCCTACTATAATCATTGGCTACAGTCCTAACACCTTAGGAAACCCTAATCTTAAGTGGGAAGAGACTGCACAGAGTGATATTGGAGCTGATATTCGATTTCTAAATGATTTTACATTAGGCTTTGATTATTATTATAAGAAAACTAAGGATATACTTCGTCGTGTAGCCATTCCTGGTTATGTAGGTGTACCTACCGATCCATTTGCTAATATTGGTGATATGGAAAATAGGGGTGTGGAATTTGAGTTAGGATATAAGAAGAATTGGCAAGATTTCAGTCTATCTTTAAATGGTAATTTTTCTGCCAATAAAAACAAGGTTTTGCGCCTCGAGGATGATGTAGAATGGAGAGAATTTGCTGGTTTACATTCGATGGGACCTGTTTCTAGATTACAAGTTGGTAAACCTGTTGGGACATTTTATGGATATACTTATAGTGGCGTATTCCAAAATCAAGAGCAAATCAACTCCTATACAAATAGCAGTGGCGATTTGATCATTCCCAATGCAAAACCTGGAGATTTCATTTGGCAAGATAATAACGGAGACGGGAAAATCACTCAGGACGATATGGTAGATATTGGAAGTTCTCTTCCTAAATTCACATATGGTTTTACGGTGAATATGAATTACAAAAACTTTGATTTAATGGTTTTCGCCCAAGGACAGGGTGGCAATATGCTACTTCAGGGCCTTAGAAGATTGGACATGCTGGATGCCAATTATCAGACTGCTATTCTTAACAGATGGACAGGAGAGGGATCTACAAATGATAATCCGAGACTTACTCGTAACGACCCGAATGGCAACTACACAAAAATGTCAAAATATTACCTACAGAAAGGAGATTATATGAGAATTAAGTTAGTTTCATTAGGATACACAATTCCGAAGGATGTCACTACAAAGTTCGGGGCTAACAAAGTAAGAATTTTTGTAACTGGTGAAAACCTTTTCACATTCACAAAATACACAGGATACGATCCTGAAATCGCAGGTGGTAATGAATATGGTATAGACAGAGCATATTATCCACAAGCAAGAACATTTTTATTTGGTGCAAACATTCAATTTTAAATTAAGAAACAATGAAAAATAGAAGAATTATATCGAAGACTTTGTCTGTCATTATGCTTGCAGGATTAAGTGTCGCAAGTATAAATTGTACAGGGGATTACATCGGTGATGTTGAAAATATAGGCTCATTTGATGATGTTAATTATTTCAAGACAGAAGACCAATGCCTTAGCGCAACGGCGTCTGTTTACGATAAAATGAAAAAGTACGCCGGTGGTTTTGAAAATATGGTAACATTTTTTAATGCTGGTTCTGATGATTTTTATTCTGGTGGTGGTAGTTCAACAGATGGTGCAGGCATCCAAGGATTTAATAATTATACCATTAATCCTATCGTTATGCCTGCGAGCTACTGGAAAGATTTTTACCAAGGTGTGGCTAATGCCAATTGGGTTTTAGAAAGAATGCCTGATGCTCCAGTTTCCGAAAACTTCAAAAAACGGATAATAGCAGAGGTCACAGTTTTAAGGTCGTTATACTATTTTGAGCTGGTTAAAATGTTTGGTAATGTTCCTCTCATATTAAAAAGAATCAGCTCGACTGATGATTATTGGAATATACCTCAAACACCTAAAGCGGAGGTTTATAATCAAATCGAAAATGATATTTTGGCTGTTGTAAATGATTTGCCGATGACTGTTGGAGGTGCAGAAAATGGTAGAATTACCCAAGGAGCCGCCAGAGCAATACTTGGAAAAATCTATTTGTATGACAAAAAAAATACAGAAGCTGCGGCACAGTTTGCTCAAGTCAATGGTACACCAGGACAGACCAGCCAATATGGTTACAAATTAGTAGATGAGTACAACAAACTTTTTGAATTATCTGAAGTATCCCCAGGTAAATATGAATACAATAAATTCACTAGCGAATCAATACTTGAAGCAGTATATACTAATGCAGGTATGTCAGACTGGAGTTTTTGGGGGCAAGGAAAAGATGAAGGTAACTCTATTTGTATAATGACAGGGCCCAGATCATATAATTTGGCTTCAGGGAGCAATGCACCTGACATCGTTTCTGGTTGGGCATTTAACACCCTTTCCGATAACCTTTTTAATTTTATGCAAAATGATCCCCGGGCAGAAGCTACTATTCTTAATGCAAAAAAATTGCAGAATGAAGGAAAAATAACTTACTCTCCAGCTTATGCCGACACAGGATATTTTCTCAAAAAATATGCGCCTTTTAGAAAAGGTGTATCCGATCTTCCAGGCTCAATGGAACTTAATTTTAGACAGAATTACATAGTAATACGTTTAGCAGATAGTTATCTTATGGAAGCAGAAGCGTTAGGAGGAACAGGTGCGAGGGCACAAGCGTTACTTGATGCTGTTAGAGCAAGAGTAGGAATTCCATCAGTACCGGTTAGTATGCAGGCAATAAAGGACGAGCGTAGAAAAGAATTAGCAGGAGAGGGGCACAGATGGTTTGATCTTGTAAGATGGGGAGATGCACCTTCTGCTTTGTCATCTAAAGGATTTGTAGCGAACAAAAATGAAGTTTTACCTATTCCTTATGCAGAATTATTGAATACAGCTTTAAAGCAAAATCAGAATTACTAATAGTATAGATTTATGAAAACAACAATATTTAAAAATAAGTCATTAATCGTCCTTTCGCTTGCAATTGCAGTTTCATCTTGTGTACCGGATACCATAGATGGTGACGGAAATGCACTAACTCCTACGAACTCCGATGCATCATTCACCGTGACAAAAACATATGATTCAGGGCGGGAAGTTTGCAGATGCTGCAGACGTTGCAAAATGGTCGTTGACTTTTCCTAATCCATCTAATACAGCGCTCTGGGTGTGGGATTTTACAAATAGTAAAGCCACGTTCACAGCTAAAGGTTGGGACAGAAATGTGATGTATCAGGAAGTTCAGGTTGTACAAGGCCGTAAATACAAAGCTGATGCTGTAGTTAGCTCCAAAGGTGTTTCAGACTCGTGGTTCGAAATCTATGTTGGTTATACAAAACCTACCGCAAATAATGATTACACAGGGATGGAAACGATTCAACGTGGCTAAGAGCTATCAACACTTGGGCGGGTAGTGGTTCAAGTGCTTTCGAAGGTAAAATTTCAAATTTTGGTTCTAAAAATGCCAATAATCCTGATGGAATTTTTACGGCAACTAAAAGTGGAGTAGCATACTTTGCCATCAGGTCTGGTGGTAATGATATGAAAGACGGTATTTCTATTTCTAAAGTAGAATTCCGCGGTGTGAACTAAATTTTTTCTTATCATATTCTTAGGTGAAAGAGGTCTCAAAAACCTCTTTCATTTTTTATCTTAATCATAACTTTAGTGATAATTTTGAAAGCTGTGTTAGGAATAAAAACTTGATACAATTTTCAACAGTGACAGGCTATTGTTATTTAAAATCTAATAAAATGTATAGTAATAAAATATTTCCCAACAAATCACTTTTTATTGGTCTGAGTTTCTTCTCATTGTTGTTCTGCCAAAGTAACAGCGTAGATGAGCAGACCGGAAATACCGATAATAATGGTGAAGACAATTCCAATTATACTTCTGCCAGCGTTTGGATTACCAAAGCAGATGAAACGGCCAAGCTTCAGAAACAAGCAGACATTTTTTTCAAGAATACAGTCAATAGTTACCAGACTATTGACGTAGATGCCGCTCAGAAGTTCCAGACCATCGATGGTTACGGCTATACTTTAACGGGTGGAAGTGTTCAGGTCATTAACCAACTATCTGCAACTAAAAAAGAAGAATTGCTGCAGGACTTATTTTCCAGTAAGGATAATGCGATTGCCGTAAGTTATTTGAGACTGAGCATTGGTGCGTCTGACCTTAATGCAGATGTATTTTCTTATAACGATTTGCCGGTGGGGCAGACCGATGTTACTTTGTCCAATTTCTCCTTGTCAAAAGACCAAGCTCTGATTGATATGATGAAAAAGATTCTGACCATCAATCCAAATATAAAAATCATTGCAGCACCGTGGTCACCACCAGTCTGGATGAAGGATAACGGAAGCAGCGTCGGCGGAAGTCTGAAACCTGAATATTATAGTGTTTATGCGCAATACTTCGTCAAATATATTCAGGCGATGAAAGCCAATGGCATTACCATTGACGCCGTGACACCTCAGAACGAGCCGCTGCATCCGGGCAACAATCCGAGTCTGCTGATGACCTCACCGCAACAGGGTGAATTCATCAAAAATCATCTCGGACCAGCTTTCAAAGCGGCAAATATCAGTGCAAAGATTGTCCTTTATGACCATAATTGCGACAGACCGGATTACCCGATGGACATCCTGAAAGACCCGGAAGCTGCTCAGTATGTTGATGGTTCGGCTTTCCACTTGTATGCAGGAAATATAAACGTTCTTAACAATGTTCACATCGCTTATCCTAACAAAAATCTTTATTTCACGGAACAATGGACTGGCGCTAATTCTACATTTTCAGGAGACTTAATCTGGCATACGAAAAACGTCGTTATTGGCTCGATGAGAAACTGGAGTAAAATTGCTTTAGAATGGAATGTTGCCAATGATGCTTCCTTCAATCCGCATACGCAAGGCGGCTGTACAGAATGTAAAGGTGCGATAACCATTAATTCAAGCGAAACATTCACTAAAAATGTAGCGTATTATATTATCGCTCAGGCATCTAAATTTGTTCCGCAAAATTCTCAGCGTATTGCATCAACCCAGCCAGGAAATCTTAGCACTGTAGCATTCCTGAGACCAGATGGGAAAGTTGCATTAATCGTTTTGAATGAAGGTGATAATACAGAAAACTTTAACATTAAATTTAATAACAAAACTGCGGCTACGGCTATCAGTCCTAAAACTGTTGCTACATTTGTATTCTAAATCAATAGTAATGAAAAAGCCACTTCCAATTACCGGCATTTTTGCATTGGCATTCTCGATATCTTGTTCAGTAGCGAAAGATAATCGTGTCCTGGTTTTTCAGGACGAGTTCAAAAAACCTCAGATTGACACTTCCAAATGGGGTTTTGATGTTGGTGGCCACGGATTTGGCAATGAAGAAATGCAATATTATACCAATAATCGCCCGGAAAATGCAAGGGTGGAAGACGGTAAATTAATTATTGAGGCTCGCAAAGAAAAATGGGAAGATAATGAGTATACATCTGCTAAACTCATCACGCAAAAAACGTTTCCTTTCCAATACGGCAGCGTGGAAGTGAAAGCCAAGTTGCCAAAAGGGAAGGGCACATGGCCTGCCATCTGGATGCTGAGCGCTGATATCAAAGAATGGCCGGACGATGGCGAGATTGATATCATGGAGCACGTAGGCTACGATGAAGGATGGATCCACGCATCGGTGCACACCAAAAAATACAATCACATCCAGTATACGCAAAGAACGGATACGATTTTCGTAAAAGATGCGACGGAAAAATTCCATGTTTACAGAGCCGATTGGACTCCCCATAAAATCGAAATGTACGTCGATAATAAGAAATATTTTACATACAATAAATCGGAGGATTCCAATGATGCCTGGCCATTCGACAGACCTTTTTATCTTATTCTTAATCAGGCCGTTGGCGGACTTTGGGGCGGTAAAAATGGAGTAGATGGTTCAGTCTATCCACAAAAAATGGAAGTAGATTATGTCAGAATTTATAAGTTCAGGGACAGCAATAATTAATTTACACCAAATATTGCTTTGATATTTACAGGAAAAACAGCAGTGATGTACGCTGCTGTTTTTATTTAATTAATTGACAGTCGGCTGGTGTCAGACGTCGGCCTTTGGAATAGTTGACAGACTTTGGTGAGGCATACTGTTGCTTGGAACTGTTATCGTTGGCGTATGCGCCAATACCTTCCAAAAGAACGCCGCTGTCCTGAAGGAAATAAACTTCACGCTCGCTGGCCATTCCTTCAGACTGAAATCTATAGTTGAGTTTCAGTGTATCTCCGGTGGCTTTTCCCGTAACATCGCCGGATGAAGAATCTTTTTCAAAATTTTTATACATCAGCTTACCGGAAACATTGCCATTGGAAATTCTATATTGAAGCAATACTGAATCTTTTCCCAAAACGTTGAGATAACAATAATCCTGATTTTCCCTGCTTTCGATAACATTTTTTTCCTGATTCGGAATGGCTAGTGTGTCCGGCTTTCTGTTTTCAACATTGGTTTGCTTGCCATCATTCTTTTCACAAGACCCAAGCATCAAAGCAGCAGATGCAGCCAGAAATAATTTTTTCATAACATTACTTTTAATAGGTTCAGAATCAGAAAATTTCATACCAAAACAATTGTAAATAGACTTCAAACCATATTTCATAAAATTTCCTATAATTTATATTATGTTAAATTGGATATCTTTTTAAAACGTTATGAATTTAGATGGTACATCAAAAATGCTATTAAAAATACTAAGTTCAGATCCTGTAAATACTAAAAAGGCCATTACAAATTGTAATGGCTTGCAGATGAATAAATTTTTTATCTGTACAATCAATTTCTTAGATGCAATTTCAAAAAAGATTTTACTCGATCTTAAAATCTGCTAAAGCTTCCAGCTTGGGGAATTTTTTCACAGAAATAAATTTTCTATCTGTACAGTCAATTTCTGTCCAGCCTTTTTTATGATTGAGATCACCAACTTCCACCACGTATGGCTGATAAGTAAGTTCTAGATTCTCGTCCAGGACTTCCCGGTACTGGACGGCAATATCCAGAATACATTCGAAATCGGTGTTGAGTTTTACATTTCTGTAAATCAAGTCGAAATGGGATTCTACATTTACAGGAATATCAAAATAGGTTTCGAAACTGTACGTATCGCCTTTTAGAACCGACATTGCCTTCAGAGCATAATACAAAGCCTGAGTATAAAATTCACGGGTTTTTTCCCGATTCAGATCATCTTCAAAAAAACCACCTTCAAAAAGTATCGTGGGAATTCCGGCTTTCATAAAATTGTCACCTGTAGACGTGGGATAAAACTCATCCGAATATCTCGCAATTCTGTGTGGTAAATTTTGCTTGAGTTGTAGATATATTCCGGCAATTACGGCCATACTTTTTTTACGGTTTTCTGTAATAGTCCTCTCCGGATTTTCAGAGGGTGCGAGGAAAGACAATGTAGCAGGATGAACGCCATCTGTGGTAAAAATTGTCCGCTGGTCATGAAGATTGAGGAGATAATCATAATCAACTTTTTCAACAATCGACTTAAGAACCTGCATCTCCGCGCTGGAATTACGCAGAAAATCCCGGTTGATGTCGATATCATAAGCGTTTCGTCGAGTCCACTGCTCGGAGCCATCAGGATTCAGCATAAAAATAAAGTCGAGGCTGATGGTCTCCGACAGTCGCGCTTTTAGTTCAGGATGCTTCTGGAAGATTGCGAGCAAATCCAGCATGGCCAGTGTAGCCGTAGACTCATTGCCGTGCATCTGAGACCATGCAGCAACTTTGGTAGGACCATTCCCGATACGCATCATATAAATGGGTTTACCCAGACTGGATTTCCCTACTTCAAATATGTAATCGCTGTAATTGCCATGTAGATAAGCAAATAATTTTTCAGGTGAAATATAGCGTTCTGGGAAGTTTACATTTTTAAAATACGGGAACTGAACTGTCATAATCACTTAGTTTGATTGTTGACAAAAATAACATTATTTCTAAAAAGACTCTTGTTACATTTGTAAAATACTTAAACAATGACAAATGTCACTTTGTCTGTTGAATAATTTGTGGAATACATTATTTATAAAAATAGTTTATAAGTTATTAAAAATCAATATATATTAAATTTTATATAAAGTGATGAATGAATTTTACTTGAAGTACATATTTGGATGTAGCTTCTCATTTGTTCGTGAATTGATCAAACAATAATTTAGTCCTTTTATCCATGTTTTTACAAATGTGTAACAGGTTAAATCACAATTAATTCCTTATTTTTGCTATTATTTTCCACAATGAGCAACGAGGTTTTATTCCTTTCAGGATTTTTGATATTTATTGTTACCATCCTTCTATTAGATTTAGGTTTATTTAATAAAAAAGATGCGGCAGTATCTCTGAAACAGGCCGGACTTATGAGCTTTTTCATCGTTCTTCTTTCGATGGGCTTCTACATCCTGCTCACTTACTATGGCCATCTGATCCATAACATTGACAGTGTTGAGCGCCTGCAGGAAATTGTGATCAAGCATAAGCATCCTATAAAGGTCAACCCTGCCAATTTCGAACATTCACTCGCTTTGTATGATAAGAATCTCGGCTTGGAGTTTCTTACGGGCTATCTTGTAGAATATGCCTTGTCTATTGATAACATCTTTGTCATACTTCTTGTGTTCAGCGGATTTGGCGTAGCACCCAGGAATTATCACCGCGTACTGTTCTGGGGAATTTTCGGAGCTATTGTCATGCGTTTTCTGTTTATATTCATCGGGGCTGCGCTGATTCAGAAATTTGAATGGATCATGTATCTCTTCGGGGCGTTCCTGATCTATACTGGTATTAAGATGTTTCTGGATCGTAATAAGGATGATGAAATGGATCCGCAGCACCATCCTATTGTCAAGTTTGCACAGAAGCATTTTAAGGTGCACAATCAGTTTGTGGGCAATAAATTCTTTGTTATCATCGATGGTATCAAAAAAATGACGCCACTTTTCCTGGTATTGATCATTGTAGAAGCCACGGATCTGATCTTCGCTGTGGATAGTATTCCGGCGATATTTTCTATTACCAAAGATCCGTACATTGTGTTTTTCTCCAATATTTTTGCAATCATAGGTCTGCGTTCCATGTTCTTCCTTCTCGCAGGTATTGTGGATAAATTCAGATTTTTAAAGATCGGACTGGCAGCGCTGCTGGCATTTATCGGACTGAAGATGGTTTTCCACCATTATCTGGATGATATTGGTTTCGGCACTTCGGAATCGTTGATCGTAATTATGTCAATCCTTCTCATCAGCATCGGAACTTCCCTACTCTTTCCGGAGAAAAAGGCTTCTAATGCCTGATTCGAGCATAGCATTCAGAAGATTAAAACAATAAAAATGGCCGCTATCTAAGCGGCTTTTTTATGCCTGATATAGTTTATCCATATGAAGAATAATTTTTTTTGAGATTTTTCCACAATTCAGTCAATTAGCACAATAATACACATTAACTATAGTGACTTATCCATAAACTTCCATAACTAGCTGAAATTTATTTTGTTATAAATTTACAAGAGTGATTTATTGGTATCGTTACAAAAGTAAATCACATGTTGTTACAAATGTAATTTGAAATAAACTTAAAATCTTTACATTTGTAATATGGAATTTAATGATAGAATTACAAAAGTAATTGAGTATTCAGAAATGACACCTGCAGAATTTGCAGAAGAAATCAGTGTGCAGCGCTCCAGCATTTCTCATATCATTTCTGGACGGAACAAGCCTTCACTCGATTTTATTACTAAGATCAAAAATAGATTTCCTGATATCGAATGGAATTGGCTGATTACAGGAAATGGTGAAATGCTCACTGCGTCACAGCAGGACAAGCTTCCCGATCCCGAGCCAGTAATAACGGAAGAAAAACCTGCGAAGAAATCATTACCCGATCTTTTCTCACTCATCAATGATGACCAATTTGGTTACACAGAATCCGAAGATAAAGTTAAAAAAGATATGGTGCG
Source organism: uncultured Chryseobacterium sp. (assembly GCA_913776245.1). GTDB lineage: Bacteria > Bacteroidota > Bacteroidia > Flavobacteriales > Weeksellaceae > Epilithonimonas. The sequence continues at coordinate 120,934 of CAJYLO010000018.1, forward strand.
AGAATCGGATATTCCTGCGCCACTTATCAGTCAAAATAAAATAAACGATTCTCAGCCATTAGAAAATTTCAGTAAGAAATATGTTTCTGAATCCAAAAAAATAAAAAGAATCGTATTTTTTTATGACGACGGTACTTTTGAGACTTATGAAAATTAATTATTTTTGATGTTCCATGTATGGCCTCATAGTTCAACGGATAGAATAGAAGTTTCCTAAACTTTAGATCCAGGTTCGATTCCTGGTGAGGCTACTTATTCAACTGGCGTTTTAATCTTATCTTTACAAAAAATTCCGTTGAAAGACATTCTGCTTATTACGCCACCCTTCACTCAGCTGAATACGCCGTATCCCGCAACTGCGTACATCAAAGGATTTCTAAACACCAAACGGATTTCTTCTTACCAAACAGATTTGGGCATCGAGGTCATTCTACGCCTTTTCTCCAAGGATGGTCTTTCTGAAATTTTTGAGACGCAACCGATAGAGCCTTCTCAAAATACTGCGCGAATTTTCGCACTTCGTGAAGAGTATATCAAAACGGTGGAACAAGTGATTCTCTTTCTCCAAAATCAAAATCCTACACTGGCGCGGCAGATCTGCAGCATGAATTTCCTTCCGGAAGCCTCACGGTTTAATCAGCTGGACGACATGGAATTCGCATTCGGAAATATGGGCATGCAGGATAAGGCCAAACATCTGGCAACACTGTATCTGGAAGATCTATCCGATTATATTATAGAGCAGATTGATGCGGATTTTGGGTTCAGCCGCTATGCAGAACGGCTGGGCAAAAGCGCAAATTCTTTTGACGAGATGTACGCAAAACTAATAGCGGAACAGACGTTTATTGACCGTACCACTTTAGATATTTTACAAAATCATCTCGACTTAATGCACCCGAAACTGGTGTGCTTTTCGGTGCCGTTTCCAGGCAATCTCTATTCCGCTTTTCGCTGTGCAAAATTCATCAAGGAGAATTATCCTCATATAAAAATAGCTATGGGCGGTGGTTTTCCCAATACGGAACTTAGGGATTTAAAAGATGTCCGGGTCTTTGAATTCTTTGATTATATCACATTGGATGACGGTGAGCTGCCATTGGAGTTAGTTACAGCTCATGTTCTTAACAATGAGGAAAGCGTAGAAGCAGAGTTCAAAAGAACATTCTTGCTGGAAAATGGCAAAGTAATGTTTAAAAACAATTCTAAAAGACACGATTACAAGCAGTCCGAAATTGGGACGCCGGATTATTCTGATCTGCAACTCAATCAATACATTTCTGTCATAGAAGTGGCCAACCCTATGCACAGCCTCTGGAGTGACGGACGATGGAACAAGCTGACGATGGCGCATGGCTGCTATTGGGGCAAGTGTACCTTCTGCGATATCTCGCTGGATTATATCAAGATCTATGAACCCATTTCTGCCAAAATTCTGGTGGACAGAATGGAAGAACTGATCCAACAGACCGGAGAAACCGGCTTTCACTTTGTGGACGAGGCTGCCCCGCCAGCTCTGATGAGGGAAGTCGCCCTGGAGATTCTAAGGAGAAATCTGGTCGTGACCTGGTGGACCAATATTCGTTTTGAGAAAAGCTTTACCCGGGATCTTTGTTTCCTGCTGAAACTTTCCGGCTGTATTGCGGTTTCGGGAGGTCTGGAAGTTGCAAGTGACCGCCTTTTGAAGCTTATTGACAAGGGCGTTTCCGTAGAGCAGGTAGCAAGAGTTACCCGGCATTTTACCGAGGCCGGAATTATGGTTCATGCCTATCTGATGTACGGCTACCCGACTCAGACTGTTCAGGAAACGGTGGACTCTCTGGAGATGGTTCGCCAGCTGTTTGAGATGGGCGTTTTGCAAAGCGGCTTCTGGCATCAGTTTGCAATGACGGCACACTCACCTGTCGGGCAAAATCCTCAGGAGTTTGGAGTGATGCCAATTTTGCAGGATATTCAATTTGCGAATAATGATGTCGATTTTGTAGATAAAACCGGTATTGACCACGGAAAATTCGGATTTGGGCTGAAGAAATCTTTGTTTAATTATATGCACGGGATCAATTTTGACCTGCCTTTGCAGGAATGGTTCGATTTTAAAATTCCGAGAACCACCATTCATCCCGATTACATTCACGATTGTCTGGTGACTGAAGAAGAATTCAATTTCAAAGGCAATTCAAAAGTAGTCTTTACCAAAAACAAGGTGCTGGCAAATAATATTGTCAAAAGCAAAAAAGGCAATTCCTGGAACATAACACAGCTCACTTTCCATCTTAAAACCAATATTGTAAAAATTGAACTGGATCAGTCAAAAGCACAGTGGTTTGTTGAGATTACCAGCGCATATAGCATAGAAAATCAGAAGAAAGTGACGCTTCAGCAACTCAAGGATCTGTACGAAAAGAATTTTGAAGACTTTGAATTGTTCTGGTTTTCCAAGCCTGTTCAGCAACTGAAAGAGAATGGTATTATTCTGAGTTTGTAAAATGCTTATACTTAGATTTAAAAGATTATTTCTCGCTGATCTTAGAGATTCAGTAGATGGATTCGTCATTATAAATCTGCAAAATTTGTTTAATCTGCGAGAAAATATTAATTAACGTAAGTTCGGGATAGGTTTTTCTAAACGCAATGTTAAACAAAGAGATTCAATTATCAGGAATTCAGGAAGTATCGTTAAATTAATTTTTCAACGATTTATTTGTCATTCCGTAGGAATCTACACTGTTTTCTTTTTACAATATGCTGAGATTCCTATGAATGACAAAATGATTGTTTCTTTACTCAAATTTTCTAAAATCAAAATCCCGAAAACAATTTCGGGATTTAATTTTATTTAATACCTAACAGTTCCACTTCAAAGATCAAGGTGCTGTTAGGGCCGATCTCTTTACTGATCTGTTCCTCGCCATACGCCAGATTGGGTGGCAATGTCAATTTCCATTTGCTGCCCACAGGCATCAGCTGTAAGCCTTGCGTCCAGCCGGAGATCACGCGGTTTAGTGGAAAAGATGCTGGTTTGCCACGCTTCACCGAGCTGTCAAAGACTGCTCCTGTGATCGTGGTGCCGTGGTAATGCACGGTTACCGTGTCTTTCGCTTTTGGCTTTGCTCCATCGCCCTCCGTGATGATCTCGTATTGTAATCCGCTTGGTAAGGTCACTACACCCTCTTTCGCAGCATTGGCCTCCATATACGCTTTGCCATCGTTCAGGTTTTTCTCTGCCAGTGCTTTTTTCTTTTTTAATAATAAATCTGCAACACCCATAATGTCTTGTTTAAGGACACAAAAATAAGGTTTTAAAAATAAAAAAAGCGAACCATCACTGATTCGCTTTTCTATTGTTGTTGTTTTGGTTTATTCGCAAAGAACAATACCTTTATCGTTGTTAAATTCAATAACGCCACTTTTGATTTCGTAGGAGAAAGCAGACTTGGCTTCTGATTCTTTGGTCAGGTATTTTTGGTAAGCGCCATCTACTTTGTCTGTGTAGATCTTCACTTTACCGTTTACCAAGGCAGAAACGATTGCCGCGTGGTTCTTAAAAATCTGGAACTGACCGCTTTTTCCAGGCAATAGAACAGACTCTACCTCGCCATCAAAAACTACATATTCCGGAGTTAAAATTTTTATATTCATTTTTTTAGATTAAAGAGTAAAGAGAAAAGAAAAAAGAGAATGGTCTTGACTCTTTTTTCTTTATT
>CAJYLO010000019.1 GCA_913776245.1 uncultured Chryseobacterium sp.
ACGAAACTGTTTTCATTTTAACTCCCGTTCTATCTGATGCTCAGGTGGAGGAAGCAGTGAAAAAATTTGAAGATCTATTGACTTCAAACAATTGCGAAATCGTTGCCAAAGAAAATTGGGGACTTAAGAAATTGGCTTATCCTATCCAGCTGAAAAAGAATGGTTTTTATACCCTGATCGAATTCAAAGGAGAAGGAACTGTAGTTGCTGACCTAGAAACTGCTTTCAAACGTGATGAGAGAGTGATCCGTTACCTAACGACTAAACTTGACAAGCACGCTGTAGATTATGCAGTAACAAGAAGAAGCAAACTAAAATCTGCGAAAGCTTAATTCATTAACCCTTAAAAAATTTAAAACAATGGCAATAGACGATATGGCAAAACAAGCCTCTGCCGGGGGCGAATCAGAAGTAAAATTCCTTACTCCACTTGATATCAATACAAAATCTGAAAAGAAATATTGTAGATTCAAAAAATTCGGAATCAAGCACGTAGATTATAAAGACGCTGACTTCCTTCTTCAGTTCGTAAACGAACAAGGTAAAATCTTACCAAGAAGATACACAGGAACTTCTCTTAAATACCAAAGAAAAGTATCTGCAGCTATCAAAAGAGCAAGACACCTTGCTTTGATGCCTTACGTAGCGGATCTTTTGAAATAAGAACAAAATAATAAAAGAAGAGAGCTTGCTTTCTTCTTTTGTTGCTGAATAAATTAATTAATTCTAACGATTTAGATAAGAGATAAAAGATCTTGGATAAAGGATTAAATCTTTCTTCTTATTTCTTTCTTCTTGGCTCTAAACTAAAACGGACAACAACAATGGAAATTATCCTAAAAAAAGATGTAGAAAACTTAGGACTTGAGTTTGATACAGTAAACGTGAAACCAGGTTATGCAAGAAACTTCTTGATTCCTCAGGGTTTTGCATTATTGGCAACTCCAAAGAACAAAGCTCAATTGGAAGCTACTTTGGAATCCAGAAAAGAAGAAGAAGCTAAATTGGTTGCTGCTGCAAACGCTGTAGTAGATCAATTGAAAAAAACTTCTATTACTATCCCTGCAAAAGTAGGTGCTGGTGATAAACTATTCGGTTCTATCAACAATGCTGACCTTGCTGCTGCTTTGGAAAAAGCTGGTGTGAGTGTTGACAAGAAATATATCAGAATCCCTGGTAACACCATCAAAAGAACAGGTAAATTCTCAGCTAACGTTAGACTTCACAGAAATGTTGAGTATAACTATGAGTTTGATATTGTATCTGATGCTCCGGTTGAAGCTCCTGCTAAGAAAGAGGAAGCTCCTAAAACTGAAGAAGCTTAAGATTACAAGATACTTCAAAATAAAAAACCACTTCAATCGAAGTGGTTTTTTTTTGGCTAATAATTGATTAAGATGTTTTTGGTTTCCAGGAATTGAAAAATTCTTTTACTTTTTCAAAGCTATAGCCGTTTCCCTCTTCCAGCACCCCACTATCCTGAGTATGAATCTGTTTACCATTTTCATCGAGAATTATAAAAACAGGATAACCCAGTTTATCTCCCGGATTACCATAGGCTGCAAAGACTTTTTCGTTTTTATTTTCGGGCGACCAGTTCAGGTGATAATAAATATAGTTGTTATCAACGATTTGCTTAAGCTCCGCTGTTTTCTGAACGTAATCATTAAATCTCAGACACCAGATGCACCAGTTGCCGCCCGCTTGTATCAATACGTTCTTATGCTCTTTTTTAGCAATGGCAATTGCATTTTGTATATCAAGAGCCGCGTTCGCTTCCGGATGATATGGTTTGGGTAATCTTGCTTTTTCCTCCGCAGCTGCTTTCTTTTTTGCCTCAATCTGCTCTTTTGACAAAGTTTGATCTGCCGACTGGGCATTATATAAGGAAAATAACAATAATCCTCCGGCAAATAATAATTTATGAAATGATCTTTTCATTAATAATTTGATTTTATTAAGCACGAAGTTAAGCAAAAATCCAGCCATTTTTCAGTATATTTGCCAATATTAATCATACATTGAATCAATTTTTATTTAGCATATTACTACTAATTTCCAGACTTTCCTTAGAAGTATTGTATATATTTTCGGATATCATGTTTTTTCTGAATTATTACATTATTGGATACAGAAAAGCTGTTGTTATTGAAAATCTTAAAAATGCGTTTCCGGAAAAATCACAAAAGGAAATAAGAGAGATTTCCAAGAAGTTTTTTTCTAATTTCTGCGATTATCTGGCTGAGATGCTCAAAGCGTTTACAATTTCCAGAACAGAATCAAGAGTAAGAATGCAACATCTGAATCAGGATCTTTTTCATGAAGCAAAATCTGAAGGTAAAAATATTATTCTGTTATCCGGTCATGTCTTTAATTGGGAGTGGTTTAATGCCCTGGCTACGATTATTCCTCAGAAAAACTGTCATCCTGTATACAGGAAAATGAATAGTAAATTTTGGGAAGAAAAAATCAAAACAGTTCGCAATAGATTTAATAATAAATCTTTAGAAGCCAATGAAGTCATCAAGCATATTTTCCGCACGCCTAATGATGGCGATTCTGTATATATGTTTGTTGCAGATCAGACACCGCATTCATCTCACGTCAATTATGGCTTAAAATTTCTCAATCAGAAAACTCCCGCTTTCATCGGTTATGATAAATTATCTACAAGAATGGATATGGTTTTTATCTATTGTGAGATGAAGAAAGTTAAAAGAGGTTTTTATCAGGTCAATTACCATAGAATTTATCCGGACGGCGAACATTTTGTTGAACACGAAGTGGTAAGGAAGTTTCATAAACTGCTGGAAAATACCATCAGAAAACGCCCGGACAACTGGCTTTGGTCACACAGACGCTGGAAATATAAAGATGCAATTAAAAAATATGACGAATGATGACACTTGCGATTGCCATACTTAACTGGAACGGTAAAAGCTGGCTGGAGAAATTTCTTCCGTCAGTTATTCAATATTCTCCGGAAGCGGAGATCTATGTCATTGATAACGCTTCTTCAGATGATTCTGTCCGGTTTTTAGAATCTGCTTTTTCCTCAGTTAAAATCATTCGGAATAAGACAAACTCAGGCTTTGCAGCAGGTTATAATGAAGGTCTGAAAGCTATTAAAGCTGATATTTATTGTTTATTAAATTCGGATGTAGAGGTGACTGAAGACTGGCTCTCTCCTATTTTAGACCTCTTTTCTTATAATCAGGATATCGCTGCAATTCAACCTAAAATTTTGGATTATAATAATAAGCATCAATTTGAATTTGCTGGCGCAGGTGGTGGATTGATGGATAATTTAGGCTATCCTTATTGCAGAGGACGGGTTTTTGATGATGTAGAAACGGATAGACGTCAATACAATGATGAAACTGAGATTTTTTGGGCATCTGGCTGTTCATTATTTATTCGTTCAGAAGATTTCTGGAAAATGAATGGTTTTGACGAACGTTTTTTTGCTCATCAGGAAGAGATTGATCTTTGCTGGCGATTAAAAAACGAGGGCAGAAAAATTTTCTATACAGGACAATCTACTGTTTATCACGTTGGCGGCGGAACGCTTAATAAGCAAAATCCGAGAAAAACTTTTCTCAATTTCAGAAACAATCTGACGATGCTGGTTAAGAACTTACCGGCTTACGACTTGATTCCCGTAGTATTTTCAAGATTGGTTTTAGATGGTTTTGGAGGTTTATATCTCGGGTATAAGAATGGATGGCCACACCTTTGGTCAGTTTTGAAAGCTCATTTCGCATTTTACGCTCAGATTCCGGAATCATTGAGATTGCGCCAGAAAAATCAGATCAAATTTTATTATCAATCAAAATGGTTGATTTTTAAACATTTTTTAGGTACAAAAAATAATTACTGATGGATTTTATTGCCTTAGATTTTGAAACTGCCACTCATGAGAGAAATTCCGCTTGCGAATTGGGAATTTGTATTGTTGAAAATGGTCAAATCAAGGAAACAAAGTCCTGGCTGATAAAACCACCATCATTTCCATATTTCAGTCACTATAACATTGCAGTTCATGGCATTACGCCGGAAGATGTACAGCACGCTCCTACTTTTGCTGATGTTTGGTACGAAGTGGAAAATCTGATGTATGGTAATCTGATGATCGCTCACAATGCTTCATTCGATGCCGGCGTACTGAGAAATTGTCTGGACCATTATGGTTTTTTTCGTCCGAACCTCAATTACCTTTGCAGTATCGGTATTGCAAAGAAAGCCTGGAAAGATCTGAAAAGTTATGGTCTGAAGAATCTTGCTGAACATCATCAGATCAAATTCAACCATCACCGAGCAGATGCCGATGCAGAAGTTTGCGCAAAGATCTCTCTACTGAGTTTTGAAAGGCTGATGATTACAAATAATGATGAAGTAAGAGATGTTTTCGGAAAAAGATTTAAGATCTTATAGTAAAATATTATTTATTATTTGGGCAACTATTCCGTCCTCCGTTCCCGCTTTTTACTCGTCGTATCTCCTCGCAAAAAGAGCTCCACTCAGGCCGGGTTGCAATAAGATTCACGTAATCAATTACTGAGAACTTCGGAAACAAGATTGAATTTAGGAATATCAACCTCAAAATTTTGTTGATAAGAATTTTCAAAAATATAAAAACCCTCCATATTCCCAACACCGGATTTCAGAATAACATTAGAAAAATATTTGAAACTTTCCCCTGTTTCCAGGATCGGCGTAAGCCCGATTACACCAGTACCTTCCACTTCAGTAAACCCGAATCCCAGATCATAGATCATCCATTTTCTGGACAGAAGTTTTACCGGTACATTACTAAGATTTTGTATTTCAATATGATACCGAAAAACAAAACGGTTTTCAGAAGGATAACTGTTATGGTTATCATATTCTGTGGTTACACTGACCTTAATTTCTGATGTAATTTTTGAGACCATTCTATTAGGTTTTTAATTGAAAATACAAATATCCCGCCGAATTTTTGATTAAAAAAAAACGTTTGGGTTAAATCTGTTTTCAGTATTTAATTTGATTTTATTCAATCGGTTAATTTTCTTAAATTTGTGTATCTAAAAAAGTAAAAAAGAAAATGAATTCCTACAAAAATCCATTGGAAGAACGCTATTCCAGTGAAGAGATGCTATTTAATTTTTCGCACAACAATAAGTTCCGGACCTGGAGAAAGCTTTGGGTAGCGCTTGCTGAAATTGAAAAAGATCTTGGCCTCGATATTTCGGATGCGCAAATTGCTGAGCTTAAGGCTAATGTCGAAAATATCGACTATCAGATTGCTGCTGAATATGAGAAAAAATTCAGACACGATGTGATGGCTCACGTTCACGCTTATGGTGATGTAGCACCTGCTGCAAAGGGAATTATTCATTTGGGAGCCACTTCGGCGTTTGTAGGAGACAATACAGATTTAATTCAGATCCGGGACGGACTTTTAATTTTAAAGAAAAAGTTGGTGAACGTGATGAAAAATCTTTCTGATTTTGCGCTTCAGTATAAAGATTTACCGACTTTAGGATTTACACACTTTCAGCCGGCTCAGTTAACAACGGTTGGGAAAAGAGCAACACTTTGGCTTCAGAGTCTTGTTCTTGATATAGAAGAACTTGATTTTTTCCTGGAAACATTAAGATTCAGAGGTGTTAAAGGAACTACAGGAACTGCTGCAAGTTTCCTTGAGCTTTTCAACGGGGATTATTCTAAAGTGAAGCATTTGGATAAAGAATTATCCAAAAGATTCGGTTTCGAGAAAGTTTTTGGCGTTTCCGGACAGACTTATGACCGAAAAATCGATGCAAAGGTTGTGGCTTTATTAGGAAATATCGCACAGTCGGCTCATAAATTTACCAACGATTTACGTTTACTTCAGAACCTTAAAGAGATTGAAGAACCATTCGAGAAAAACCAGATCGGTTCATCGGCAATGGCATACAAACGTAATCCGATGAGAAGCGAAAGAATCGGAGCATTGGCAAAATATGTAATGTCTTTAACCACAAGTTCTGCAATGGTCGCTTCTACACAGTGGTTTGAAAGAACCCTGGACGATTCTGCAAACAAGAGATTAACTATTCCTCAGGCGTTTCTGGCAGTCGATGCCATTTTACTGATCTGGAATAACATTATGAACGGAATTGTGGTTTATCCGAACAGAATCAACAAGCATATTATGGAAGAGTTGCCTTTTATGGCGACAGAATATATCATTATGGAGGAAGTGAAAGCTGGTGGCGACCGTCAGGAAATCCATGAAATAATCAGAGTTCACTCTATGGAAGCTTCCAAAAAAGTGAAAGAAGAAGGAAAAGAAAATGATTTGATCGAAAGAATTCTGAATGATGATTCTTTAAAACTGGACAAATCCAAATTGAAAGAAGTTCTGGATCCGAAAAATTTCATCGGCTTTGCGCCAATTCAGACAGAGGAATTCATTGCTAATGAAATTCAGCCGATCATTGATGCGAATCAGGATTTGATAGGCCTGGAAGCTGACCTTAAAGTATAACAGCTTATGCAGTCTTTGGGCTGCATATTTTTATTTAAATTTAAAACTAAACAACTATTTATGACAAAAACAATTATTTCGGTTTTATTAATTTTAACCTCTGTCATCTCAAATGCACAAGACCGGGTAAATTTTACAGAAAAATTCAAAAAAGAGAATCAGGGAAAGTATAAAATCGAAATCAATGAGGCCAAGGAATTGATTCACATTATGCTTGCAATTACCAAATCCGGATTGGAGAACGATGATATGATACAGCAGAATGGCCAGTATTATAAAGATGTTCTAACGCATTTCAAGCCTTTTAAAGAGGAAAAGATCATCAAGACTTTTGATTCTTTGCTGGTGGCTTCGCCTTATAACTATATTTTCCTAAGCGGAAATGGCATTTCTTATGATTTCAAAGGAAACAAATTGGTTAAGAATGAAATCTTCGATTTTCCTGCCACAGGTGTTTCAGGCATTAAAATCACTGAAAATCCAGTCACAACTTATAAAAAAGCAATTGAGGATTTTGCGGTAAAGTCTAAGTTCAGAGAATTCTACAAAACACAAAAACCGTATTATTCCCAAATTATATCCGATTACGACAAAAAGGCAAACCTTGGCAAACAATGGAAATGGCTGGAGAAAAATTTTAAAACCAAAATCAACAGCTACATCATTTTCTGCTCACCGCTTATTAACAGTTTGAATTATACAGGAGATTTTGACAACAACAATTTCAAGCTGATCTATATGGTTTTGCCGCCACTTGATCATTTTGAAAAACTTTCGGAACTTCAAAACGAACTGTTCAATACACGAGTAATGTTTACAGAGATTGACCACAATTATGTAAAAGCGCCAAGTATTGCGAACAAAGAAGCTATTGATCAGTATTTTAAGGACCGGAAAATCTGGACAGACGAGAACACGGAAGGTATTTTTGCCTATCCAAATCCGGTAAAAGTATTTGATGAATATATGACCTACGGCGTTTTTGTTTTGTTCTGCGAAGACAATTATGACCAAAAAGATTTCCTTGAAACTAAGCAAAGCATCATTATGCTCATGAAAGAAAGGGGTTTTCCTAAAATGCAGGAATTTACCGATAAACTGCTGAAAGTGCGTGCAGGAAACCGGGATAAGAAAGTTGATGACTGGTATCCTGAATTTTTAAAGCAATTCGCTGAATAAAAAATAAATCTAATAAAATCCTGAACTTCGGTTCCAGAATCTAAGTAAAAATGAACAAAAGAATTTTCGTGGAAAAAAGAGGAATTTTCGATGTGGAAAGTCCAAAAATTTTTGATGAAGTAAAAGCGGTGGTTCCGTCTGTCCAAAGCGTAAAAGTATACAACGTTTACGATATTTTTGGATTAAACGATGGCGAATTCGAAAAGGTGGTAAACAGCACTTTCGTAGATCCGGTTACGGATATTTTGATCGAAGAAAATCCTGCGAAGGGAATTCATTTCGCATTGGAATTTTTACCGGGGCAATATGATCAGCGTGCGGATTCTGCTCAACAGTGCATCGCTTTATTAACTGGAAATGAAAAATCTAAAGTAAGAAGCGGTAAATTAATCGAATTTGAAGGCGTTGCCAAATCTGATTTAGCAAAAATCAAAGACCTTTTAATCAATAAAGTAGAATCTCAGGAAAAAGATTTATCAACTTTAAACATTCCTGCGGAAGAAGCCCCTTCAAAAGTTATTGTTCACGAAGGTTTTATCAATTTTGATGATGCTCAGCTTGAGGAATTTTTTAATAATCACGGTTTTGCTTTAGGGTTAGACGATTTGAAATTCATTCAGGAATATTTTAAATCCGAAAAAAGAAATCCTACGGAAACGGAACTTAAAGTTTTAGATACCTATTGGAGTGACCACTGTCGTCACACAACGTTTGAAACAGAATTGTCAAATATTGAATTTGAAGGACAATTCAAACATACACTAGAAACGATTTTCAATGATTATATCGAAAAAAGAAAATTCTTAGGACGTGAATTGAAGCCAATCTCTTTGATGGATTTGGCAACGGTTTGCGGAAGATATTTCCATAAAACAGGTCAATTGGAGAACTTGGTGGTTTCAGACGAGATCAACGCTTGTACGATCCAAATCGAAGCTGAATACGATGGTAAAAAAGAACCTTGGTATTTATTATTCAAAAATGAAACGCACAATCACCCGACAGAAATCGAGCCTTTTGGTGGGGCTTCAACTTGTTTAGGAGGAGCGATCAGAGATCCTTTGTCAGGACGTTCATTCGTTTTCCAGGCGATGAGATTAACGGGTGCTGCTGATGTGTTGGAACCGGTTGATCAGACATTATCGGGGAAATTACCTCAAAAAACAATCACAAAACAGGCTGCAAATGGCTATTCTTCTTACGGTAACCAAATCGGTTTGGCGACTACAATGGTTTCCGAAATCTACGATGAAGGCTATAAAGCCAAAAGAATGGAAGTTGGTTTCGTTGCCGGAGCGGTTCCTGTAGATTGGGTAAGACGTGAAAAACCTGAAGTTGGCGATTCTATCATTATTTTAGGTGGCGCAACTGGTCGAGACGGTGTTGGTGGAGCTAGCGGAAGTTCTAAAGAACAGGACGAAACTTCGATCCACACAATGAGTTCTGAAGTTCAGAAAGGAAATGCGGTTGAAGAACGTAAAATCCAGAGATTGTTTAGAAATCCTGAAGTAACGAGACTGATTAAAAAATCGAACGACTTCGGTGCTGGAGGTGTTTCCGTAGCCATTGGTGAAATCGCTGATTCTTTGGAAGTTAATCTGGATGTTTTACCTTTAAAATACGAAGGTTTGAACGGAACCGAATTAGCTATTTCCGAATCTCAGGAAAGAATGGCAGTTGTGGTTGAACCAAAAGATAAAGAACAGTTCATCAAATTCTGTGAGGCTGAAAATATTGTTGCTGTTGAAGTGGCGAAAGTAACAGATTCCGGAAGGATGCAGATGTTCTGGAAAGGCGATAAAATTGTTGATCTTTCAAGGGAATTTTTGGATACGAACGGTTGTTCAAAAAGACAGGAAGTCAAGATTACGCATCTTAGTGAAGTAAAAGAAGAAACTCCTGCATTTAACGAGGAGAATTTTTTAAAAATATTAGCTGATAAAAATGTAGCTTCTCAAAAAGGATTGCTGGAAATGTTCGATTCATCCATCGGTGCGACTACGGTGGCGATGCCTTTGGGTGGAAAATACCAGCAGACTTTAATGGAAGGAAGTGTTCAGACATTGCCAATTATCGGAGCAAAAGATATTGAAACGGTTTCTTTGGCAAGTTGGGGGTTTGATGCAGAGATTTCTAAGCAGAATTCTTTGTTGGGATCTTCTTACGCAGTTGTAGAAAGTGTTGCAAAGATCGTTGCAATGGGTGGCGATTATAAAAATATCAGATTCAGTTTTCAGGAATATTTTGAGAAATTAGGTCAGAATCCTGAAAAATGGGGAAAACCTTTAGCTTCTTTATTGGGAGCTTACGATGCTCAGATCAATTTCGGATTGGCTGCAATCGGTGGTAAGGATTCAATGAGTGGAACGTATCAGGATTTGAATGTTCCGCCAACGTTGATTTCTTTCGCTTGTGCAAACGGAGAAAAGAAGAATATTATTTCCCCTGAATTTAAGAAGGCAGGAAATAAAGTATACTTCTTTAATCATATTACTCAGGAAAACGGACTTCCGAATTACGATGCTTTAAAAGATATTTATGAATTCATTTTTGAAAATATCAAAGTTGGAAAAATCGTTTCTGTAAAAACAGTGAAAGAAGGTGGAGTTGCGGTTGCTTTAGCAAAAATGAGCTTCGGAAATAGATTGGGAGCTGAAATTACAGTTGATGAAACAGCTTTATTAGCTAAGAATATCGGTAGCTTAATTATCGAATCTAAAGCAGAATTAAGCTCTGTCAATCTTCAATTAATTGGAGAAGTTGTTGCAAACGAGGTGTTAACTATTAACAATCAACCAACAACCATCAACAAACTTTTGGCTGCAAACACAAATACCTTTGAAAACCTTTTCCCAACGGTAGAAAAAGAAAAAATTACGGTTGCCATTGACAAAAAATTAAACTCGATCAACCTAAGAAATATCACCATTAAAAAACACGGAATCGCTCAGCCAAAAGTATTCGCCCCAGTTTTCCCGGGAACAAACTGCGAGTACGATACGTTGAACGCTTTTGTGAAAGAAGGCGCTGTAATCAGCAGTCTGCCTTTGATCAACATCAATCACCAATTGTTGGATGAAAGCATTGATGCGTGGGTTAAAGAAATTAAAACTTCCCAGATTTTAGCTTTCTCAGGAGGTTTTTCTGCGGGTGACGAGCCGGATGGTTCTGCAAAATTCATTGTCAACGTTTTGAAAAACGAAAAAATGAGAAATGCCGTTCACGAATTGCTGGACAGAGACGGAATGATTATCGGGATCTGTAACGGTTTCCAGGCGTTGGTTAAATCCGGACTATTACCTTACGGAAGAATAAAAGATCTCGATGAAAATTCTCCGACCTTGGCTCACAATGCGATCAGAAGACACATTTCCCAGATGGTGAATGTAAGAGTTGTGAATGACGAATCGCCTTGGTTGAAAGGAATGAAAAACCAGGTGTTCACCATTCCGATTTCTCACGGAGAAGGTCGTTTTATGGCTTCGGAAGCGGAAATCCAGAAGTTATATGAAAACGGACAAATCGCAACACAATATTTAGATTTGGATGGAAACATTGCGCACGGAATGCCGTTCAATCCCAACAATTCTTTATTCGGAATTGAAGGAATTACCAGTCCGGACGGAAAAATCTTCGGTAGAATGGGACATCCTGAACGTTTTGCAGAAGGTTTAATGAAGAACATTCCTACTGCGAATTACCACAATATCTTTAAAAACGGAGTGGAATATTTCAAATAAGCTTTTGCAAATGGCAATTAGCTTTTGTATTTAAAATATAGCATTAAACCTCACAGGTCTCAAAAACCTGTGAGGTTTTTATCATTCCTACAACTTATTTTTTGAGTATCATTCCAGTTAATATTAAAATGAAAATGGCTGTCATCAACGGTAGTGACTTTTCTGATCTGCAGGGTTTTTACGAAGAAGTTTCTCAACTTTTTATGAAAGATGAGAATTGGAAAGTAGGAACTCTGGACGGTTTCAATGATATTTTATACGGATTTCAGGGTGAAATTATCTGGAAAAATTCCCGAAAGTCGAGAGAAGATTTAGGTTTTGATGTAACCAAAGAATTCTATCATAATAAAATTCGAATTGGAAAGCCTTTCAGTGTAAAATTAATTCAGCAAAAACTGGATGATTTAATCAATGGAAACGGTCAAACCTTATTTGAAATATTAGTAGAGATTATAGAATCTCATCAAAATATAAAATTGATTTTAAGCTGATTATCAGAAGAGAAAATCATTTAGTTACAAAACGACCGTTTTCAAACCAAATAACTTCAGCGGAAGTCTCCCGCAATTAGTGGGAAACCAAATGACTTTTACTTTGGTCACAAAACGAAGGTTTTCAAAGCAAAGTAAAAGTCATTTGGTTACAAAACCTTCGTTTTGTAACCTTCGTCAAAGTTATGTAGGTTTCAAAACTACTTGCGAAGGAAAAATGACGTTTTTCAGAAAATAAATTATTTGTTAACAATATTTTTCTCCAATTCAGGAAAATCTTTATTTTTAGCCAAAACAAAAAAATGTCATATTATCCTTTAACAAGTATACCAGATTACTATTCAATAGACGCTTTATTAACCGACGAACACAAGCTTATCCGAGATTCTGTAAGAAGCTGGGTAGAAAGTTTTGTGATGCCGAAAATAGATGAAGCTGCGCAAAATCATACCGATATTCCGGGATTGATGAAAGAATTGGGAAATATCGGTGCGCTTGGTCCTTATATTCCCGAAGAATACGGCGGTCCGGGGCTGGATCAGATCTCCTACGGGCTGATCATGCAGGAATTGGAACGTGGTGATTCTGCCATTCGTTCTGCCGCATCTGTTCAGTCATCTTTAGTGATGTTCCCGATTTTTGAATTTGGTTCTGAGGATCAAAAAAAGAAATATCTTCCTAAATTGGCTTCCGGTGAAATGATCGGATGTTTTGGTCTTACTGAACCCAACCACGGGTCAGATCCTTCTTCTATGGAATCAAAATTCACGGACGAAGGCGATCATTATCTTTTGAATGGCGCCAAAATGTGGATTACGAACTCTCCTCTTGCAGACATTGCTGTTGTATGGGCAAAAGGTGAAGATGGAAAAGTAAGAGGACTGATCCTGGAGCGCGGAATGGAAGGCTTCACAACACCGGAAACACATAATAAATGGAGTCTCAGAGCTTCTAAAACTGGTGAATTGGTTTTCAACAATGTGAAAGTTCCTAAAGAAAATATGCTTCCAAATGTTGAAGGTCTCAAAGGGCCTTTGTCTTGTCTTAACTCTGCAAGATATGGTATTTCCTGGGGTGTTATCGGAGCTGCAATTGACTGTTACTGCACGGCTGTTCAATACACAAAAGAAAGAAAGCAATTTGGAAAACCGATTGCTTCATTCCAACTTCAGCAAAAGAAACTGGCAGAATTTCTTACAGAAATTACCAAATCACAATTGCTTTGCCTTCAGTTAGGAAACCTTAAAAATGCACACAAAGCTTCGCCTGCTCAAATATCCATGGCGAAAAGAAACAACGTGAAAATGGCGATTGATATCGCAAGAGAATCCAGACAGATGCTTGGCGGAATGGGAATCATGGGCGAATTCCCGATGATGCGTCACGCAGCCAACCTGGAGTCTGTGATAACTTATGAAGGAACACACGATATCCATTTGCTAATTACCGGATTAGACATTACCGGAATCAATGCTTTCGGATAGAATCCAAAATAAATTTTGAAATATTAAAGGTCACAAAATATTGTGACCTTTATTTGAATTATAAGTTTTTTAAATCAGACATTTTAGAATAGACAATTCCCCTATTTTCAAATAATACAAATGAAGTTTTTCCATCATTCCATATCGCATTTTTGTTTTTAATAATTGGTTTTCCAAGATATGAATAACTCGATATTTGCGATTCCATGCTAACTTCCTGATCATATTTGAAAACTATTTCCCTGATAAGACCTTGTTTATTGATTACAAGTTCAATAGATTCAGCACCACCAAACACATTTTCTTTTAAAAAATATCTGTTACCGCTCAATACGGTTAAATGTTTATATTGATGAATACTATTTCCTAATTCAATTTTACCGTATTGATATAAGTTTACATACCGAAATATTGATTTTGAATTAATATTTGACACTGAACAAGATTGTAAAAACAAGATTAGCAGAAATAAATAATTTCTAATTTTCATAGTCTGAATATTTTTGAATTATCGCTTGCAATTAAATTACCAACTCACCTTCTCTTTTTCTTCAAAAGGAATTTCAGGATTCAGGATTTCTAGAATGAGATTTCTGATGGAGTTGTCTATTTCAGAATCTTCAATATCAATGAAATTCAGTTTTTGAGGACCGTTATTGACTTCAGCAAACGACCAGATTGCCGTTTCGATGTTGGTTGGATTGATTTCGAGAATATTTTTGATACAGTATTTGTAGATAGAAAGCTGTAATGCCTGTTTATAATCGTCGCGGAAGAAAAGTTCGGGAAGTTTTTCTTCCTTATTTTTTCCAAGATTGATGGTCAGGTTTTTCGGTTTTGCAGTTTTATAGTCGATAACTCTCGTGATTCCGTCGAGTTGGTCAATTCTGTCTATAAATCCGTAAAAACTGATTTTATCTGTTCTTTCTTCGTCAAGAAAAAAATCACAGTTGATCTCTCTTTCCAGATCCAGGATCTGTAGAACAGAACCTTTTCTTACCAATTCCAGATCATATTCCACAATATTCCGCACTACCCTTTTGGCAATTTCTTTATGGATATAATTCATTCCTCTTTCATAGAATTCCGGCTGATGCTTTAATTTGTCTATTGCAAAATCTATTGCTGCATCTGTTTGTTTAAGTAAATAGTCTAAATCATTTACGGTTAATATTTTACCTTTAACAGGTTCGTGTAAAAACTGCAAAGCGAAATGAACCAGATTTCCATAATTTCTTTGTGACAGCTCTTCTTCTATTTCATTGGTTTCTCTGGTTTTCAAAATATGATTAAGATAGAAATCGATAGGATTATAGAGATAAGTTACGAAATGCGAAGCAGAAACCCGGTTTTTCCAATCATTTAAGAGCCGCATTACTTCATCATTTTTTTCAATCTTCATCAGCTGTTGGGAAATAGGTTCAGAAGAATTTTCGATGATGATATGTTCGATGTTGTGCGGGCTTTCCATTTCCAGCTGTGTAATGAAACGGCTTTTTTCGCCTGTGTTCACGCCTGAACTTAATGCATTATAAAGCAAATGGACGTTTTCCGCATTCTGAATCAATCGGTAAAAATGGTAAGCATAAATGCTGTCGTTCTCCAAAAATGTATTCAGCCCGAAATTTTTACGGACATCAAACGGAATATAAGTATTTTGGGTATTTCCCAAAGGTAATTTACCTTCGTTTACAGACAACAGGATTATATTTTTGAAGCAAAGCAGACGCGTTTCCAAAAGACCCATTATTTGAAATCCGGCCAATGGTTCTCCCACAAAATCAATACTTTCCGAATTTACCAACTGATTGATAAGCACTTCCAGCGTTTCTATTCTGACATCGATCTGATAAGGCAGTAACTGGTTTTTAATGATTTTGAAAACATTCTCGAACAAGGCAATATTCTCATACTGAATATCATCCAAATCCTTGAATTTGAGCTCGTAACAGAATTTAATCAACAGATCTAAAAATGTCTTATAGTTTTCAGGCTTATTTAAAAGCTTGAAATAACTGAGGTTTCCGAGTAATTCTTCTAGTAAACTTTTAGAAATATAAACAATGTTTCTTTCTTCAATTGCGAAGATAAAATTCCGGATGATTTCAGAATCGCTTTCATCATTTGGCAACTCTTCCAAAATGGGCAAAACATCTGCATAATAATAACTGGATGATTTTTTTTCCTGTTGCTTCTGAAGGTAGAACAGCTTTTTAATTGCATTGCTGAAAGACAGATTTTTTAGTGGAAATCCCATTGTGATATTTACACTTTCAATTGCATTCAAGCTATCTAAAACGGCTGGTAAAAGGTTTTCATCCAGCAAGATCAAAGCAGTTTCCGACAGTTCGTTTTCAGGGATTTTCTTCAGGATCTCCGGAAGAAATTTGGCCTGAACAATGTTCCCCGAAACTTCATAAGTTTTAATATTTTTAGGTTGACTGAATTGATTTTCAATCCATTTAAAATCCCGGCTGTCATTGAATTCTCTCCATTTCAAGGTTTCTCTAAGGAACTTTCCCGATTCCTGTCTTTCATCATCAATATAATACTGATCGGCCTGGAAATAAGCTTCCGCCTTGTTCCATTGCAAAAGCTGTTTTACAAGATACTCTTCAACTCTTGATAACGCATTGAAGCCGCAAAAAATGAATTGACGATCGGTTTCTTTAGCAAAGTTTTCGATTGCGAAAAAGGCATCCTGATACAGCATTCCGGAAGTAGCGAGATTTTCCTTTTTCAGTTCGGATTTCAGAACCGGCAGAAACTCATTCATCTTTCGCCAGAAATTGAGGTTTCGTTTTCTTGGATTATCTTCGTCGCCCAGATTTTCGCCCCAGTTTTTGATGCGTTCCTCATCCAGCATCCAAAGCAGGATCTTCTGGTCATTGTCCGAGAACTTCATCATATCGTCCCAGTCTTTCTGCAGCGTCGGGAACCATTTCAGGAAACCGGAAAAATCTTCGGAAGCATCAACTTTATTATAAATCCGGAATGCAAATAACCAAAGTGCGATGCCTTTGATTTCCACATTGTCTGACAGCCCGCCTATAAGTTCGTCTATGGTGACGAAGTTGGGTAAAAGTCCTTCATATTGTTTTTCTTTCAGGATTCTTTTGATGAAAACCATTGGTCTTTTTCCGGGCAAAACAATATCCAATCCGGAAATATCCTGATGATCTTCTAATAATTCCGAAATAATTTTCTGAAGAAACTGCATAAAAAAGCCTTTAAAAACTTAAAGGCTCAATTTAGATATTTTTTGCTGATATTTCAGAAAATTAATTGGTGAATGTATTGGAATTTAATGCAAGGTTCACAAAGTTTTTTTTAAGTTACTGCAATAGTAGCGGCAACCTTTTTTTGCATTGGAAAAAAGATATAGTACTTACACTTTGCTCAGCATGAACTCCAAGCGGGATTAAGCCCCTAGAATCTACTCTACCACCACTTTTTTCTGTAAGAAAGTGTTTACACCAGCGGTGTCTTTCCCCGTATAAAATTTGAATGTATAGGTTCCGGTTTTTGTGGGTCTGAAATTGACCTTGCTTCCATCAACATAAGTGCCTTCCAGGCAAGGATCATTGGTTTTGTAGGCAAAGTTGGCAACCGTTCTCACCGTATCGTTTGTGTATTGATAATCATAGCTGTAGATGCCCTCGCAGCCTTTCCGGAAGGTGGAGTAAAGTTTCATTTCCTGGGTTACGCCAATCGTCATAGTATCCATCGGGATATGTACACTGTCGATTTTAGTGGCATAAACATCTGTGATTTCGGAATAATCATCATTATCCTTACAAGATACAACCAATGCTGAAAACAATGTCAACACCGATAAAATAAATACGTTCTTCATAATTGTTTTGATTTAGTTATTAAAATTACCTTTTGATAAATAGACTACCTTTTTAGTATCAAAAAATTCGCCATCGAAATAATTTTTCAGGCTGTAAATTTCGCATTTCAAACCTGCGAGTTCCTCTGCCAGGTCTCCGCCTTTGAGATAAAGGACGCCGTTGTGTTTCGGATTGAGTTGGTCTTTTTCAAATTTCCCTTTCAGCCAAGTTAGGAAGACAGGCATCTGCGTTACGGCTCTGCTCACTACGAAATGAAATTTTTCCTTCAGCTGTTCCGCCCGCATATGATGTGCTGTAACATTGCTGAGTCCAAGACTTTCCGTAACGCCTTTCACTACCGTGATTTTTTTTCCGATACTGTCTACTAAAGTGAATTGAACATTTGGGAACAAAATAGCCAAAGGAATCCCCGGAAATCCACCGCCGGTTCCGATATCCAGAATTTTTGTTCCGTCTGCAAATGACATCACTTTTGCTATTCCTAAGGAATGAAGAATATGTTTCTCATAAAGGCTGTCTGTATCTTTTCTGGAAATAACGTTAATTTTTTCATTCCATTCTTTATACAATGTTTCAAGTTCAGCAAACTGAGCTTTCTGCTTATCGGAAATATCCGGGAAGTATTTTAAAATTAAATCTAAAGACATAGGGCGAAATTATGAAAAGATTTTCAGAATTGTTAATGTGTACCTTTATTTAAATAAAAAAAACCATCAATAAATTGATGGTTCTTACTCTTTCAACGTTTGTGTTACTTTAAAACTTTTTTGGTCATCGTTGTATTCTTAGAAATCACTTTTATAATATACATACCTTCCGGTAAGTTGGTTTTATTGATTAGAACTTCTTTCTTTGCATTTTTAGTCGTGAAGATAAGTCTGCCAATACTATCATAAACGCTCACTTCATCCAGATTGTTTTCTGATTTTACAATGAAATTCTGATTATCCTTATAGACAAGAATTCCATTTTTGGCTGCATTGTCTGTTGCAAGGGTTTCAAAAGGCTTATAAATCACTTCAAATCTATCTTCGTACTGACCGGAATTAGTGTAGAAAGTATAAGGAGCTTCTGAAATATTAAATGACTTGCTCAGATATTTATCTTTGATATAAACTGTCTGTTCCGAGGTGAAGATACCTTCACGATCTGTAAGGCTTATCGTATAATTTCCGGACACTGAAGCTTTGAATCCCAGTTTTGCATTGTCATCATTACTGAATTCAACACCTTTTGCCTGGATTGCCAGCTTATGATTATCCAATACGCTCCAGAAAGAATCACTTCCTATGGTTAGCTGATCTGCATCATAATCATTATCGAAACCGTTGGTTGCGTTCTGAATGTAACCTATGAGGATCTCATTATTAACATCCGTCGGAGACTTGAATTCCAGCCAGAATCTGTTCTTCTGCCCGCCTTTATTGTAATAGTTAGCAGTATTTGGGTTTCTCATTGAGTTTTTGAAAACCAAAGGCTGATTTTTTCCTGCTTCTTTTGCCTGAATAATAAAACCTTGTCCTACAGATATATTGCCGTTTGGCTTCTTGTTATTGTATCCGAAGTACGTTGCAGAAGTTCCACCTGTAGAGGTACAGATTGCATAGTTGTTTCCCGAATATCCATTGCTTTGCTGTGAGATCACATTGCCGTCATTATTGGTCCAGAAATATGCAATTCCGTATATTTTTGAACTGTTCTGAGCGAAGAGATCATCAAAGCTGATATTTGAAGGATAAGGGTTTCCTACCATATTGTAGCCGTGCTTTGCATCAGTCCATTTCAAGTTATATGAATTGATATCACCATTCTGAGGAGTTCCTACAAACTGGAAATTAGAAGGTAGTGTTGAGCTGGTAATAGTAGTAGGAAAACTATTTTTACCACGAATAGCATAACCTCTTGCCGGCTGGAAAACGGATGATGAATTCAATGTTATATCATTGGCAATAGACGTTACGAAATAGTCATTCGCTTCATTGTAAACATAGAATCTGTTCCAAGGCGTTCCGTTTCCTGTTGTAGAGGCCTGGTTATAACCATCGGAAAACTGATAAAGGTTCTGTCCGCTTACCGGAGATGACCAGTAATTATAACCCATTTTCGGGATGACAGCCTGCTTTTTCACTGTAACATTTCCAGTATTCTGGGCATTTCCGTTTTGCAATAAATTTCCGTTATGCTCAACTGAAAATGATGAATCTGCAGTGTTATTGTTAATGATCTGACCATTAACGGTGATATATCCGCCACTATTTACAGTAAGTGTACCACCGGCGTTGATTGTAAGATTCTGGCTTTCAAAATTCCCGTATACTGCTGTATCATAATTTGTTTCAATGACTGCATTTTTTGTAGCTGTTGGTACGCCGTTGCTCCAGTGTGGGTTAGCACTGTTTATCCAGGTAGTATCATTGGATGCGAAAACATAATTATAATAAATACCGTCTATCTCAGGGCCTGAACCTCCAGGAAGATACTGGAAAACATATTGTACGTAATTGCTGTTATAGAAATACAATCTGAGGTAGATCTTCTCGCCAGGTACGACTTTCAGACCATTGTCAAAATTAAAGGTATATAGTGTATAAGTACTGTTTACAGTTCCTGTTGCCAGAACTACACTTGACGAAAAGTCAAGATTCTTAGAGTAGCGGATCTCGTAAGTTGCACCATTTGTCCCTTTACCTACAAAACTGAATGTTTTCGGCTCGATAGTTTTCCCGGTTCCCGAATTATTAAGGATAAACTGAGCGTATCTTGATGTGTTTATAGTATTTCCGTTACCGGAGCTTTCAAGATAATAAGCTTTGGGATTCACTTCATTCCCCACTGTCAAAGTCATACCACCTGCAGTAGTCATTGTTGTAGAACTGATGAATGACTGGAACGGCGTAGATGTAAAATCATTCTGATCCCATCTTACAAGAGGTGTGGTGGTATTAACAGTATTATTGATGCTTACTGTTGCCGTGTTAGAGACACCATATTCATTTGTGATATAATAAGTAAAGGAATCCGTACCTACATAATCCTTTGCCGGGATATAGTTGATAGATTTATCAGCATTCAGCGAAGTAACTCCATGAGAAGGCTGAGTAAATGTCAATGTAGTGATCTTATTGCTATAATCATCATTGATCAAAACATTGATGTTGATATCATTATTAACGATATTACTTACTGAATCATTATATGCAATAGGAACTGTGGAGCTGAACTCCAGGTTACCAGTAAAAGCAGGACCGACAGTGTCAGCATTCTTCAGCAATATCTGGAAGGCGTTCCAAGTATTGTACACATAGACTCTGACATATACAACCTGGCCATCAGTAGCAATAGGTTTAGAAAAATTAGTAAGTGATATTGTAGAAACAGTATTGTTAACGGTAGTTTCCGGAAGCAGATTAAAGGCTGTGGTAAAATTGCTATTCAAAGAATAATCAACCTTAATTTTGGCATCACCTGCATCAGTTCTGCAAAGAAAATTGAACTCAGACAGGTTCAGCTTATAACCGTTTTTAGGGCTGATGGAAAACTGGATATACTTGGACTTATCAATTGTCTGAACGTTTTTATCCGGCCAGCCTGTTGTATGGAAAGCATTATATCCGCTGATATTAAGATACTGTACGTAGGACAGGCTTGCAGTGGAAGTCATATTACCAACAACAATATGGCTGTTATATACGCTTGGTGTAAAATCAGAGTTATTCCATCTTGCTAAAGCAGTATTTACATTATCAATGACATTAATGCTAACAGTAGCTTCATTGGATAAACCTGTAGAGTTAGAAGCTTTATATTTGAAAGTATCTGCTCCTGTGTAGCCAACAGTAGGCTTATAAGTAACGTTTGTGGTACCGTTTACAGTAATAGTTCCGTGAGCCGGCTGCTGCGTAATGGTGATTCCGGTAATGGCAGATGTAGAGACATCATTGCTCAGAATGTTGAAATCAGTTTCGTTATTTTTATAAGCACTATAACTGTCATTGTTTGCTGTAGGGACAGCAGGTGTATCTACGGAAACCGTACCAGTGATGTTTGGACCAGTTCCTGTACCACCATTTGGTGTGTAAGAAAGGTGGAAGTTGTTATAGGTGTCATAGACATAAAGGCGTACGTACACCGATTTCCCGGAACCGATAAGCAGATTGCTGAAAGATTGGGAAATTGTATGCCAGCTTGCACCGTTTACGCTGGTTGAAAGTAATGTCTGCGGATTGGAAAAATCAGCATTTGTAGAATATCTGATCTCAAACTTGGATGTTCCGGACTGGTTTCTGTAAGTCAGGTTAAAGGCAGATAAGTTAAGTTTGTAGTTGGCACTTGGTGCAATCTGAAACTGAACATACTTATTAGTATCAATAGTGCTGGATGATGATACTCCTGAGATCATAAGGAAAGTATCACTCCATGAAGTTGGTGAAACAGAAACACCTCCGGAAGTTGTTATGCTTTGTGCCGTAACATTGCTTACTGCCGTTGGTGTAAGATCATTTTTATTCCATCTTACTAACTCTGTTTGTGCAAAGAAAAAATTTGCGAGAAAAAGTGCAAAAAGTAAAAAATAATTTTTGTTCATCTTCTTAAGTTTTTGAGCGTGCAAAATTAAAATTACAGATTCATTATTCGTATTATCATATGTTAAGATTTTTTTCAAGCAATAATTTTAAGATTTTTAAGGCTGAAAAATTAACATTATGACGATTCATTTTTATTGTAAAATCAATTACAATTATGCTATCGTTAATCAGGGTGCAATATTATTAATAAATCCGAAATAAAAATGTGTTGAAGTAGGTAAGCACCTTTATTTAAAGGAAAAACTATCCCTGAGGATAGTCTTTGTATGGGTAATGTAGTAGGAAAAATTTACGAATTGCTATTTAATTTCAGGAAAAAATCTTTGCGGTCTTTTATTTCCAGGATATTGTAAATGTTCTTTAAGTGGTATTTTACCGTACTTTCGCTTATAAAAAGCTTTTCAGCAATTTCTTTGTTGGAAAATCCTTCTGCAAGATGGATTAAAAGCTCTTTTTGTCTTTCCGTTAATTGATCCGAATCAAGAAAAAAATACTTTTGCGAATTCAGCAATTTGATATCATCATCAGACTGGGAAAATGAGTCAATTTCCTGTTTCATTTTTTCAAGTGTCTCCTCCATCCTCAGTTTATCTTTTTTAATTCCGGACGTTTTTTTATAATAATAAATAATTATTATAACAATAAATATTATCAGAGAAATGATTACCAATGTTCTTTTCGATATATCAGATTCCTCTTTTATGGTCTGCTGCTTTTCTGTATATACTTTATCAGTAATATGCATTTCGGAGACCGTGGAATTGATATTTTCCAATCTTCTCAGGGAGTCAAGTTTGGAACTTATGATGTAAGCTTCCCCAAACATGTTATTTCCTTTATAGATTTTTTCCATCTCTGAAGCTGTTAATATCTTATATTTTAAGATATTGCAACTGTCGGAAATGCGCATGCTTTCGTTATATATTTCCCTGGTTTTATGTATGTTCCCGCTTTTACCATACATATTCATAAGCTTAATATAAACTATAGGAAGATTGCAAGGACTTGCAGATTTCATGATTTTCAGGGCATCATTGTATTTTTTTTCTGCTTTGTCAAACTTCTTATTTAATGAAAATAAATACCCTTCCTGCATTAAAATATAAGACTGGTCTTCCGGGTAAGGGTTGTCATAATCCTGAGCAGCGAGATGATCCATAGCCAGCTGGCATCTTGTAAAATCGCTATTGTCAAAATATACAAAGGCATATTCATAATCAATCCTCATCAATAATTTATCATCAGGTAATTGTTCTGCAATTACTTTTGCTTTGTTCAGATTATCAATACACATCGGGTAATCTCCCACGCTTCTGTATGTGCTTGCAAGAAAAAAAAGAACATTACCTTTCTCTTCCTTGGAGAGGTTGTCTTTTAGAAGTATATCTGAGAGTTTTTTTTGAGAAACTTTGTATTTTCCTTCTCTGTTATTCTTGATAACTTCTGATTCTAGGTTGTTTAAATTAAGATTCTGTCCTAAAATCCAGATACAGAAAAAAAATAAAGTTGCTGAAAAGTATTTCGGAAATTTGTGTATCATCAATGCGTTATGGTTTTACTTCAAATAGTTATATTTTGTAAGTTCCCGCAAAAATAATTAATTATTCATATATATTACTAATTATAATAATTATATTAATCAGGAATTATATAATTATTCAATATTCTTTTTTCTTTTGCTAATCCATAGTTTATATCATATTTTTTTTGTTTAAAAATTTTTACCCCTTTCACTGTCTTATGATATAAAAAATTATATTTGTCCTACAATGTAATTCTATAAATAATGAGTAAAATTTCTGATAGATTAAATAGGTTGAGCTATTCTCAGACCTTTGTAATGAGTAATAAAGCGCGCGAGATGAAAGCCGCAGGAATAGATGTAATCAGCTTAACTTTGGGCGAGCCGGATTTCGATGTTCCTCAAAAAATCAAGCAAGCTGCTTTTGATGCCATTAATGAAAATTACAGCCACTACTCTCCTGTTCCGGGATTTTTGGAGCTAAGACAAGCTATATCGGAAAAACTAAAAAGAGACAACAATCTTACTTATAAGCCTACACAAATCTGTGTTTCCAACGGTGCGAAACAATCTATATTAAATGTACTTACGGCTGTCATGAATGATGGTGATGAAGTGATCCTGCCC
Organism: uncultured Chryseobacterium sp.; assembly: GCA_913776245.1. Lineage (GTDB taxonomy): Bacteria > Bacteroidota > Bacteroidia > Flavobacteriales > Weeksellaceae > Epilithonimonas. The sequence goes on from CAJYLO010000019.1 coordinate 24,001, forward strand.
ACGCCATATTGGGTTAGCTATGATGAAATGGTTAAGCTAGTAGGAGGAAAATCCGTATTTATAAAAACTTCTATTGATACAGAATTCAAAATAACAGCAGATCAACTGGAAAAAGCGATTACTCCAAAGACAAAAGTTTTGCTGTACAGCTCTCCCTGCAATCCTTCCGGAAGCTTCTACACAGGCGAAGAGCTGGAAGCAATAGCCAATGTCATTGCCCGGCATCCTCAGATTACCATTATTTCGGATGAAATTTATGAATTTATAAACTATGGAGGCAGCCATGTTTCTATTGCAAGCTTTCCTCAGGTTTATGAACAGACTGCAGTGATTAATGGTATGAGCAAGGCCTTTGCTATGACCGGATGGCGAATTGGTTATTCTGCATGTCCTGAATGGCTTGCGAAGGCCTGTGATAAAGTTCAGGGACAAATGACCAGCGGCGCCAATACAGTGGCTCAGAGGGCTTCCATTACAGCATTGCAAATGGATCCGTCGGAACTGCAATATATGATCAGGGAGTTTCATAAAAGACGTGATCTCGTTTTTGATCTGATGAAGAATATAAAAGGTTTCACCTGCAATCTTCCAAAGAGCGCATTTTACTTTTTCCCGGATATATCTTATTATATAGGAAAAAATTTGAACGGAACTGAAATAAAAGATTCTGATGACTTCGCCATGTTCCTTTTGGAGAACGCCAATGTTGCTTGTGTTGGCGGTGTAAGCTTTGGGAGTCCTGAATGCATCAGGTTTTCTTATGCCGCTTCGGAAAAAGATCTTAAAGAAGCTATGCACCGGATTAAAAAATGTCTGGATCAGTTTTAAAATTTTTAGTAACAACCGTTTCAGATATGAAACGGTTTTTTTTAGAATATATTGAAATCAATTTATTTTAATTCTCTGATTTTCCTCATTTGATTTGTAGATTATTTATCTGAAATTTGAAACAGGGTAAATAAATTTATCGTCTTTTATTGCGATAGATTTTATATATCAATATTCTGTTTTCAATTTATGTAATCTTTATATTTTTGTACCTGAAAATTTTAAACAATCTTTAAACTTAAATATTATGTCATTAGTAGGTAAATTATTTCCGAATGTAGCAATCGATGCAATGAGCGAAATGGGTGATGATCTGAAAATCAACATCTTTGAAGAAGCGGTTAATAATCAGCAAAAAGTTCTCCTGTTCTGGTATCCGAAAGATTTTACTTTTGTTTGCCCGACTGAACTTCACGCTTTTCAGGAAGCTCTACCTGAGTTCCAGAAAAGAAACACTATCGTGATCGGTGCTTCTTGCGATACCAACGAGGTTCACTTTGCTTGGCTAAACACGCCGAAAGACAATGGCGGAATTGAAGGTGTAACTTATCCGATCCTTGCTGATACGCACAGACAATTGGCAAACATCCTTGGAATCGTAGATCAGGATCTGGAATTTGATGAGGAAGGAAATGAAGTTTATACAGGTTCCAATGTAACCTACAGAGCAACTTACCTTATCGATGAAACAGGAAAAATTTTCCACGAGTCTGTAAACGATATGCCGCTTGGAAGAAACGTCAAAGAATACCTCAGACTGATTGATGCTTACGCACACGTTCAGAAGCACGGGGAAGTTTGCCCGGCTAACTGGGAAGAAGGAAAAGACGCAATGAATGCTGACAGAAAAGGCGTTGCAGAATACTTCAGCAAAAATTAATTTAACAAAATAATAGATGTATCAGTTTAACAATTTACCAATTTTTCGATTCATTGTTAAACTGTTACATTAATAAATTAAAGAAATTATGTACATTGAATTAACAGAAGATAATTTGCAGCAGATTGTAAATGAAAATGAAAAAGTGATGGTTCAATATGGCGCTACCTGGTGCGGAAACTGCCGGATTATGAAACCTAAATTCAAAAAACTGGCCTCAGAAAACGATTCTATTCCATTCTATTATGTAGACGCAGAGAAACTTCCTGAGAGCAGAAAGCTGGCGACGGTAGATAATCTTCCGACTTTTGCTGCATTTGAAAACGGAGTTCTGAAAAGCCAGGTTCAAACCAATCAGGCCGATAGTCTGAACACACTTTTTAATGAAATCAAAGGTTAAATTTTAAGATTAAGATACCGAAAAGCTTTAAATCTTATAATTTCTAAATTTAATACAAATGAAATTACCAATCATAAGACAATTCTATCAGAATCAGACGCCGGAAAACCTGGAAGCAACACTTGAGGTTTTGGAAAGCTTCTGCGAATTCCGTAATGTTTCTGATGAGGATATTAATGTAGCTGGGGAATTGATTACCAATATCTGCGGTGCTCTGGAAGTTCACGCCAATGTAAAAAGCGGAATGAGTGAGAAAGATGCACTCAATTCTTTCGCACAGAAAGTAATGGGATCAATTGATAAATAATCTAAACACAAAATTTCCATAATCCTAAGACTTTAGAGCGTTCTGAAGTCTTTTTTTATTTTTGAAAAAAAATTATATGATTAAAAATATAGTATTCGACTTTGGCGGCGTATTGATGGACTGGGATCCGAGATATTTTTTCAGAACCTATTTCAATGATGATGAAAAAATGGAATGGTTCTTAAAAAATATAGCCAAGGATGAATGGAATATAGAACAAGACCGTGGGCGAACACTGAAAGAAGGAACCGAAATACTAATAAAGCAACACCCAGACTGGGAAAAAGAAATCCGTGCTTACTATGATAACTGGACTGTAATGCTGAAAAGTGACATCCCGGAAAATGTAGCGATTCTTAAAAAGCTGGAAGGAAAATATAATTTATACGGCCTCACCAACTGGTCTGCAGAAACTTTTCCATACGCACTGGAAAACTATGAATTTTTCAGGGTGTTTGAAGATAAAATAGTTGTTTCCGGAACTGAAAAATTAATAAAACCGGGCAAAGAGATTTTCGAAGTGCTATTAAAGCGTTATGATCTGACGCCTGAAGAGTCGGTTTTTATAGATGATAATGCTAAGAACATTGCTACTGCCAAGGAGTTAGGTTTTGAAACCATTCACATACAGCAGGAAACTGACCTGGAAGCAGAACTTAGGAAACTGGATGTCAATTTTTAAGAATCATCAGACTCCTTTTATGATTTTGGAAACCATAATGTTCATAAAGTTTTTTTGCTTTTTCATTATGGTTTTCTATTTCCAGAAGGACCACAGGAAATTTTTTTTCAGCTGAATAGTCTTTTACGAATTCCAGTGCTTTTCTCCCAAGAGATTTTCCCTGAAACTCCGGTTTAACATACAATTCATCCAGAAACAAAATTTCCCCTCCAAACTCGAAGCTGAAATATTTTGCAAGAATAATATATCCTGCAATTTGCTCTTCAAAGATTATTTTGAAACACTCGCCATAAGTATCATTCTGAATAAATTTTTTAAAGTTTGCAGTGGTGAGACTTTCATCAAATGGATACTCATCGATAGCATAAAAGTCCCTCATCATCATACATAATTCAGGGATATCCGAAACTTCCGTTGCAATAATATCGCATTTCATCCGTAGTTATATCTCAAATTTTTTCTTAGCCAGTTCTTTTCTCACTCTGCTCAGACTTTCCGGCGTAATTCCAAGGTAAGACGCCACCATCCATTGCGGCACTCTCAGCATCAGGTTAGGATATTTCTTTAGAAAATCCAGATAGCGTTCCTCTGCCGTTGTGCTGATTAAAGCATTCACCCGGTTTTGCAGGTTCTTGATATGATTGAACATCAGCCTTTGATTTTTTTCTGCTACATCAGGATAGATTTTAGAGAGGTTTTCAAAAAAACCTTCCCGTGTCACTACGATAATGCTTTCCTCAATCGCTTCAATATAAAACCTGGATTTTTCATTCAGGAGCTGGCTGGTCGTATCAGAAATAATCCAGTTTTCCGGAGCGAACTGAATCACGTGTTCTTTTCCTGCTTTATCTATGGAATACATTCGCAAAAGACCTTTTTCGACAAAAAAAGTACAGTCAGAGATCTCGCCTTCCCTCAGAATAATCTCATTCTTTTTAGCATGCTTTATTTCGTAAAACGAAGAGCACATTTCCAGGCTTTCAATTGGCACGCCTAATATTCTGGAAAGATGATTCCGAAAATTGTTATATTCCATTTGTTAGTTTTGTTAAGTTTCAGAAGCTTTATTAAATTTTATCCAGATCGATATTCTGATGAGAAGCATTATAAACCGCTTTTCCGTTTTCTAAAACAATAAGCTGCGGGCTTTGATGAACAACGTCAAAGCGGGATTCTATCTCGTTTGAAATAGCTCTGTGCGCCAGAAGATCCAGGAAATAATAACCCATGTTTTTATCAGAATTCTGCATTTGTTTTTCGAAAGAACGGAGCATTGTTTTGCTGATAAAACACCTGGTAGAATGTTTGAAAATCAAAACTTTTCCCTGAAATGATTTTTCTATTACAGAATCCAGATCTTTCTGAGATTCTATTTTCTTCCAGAGCGATTTACTGTGATCCTGCTCTTCTTTTTTTCCGAATATTTGATCTAAAAATCCCATAAAAATGATTTAGGTAAAATTATGAAAAATAAAATTTATTTGATCAATGGTGATGAAAAAGATGTCCGCCTAAAGCTAATGCAATACCACAGATAACCAGGACAATTTTTTGCCAGTCCATCTTATGATTCTTGTTGCTCTCAAAAATAATTACTGAAGAAATATGCAGGAAAATACCGCCAACAACAGCAAGAAAATAAACTTTAAGATTTTCATTGAAGTATTTGCCAAGAAGCATTCCTAAAGGTGAAGCCAAGGCGAATACCAAAACAATGAGCCAGAATTTAGTAGAAAAATTTTTGCTATGCGCCAGAAAGCTTCCCAAAACAAATGATATCGGAATATTATGAAACAAGATTCCCAGCAAATAAGGCGATATTGTTTCCCGTTCGTGAGACAAAGGAATTCCTTCTATAAAGGCGTGCACGAAAAGCCCAACAATCAAAGCAAAGGGAATAATGGAATGATCATCGGAATGGTGATGCAAATGGCCGTGTTCAAAACCTTTCGTAAGATTTTCCAAAAGCATCTGAATAAGGACGCCAATAATCACAAAAATCCCGATATTATGATCTTCAGAATGATAAACTTCCGGAAAAACCTCATTCAGGCAAATGGTTATAAGAAAGCCGGCGCTTAGAATCAACAAATTTTTAGCAAACTGCTGCTTGCTCCCAAAATACTTTCCGAGAAAAACACCAATCAGAACGCTTAATATTAGAAGGATTATTATCATTATTAAAAATAATTATTAAACCGGTCTTTTTCTAAATAGATTAATGCAGCGCGGCGATGTCTTCTCTTCAAAATCATTCAGCTGGTAGTCGCCCCAACGTTTTATCAGTTCAAATCCAAATTCATCAGCAAATTTCAGGATCTTTTCCGGAGATGTGAGCTTCACACGTTCAAAAAAGTGAAATTGCTTTCCCTGATCTTCAAAATCAATTTCTTTTAGAATATATTCACCTTCAATATGCTTTTTGATATTGAAAACAATATTTTCTTTTTCGATGCTGGCAGATGGTGTAATGACGCTTCTTACATACTCAGCATTGAGAAAATCAAGCACAAAAAAACCTTCGGTTTTCAGAACTTCGGAAACGGATCGGAAAACATTTCTGTCCTCTTCTTCAGTCTCGAAGTAACCAAAACTTGTAAACAGGTTGAAAACAGCATCCACAGGCTCACTTTCAATCCTGTTTCGCATATCATGAACCCGGAATTCTAAAGATTCGTTTTCAAACTTTTTATCATAGCTGATGCTTTGCTCAGAAAGATCAAGGCCAAGAACCTTATAACCCAGTTTATTGAGATAAACCGAATGCCTGCCTTTCCCACAAGCGAGATCTATGATACTGGATTTTTTTTCAAGCTTCAGAAATCCAGTGAGCAAGTCAAGAAAATTCTCTGCTTCCTTGTAATCCCTGTTGCTGTACAGAATATGATAATATGGCGTATCAAACCATTCTTCGAACCATTGCATCCTGCAAAAATAGTGTTTTTGGTTGATTGTTTATAGTTGTTAGTTGATGGTTTTTATAAGTTGTATCGATTTCTATCAACCATAAACCGACAACCAACAACTAAATTCCTTATTTTTGCGGTATGAATACAGACAATCTGCAGATACAGATCAAAACATTTTTCGGACTGGAAGGCGTTTTGGCAGAAGAAGTAAAAAAATTGGGTGGTAAAAAAGTGGAAGCTAAAAACCGTGCAGTAACCTGCGAGGGCGATCTCGGCTTTCTCTATAAACTCAATTATTCATGCAGAACTGCGCTGAAAATTATTATCCCGATTTTAGAATTCAAAGCTTTTAATGAAAGTAAGTTTTACGATAAGTTATTCAAATTCGAATGGGATCAGTTCCTGGAAAAACATCAGTCATTTGCGATAGATGCGACTGTTAATTCTGAGCGGTTCAGCCATTCCCAGTTTATGACGCTGAAAATGAAAGACGCTATTGTCGATTATTTCCAGGAAAAATATAACATCAGACCAAATGTTAATAAAGATAATCCTGACATCAAATTCCACCTCCATATCGACAGAGAATTGGTAACCATTTCTTTAGACAGTTCCGGTGATCCGCTTTTCAAACGCGGTTACAGGAAAGAACAGACTGTTGCTCCAATCAATGAAGTTTTGGCCAGCGGAATGCTTCAGCTAGCCGGCTGGGACGGAAAAGGTAATTTTTTGGATCCAATGTGTGGTTCCGGAACATTATTAATTGAAGCGGCAATGATCGCAATGGATCTTCCGGCTCAGATTTTCAGGAAAGAATTCGCATTCCAGAACTGGAAAAACTATGACGAAGATTTATTTCAAAAAATTAAGGAATTCAGAATCAACAGGGTGAAAGAATTTACCGGGAAAATTGTAGGTTATGATATGGATGCCAGAGCACTGAATGTCGCCAGAACCAATATTGAAGCTGCAGAAATGGAAGATGTCATCGAGGTGAGAAAACAAAATTTCTTTGAGTCTGAAAAAGATATGTTCCCTTTGTTGATGGTGTTCAATCCGCCTTATGACGAGAGAATCTCTATTAATGATGATGATTTTTATAAAAAAATCGGTGATACTTTTAAACAGCACTACCCTAACACTTTGGCCTGGCTGATTTCGGCAGATTTGGACGCGCCAAAGAAAATCGGACTAAGACCATCCCGAAAAATTAAGCTATTCAACGGAAAGCTGGAAACGCGCTTTTTGCAGTATGAGATGTATGACGGGACAAAGAAAGTTCATAAGATTAAAGAATGATTGGTAATTTAATCGAAATAATTTTTGAGTTTTTCAATCTTTTTCTAGTGGAAATGGAAAAAAGAATAATGATAAAGAAGCAAGAGAACATTTTAAAAATTTGAAATAGAATTTTATATTCGATCTGTAAAATCCAGATTTTCTCTTTTGGAAAACTCAACAGCAATAACAACAATCACTTCCCTGTCATTATCATAAAAATAGTGTAAATGATAGGGGAATTGTTTTATAAGATGCATTCTTACATCTTGATAAATCACATCGTTCCCATTCGGATTTTCTAAAATAAACAACTTCGCTTCTCGTATTCTCATTAAAAATTGTTTTGCAAGATTTACATTTATTTCTTGGTAATATTCCTTTGCTTTCTTAATGTCAATTTTTGCCAAGTCAGAGATTACTATTTTGTACTTTTTCATAAATCATTTTCCAGTTCATCTATAAAGTTGTCAAAATCTGTAGCATTATCAGAATTTTTATAATATTCTGCTCTCCTTTCCTTGATCTTATTTTTAGCTTCTTCAGAAATCTCAAAATCATTATCTGATGGCAAAATGATGACTTCTACCCTTTTCGCATTAAAACCTTCTGGAAGCGTAATTTGGAAAGAATTATCCTTCACATCAATAAATTGTCTAATAGCATTCATTGTTATAAATATATTATCGAAGATACAAACTTTAGTTGGTTTGATAATTTTATAGAAACTGAATTTATTTTAAATTAATTCAATTTTAGTACAAATTGAAACCTTTTCCATACTTTTGAAAACGATTTTAAATTATTAAATTGAACCCGACCATCTCCATCATCATCGCCATCTTCAACAGGAAAGACGAACTTTTCGAGCTTCTTAATTCTTTATCACATCAGACTGATAAAAATTTTGAAGTTATCATTGTGGATGATGGTTCCAAAATTGCGCTGCTCCCGACAGTGGAATTATTTCAGGAACAATTAGATATTCAGTTTTTCAGGAAAGATAATTCAGGACCAGGACTAAGCCGGAATTATGGCGCAAAGCGTGCGAAAAATGACTGGCTGGTTTTTGTAGATTCTGATGTGATTGCAGAAACAGATTACATTGAAAATATCAAAAAAAATCTGACCGAAAATCCTGCTGATGCTTTTGGCGGCGCAGACAAGGCGCACAAAGGCTTTAATCTGATGCAGAAAGCCATTTCCTACTCTATGACCTCGGTTTTCACAACCGGCGGCATCCGTGGTAATAAAAAAGCGGTTACCAGATTTCAACCCAGAAGTTTCAATATGGGCGTTAATAAAGCTGTTTTTCTGGAACTTGGCGGTTTTTCAGAAATGCGGATCGGAGAAGATCCTGATTTGTCTATGACACTTTGGGAAAATGGCTACTCTACTAAGTTTTATGATAACATCGGTGTTTATCACAAACGCAGAACAGACTTCGGAAAATTCTCAAAACAGGTTTACCAGTTCGGTTGTGCCAGACCAATTCTCAATCAGCGTCACCCGAAATATGTCAAACCCACTTTCTGGTTTCCAAGCCTCTTCCTCATAGGTTATCTGGTTGGGATCATTCATTTTTTTGTCTGGGAAAACGGACTGATTCTCGCATTGTACGGACTTTATACGTTTCTGGTTTTTATCCACGCTTTATTGGTGACTAAAAATGTGAGCATTGCATCATTGGCCGTTATTTCTACTTATGTTCAGATGTTTTCTTATGGTTATGGGTTTCTGAAATCCTGGTTCAAGCTGAACATCCTGAAACAATCACCGAAAGAAGCATTTCCAAAACATTTTCATTGATATCATAAGAATTTAGCTTTCAATAAAAAAAGCTTCATAACAATATGAAGCTTTTAAGAAAATAATATATAACCTTAGTTTAGAGAAACTATTTCAAATTAATCAGCCTGTTAAAAACATCGCCGTCTTTTGCTACGCTGATAACATAGGCCGGAGAATTATTGGCATTCAAATCAAATTTAAGATTGATCTCACCATTTTTTGCTTTAACTGTCTGGTTGTAATATTCATTGTTAGCAAGATCTGATATGGAAACATTGATGCTGTCTTCAACATTGTTCATATGTAACTTTACAATATTGTTTTCAATGGTATATTCTGGTTTGTTAAAAGCCAGAACGGGTGTTTTTCCCGCTTTCACATTACCAGCATTATCAATGGTTACTTTATATTTTTCGATTCTGAAATCCGACTCAGCTACCAGAAAATACTCACCTTCCGAAAGGGTGGAAAGATCATAGGATTTCTCAACATTTGCTCTGTTACCGATATTTTCTGAATAGATTTCATCTTTTCTGTCGTTATAGAAATAAAGCGACACGTTCTCTGCGTTGAAAATCTCAAACTTTAAAGTCTTGGCATTGACTTCTGCTAATGAGATTGAAAAGAATCTGTCTTTTGCTGAGATGTTTATCGTGAAAAAGAAAGCACTTACAATCAGACTTAATTTTAATATACCTTTCATAATAATTGATTTACTTGATTAATGATGAAGCAAATTTATAAAGGAAGTAAGTACTGTGATACCATTCAATTTTCAAAAATATGTACTATTTTAACATTAACTAAATATTAATTTAATAATTAAGATAATTTAAAACATATATTTATAATTTCTTAAATTTGTGCTATGAAACATTATAGTCCGGTTTTAGAATCTGTAAGTCCTGATGTGGGAAGCAGTTTTACTTGTCTCAAATATCTTCGTGATGAAAATATAAAGACCAATTTCTGGCATTATCACCCGGAAATTGAGCTTATTTTTGTTTACAAAGGCTCTGGTAAAAGGCAAATAGGCAGTAATATTTCTTATTTTACAGATGGCGATCTGATTCTTATAGGAAGTAATCTTCCGCATTGCGGGATGACGAATGAGAACACAAAAAATGAGTACGAAGTGGTGATTCAGTTTTCCAAAGAATTTGTTGGACAGGATTTTTGGAAGGCTGTAGAAATGACCCGGATTTCTGCCTTGCTGGAAAAAGCAAAAAGCGGAATTGTTTTCGGGGAAGATTTCAAAAAAGCTGTGAAACCAAAAATTGATTCATTGACAGAATCTCATTCTCTGAACAAGTTGCTTCTCCTGATTGAAATTCTGAATCAGATGTCACTGACTCAAGATTATAAAATCTTGAACGCTTCCAAATATTATCTGCAAACCCAGAAAGAAGATAATGACCGGATTAATGTTATATTCAACTATGTAAAAGATCATTTTAAAGAACAGATTACCTTGGAAACTGTAGCAGAATTAGCCAATATGACGGTTCCTTCCTTTTGCCGTTATTTCAAAAAAATAACTAATAAAACCTTTACGCAGTTTGTCAATGAATACCGGATTACACACGCAATGAAACTGCTGGCTGAACAACCGATGAGCATTACGGAAGTCTGTTTTGACAGTGGTTTTAACAATTTCAGTTATTTCAATAAGACGTTCAAAGAACATACTCAGAAGAGTCCGTCACAATACCGGAAGGAGTTTAGCAATATTCTGGCTTGATAAATTAAGAAATCACATCAAAGTATTTTCGCATTTCTTCCATTGTCCCCAAACTAATCCGTGTCCATTTTCCGCTGTCTTCATAGGTTTTTCCGCCAAGGATTTTGGCATCTTTCAACTTCTTAAAATAATCATCTTTATAATTTTCCAGCGAAAAATAAACAAAATTCGCGGATGACGGAATGGTTTTGATTCCCTTTTTGTTAAATTCCGAAATCGTAAAATCTTTTACTTTTTGATTACTATCCAAAACCTTATTTATAAATTCCTGGTCATCCATTGCTGCAATTGCACCAGCCATTGTCACCACACTGATTTCCGCACCACTCCAGCTTTGCAGTTTTTTCAGATTACCGATCATTTCCGGATGTCCGATGGCATAACCCAATCTTGCACCGGCAAATCCGTAAAGCTTTGAAAAAGTCCTTGTAACAATCAGATTTTTATGTTGATTAACCAGATCTGCCAAAGATTTCTGTTTGGTAAATTCAATATAAGCTTCATCTACCAGAATTGTGATGTTTTCTGAAACCGAATTGATAAAAGTTTCTATTTCCTGTCTGGAAAGCAAATCGCCGGTTGGATTATTCGGATTGCAAATGTAAATGAGTTTCGTGTCTTTTTGGATCGATTTTTTTATTCTCTCTAAGTCGATTTTCTTTTGTTCAGTCAATGGAATGACGGATTTGGACATTCCCAGAAATTCGGCAATTGGCTCAAAAATGGTGAAGGACGGATTCGGAATTATAAAATGACCTTTGTTTATGGAAACATATTTGGTAATCAGTTCCAGCAGATAAGAAGAACCGGCAGAGACCAGTATATTCTCTTTTTTGACGTGATTATTTCCGGCAATTTTCTCACAAAGAACATCAGCAAAACGAAAATCATACATCGATGATGCGCTGAGATTTTTCTGCATTGCTTCCAATGCTTTTGGCGAAGTCCCGAATGGATTTTCATTAAAACATAACCGAATTGTAGAATTTTCCTTGATCAAATCCTGAAAATAAGGTGTATCTCTCGCAAAAAATTCCAATGGCGAAAGTGTGAGCGCTGCGCTTCCAAGGAAAGCCATTTTCAGCCAGTTTCTTCTGTTGATATGCATATCGGAAAATTATTTCTCCGAATTTAAACATTTTATAATATTACAAAATAATATTAAACTATTAATTTAATTCACTACAACAGCTTTATAATCATTCAGTTTTCCTAATCTATTCACAGACCTTACAACAATTGTGGACAATTTTTTTCCATTAGATTCAGAAGGAACGATTTTGGACAACAGCTCTGGAGAAAGGATTTCTGTTTGCCAATTATTGCCATATTTCAGGTATAAGACGTAGGACAATGCTTCAGCTTGTTTATTCCAAATCAATAAAAAATTGCCTTGCTGTTTTTTCCAGGTGACATCCAACTCCGGCAGATCTTTTGAAGACAGCCATTTGGTCTCAGGAATCAGAGCTTTATCTTTATATACACTGAGCTTCAGTTCATCCTGCATTGCTTTGCTTTTAGTGATTCCCGCAATGCTCCAATGCACTTCGCCTGTATTATTTTTCACGATTTGTCTTGTGACTTCTATTTCTCTTGCAATTTCTGAAACAGGATTCGAAGATTTTACAGCAACTGTATTAAGCCCAGGCCAAAGATGGCGGCCTTTCATATTTTCATCATTCCACCATTGCAAAAGAAGTGGAAAGCTTTGTCCTGCTGATTCAATCGGCCAGTACAATTGTGGCGTGAAATAATCGATCCAGCCTTGATTCAGCCAAAGTTTTGCATCAGCATACAATTCATCGTACTGAGAAGACCCTTTAATTCCTGCAGGAAAACCCGGTTTCCATATTCCAAAAGGACTGATCCCGAATTTAACATCATTTTTCTGAGCCTTGATCTCATCATAGATTCTTTTCACAAATTTATTGACATTGGCTCTTCGCCAGTCTGCCCGTGAAAGCGTTCCGCCGGACTTTTGATAAACTGTCCAGGACTTGTAGTCCGGGAAATCCTTGCCACCATTATATTCGGCATAAGGATAAAAATAATCATCGAAATGAATTCCGTCCACATCATATCTGGAAACAATATCTTTTACCACGTTAGATGCCTGATTTTGTGTCCGGTCATCAGCCGGATCGAACCAATACATTCCGTTCTGAAGTTTGACAACATTTTCTGGCGATTTCTTAACCATTGATTCTGATGAAATTGCACCACCATTGGAATGATGAGCTCGAAACGGATTAAGCCACGCGTGGAATTCCAAGCCACGTTTGTGAGATTCTTCTATCCAAAATTCTAAAGGATCATATTCCGGATAAGGCGATCTGCCGGTTTGTCCGGTTAAAAAATAAGACCAAGGTTCGTGCGGGCTTTTATACAAAGCATCTGCGGATGGGCGAATTTGTAAGATCACCGCATTGAAATTCAAATTTACCAATAAATCCAAAAGCTGAATCGCCTCTTGTTTTTGTTGATCTGTGGAAAGATTGTTCCGGGAAGGCCAATTGATATTTGCAACTGAGGCGATCCAAACCGCTCTGAACTCTCTTTTGACTTCCGGCAGATTGATGTTGTTCAAGCCTGTAATTGGTTTAGGCGGTGTTTTGATTTCTGTTTTTGCAACAGGTTTATTATTTCCAGGTTTTGTGACAGATTTTTTGGTTTTGGTAGCACAGGAAACAACAAAAACTGCCAGCAAAAATATTTTGATAAAAGATTTTAAACGCATAGTCTGCAAAACTAAAGGATAAAATCAGAAATACAAAAAAGCATCCGAATAATTGGATGCTTTTATAATTTATTAACTTTTTTTATTCAAAAATAATGGTCTTATTTCCGTCGATAAAAACCTTGTCTTCAAAAACCAGTTTCAATGCATTGGCCAAAACAATTCGTTCTACATCTTTTCCCATTTTGGCGAGGTCTTTTGCTGTTTTGGAATGGCTTACTTTGATAATATCCTGATAAATAATCGGACCTTCATCCAGATCATCGGTCACGAAATGTGCAGTTGCTCCTATGATTTTTACACCTCTGTTAAAGGCCTGTTTGTAGGGATTGGCACCAATAAAAGCGGGAAGAAATGAATGATGGATATTGATAATTTTTGCCGAGTAATCTTTTACAAAACCTGGAGAAAGGATTCTCATGAATTTTGCCAGAACCAAATAATCGAAATTAAAATCTTCGATTTTTTTCCTGATTTGATTCTCGTGCTCTTCTCTTGTTATATTTTTGGCAGGAATATGGAAAAAAGGAATGTCGAATTTTTCGGTGAGATCTTTCAGATTATCGTGATTGCCAATAACAGCAAGAATATTAAAATTAAGATCTTTGAATTGGTTTCTTATGAGAAGATCGGAAAGGCAATGATGTTCCTTTGTGACCAAGACAATGATATTTTTACTTTCATTTTTGCTGAGTTCAATAGAACATTCTCCCAACTGTTTTCTAAGCTGATTAATCACAGTTTCAGGATCGGCAATCCCGGCGACTTCAGTTCGCATAAAGAACAATGCTTTTTCATTATCTACGAATTCATCATTTTTAATAATGTTTAGTCCGTTTTCCAGAAGTATCTCGGATATTCTGTAAACAAGACCTTTCTCGTCTTTACAGGTAATTTTTATGGTGAATTTTTTCATTGTGTGTTTAGTATTTAATTTAAAAAGTCCCCATAACTGAGGACTTTAAAATTATCAGGATTAAGCTTTCGCCTGTCTTTCCAATCTTTTTCTTTCTTCTTCGGAAAGGATTTTCTTTCTCATACGGATGAAGTTTGGTGTAACTTCAATCGCTTCATCGGCCTGGATATATTCCATACATTCTTCCAGAGAGAATAAGATCTTCGGTGCAACACCGGTATCTTTATCTTTTCCGGCTGCACGCATATTATTCAGCTGTTTGGCTTCAACAATATTCACAACCAAATCTCCCGGTTTGTTTTGCTCGCCTACAATCATTCCGGTGTAGATTTCCTCACCCGGATCCACGAAGAACTTACCTCTGTCCTGTAGTTTGTTAATTGAATATTCTGTAGCAGGTCCTTGGGTTTTACTAACCAATACACCATTATTCCTTCCCGGAATTGCACCTTTGAAAGGCTTATATTCTGTGAAACGGTGCGCCATAATTGCTTCACCTGCAGTTGCTGTCAACATCTGGGAACGCAGCCCGATCAATCCTCTGGAAGGAATCTCGAATTCCATATGCTGCATCTCACCTTTAGTTTCCATAATATGAAGGTCACCTTTTCTCTGAGTAGCCAAATCGATAACTCTGGAAGCAAATTCTTCCGGAACATCAACTACCAAAGATTCATAAGGCTCCAATTTCTGACCGTTTTCATCTTCTTTCAAGATAACTTGTGGCTGACCAATCGTCATTTCATAACCTTCTCTTCGCATTGTTTCAATCAAAACCGACAAGTGAAGAATACCTCTACCGAAAACTAAGAAAGTGTTCGCATCATCTGTCTGCTGAACTCTTAATGCCAGGTTTTTCTCTAATTCCTTAGTTAATCTTTCTTTAAGGTGATTTGATGTCACATATTTACCATCTTTACCGAAGAAAGGCGAATTGTTGATAGAGAATGTCATATTCAATGTCGGCTCATCAATCGCAGTTCTTTCCAATGGCTCAGGATTTTCCAGGTCAACAAAAGAATCACCGATCTGGAAAGCGTCGAAACCTACAACAGCACAGATATCACCTGCACCAACTTCAGTTACTTTTTTCTTTCCAAGACCTTCGAAAACGTAAAGTTCTTTTACTTTCCCTTTCACAATTTTTCCGTCTGCCTGTGCAAGACCGATCCATTGAGATTCCTTGATTTCCCCTCTGGTTACTTTTCCGATTGCGATTCTTCCCAAGAAAGAAGAATAATCAAGAGAAGTAATTTGCATTTGCAGATTACCTTCGGTTACTTTAGGTTCTGGAACGTATTGTAAAATCCCGTCCAATAATGGGAAAATATTATCAGTTTGTTCTAATGAAGTGTTGAACCAGCCTTGTTTGGATGACCCGTAAAATGTTGGGAAATCCAACTGCTCTTCTGTTGCATCCAGGTTGAAGAACAAGTCAAAAACCTGATCGTGAACTTCGTCCGGACGACAGTTTGGCTTATCAACTTTGTTGATAACAACCAAAGGTCTTAGGCCTAATTCCAAAGCTTTTTGAAGTACGAATCTCGTCTGTGGCATTGGTCCTTCGAAGGCATCTACCAACAAGATTACACCATCAGCCATTTTAAGAACTCTTTCTACCTCACCACCAAAATCGGCGTGACCAGGAGTATCAATTACATTGATTTTTGTGTCTTTGTAATTTACAGAGATGTTTTTTGAAAGAATGGTAATTCCTCTTTCTCTTTCAAGATCGTTGTTATCCATAATCAACTCACCACTTTCCTGATTCTCTCTGAAAATGTTGGTTGCGTGAATAATTTTGTCAACCAAAGTTGTTTTTCCGTGGTCAACGTGTGCGATAATCGCTATATTTCTAATGTTTTGCATATCCGTTTTTTACGCGTGCAAATGTAGTGAATTTTTGTGGGATGATGAACTGTGATTCAATTATTTTTAAAAATAGGGCTAAATAATTAATATCTAATTAAAGCTTTGTTAATCAATAAATTAAATCAAAGGCTTCTTAGGATTTCTTTTCCATTAACAGATTGCGTGAAAATCAGGTAATGATTTCCGCCGTCATTCAGCTTGTATTTTTTCTTGATGTCTTCCGGTTTCAAAGGATAATTTTTGGAAATGATATTATACTTCTCTCCTTTTTTTAAATCCTTGGCTTCGATTTTTTCGATTTGTAAAACGCGTCCCGGGAAATTTTCAGCTTTATGTTCTGAAGTATAAAAATGAGTATTGGGATGAAGTTTTTTCAATCCGAATCGTTCCGAAATGATATTAAATGCACCAGCTTTCAGAATTGAATTATTTGGAATATAAAGAAAATCCAGGCTTTCTGAGAATTCTGATTTTGCGAATTTTTCATCAGTGGAATTGAATAAAAATTCCGGTTCATCAGATTCCAGATTTACACAAAGAATCTGAATGTCTTCATTCTTTGTTCTTTGCTCTTTATTCTCAATAATTAATAAAAGTTCTTTGACTTCATTTCTAACGGCAATAATTTGAATTTCACTAATGTTTTTCAATTCAGAAATCAAATATGAAATATCAATCAATGGCGATAATTTCACCATAATTTTATCTGAAATTGAATGTAATTTTTCTTCTATTTCTAATAAATTTGGTGATAAATCTTCAAGCAGGAATTTCTTTTTATTCTGTTGGTCACGTCTAGCCGGATCCAGATAAATGACATCAAATTTTTGCTGATTATTTTCTAAAAATACTTCCAGATTTTCATTGATAAAAAGGGCTTTTCGATTTAATCTGTTCCAATTATTCTCAACAATTGAAATCAGTTCCGGGTTTTGTTCAATCAAAGTAACTTCCTCAAAATCCTTTGATAAAAAATAAGCATCAATCCCGAATCCGCAAGTCAAATCGAGAAAAGATTTTCCTCTGAGATCCTGAGCTTTATATTCTGCTGTTGATTGTGACGAGGCCTGTTCCAGATTGAGATTTGGCGGAAAGACAATTCCTTCCTCCAACAGAAACGGAAATTTTTTTTCGGCTGTTTTTTTACCTTTTATCTGCTGTACGATTTCTGCCATTAAAACATCTGTAAATGGCGATTTTCTCAATAATAAATGATTTAAATCAGAATTGAGATTCTGATATATAAAATCCTGAATTTCAGTTATAAGTAATTTTATAAAAGACATTGATTTTTTATAAATTATAGATCATATAATCCAGATCTTTAAATCTTTTAAGCTTTCCTGCTTTCATTAATAATTTTCTCGCGGTGTTTTTTGCCCCAATCCTGAATATGAACCAATACAGGTTTTAATGTAAGACCATATTCGGTCATTTCATATTCTACCGTCACCGGAACAGTTGCAATAGCCGTTCTGGTTATCAGCCCGTTTATTTCCAAATCTTTTAGTTCAAGACTAAGCATTTTGGGTGTAATCTTTCCGATATCTCCCAATAAGTCTTTAAATCTCTTTTTTCCGCTGCATAAGCTATATAAAATGGGAAACTTCCATTTTCCGCCAATAACTTCCAGTGCATCCATTACCGGCTGAATTTCTATTTTCTCTTGCATTACCTATTATTTAAATAACTATATCAAAGTATACTAATATACATTTTATACACTTATTGCAAAAGTATAGTAAGCATTTTAATTTTGCAATACATTTTTAAAATAACAAAACGAATGAATACAACAAAATTCACATCAGACAATACAGCTTTATTGCTTATAGATCACCAAGTGGGAACAATGAAACTCATCAAAAATATTCCCCTGGAAGAAGTTGAAAAGAAAACACTGGCTTTGGCGAAAATGGCAAAGGTTCTAAATATTCCTGTTATATTTACAAGCAGTCAGGAATATGCCGCACAAGGACCTTTAATGCCCGCATTAGCAGAAATTCTTCCTGAGGCATTCGAAAAAAGAATAAAAAGAGAAGGAATTGTAAACTGTTGGGAGCATACAGACTTTCGGGATGCAGTTTTGGCTACGGGAAAGAAAAATTTAATTATGGCAGGAGTAACAACGGATGTGTGTCTTGTTTATCCGGCTATCAGTGCTGTTGAAGAAGGTTTTAATGTACAGGCTGTAATGGATGCATCCGGTTCTCCGTTTGATTTAAGTGAAAACCTAAGCCAGCAGAGAATGGCAAAAGCAGGAGTTGTTCTAACTGCCACTAATACGCTTATGGCAGAAATTGCTGAAGATTGGGCAAGACCGGAAGGCGGAGAATTATTAGGAATCTTGTTTTCTGATGTTCTACCGTCTATGGCATAAATTAAGAATAAATGAGTCCTTAATTTAAGGATTCATTTATTTTTTAAAATAACTTTTTTATGTTCACAATAAATAAGGCTTTTGAAAGACAAAAAGCCGGACACGGAGATTTTCATATTGATATTGTAATTCCCGGAAGAAATACGGCTGATCAAGATCTTGGATTTTATAATTTAGGCAGATTTGATGATGCTCATCTTAAACCGGGCGCATTTGTAGGGATGCATCCTCACAAAAATGACGAAATACTTACGCTGATGCGAAGCGGTACAATGCTACACAAAGACAGCACGGGTAAGGAAATCGCAGTAACACCGGAGAATTTAATGCTGATGAATGCAGGAAGCGGTATTTATCACGAAGAAAGTATTCCTGCTGAGAGATTTACAGAAGATGTACGACTTTTGCAGATTTTTATAAGACCCGAGAACGAAGACGATCCGCCACAGGTACAGTTTGCCAATGCCGGAAAATTAATCAAGAATGAATGGCGGCTTGTAGCAGGTGTAAAAGGCAGTAATGCATCGCTTGAGATCAAAAGCAATATTTTGGTGTATGATATGGAAGCAGAAAAAACAGCATCAGATTACCCGATTCATATTTTGAAAACTCCGTATATTTTATTTATATTTTCGACGGGAAACTGAATGTAAATAAAACTTCCCTGCAGCAAGGCGACAGCATTATTCTTGATAATAAGTCCCAAATTTTATCTGTAAATAAAACTTGCACAATGGTTTGTTTTGAAATTGATGAAAACTCAAAGTTTACAAGAAACGGAATGTATAGCGGAATGAAAAGATAAACAAAAAGGCTGAAATCGGTAGTGTCTCACTAACTGTGTAAGTTAAAAAGTTATTCTGGAAAATTTTGAGCCGTGTAAAGCTCAAAAAATTTTTCGGAAATAACTTTTTATTATTTTTAACCTATATAGTTATGATCGACAAAGAAGAATTATTAAACAACAAGGATTTCTACAAGTCCTTTAAAAATGGAGAAGATTTGACCTCTTTTTTCAAACAGATGCACAAACGTGCCGTTGAACACATGCTGGAGGCAGAACTCGATGCGCATCTGGACAATGAAAAACATGAAAAAACCAAAGAAGGGAACTATCGCAACGGTCATGGCACCAAAAAGATAAAATCCTCTTTTGGAGAGAGTGAAATCAAAGTTCCCAGAGACAGGGCAAGCAGTTTTGAACCTTTACTGGTACCCAAAAGGCATAACATCATCGAAGGTTTGGAGAATATTATTATCTCCTTCTACGCCAAAGGGATGAGTGTGAGTGATATCGAAGAGCAGGTCAAAGAACTGTACGATTTTGAAATATCAGCTTCCGCCATTTCCAGGATTACCAGTGCCGTTGCCACCGAAGTGGTGAGCTGGCAGAACCGACCTCTGGAAGATTTGTATTTAATTGTCTGGATGGACGGAATCGTATTCAAGGTTCGGGAAAACTCCAAGGTCATTAACAAGACCATCTATTTGGCAGTAGGCCTGAATCGTGAAGGTAAAAAAGAAGTGCTGGGAATGTGGCTTGGTAAAAAATGAAAGTTCAAGCTTTTGGATGGGTGTTTTAACGGATCTAAAAGCCCGTGGCGTAGAAGATATTCTCATCACCGCTACCGATAACTTAAATGGATTTACTGGGACCATCCGTTCCGTATTTCCTGAATCTCAAACCCAGATTTGTGTTGTTCATCAGATCAGAAACGCCTGCAAATATGTGGTTTGGAAAGACAGAAAAGAGTTCTCTGCTGATATGAAGCATATTTACACTGCTCCAACAAAACAGGCGGCTGAAGCAGCGCTCACTGATTTTGCAGAAAAATGGGAATCCAAATATTCCTACGCCATCAAATCCTGGAGGGATAATTGGGATGAATTGACCGTATTTTTTGAGTTTCCTTTAGAAATCCGTAAAATCATTTACACCACTAATTTAATCGAGAATCTCAACGGTAAAATCCGAAAATACACCAAAAACAAAATGTCTTTTCCTACCGATGATGCGGTCTTGAAATCTGTTTACCTTGCTTTAAAAGAAGCCACAAAAAAATGGTCGATGCCTATCCAGAATTGGGGCATTGTTCTCAACCAATTTATGCTTATTTTTGAAAAAAGGCTCAGATTATAAAATCTAAGCCCTGACTTTTTAACTTACACACTTTGTGGGAGAGTGTCCTGAAATCTTAAACTTCAGCCTTTTTTATAATTTATCTTTTCAAAATCTTAAAAGCAATATCTCTTCCGTAACCCTGCATAATGGCGAGATTAATCCAGGAAAGGGCAAATTTTTCCAAAAGCTCAACTTTGTCAGACTTTCCAAAATCTACACAAGAGCCGAAACCACAATCCAAAGCAAGCCTTTTGGCAACTTCTTTTGCTTTTTCGCTGTCTCCTGCCATAAACATATCGATTCTTTCACCATTGTATATCGGATCGAGCATATTTTCAAAACCTGTGGTGTTAAAACATTTTACGATTTCTGCGTTGGTTTTGTCTGCCAAAGCGTGATACACTGTTTTGTAAGGTTCCGGAGACTTCATTACTGCATTGGTAGCATCAATAATTACTTTTCCCGAAACATCGCCTAACTGTTCAATTACTTCAAAAATGGCAGTCGGAGGTGTTGCGATAAGAATTACTTCACACTGCTTCACAGCATTCTCGATCACTGCAAAGCGATCTTCTCCAATTTTTGTTGCAAGGGAAATATTTTTTTCACTTAAAGGAAACTGTGCTCCTATCAAAACGTTATGCCCCGCTTTTATCCACTGTTGAGCCAAAGCTCCGCCTACATTTCCGGAGCCGATGATTGCTATATTCATACTTTTTAGTTTAACGTGAAATTTACGGTAATTATTTATTTAATGAATCTAAAACTAATTCTGCAGCAGCCGCTCCTGAATTTTGCTGTTGTCCGGTAATTAAATTTCCATCCTGAATAGCGTACGAACTAAACGGAGCTGCAACCTTAAAAGTAGTACCTTCAATTGCTTTTGCTTCAGTTTCGATTCTATAAGGCTGAATTTTAATTCCGACCGCCTGATCTGCAAACTCCTCTTCTGCGTCCGCAAAACCTGTCCAGGTTTTTCCCTTTACTAATAATTCACCATTTGATTTTTTAGCTTCCAGCAATAAAGTTGTTGAATGGCAGACTGCTGCGCTTGGCTTTCCGCTTTCATAGAAACTTACAAATAATTGTTCCAGATCTTTGTTTCCTCTGAAAGTGTACATCGGCCCCTGCCCGCCAACCAGAAAAATCGCATCATAATCTTTTGCATCAACTTCAGTCAGCTTTTTTGTATTTTCAAGCATTGCATTAAATTCCGGCTTTTGCATATATCCTAACGAAATAACATCGTGAGCAGAATATCCGCTTTCATCTAAAGGATTGGAATAGCCGTCCATTTCCAATTTCCCGCCTTCTGTTGAAACCAGTTCCACATCATAACCAGCTTCCTGAAAAACTCTTAAAGGATGCGTAAGTTCTGCTGCCCAGAAACCAATTGGCCAACCTGTTTGCTGGCTTACACTTGGTGAACTTGCCACCATCAGAATTTTACCTTTTACAGCAGCTCCGTGAAAATGAACGTAGCTATTGACTTCTTTTACTTTTTCCATCATTGATTGTTTAAGTTAGATTTTTGTTTTTGTTTAAGTGTGTTTTCGCCCAATCTCAAAGTCGCATTAAATAATTTTGATTGTTTCATTATTACTTTGATTTTCGATTAAGCAAAGTTAATTTCAGTTTGTAATAAATTCAATAATGATTATATTTGTTAGTATCTAACAAAAATGTAAGTATGCCGGATTTTATAGCTGACAAACACCTTTTTCACAATCCTGTAGAGTTCGTAATGAGCAAGATTGGTGGCACTTATAAAATGCCGATTCTGTGGCGTCTTAAGGATAGAGCCTGGCGGTATTCAGAATTATCAAACAGCATCAAACATATTTCTGACAGAATGCTTTCCAAAAGTTTAAAGGAACTTGCGGATGACGGCTTTATTTCCAAAGAAATTTTTCCCGAAGTTCCTCCAAGAACTGAATACAATATTACAGAACGCGGTAAAAAAGCTGTAGAAATTATTTCAATTTTAAGAGATTACGGATTTGAGCTGATGAAAGATTTTGGTCTGGAAGACTAAAGAATATTACGCAGATTTCATATTATCACCGTCTTTTGAATGCAATCTTCTAAAAACAAAACCAGATAAAATCGTTAAAAAACCTACAACCAGAAATGTATATCGGAAGGCGTTATGTGTCTCGTCATGAATAAAGGAAGTATCACCTTCGAACAATTTCAGAACTATCAATCCGAAAGAAACCCCAAATCCAACCGCAAACTGTTGATTGACAGAAACCAAAGAGTTTCCGCTACTTGTGTGATAGGTTCTGAGATCGGCAATTGAAATAGTATTCATAGAAGTAAACTGGATTGAATTGAAAAATCCCATGACCAAAAGTATCGGCACAAACCAATAGATAGAACTATTGACATTAGGAATCGCAAGACAACAAATCAGAATCCCGATAATAAATGTGTTGGTCATTAATGTTTTACGATAGCCAAATCTATCTAAAATTCCAATGACAAAAGATTTCCCGAACATTGCAGTCAGAGCCATTGGCGCTACTATCCAACCGGACGTGAGAGCGGACCGGCCATAGGACATCTGTATCATCAGCGGAACCAAAAGCGGAATAGAACTGATTCCCAGCCTTGTTGCCAGATTGCCTAAAATCCCAACCCGGAATGTGCGAACCTGAAAAAGATTAAGCGGGAAAATGGGATTGTTATCGGTTTTAGCGTGTTTGTAGTAATAAAAGAGCATCAGAAAACCTAACATCAGGATCAATAAAATAGGAGTAATGTTTTTAGTATTTCCCAGCAATTCTAATGAAATGGAAAGCAAAAGAGAAGCTGCTGCAAATATCAAGAAACCTTTTAAGTCAAAATCGATAACGGGAGATTTGTAATTGGGCATACATTTGAAGCTCAAAATAATGCCTAAAATACCGATGGGGATGTTGATTAGAAAAATCCAATGCCAGGAAAGATAATCCACAATGTAACCTCCAATCACAGGTCCGAGAATAGGGCCTATCAATGCCGGAACAATGGCATAATTCATCGCCTTCAGTAATTCGCTTTTATCAAAAGTTTTAATCAAAGCCAGCTTTCCGACAGGCGTCATGAGACTACCGCCAATCCCTTGAATGACTCTGGAAATAACCAATTGCGTAAGGTTCTGGGACAGTGAACAAAATAATGAGCCAACTGAAAATAAAACTAATGATGCAATAAATATCTTTTTTGTTCCGAATTTATCTGCCAAAAAACCGCTGACAGGCATAAACAAAGCTAAAGTTAAGACATAACTCACAATTGCATTCTGCATATTGAGAGGTGATTCCTGCAAATCCCTCGCAATTGACGGCAATGATGTATTGAGGATTGTTGAATCCAACATCTGCATAAAAATAGCAGTTGCCAGTATAAATGGCAATATCTTTTTGACCGAATCCGAAGCATTTATCTCATTCATAATTTCCAAAATAAAAAATCCGCTTTTAGCGGACCTAAATCTATACCAAAGGCTCTTGCTGGCTCAAACAATGGAAACTTCCCAATCCCCAGATAATGTCGGTGGAATCTATCCCGACCACTTCCCTATCTGGAAAACATTTCTGAATAATTTCCAAAGCTAATGAGTCTTTATCACATCTGTAAGTCGGTACAATAACTGATTTATTGGCGATGTAAAAATTAGCATAAGAAGCAGGCAACCGTTGCCCGTCACAGTAAACCGGATCTGGCATAGGTAATTGTATGATATTCAGTTTTTCGCCGTTCAATAAAGTCATTTGCTGCAGTTGACGAAGATTATTTTGAAGAATTTCGTAATTATCATCTTCAGGATCATCCTCTATCACGGTGAGAACGGTATTTTCATTCACAAATCTGATGGTGTCATCCACGTGTCCGTCTGTATCATCACCAACAATTCCGTCATCAACCCAAAGAACCTGCTTCTGTCCGTAATATTTTTTCAGATACTCTTCCACTTCTTCCTGAGAAAGATGCGGATTTCGGTTTTCATTAAGCAAACAGGACTTAGAGGTCAAAACCGTTCCGGCACCATTAAATTCGACTGAGCCGCCTTCCATAATAATTCCGGGATAAAGAACAGGTAATCCTTTTTCTTCAGCAATCTTGGTCGGAATCACATCATCCAGTTCAAACGGTGGATATTTTCCGCCCCACGCATTGAATCCCCAATCCACAATAATTTTCTTTGGTTCTTCTCCGTTTTTATTCACTAAAAATGCGGGGCCGTGGTCTCTGCACCAGGCATCATTGGTTTCGTGAAAATAGAATTCGACTTTGGAAATATCTGCGCCGGCTTTGGAAATATGTTCCATTGCAAAAGCCTTCATTTCCTGATCTTTGACATTGATGCAAACAAATTCGCCTTTCGTTAATTCAGCGATAAATCGGGCATAAGCAGGATAAATAAAATCGATTCTTTCCGGCCAGGATTCTTCTTTGTGAGGCCAGGAAAGCCAGGTTGCTTCGTGTTCTTCCCATTCTGCGGGGAAGGTATAGTCGGAGAGTTTGAGAGTTTGAGGGTTTGAGGAATTATCGTTATTCATTTTATTTGTTTCCAAAATTATTAAGTTCATTCTCTATTTCTTCAATGGTTGGAAGTGCGCTTTTCAAATTATCGGGAAGTTTTTCTACAAATTGAATTTCACTGATACCAATTGGTTTGTTGATGTCTCTCAAAGCAAATTCTGCTTCGATATTATTTTTGTCTTTGCACAATAAAATTCCGATGGTTGGATTTTCCGATTCTTCTTTTATCAAACTGTCAACAGCAGAGAGATAGAAGTTCAATTTACCAGTATATTCAGGTTTGAATTTTGTATTTTTTAATTCGATGACAATATAGCATTTGAGCTTAATGTGATAAAAAAGCAAATCAAGATAATAATCCTGATTCCCAACTTCCAAATGATATTGACTTCCAAGGAATGAAAATCCTTTTCCCAATTCCAAAAGAAATTTCGTAATATGATGCGTCAATTGTTTTTCAATATCTCTTTCCCTGAAATCGGAATCTAATGTCAAAAAATCGAAAATATAAGGGTCTTTCAAAGTCTGATTTGCCAAATCTGAAAGCGGTTTTGGTAAAGTGCTTTCAAAATTGTTAATGGATTTGCCTTGTCTTTCTATAAGATTGCCTTTGATTTGCAAATCCAGAATATCCCTGCTCCAGTTATTTTCAATACATTTTTTTGCATACCAAAACCTTGTTTTTTGGTCTTTGATTTTTTCGATTAAAAGGATATTGTGTCCCCAAGGTAATTTTGCAACAGTCTGTTGCAAAATTGTAACATCCTGATATTCTTTGGCGAATTTCAGCATAT
>CAJYLO010000020.1 GCA_913776245.1 uncultured Chryseobacterium sp.
TGAGATGGATAATATTACAAGTTCTCCCGGAGGAAGTGTCTATGTTCCGGATAATCAATTAACTTCAAACCGGATTTTTGATGGCAGGCTGACCTATACCAAAGGCGGTTATGTTCTCAGGATGATCAAATGGATTCTGGGAGACGATCAGTTCTATGCAATGCTGAAAGCGTATCAGAATAATCCAGCCTTCGCTTATAATTATGTCAAAACAAATGATTTCAGGGATTTTTTATCATCTTACACAGGTCGAAACTTTACGGAATTTTTTAATGATTGGATCTATGGTGAAGGTTATCCGACTTACCAAATCCGTTGGACACAAAATGCAACATCTAAAAAACTGACCTTCCGTGTGGCGCAGACAAGAAGCAGTTCTACAGTAAGTTTCTTTGAAATGCCACTGCCAATAAAAGTTTCCGGCGCCGGCGGACAGACTGCTTATTTGGTTTTGGATAATACTTTTAACAACCAATATTTTACTAATGATGTCAATTTCGATGTGACGAGTGTAACCTTTAATTATGACAAACAAATTGTGACCAAAGGCTCAACAGTTACAAAAGATAATACCCTGGCTGTAGATGATGCTAAACAAAAAGCGATCAATGTGTATCCCAATCCTGCAAAATCAGTAATTAAAATTTCAGGTCTGGAAAAATCAGCGGATTTTGAGATTTATGCCAGCGATGGTAGATTGGTCAGAAAAGGAAAAACAGAAGCAGACTCAGAAATCAATATTTCCACAATGGAAAAAGGAACCTACATTCTTAAGTTTAATAACCAGTCGGTTAAGATCATAAAAGACTAGCAAATTAAAATATCATAAAAAAGCACTTTATTACAGTGCTTTTTTTATTTTTGTTAAAATCGAAAATCAATAAAAATGATATCACAAAAATTTCTCGAAAACATTTCTAATGAACTAAAAAATATAGAAAACGACGGTCTTTACAAAAAGGAAAGAATCATTACCTCCCAGCAGAGTGCCGAAATAGAAGTGGGCGGAAAAAGACTTCTGAACTTCTGTGCCAATAATTATCTGGGATTGTCCAATCATCCCGAAGTGATGAAAGCCTCACAAGAAGCCATCGATTCTCACGGTTACGGGATGTCTTCTGTCCGGTTTATTTGCGGAACTCAGGATATTCATAAAGATCTGGAAGCTAAGATTTCTAATTTCTTGGGAATGGAGGATACAATTCTTTACGCCGCTTGTTTTGACGCCAATGGCGGTGTTTTCGAGCCATTATTCTCAGAAGAAGATGCGATTATTTCTGATGAGCTGAATCACGCTTCTATTATTGATGGCGTGAGATTATGCAAAGCTGCCCGTTATCGGTACAAGAATAACAATATGCAGGATCTGGAAAACCAGTTGAAAGCTGCATCTGAAAAAAATCATCGATTCAAAATCATTGTTACTGATGGTGTTTTCTCAATGGACGGCATTGTGGCAGATCTGAAAGGTGTTTGTGATTTAGCGGATAAATATGACGCTTTGGTGATGGTTGATGATTCTCACGCAACCGGGTTTATTGGTAAAACCGGACGTGGAACACACGAAGCTAATGATGTTATTGGCAGGGTTGATATCATTACATCGACGTTAGGAAAGGCTTTGGGCGGTGCTTTGGGCGGATTTACTTCAGGAAAAAAGGAGATCATCGATATGCTGAGACAGCGTTCTCGTCCTTATTTATTTTCAAATTCTTTAGCTCCCGGAATTGTAGGCGCAGCTTCCAAAGTTTTAGATATGATTTCTAACGACACTTCGTTGAGAGACAAAGTGATGGAGAATGCAGCATATTTCAGAACCGAAATGAAATCGAAAGGGTTTGATATTCCGGATGGTGATGCAGCTATTGTTCCGGTAATGCTTTATGATGCAAAATTAGCACAAGAGATGGCGGAAAAGCTTTTATCTGAAGATATTTATGTGATTGGATTCTTTTATCCTGTGGTTCCAAAAGGAAAGGCGAGGATCAGGGTTCAGCTTTCTGCGGCGCATAGCAGGGAACATTTGGATAAAGCAATTGCAGCTTTTGAAAAAGTAGGGAAAGAATTAGGAATCATTTAGTTCATATATAATGATAACACCAGGTTGGAAGTTTATAACTGCAATTCCGGATGGCGAACCATTTTATTTAGATGGAATTAATATTTGGGATTTTAAATGGCAAAATACTAATGAAACTATTGAGGTGAAAGATCCTTTATATCAACAAGATTTTGTTTTGGATATTTATAAAATAAATGCAGTTGGAAAGGATATTGCTTTTGCAGCGGGAGAATTTTCTAATTGTATTTGGGGTATTTATCAAAAAAAATAAAGTAAAAAAACCAGCAAATTAATTTGCTGGTTTTTATATGGTTCTGAGAAGGCTCAGGATTATTTCTTAGCGTAAGATTTATCCTTGATTCTTGCTTTTTTACCTCTAAGATCACGGAAGTAGTAGATTCTTGCTCTTCTAACTTTACCTTGTCTGTTCACTTCAATTTTCTGAAGCGCTGGCATGTTAATTGGGAAAACTCTTTCTACACCAACATCACCACTCATTTTTCTGATCGTGAAAGTTTTAGTAGCACCAGTTCCTCTCAACTGAATTACAGTTCCTTTGAAGAACTGCGTTCTAGTTTTCTGGCCTTCTTTAATTTCGTAATAAACAGTGATAGTATCACCTGCTTTGAATTCCGGGAATTCTTTTTTTGTAATGTACTTGTCTTGTACGTACTTAACTAAATCCATTTTGTTTAGCAAATAAAATTGTTTTACATTAAACAACGTTCACGTCTTTCGTCAGAGGTTGATTAACAGGTTGCAAAAATAAAAATAATTTTCATAACTACAATACAATCTGTACAATAAATTAATTTTTTTTGGGCGTGTCCCTCATTCCGTCATATCGGCGCTCGCTTCGCTCGCGCCTCTATTTCGTCATTCGGGCCGGTCTCCGGGCAGTCGCTTCACAGCAAAACTTGCAAGTTTTGCTGTGAGAGCTCCGGCAATGCCCTGCGCCCTCACGCAGCTGCGCAGAAAACATTTTTTGGCATAAAATTCCTTTCTGAAAGTGAAAAGTACTGTTTTAAAATCGTAAATTTGTTTAGAAACATTATAAATATGGCCAATT
Organism: uncultured Chryseobacterium sp.; assembly: GCA_913776245.1. Taxonomy (GTDB): domain Bacteria; phylum Bacteroidota; class Bacteroidia; order Flavobacteriales; family Weeksellaceae; genus Epilithonimonas. Next base: position 3,132 of record CAJYLO010000020.1, read on the forward strand.
GTAGTAGCGGATGTTGCAACACGGAACAGCAGAAAGAACATTCTCACGATGAAGAACACGATCATAACCACGGAAATTCCAAAGTTACATTAGTAATAAGTCTTGTGATTTTTTTCACAGGATTGGTGCTGGATTTCTGGCTCAAGGCAGATTGGTTTACCGGCAATCTTTGGCTGCGCTTTGGTTGGTATTTCGTTTCATATCTGTTGGTAGCTTTTTCAGTATTCAGAGAAGCATTTGAATTGGCTGCCAAGTCGGATTTCTTCAATGAGTTTTCCCTGATGGGAATAGCCACAATCGGTGCTTTTGCAATCGGCGAATTTCCGGAAGGCGTCGCCGTGATGCTGTTTTATACCATTGGTGAGATGTTTCAGGAAGCTGCGGTCAACAGAGCCCGGAATAACATCAAAGCATTATTGGATGTTCGTCCGAAAGAAGCCACGGTTTTCAGAAACGAAAACTGGAACACCGTTTCTCCGGAAGATGTGCAAATCGGCGAGAAAATCCAGGTGAAAGTAGGCGAGAAAATTCCTTTGGACGGTAAGCTATTATCGGAAAAAGCAAGTCTCAACACTTCAGCTTTGACAGGCGAGAGTAGGCCATCGTCCATCCAGAAATCAGATGAAGTGCTTGCCGGGATGCTGAATCTCGATCAGGTTATCGAAATCGAAACCACAAGGCTTTTTGAGAACAGCTCCATTGTCAGGATTTTGCAAATGGTACAGGATGCCAGTTCCAGAAAAGCAAAAACCGAATTGTTTATCAGGAGATTTGCCAAGATTTATACGCCGATTGTCTTTGCTTTGGCAGTCTTGATTACTTTGATTCCTTATTTTTTTGTAGAAGACTATGTTTTCCGGAACTGGCTTTACAGAGGGTTGGTTTTCCTGGTGATTTCGTGTCCTTGTGCTTTGGTTATTTCCATTCCACTTGGTTATTTTGGGGGTATTGGTGCAGCCTCCAGAAATGGAATATTGTTCAAAGGTTCCAATTTTCTCGATATCATTTCGAACGTAACAACGGTTGTAATGGATAAAACGGGAACACTGACTAAAGGTGTTTTCAAGGTTCAGGACATTGTTCCGGAAGATATATCAAAAGATGATTTCCTTGCGGTTTTGTCATCGGTTGAGAGTCATTCCACGCACCCGATCGCCAAAGCGATTTCTCAGTTTCATCCGGCCAGTAAAATACCGGATTCCGTTGAGGAGATTTCGGGCAAAGGAATCAAAGCTTTGGTTGATGGAAAAAACGTTCTTGCGGGTAATACAAATTTATTAAAGTCTTTCGGTATTCCATATCCCGATGAGCTGGATAAAATTGTGGAAACGACTGTTGTTCTGGCAATTGACAGCGTTTACAAAGGATATGTGACGATTTCTGATGAGGTGAAGGAAGATGCGGAACCAGCGATTAATAATCTTCATAGAGCTGGCATCAAAACAATGATGCTGAGCGGCGATAAAGATTCATTGACACAAAACATCGCTAAAAAGCTCGGAATTGATTCTGCGTTTGGCGGACTTCTTCCGGAAGGTAAAGTGGAAAAGCTTGAAGCCCTCAAGAAAAATCCGAAAGAAGTGGTTGCTTTTGTAGGAGATGGGATCAATGATGCGCCGGTTTTAGCATTAAGCGATGTTGGAATGGCAATGGGAGGCTTGGGTTCTGATGCGGCAATTGAAACTGCGGATGTGGTAATTCAGACAGACCAGCCGGCCAGGATTTCAACTGCTGTAAGAATAGGAAAAGCAACTAAGAAAATTGTTTATCAGAATATAGGTCTGGCTTTTGGTGTAAAAGTTATTGTGCTTATTTTAGGCGCCGGCGGATTAGCCAATATGTGGGAAGCGGTTTTTGCAGATGTTGGTGTGGCACTTTTGGCTATTCTTAATGCTGTCAGGATACAGAACATGAAATTTTCATAATTGTATTTATAAATCTTTATTTCAATATTATTTGTCGGGTTAATAAATAATCTTATCTTAGTTCAAAATGAAATTATGATAAGAACTGCCATATTTTGCACACTTTTATTGTCTCAATTTGGGACAGCTCAGGGATTTTTGAAGTCCCAGGGTCAAAAAATTGTCAATCCTAAAGGAGAAAATGTTTATCTGAAAGGTCTTGGTCTGGGCGGATGGATGCTTCAGGAAGGTTATATGCTAAAGACAGCCGATTTTGCAGGACCACAATTTAAAATCAAGGAAAAGATTGCAGAAGTTGCTGGCGAAGACGGTAAAAATGCGTTCTATAAAGCTTATCTTAAAAACGGGATAACTAAAAAAGATATTGATTCTTTAGCAAAATGGGGCTTCAATTCAATCCGGCTTCCAATGCATTATGATCTCTATACTTTACCTATTGAAAAAGAACCTGTTAAAGGGCAAAATACTTGGCTGGAAGAAGGATTTGTAATGACTGATAATCTTCTGAAATGGTGCGAGACGAACAAAATTTACCTGATTCTCGATCTTCACGCCGCTCCGGGCGGACAAGGTAATGATGAAAACATATCCGATAATGATAAATCAAAACCAAATCTTTGGCAAAATGAAGAGAATCAGAAAAAAACTATTGCGCTCTGGAAAAAACTGGCGGAACGCTATAAAGATAAGGAATGGATTGGCGGATATGACCTTATAAACGAACCTAATTATCCCTTTACAGGAAAAAATCCGAATGGAACGGACGAGATGTCTAATGCGCCGCTCTGGAAACTTCAGAAAGATATCACAGAAGCCATCAGGCAGGTCGATAAGAAGCATATCATCATCATAGAAGGGAATGGCTGGGGAAATAATTACAACGGACTTCCCGCGCTTTGGGATGACAATATGGTTTTGAGTTTTCATAAATACTGGACCAACAACTCTCCCGAAGCGATCCAGAATATTCTGGATATGAGAAATAAACTCAATGTGCCGGTGTGGCTGGGAGAAACGGGTGAAAATTCCAATGTTTGGTTTACGGAGCTCAATCAGCTTCTTCTGAAAAACAACATTGGCTATGCTTACTGGCCAATGAAAAAAATTGATAATATCGCAGGCGTTACCAGCGTGAAGATCACACCGGAATATCAGAAACTTCTGGATTATTGGAAAAACGGCGGCGAAAAACCCTCAAAGGATTTTGCTCAGAAAGCATTGCTGAAAATCGCGGACAACTACAAAATGGAAAATACGGAAGTGAAAAAAGATGTCATCGATGCGTTGTTCCGGCAAGTGAATGATGAAACCACAAAACCATTCAGAAATCACAATGTTCCGGGAAGAATCTTTGCTACGGAATATGATCTAGGTAGGATTGGGAAAGCTTATCAGGATAATGATTTTCAGAATCTCTGGGTAAGCTCTGGTCAGCACACCGAATGGAACGCCGGCAATAAAATGCGTAACGATGGTGTTGATATTTATGCCTGCAATGATAAGGTTACCAATGGATATTATGTCGGGAAAACTGAAAACGGCGAATGGCTGCAGTATACGTTGAAGGTTAATCAAACTAAAGAATATAAACTGGATATCCGGTATAACAATGAGTCTGCCGAAAGTTCCGGAGTCAGCATCAAAGATGAGTCCGGAGAAACACTGACACGAATTGATCTGCCGCCAACAGGAAAGGAATGGAAGACGGTTTCTTTGGAAAGAATCAATTTGTCAAAAGGGGAAAAGAAACTCAGATTATATTTTGATACAGGCAATGCAAACATCAATTTTTTTGAATTGAAATAATTCTCACATTAACATTATTATTTTTGAACATTCCAAGTCACTTTGGAATGTTTTTTATTGGATATAAAGCTTTAAATTTACAAATGATAACAATTGAGCTTTTTAATAGACCTATTGTTATAAATAAAAACAATACAATACCAATGAAATTCTATTTTACGCTCTTTCTTTTTTATGTATCATTGCTTTTTTCACAAAGCACACTCAAGGTATACAGATCGGATAACCATTTACCGATTAAAGGAGCTAAAGTTTATTGTAATGATAAACTTCTCGGGCATACCGATGAAAACGGGCTGCTTAACTTTACCACAAAATGCCCGAAAGTAGATGTGGAAGCAAATCAGTTCATTGGTGATGAAGTGGTGGTGGATAAAACGATGGAAATTGCACTGGATAAAGAAAGCTCCAGGACAAGAGAAATAGAAACGGTGACACTTACCAATGAAAGCGATCCGCGTGCTCTGGCTATTCTGAATAAGGTTTTCAGAAGTTTTAAAGATAATTCACCGAATGCATTGGACTCTTACTCTTATAAATCTTATGAAAAAATGTCTTTTGATCTGGATCAGGACAGCATCAGTGATTACAGCCGTTTTATGAGGTCCAGAAAGGATTCTCTTGCCAGGCTGTCAAACCGTACTCTTCCGAAAGAAGACAAGCAGAAGAAAGATTCTATAGAAGGAGAAAAAGCAATGAGTGTTTTTACCAGGAGCAAGATGTTTCTCTGGGAACGCGCCACACAATTTTTATTTTCTAAAAAGTACGGTGAGAAGATCAATATTCTGGATAACAGGATTTCCGGATTGCAGGAGCCTATCTATGAAATGATAACTTTGAGATCTAACCGGAACAAGGTGCCGAGAGAAGTCTTGCCGGAAAACCGAAGTCTTTACAGGTATTTCCTTACAGATTCCATTATGATAGACGGCAGAGAAAATTACGTCATCAGATTCAGGCAGGTAGATTACAAAACGCCTGTTAACAGGAGAAAGTACAACGGCTATCTTTATATTGACAAAGCGACTTATGCTATTAAAAAAATAGAAAGTAACAGCAAAGTTAAGTCGGATGGCAGCATCACTTCTGTTTGGATTCCTATTGATAATAAATGGTTTCTGAAGTCCGAGAACCTGAAAATCAAAATGGGAACGTCTTCCTTCAACACGGTTGAGAAAAAAGAAAATGAAACTGCTGAGGAAAAAAAAGAACGTCTTGATAAGGTGAAGAAATTCGGGACCTATGTTTATATGAAAGCAGATTATTTTGATTTCCAAAGTCCTGTTGAGGTCAAAGCCAATCAATTTAATGGCTATACAATGAGCGTTAAAAATTCTGACGGTTCTCTTTTAGATAAATACAGAACAGACAGCCTCACAACAAGAGAAAAACTGACCTATACCAAAATCGATTCCATTGGAAAGAAATATAAGCTGGATCAGAAAGCTAAAGTAATTACGGGTCTTTTGCGGGGCAAAATAAGAATCGGGATGATAGACATCAATCCACTTCAGACCAAATATAACAGATACGAAGGTTTTCGTCTGGGGGCAGGATTCAAGCTCAATGAAAGGTTCAATAAATACATCTCGCCGGATGTTTACCTGGCTTATGGCTTTAAGGACAAGGAATTTAAGTACGGAGCAGGTGTAGATTTTAGAACAACTTTGGAGCGCAACTCCTTCTTCCGCATCGAATATTTTAATGATGTTGCTGCGTCCGGACTTTTTAACCAGAACCTCTGGAATTTCAGAATGACCATTATGAATTCCGGGATGTCTATCCAGAATGATAAATATTATAAGTTTGAAGGATTCCGTGCAGGTTATGAAGTGGATCTCAGCAATTCGCTGACGCTGAATGTATCGGCAAAAAGACAAAAGGAAGAAGCCGTTTTTGATTATGCTTACAGAAACAGAACGGGAAGTTTCGACAATTTCAGTTCTTTAGCGACCATCAAGTTCTCACCGAACAGCAAGAATATAATGACGCCGTCGGGAAAATATACTTTTGAACAAAACTTTCCGGAAGTTTACCTGAATTATGAACAGGGTTTTAAAACTCTGGGCAGCGAGTTAAACTATAGCCGCTTCGACATTCTCTACACGCACCAGTTCCGAACAGTTCTGGGTGTTACTGGGACAAGGGCTTATGGCGGCTACTTCACAGGCGATGCGCCGGTTTGGCATCAGTTTGAAATGGGTGGATTGGATTCCAGCAGGGAAAACAGTATTTTTTCTAACTTTAACCTGACAACATACCTGGGCTTTGCAACAATGACATCAGGGAAATATTTCAATGATAAATTTGCTGGCTATTATTTTACCCACCGTATTCCTTGGTATTTCAAAAGTATCGGGAAAAATACCTCCAGCTTTGATGTTGTTTATAAAGGAATCATCGGGAATATGAAAAACCCGGAATATCACCAGTTTGACTACAGTCCGCTGAACCATCTTTACCAGGAAATAGGCTTGGAAAATAACAATTTCCTCAGCACCAAGTTCAACCTTGGACTATTTTACAGGGTTGGCTATTATAATACCAGTAAGTTTGCCGATAATTTTGCGATACAGTTGAAATTAAAAATTTTAGGTTTTTAGCAATGGATGAGTTATTCAAAAAACAGGTTTACGAGGTCACCAGGCTAATCCCGAAAGGCAGGATTTCCACTTATGGCGCTATTGCAAAAGCTGTAGGCTATCCGAATCATTCCCGACACGTTGGTCATGCAATGGGCGGATGTCCGAAAGACGTTCCGGCACACCGCGTTATCAGCAGCTCAGGAAAACTATCAGTTCCGTCGTTCCGGGAAAGGCTGGAAAAAGAAAATGTCGTGGTACAGGACAACTGGAAGATCAAGGATTTTAAAACGCTCTTTTGGGATCCTTTGAAAGAGCTGTGATTTCAAATGCTTTACAGAATTTTTCATAAATATTTTCTAATAATTCTTCTTGTACTTATTACCTTGTATCAGATACTTGGATTCTTTTCCATTATTAATACGGAAAAGTGTTTTTAAACTGATATTCCTACCTTTTGGTCTTGGTTGATAACACATAAAATGTAAATGAGGACCAGTGCTCCAGCCTGTGTTACCGCTAAGAGCTATAGTTTGTCCTTTTTGTACGGTATCTCCTGCATTAACTTTTGAGCCATTCATCTTTAAATGATAATAATCTGCTATGGTTCCATCTCTATGGATAATTTTTATGTAGTTACCATATTTTGCACACGATTTATCCGTACAACCAGTATTGCTATCTTGTTTTACTTCCATCACAATGCCTTCTCTTGCTGCCAGAACCTCTGTTCCTACAGGCATCTCAAAATCTAAGGCATTCTGATTCTGATGAGAAAGTGAACCGTTATATCCCTGAGCTACAAGAAATATTTCTTTTGATTTATAAGGTAGGTCATATTCATAATTTTCTTCATAGTTCGTATTCCAGATGTTTCCTTTACTAATTATAAATTTAGGGACTTTCTTAAATTCAAAAGGCTTGTTAATACTTAAAGGGACGAATTGTGCAAGCCTTTTTTTAAAGGTATTACCTTCTATTACACAGTTTGTTGCGAAATGCTCTCCTATAGAGCGCATATTTTCTCCTATCGGCTGCCCATCAAATTCAAAAGAGTAGGGGAAAGGATCTTGGTTATCCACAAGAAGCGTAATAGTATCTTCCTTCTTCTGATAGTAAATTTTGAAGTTAAGCGTAGTCTGCGCATACAGGAAACTTTGGAAAGCTAAAATTAAGATGACTATTAACTTATTCATGATGTTAATAAAGCCCCATTAAGGGGCTTTTAATTATTGCTTAGTAAAAATTAAGTCTTTTGTTTCAGGTAGATAGATCGTAATATCTGTTCCTTTAGGACACCTATTGGTAAAAGTTTCTTGTGGAAAATAATTCCATAACATATGCTTTGAGTTTATAATTTCTAGATCTATTCCTCCTAAACCTACACTGCAAGCTACTCCGCTATAAAAAAAGTATGCTATTTTTCTTTTTTTATTAAAACCCTGTGATATAATTTTAGATATATTAGGATTGGGGTGCAAGTAATTTTCAATAACTTTTCCATTCTTGTCAGTAATTTTATGTTGTAATATAAGGGTATCTTCAAAGTAGTTAACTTCTTTTTCTCTAAAACCTATTCTTGCCGGACGTTTGCTGACTTTAATTATTTTAATTAAAATAATCTTGTCATCGAATGCTGCTTTCCAGGTTCCTATAAAAGGTATATAATCATTATGTAAATCCTTTAAATAATCGCCCAATTTTATACTATCCTTTATTGTAGAGTCTAATGGTAATATTCTTTCTTGAGCCTTGTACAAGAATAAAGGAAATAAAATTAATAATAAAAATATTTTTCTCATCATTTTTAGCGCAAAGTCTCGTGGAGCTTTTAATTATTGCTTAGTAAAAACAAGGTTCTCTGTTTCTGGCAGATAGATTGTATAATCCAGATTTTTAGGACACATATTATCATTGAGAGTTGCAGAGCCGGGGTAATAGTTCCAGTAAAACTGTGTAGCACTTATTTTTTTAAATTTTATAAGTCCGTTTCCAATACTGCAATTACCTCCTGAAAATATTAATGTAACGACAGCACCATTATCCTCTGTCATTAAACCTTCTATACTCAAACTTGAGTCATTTGTAAAATCTTTTCCCAATGTAGACTGTGCCACTACACCATTGGTTTTGATTTCATATCTCACAATAAGCCGGTCTGTGAAATAGTTTTTACCAAGCAAATTAATAGGAACTTTTTCTTCTTTATTAATTACCAGTTTGATATTTTTTCCCTGATATGTTGCTGTCCAGGTTCCTATATAGGGATTAAACTCATTGTTGGTATCTTTAAAATAAGCATTTATTGGTACCGTAGTGATATTGGAGTTAATTGGAACAATTTGTTGTCCTTTGCAAGAAATGATTAAGCTGATGCTTAATATCAGTAATAGTTGTTTCATAATTATTTTTTTTTTTAGTAACAAAGAACAGCTGTATCTCTCACAGCCATCCGAAGTATATACCTTGTTATCATTTATTTTTGTGCAACAACTTTATCTTTGTATATTTATTCTTACAAGTAAAAACCTCCTTTTTTACAGGAGGCTATTTTATTTACTGTTTAGTAAAAACAAGGTTCTCTGTTTCTGGCAGATAGATTGTATAATCCAGATTTTTAGGGCACATATTATCATTGAGAGTTGCAGAGCCGGGGTAATAGTTCCAGTAAAACTGTGTAGCACTTATTTTTTTAAATTTTATAAGTCCGTTTCCAATACTGCAATTACCCCCTGAAAAGATTAATGTAACGACAGCACCATTGGATTCTGTTTTTAAACCTTCTATACTCAAACTTGAGTCATTTGTAAAATCTTTTCCTAATGTAGATTGTGTCACTACACCATTGGTTTTGATTTCATATCTCACAATAAGCCGGTCTCTGTAAAAATTTTTATCCCACATCTCAAAAGGAACTTTCTCTTCTTTATTAATTACCAGTTTGATACTTTTTCCTTGGTATGTTGCCGTCCAGGTTCCTATATAGGGATTAAACTCATTATTGGTATCTTTTAGATATGCATTGGCTGGTGCATCATACGCAGATGTATTAAGTGGAACAATTTGTTGTCCTTTGCAAGAAATGATTAAGCTTATGCTTAATATTAATAATAGTTGTTTCATATTTATATTTTTTAATAACAAGGAACAGCTGTGGTAGAGCCGTCCGGATTTTTATTTACAGTATATACTTTGTTGTTACTGTCTATTTTCTGCAGGGTGATTTTATCCTGTAGCCCCATTTTTTTTAATGTCGCAAAAAACATCAATTCAATTTTTTTATCCATTGTCATATTAGGTTTTGTCACTAATTCCAAATATTGTTTCCATTGTTCTTGATTTAAATCCTTTAGCTGTTTTGGAGAAAAGCTTCCATAGGCAGGCAGGTCTGCCATACCACCGTTAAACTGGATCACATAGTTCATATCCCCCGGTATTACTACGCCTAAAAAAGCATTAGTAGGATCAGATGCGCCATTGTACCTTGCAATATCAAGTAAAGTATTGATATCATTTGAAGAGAAGGTCTGGGCTCCTAATGCGGTATGGTTATGATAACCGCCGTTTAATAAAGAGGGGTCACCAAACTCTACACTATGGGCTGCATTATTAGCAGTAACAGTTGGGTCTCCTGTTTTATTAAATTTCCATCCTTTTTCTCCGCTACCGGTTTTAATGAAATCCTTCAAATCCTTTATTTTTTCCAGTACTTTGGGATTTCCAATAATTTTTGTTTTTGTTTTCTCACACGGTGTTTTAGTCCCGGGCGTTCCGCCACCTCCTGAACCGGTGTTACCGTAGTTTGGTGTTCCTGTATCACCTTCATTACCGCTACAGTACATAAGCATAATTGGCTCAAAAGTTCCATCTTCATAAGCCCAGCCAAGGTATGTGCAGGTTACCGTGTCCGGTGCCTGGTTGCTGGTACCATCATTATTATTATGAGGGTTGTCCGGACGGCGGAAGCCTTCATCATAATATCTGGCGAAAACCTTTTTGTTTTGAGAATCAATGATAATGATTTGTCCGCTGAATCGCTGACTGATGCTATAGAAGTTGAACCGTTTGTCCGTGTTCCTGAATTTTTTGTCCGCAGAGGCAAGCACCAGGTAGAAGATTTCAAAATCACCATTGTCCTTTTGCTTCATCAGAAGACGGTGGAAGGCAGAGAAGGTTTCTCCGCTGCTGCTTTCTACGGTACCCAGCTTACTGGTTACCTCCAGCGGAATTTCTACATAAGTTCCATCAGCTCCGGTAGAAACAATAGCTCCATCCCAATTATAAGATGATACGTAAGAGAGCATTGCAATTTTAGTATTGGATTTTTGAAAAAAAGACCTGGCGTCAGATACCAGCCGGATATTATTGTTTTCTGTGGTATTGTGGAAATCATCCTGTCGACATCCAAATAAAAGTAGTAGAAGCAAAGAGGCAAAAATGCCCTTGCGCAATAAAATTTTCATCATAGGTTTTTAATGTTTAAATTAATAGTTTTCTATAGGCAAATATGGAAAAAATATTTTCTTGTTGTCATTATTATTTTAATATTTTTGATTAAAATATTAATAAAATGAGCTTAGGAACCAAAGTGAGACGCTACCGCGAAGCTAAAAACTGGTCACAGAACGATCTGGTACTGCGCCTGGATGTGACGCAAGGGACTATTTCCAATATAGAATCGGACAAGAGCATTCCCAATTCGCTCCTTCTCAACAGCATTGCCAAAGCGCTGGAGGTGGATATGAATGACTTACTAAGTGATGCTAATAATATTATGACAAACAGTGATTTTAGTGATAGTGCTGTTGCTGCTGTCAATCAATATAATCCTACTTTTAATATGCAGTCTCCGGAACTGATGGAAAGTATCCTCAAAAACCAGGAGCAGATCGCTAAACTGATCGAGTCCAGAACAAGCTTATAGAAGGTCTTCTGAAGAAGTAAAAAAGACAAAAAAAACACCCCTCTGCAAGTCCGATGAACAGGGCGTTTGCAGGGGTAGTCAAAAACGTGCTTACGTTTCAATTAAAACGCACGTATGTTCCTTTTTGTAAAAACTTACGTTTTTACAAAAAGGAACGTACGTTTTAGTGAAATATACCTTTCTTATTTTTATGTTGTATTTGTAGATTTTTTTCTACAAACTAAAATATTTAATAAAATATACTTTTTTATTTGATTAAAATTTATAATTTTACCTCAATCAATTTAATTTTAATTAAAAATACAAAAGATGCCAATTAACAATTTTCCCGTAGATCCTTAGTATTGGTTGATGAGTACTTGGTGCCCATTTGTGTTTTTTACTTTCTGCTACGTTCTGCGGGATTTATTTTTTAAACGGTAATAATTGAAGAAAGCCATCTCAGCGAGATGGCTTTTTCATGTAAATACATCAGAATCTGTAAGCCTGATTACTTATAAGATTCAATGGTTTTGTTAATGGCATCAATCTGCTGGTGGATGGTCGGGCTGTTCGGATTGTTTTTCAGCACCTCCATCTTTTTGGCAAGACCATCCTTTAGCATTTGTGAAATCATCATCCTGACCTGCGGATTATCCGGGATCTGGGATTTTGCCTGTACCAGCACTTTGGTAATCTTTTCAGTAGCCTTCAGATTATCAGAAGACATGATCCAGTTATAACCGTCTTCTGCAGATTTACCAAGCTTCGCATCCTGGAATTTGATGAAAGGGTAGAATGCCACGGTCTGTCCTATGGCAGGCATTTGTTTCTCTACTTTATTCTCTACAATAATCGGGAGCAGTTTTGCCATCAGGTCTTCTGATGCGCCATCCAGATCAATATTAGCAATAGCTGCCGCCGCTTTTTTAGGGTCAAGTTCTGCAATTCCGGCTAAGGATGAGCCTTTTACAGCATTAGACACAGCGTTCAGTCCTTTTTCGTAGAGAGTTGTGTATTTGGCATTTTTAGTTTTTGCTAAAGCTGAAACTGCTGCCGCCTGAACCAGAGTTTTTGGATCGCCAATAGATAATTTTTCAACTTCCGCAGTCAATGCTTTTGCCTGTTCAGGAATTGTTAAGTCGATTTGTTCCAATGCCTGTTCTCTGATTCTGAAGAAAGGATCTTTTAGTGCTGCTGCCAATAATTTGATGCCAGCAGCATTTTTTCCCGCCTCTTCTTTGATATTGCTTAGCGCAATCGATTTGCTTTTATACTCTTTGGAGCCCAGAAATTGCAGCAGGCTTTGTTCCGGAGTTTTAGTTTCGGTAATATCTGCCACCAGGATTCCGTCTGCATTAACGTTAATCAAATCCGGATTTTTGGAAACATCAAAAGTAAAAGTGTTTTTCGCTTTGGCATCTACCCAAACTTTTTGTCTAACGGGCTTGCCATTGTCATAGACATCGATAACTAATGGAAATTCGAAAGGCTGATCCTGGGATTGATTGATGACAACAGTGACCTGTTTTTTAACCGGCTCAAAATTATAAGTGTAGTTCAGCTTAGGATGTCCGCTGCCGAAATACCATTGATTAAAGAACCAGTTCAGGTCTTTCCCGGAAACTTTCTCAAATGATAACCTGAGCTGATGTGCTTCTGCATTTTGGTATTCATAAGTTTTCAGATAATCATTCATCCCGGCAAAGAACGCATCATCGCCAAGATAATTTCGCAACATATGCAAGATTCCGCCCCCTTTCTGATAAGTTACCAAGTCAAAAACATCCTCACGGGAAGCATAATTAAATCTTACTAAGTCTTTTTTGAAATCTCCGGGATTGTGAATGTAATGATTTACATCTTCCATTTGATGATAATCGGCCTGATCTTTTCCGTACTTATATTCATTCCAAAGGTATTCTGAGTAATTGGCAAAAGATTCGTTCACAGTCAGGTTGCTCCAGCTTTCTGCGGTAACCAGATCTCCGAACCAATGGTGGAACAATTCGTGGGCGATGGTGTCTTCCCATTTGTTCTCATCAATCAGTTGTCCTGGTTTTTGAAGAATATCACTTCCGTGAAGGGTGGCAGTCGTATTTTCCATTGCTCCTGAAACATAGTCTCTGCCGGAAATCTGAGCGTATTTTGCCCAAGGATAATCATAGCCTAATTTTTTAGAAAAGAACTCGATCATCTCCGGCGTATTACCATAGATTTGCTTCGCGTAAGGTTCATATTCCTTCTCAATGTAGTAATCGACAGGGATATTTCTCCACTTGTCTTTTACAACAGCATATTCTCCAACGCCCATAAAGAAAAGATAGGTTGAATGTCTCTTATCCATCACCCAATGGTCGGTTCTCATATTTCCGGATTCCTTTTGAGAGTCCTTCAGTACGCCGTTGGAAAGCGTGACGTATTTATCAGGAACGGTCATATAGATTTCCTGAGTTGTTTTTTGGTTGGATTTATCAATGGTGGGAAACCATGCTGAGGAAGATTCGGTTTCACCCTGAGTCCAGATCTGTGTTGGCTTATCCGGATCTTTACCTTGTGCGTTGATGAAATAAAGTCCTTTGGCATCATTAATAGCTGCACTTCCTTCCTGTTTCACCTCATTAGGACGGGCTGTATATTTGATGTAAACCGTGTACTCCTGATTCTTCTGATAGGTTTTATCCAACGTGATTTTCAGAACATCATTTTTATAATCGAATTTAAGAGGGGATTTTGCTCCGTTTTTGTCCAGCGCAACCTCGTGGATCAGCATTCCCTTGGCGTCAAGAACCAATTCATTAGTCGCATAAAAGAAAGGACTAGCTGTGAGCCATTCTTCACCGTTCATCTGTTCTTTTTGGTAATCAAAATTAACTTTCAGTTTGGTGTGTTTCAGTTCTGTCGTTTTGGTATGCGTCGCTCTGTAAGGAACATTTCTGCCAGAAGTTTCTGTCTGTGCAAAAGTTACAGTTGAATTAAAAATTGCACTCAGAAATAGTGCAGCAATGAATATTTTTTTCATTCTTCCGAATTTATAATCGATGTTATTTTAAAGCTTTATAAGTGTTGGATTTTAGAAGATTGTTACAAAAAAAGTGAAGGTTTAGGCTTCACTTTATTTACTTACCAAGTAGTTTTCTTAAATTTTTAGGATTACCTTTTGAATGCCAAAATGCAAGTACTTCTATTTCATTATTTTTCTTTAAGTAAAAAATCTTTACTTGTCTCTTGCAATCAACATAAATCTTATTTCAGTTGCTTTTGAATAAAATTGATGAGCAATCAGATTATCAAAAATTGTTTGTTCAAATTTGAAGATGTCATTTTTTAAATTTTCAATCTGCTTTGAAGTCCATTTTTTTTCTAAAAATTCAATAATTAAGTCCAGTGTTTTCAGTGCGGTTTGCGAATAGATTATTTTCATTTATTTCTTTGAAATATTGAATCTATTAATTTCTTTGAATGTTCAACATATCGCCCTTCTTCAATATCTTTTTTACTCTGTTCAATTAATTGTTGAAATTCTTCAGAATTCTCAATCTCTTCCCAAGAATAAGTTTCATCCTCATCAGTTTCCACACTTACAACACCTTTTACTTTTGATAAAAGATTTTTGATATAGGAAACATCTGCATATTCATTAATATTAATTCTAATTTCCATAATTTCAGGATTTTAATCAAATTTAATCAATTTATTTAAAAGAACTTATATCGCTACCGGCGCTTTAATCCCAGGATGCGGATCGTAATTTTCCAAAGTAAAATCCTCGAAATCAAAATCAAAAATATCTTTTATTTCCGCATTGAGTTTCATCGTCGGTAAAGGTCTCGGCTCTCTCGAAAGCTGTTTCTGAACCTGCTCAAAATGATTGTTATAGATATGAACGTCGCCAAAAGTATGAACATAATCGCCAACTTCTAGCCCTGTAACCTGTGCAACCATCATCAAAAGAAGCGCATAACTTGCGATGTTAAAAGGAACACCCAGGAAAACATCCGCACTTCTCTGGTACAGCTGAAGCGACAGTTTTCCATCCGCTACATAAAACTGAAACAAGGCGTGGCAAGGCGCTAAAGCCATATTTGGGATTTCTGCAGCGTTCCAGGCAGAAACAATTAATCTTCGGGAATCCGGATTTTTTTTAATCTGCTCAATCACTTCAGAAAACTGGTCAACTACTTTTCCGTCGGCACCTCTCCAGCTTCTCCATTGTGCACCGTAAACAGGACCAAGATCTCCGTTTTCGTCGGCCCATTCGTCCCAAATAGAAACGCCGTTGTCTTTCAGGTATTTGATATTCGTATCGCCTTTGATGAACCAAAGCAATTCATAAATAATCGATTTCAGATGCACTTTTTTAGTGGTTACCAAAGGAAATCCTTTCGATAGATCATAACGCAGCTGGTAACCAAAAACACTGCGTGTCCCGGTTCCGGTTCTGTCGGTTTTGTCGGTTCCGTTGTCTAAAATATGTTGGAGCAGATCAAGATAGTTTTGCATTGAGATGAAATTTGACTTACAAAATACGGTAATTTTTACCAGATATTTTCAATTTTTTGATTGATGTTATTGATAGCGAATACTTCATTTTTTCTCTTGCCGTGTATTGCTTTTGCCAAAGGAGATTCCGGAGAAATACAAATGATTTTCTGATTTTCAGAAGTGATTTCGCCCAAAGAAACCGAAATGAAAAATAACCCTTTTTCTGTTTTTACAATAGCTCCTTTTTCTGCTTTATCACAAGGTTTTATGAGGAAGGTTTTTAAAAAATTCAGCTGATTCAAAACTTCATTCAGCTGAACTTGGAGGTTATTGATTTCCTGCTGAAGCATTTCTCTTCCAGTTTCGTACTTATCACCCATCGAACTTTTTGTATCGTTGTTGGAAGCCCGGGTTTCGGCAATCAGCTTTTCCAGATTCCGGATTTTTTCGGAGAGTTTTTGATTGATTAATTGTAATAATTTTTGTTTATCCATCCCGTTAATTTTTATATTGATATACAAAAAGATAAAAATTACTATCCATAGGTAATCTGTAAAGTAGTTTTTTATGATTAAGATTTAAACTTTTAAAGGTAAAATCAGAATCAATTCTGGGCTTAAAAATCAATGGATCTTTGGAGACAACTGAAACTATATTGATGTTCCTTGCTTCCACATAATTTCTGTAAGCTGCACTGTCACTGTGTTTTCTGGCCAGTAACATAGTTGCATCATTCAGTCCATAGCCATCATAAACGGTGGCTGCAGAAAAGTAGGCAACATGACCGGCATCCATTATGATTACCTTATCTGTTTTCTTTAGTTTTTTAGCAAGTACACCATAACTGCTGTAAAATCCTTCATTATCAGTTATGACACCATTTCTGTCATTATAGAAATTTGTACATAAATCGATCATCCTGAACGATGAAGCTATTAACACAAAACTTAGAATAAATTTCGTCGCTTTTGTATAAAAATTACGAGATGAGAAATCAAAATCGATTGTTAAAAAATAAGCTGTCAAAGGGAAAAAATATCGAATATAGATCCCCGAAGAATAGCTGTTAATATTAAAAGTGTAAAAGAAAATCAGAAAAACCAAAGGTATGAGATGAAAATAGTTTCTCTTGTAAAATAAAGTTAAAATAACAGGAGAAAACAAAATGAATCTTCCCAGAAAAACTTTGATTCCTAAATAACTGTAAGTGTTGAAATTAGATTTCAGAATAAAAGGAAGCGGGATATAAAATTTGTAAAAAAGAAGATAAAATAAAGCAAATATTAAGATGCCGGAAAATGAATAAACGAATTTAGAAATAATTTCTTTCTTTTGACGGAAATTCGTGTCAAGAAACCAGAAAAGTAAAAAAACACCAAATTCAGGACGAACTAAAACAAGTAGTATAGAGTAGGGATTTCTATTGTTTTTCCAATCTTTTAAAAACATAAAAAGAATAAAAGTGGCTAAAATAGTTTCCAATCCGTGTGTGGAGTTGAGCGCCATCCAGTAGGTGAAAAATAGACTGAATATCAATCTGAATGCCTTTTTCAGTGGCTTTTGTTCTTTTAATATTAAAGAAACGGATTGTATTATTAAAAATATCCCTATTAAAATATTGATAATGTAAAATATATTTTCAGATTTCAGGCCCATCCAATTGAATACTGATAAAACCCACATCCAGAGCAAACTTGTTTGTCCATTGCCTTGATAAAAAGAGTCGAGATTGTACCAAGGTTTCAGATAATCCGCAAAGTTCTTGGAATATTGAAATGTTATATAAGCATCATCTATAATTAATGTTCTGTTCAGTATTACTAAAACACAGAAAACGAAACATAAGATTAAGGTCAATGGTATTTGGATGGGATTTTGTAAAAATTTTATATTCAAACGGTTATTTTTTTTGCTGTTTTTTTATATAATCAAGTCCAATTTTTGAAGCCTCAGCAATCACAAAATCCTTAGCTTCTGATTTATCATTCCTGATTTCACCTTCCAGAATGGCTTCCTTTACTTTTTCTTTCAGGATTCCGATTTCTCTTCCGGGTTTCAGATTGAACATTTCCATAATCTCTTCTCCCGAAATAGGTGGCTGGAAATTACGAACCTGGTCTTTTTCCTCTACTTCTTTGATTTTTTGCGCAACGTATTCGAAGTTCTTTTTGAAACGGGTCTGTTTAGAATAATTTTTAGTCGTGATGTCCGATTTGCAAAGCGTGAAAAGGTCTTCCAAGTCTTCCCCGGAATCAAAAAGCAATCTTCTCAGCGCAGAATCCGAAGCATCATCCGTAATCAAGGCAATTGGCCTGGCGTGCATTCTCACCAGTTTTTCTACATATTTTTGTTCGTTTCCCAGGGGAAGTTTCAGTCTTTTAAAAATTGATTTTATCATTTTCGAACCCACAAACTCGTGTCCGTGAAACGTCCAGCCTATTTCGTTAACAAACTTTTTAGTCGGCGCTTTCCCGATGTCGTGGAGCAAAGCTGACCAACGCAACCAAAGTTTATCTGTGTTTTCAGAAATATTATCGACGACTGCCAACGTGTGGTAAAAATTATCTTTATGCGTTTGTCCATCAATATCTTCGATGCCTTTCAGAGCAATTAGTTCCGGGAGAATATAATTCAAGAGTCCGGTCTCTTCCAGTAATTTCAAACCTTTTGAAGGTCTTTCTGAAAGCATTATTTTATTGAACTCCACCATAATCCGTTCGATAGAAACGATTTTCATTCGCTCAGCTTCTTCTTTAATCGCTTTCAAAGAATTGTCTTCAATATCGAAATCCAGGGTGGTTGCAAATCTAATAGCGCGCATCATCCGCAGAGGATCGTCAGAATAGGTTTGATGAGGTTCTAAAGGTGTTCTCAGGATTTTGTCGGAAAGATCCTGCATTCCGCCAAATGGATCAATCAATTCTCCGAAATTATCCTTATTAAGAGAGATCGCCATTGCATTGATGGTAAAATCCCGGCGTTTCTGGTCATCTTCCAAAGTTCCGGTTTCCACAGATGGTTTTCTGGAATCTTCGCTGTAACTTTCTTTTCGGGCACCTACAAATTCCAGCTCCAGATCTTTGTATTTGAACATTGCTGTTCCATAAGTTTTGAAAACCGCGACTTTTGTTTTAGGGTCAATCTCTTTGGCAATGCTTTCAGCGAGTTCTATGCCGCTGGATTCCGTCACGAAATCGATGTCGGTTGGCGCCTTTCTTTTCATCAGCAAGTCTCTTACGAATCCGCCCACAGCGTAAACAGATTGTCCGTTTCTGGCGGCCACTTCAGAAATGATTTTAAAAAGTTTGAGATTTTTATTTTGATTGAGGTTGATAAACATTTTATTATTTGAAAATGAGTATTTAAACGCAAAGTCCGCAAAGATTCATTTGAACTACTAACTGCTTTTAAGTCCGCAAAGCCGTTTACTTAGCAAATAATATAATTGGAGCTCTTGTTTATTATTTAATTGCAAAGATAATTCTTTTGGGAAAAGTTTCTACTATGCGCAGCTGCGTAAGCGATAGTAGCGGATATCCTTTTTTGTCGGCTTGCGAGCCGACGAAAAAGATAGTAGCGGATAGCGCGGTCTTTATATTTTTATTTTGGAAAAGCTGTTGGAAAAAATATGAAGATACGCCCAAATTTTTGAAAATCAGGACTTTTTGGCTTTTAATTATTGATTGTAAATCAGGAATCAGACATTTTGCTATGAAAATAGCTGCGGTATTCTTTTTGAGATTATGCTAACTACAAAAAGTAGTTTTTTTTCATAGTTTATTTTTCCGGCGGATGGTCTTACAAAAGGTCATCCGCCGGTTTTTTTACTCACGAAGAACTTTGATCTGGTTATTGTTCCAAACTTTGATTACAGATGAACCTGAAAATTCCGAAACCTTATTATCGGGATCTTCCACAATATAATCAACGGCTTTCCTTATCTCTTCTGAGATTTCACTGAATTTCATAGGGGATTTCTGTCCGCTGAGATTTGCCGATGTTGAAACGAGAGGTTTATTAAGCTTTGAAATCAGTTTTTTGCAGTAATCGTTTTTCACGATTCGGATGCCGACGCTTCCGTCTTCTGCTAATAGTTCTTTGGGAAGATTTTTCGGATTTTCATAAACTATTGTTACAGGTTTCTCGCTGAGGTCAATGATTTGCCAGGCCATTTCCGGAACGTCAACTAAATCCTGCAATCTTTTTTCAGACTCTACTAATATAATAAGAGACTTGTTCGGTTCTCTTTTTTTGATGTCGAATATCTTTTTTATGCCTTCAGGATTGGTCGCATCGCAGCCGATTCCCCATATCGTATCGGTAGGATAGAGTATGGTTCCGCCGGATTGTAGTATTTCTATTGTGTGATTTAAGTCCATATAAGTTCAAATTTTGGTGAAAATCAAATATTAAAGAATGTTAAAGTTTTTAATGCTTTAATTTTCAGATGATTGTTTGTTTCAGGTGTAATTTTCAGTAAAAATTATCTGGTGCAAATTTAATGATAAATGAACAGATTTTTAAATCGTATTAACCTGTTAAGGTTGATTTAACATAACCCGGCTTTTCTTAACAGGATATTAAAAAATAGTTGATATTTCTTATACATTCGGATTACTTTCCAAATTATTTCTTTACGCCAGATAAAAATTAAGAGAAAAATGGAAATTCACCAGACCTATCGTAAGATATATATTGCGGGAGCATTTTTATGCGGCACTTTTATTTTTGCACAAACTCATATATTGGAGGGTAGGGTTTTAGATGACAAAGATAATTCTCCTGTAGAAGGAGTTACAGTTAGTATTAATGATAAACAGGTTACAACCGATGTTTCCGGGAATTTTTCTGTTTCTCTGGATCCAAAGCTTACTTATACTTTAAAAATTAGTAATGCCCAATATCAGAGTAAAGAGATTTCGGACGTTTCTGTAAGTGAGGAAAATACCCATCTGGATATATTGCTTCATAGACTGGAAGCTAAAGAATCTAACATAGAAGGTGTTGTACTAAAATCAAGTGCCAAAAAAGAATCAATTGCCGCCACTATTGCTTTGCAAAAAAATTCTGCAGTGGTGTCACAGGTTATTGGGGTGGAAGCCATCAAAAAAAGTCCTGACAGAAATACCGGCGAGGTTCTGAAAAGAGTTTCGGGCGTGAGTTTGCTGGATGGTAAATACATTGTTGTAAGAGGACTTTCTGATCGTTATAATCAGGCGATGCTGAATGGGATTCAGCTTTCCAGCACTGAGCCGGATAAAAAAACCTTCTCATTCGATCTTTTTCCTGCGAATGTCATAGAAACGCTGGTAATTAATAAAGCCTTTATCCCGGAATATACCGGAGAATGGGCAGGCGGTCTGATCCAGGTCAATACCAAAGACATACCTGCCAAAAACTTTTTTAATATGCAGGTTGGCGTTGGTGCAAACAGCATCACAATCAACAGAGAATTTGCAATACAGAAATCGGGAAAATATGATTTTCTGGGAATTGATGACAAAGGAAGAGCTTTACCGGCCGGATTTCCTACAAAAAATGCATTCGGAATTCTTTCTGAAGATCAGAAAACAGAATTTGGCAAAGGATATGTAAAGAATTTTGGCTATAACAACCTGAGCTGGCCGGAGAATTTGTCTTTGCAGGCAGACGGCGGTTTCAATACTAAAGTTTTCGGGAAGGAATTGGGTGTTATTGCTGTGCTTAATTACAGTAATCTTAAAAGAAGAACCGATACCAAAAACCGTTTCTTTACGATTAATGGTGAAAATGCAGATGTCAATTTCGATTACAGCACTGATAAATATACCAATGAAGTCATTTTGGGAAGTATGTTGAACTTATCTTTAAAGCTGAATGCCAACAACAAGATTTCCATCAAAAATATTATTACGCATACTGGTGTCAATCACGTTTCTCTTCGGACAGGTAAGGATTTTGAGTTTGATCCTATTAATGGAACTAACATTATTGCGAGAGAATTGGGCTTTAAGGAAACAACTTTTTATAATTCTACCATCAATGGTAATCATAAATTTGCAGGACTCAATCTGAACTGGTACGGAAGTTTTGGGATTCTGGATCAATACGTGCCGATGTTGCAGCGTTTGCAATATAATGAATATACCAATCTTCCCGGAAGTCCTTATCTGGCTTTGATTTCTAATGGACTGTCTCAGAAATCGGGAAGTTTCTTTAACTCAAATCTGAACGATTATCTTTATAATGCCGGTGCAGATTTGTCAAAATCATTTGAACTCTTTGGTCAGAAACAAACGGTGAAAGCAGGATACTTGTTTCAGGTAAAAGACAGGATGTATAACGCAAGACCTTTTTCAGTACAACTCCAGGGATTCAATCAGGCACTGCTTGCACAGCCTTTTGAAACTATTTTTAATCCTTCAAATTTTGGCAGTAACAGTAATCAGTTCACTTTTAACGAAATCGCTGGTAACCAGTACCGTTATATTGCCAATACGATTCTCAACGCAGGATTTTTACAATTGGACAATAATATCACCGATTGGATGAGAGCGGTTTGGGGCGTGAGAATAGAAAACTTCGATCAGTTAATCGGGAGCATCAAAAAATCGGATGATCGTTTTGTATATTCCAAAGTGACGGATTTCCTTCCCGCATTGAATCTTACCTTCAAGTTGAATGATAAAATGAATGTGCGTATTGCCGGCTCACAAACCGTTGTAAGACCAGAGTTCCGGGAACTTTCGCCATTGGCCTACTATGATTTTGATCTTGGCGCAACAGTTATAGGAAATAAGGATCTGCAAAGAACAAAAATTACAAACGCCGATTTGCGTTGGGAGTTTTACCCAAGAACCGGCGAAATTATTTCTGTAGCAGGTTTTTATAAAAATTTCAAAAATCCTATCGAAGTTTACTTCAATCAGTCCGGTGCGGGAACAAGTAATACATTCAATTTCCTGAATGCCGAAAAAGCAAATGCTTACGGAGCGGAATTCGAATTCAGAAGAAAATTAGACTTCGCAGGTTTCTTACAGAATTTTACGGCTGGCGGTAATTTTTCATACATCCACAATCGTGTAAAAGACACAAAAACCAATACAGACCGTCCAATGCAGGGACAGTCTCCTTATACAGTGAATGCAAGCCTGCAGTATGATAACAGCAAACTTGGACTTTCTTCTACTGTTTTGTTTAATGTGATCGGACGTAGAATATTGTATGTAGGAAATGATCAGGTTCCGCCAATCTGGGAAGCACCAAGACCGCTTTTGGATTATCAGATCGCCAAAAAAATATGGAAGAATAAGGCGGAGATAAAATTAAACATCTCAGATATATTAAACCAGCGAGCAAAATATTATCACGATCTGAATAACAATGAAAAATATGACAAAACAGATGCTTTAGCAATCGAACGATTGACAGGAACTAATATCAGCTTAACATTAGGCTACAGCTTTTAAAATAAATAATAAAAAAATCCAATAAAATGAAATCCTGTGATCTACAAATACAATTGATAAAAAATGAAGATAACGGGATTGCAATGACCTCTAAAAACGATAAATACATACATATGAAACTTAACAAAATCTTAATCAGTGCTTTAACGGTAGGTGTGATAGCCTTTACCACAAACTCTTGCAGAAAAATAGAAGAAGACGGAGAAGTGATTACTCAGGGTGGAACAGGCACAGGAACGGGCACAACGGAAAACTTGATCCTGACTGGAAAAATAACATCAAACCTAACTCTGAAAGCTAACAACACTTATAAATTGAGAGGATTGGTTTATGTAACCAATGGTGCAACATTAACCATAGAACCTGGAACTAAAATAGTAGGTGAAGCGGATAAAAATGGCGGATTGATCATCACAAGAGGCTCAAAAATCATGGCGGAAGGAACGGTCAATAATCCGATAATCTTTACATCGGAAAAACCAGTTCCAAAGCGGGGCGATTGGGCAGGAGTGGTGCTTTTGGGAGCTGCACCAACCAACTCTTCTTATAATGGGCAGCAAGGTATCGGCGAGATTGAAGGTGGTATAAATAATGCTGCCGGAGACGGATTATATGGCGGAACAAATGCCGCAGATAATAGCGGGGTTTTAAAATACGTAAGAATAGAATATGCGGGTTACGCTTTTCTGCCGGATAAAGAGATCAACGGGCTTACTTTCGGAGGTGTTGGAAGCGGAACGACTGTAGACTATGTGCAGGTTTCTTATGCCAATGATGACAGCTTCGAATGGTTCGGGGGCACTGTAAATTGTACACACCTTATTGCTTATAAAGGTCTGGATGATGATTTCGATACAGACAACGGGTTTTCCGGGAAAGTACAATTTGGAATTGCTGTAAGAGATCCATTGGTAGCAGACGTTTCCGGTTCTAATGCTTTTGAATCTGATAACGATGCCAATGGTTCTGCTCTCACGCCGCAGACATCCGCAGTATTTTCTAATATGACGATTATTGGTCCTATCCAGTCTACTGCAACTTCTACCAATGCTGCAAATGTTAATATTTTGTTTCAGAATGGTGCGCAGATCAGAAGAAATTCTGCGATGTCTTTATTCAACTCTTTGATTATGGGTTATCCTTTGGCGGGATTATTTGTGGATGCTACGAAAGGAACAGCAACGGATGCCAATATTACCAGCGGAAAATTGGTGTTCCAGAACAATATCATTGCAGGATGCCCGGTTCCATTGAAATATGGTGCTGCTGCAACGCCGACAGGCTTCAATCTGGCTGCATTACAAACGTACTTTGATGCCAATAATAATTCAATCCTTGCTTTTGGATCGGATGCCAAAATTACCGGACCTTGGAACCCTGCCGGAACAACACCGAATTTCTCTCCTGCTGCCGGCTCTCCATTGTTAACAGGTGGTGTTTTCACCAATCCTTTACTTGCAGGGTTTACACCTGTAACTTACAGAGGCGCTGTTAAAGATGCCAATGATTTCTGGTACGCAAGCTGGACCAATTTTAATTTGTAAAAGTTAATTTATTTCATAAAAATTTTTCAATGAAATCCCCTGGATTTTTTTCCAGGGGATTTTTTACTGGAGTCAAAGACTATTCTTTGTTCCTCAAACTTACATTGGAGTATCCGGAAACAGTATTTTTGCTTTTTAAAGTTATATTGGAGCTTCAAGAAATTAAATTAAATAATTGAAAGAAACTTCAAAATATTTTCTACCCACAACAAAACATTTTCCCGAAATTTGCCTAACATCTAACATCTAACATCTAACATCTAACATCTAACATCTAAATGAACATAATCCTTGCATCCACATCCACACTTTACGGCGGTCAATATCTGGAATACCTGAAAGCAGAATTAGTGAACCTGTTTGCAGGAATCGATGAAATTATTTTTATTCCCTTTGCAAGACCTGGCGGTATCTCCCACGAGGACTACACCAAAAAAGCAAAAGATTTTTTCTCAACAATCAGTATCAATGTAAGGGATATTCATGAATATCAGGATAAAGCTGCTGCAATTCATTCCGCAAAAGGATTCTTCACGGGCGGAGGAAACACTTTTCTCCTCGTTAAAACCCTTCACGAGTCGGGATTAATGACTATATTAAAAGACAATGTAGAATCAGGGAAACCATATCTAGGTTGCAGCGCGGGCAGTAATATCGGCGGCATCAATATGAAAACCACCAATGATATGCCAATTGTCTATCCACCAAGCTTCGATTGTATGGGATTGGTGCCGTTCAATATCAATCCGCATTATTTAGACCCGAATCCGGAAATAAAACATAACGGAGAAACCCGCGAAACAAGAATCAAAGAATTTCTTACCCAAAATGATATTAAAGTGGTTGGTCTCAGAGAAGGCAGTTGGATCAGAAGAATTAATAACAGAATTACTGTTGAAGGTTCAGAACTGACCCGGATTTTTGAGAAAGGGAAAGAACCTTATGAAATAAAACCGGGAACTGAACTTTAAAATATTATAATGAAAATACAGAAAGAAATAGATTTTATCCTGGCGGTTGATGCGCTGAAAAATGTCCAGAGAAGAAATTACAATGCCGATGATTCCCGAAGAGAAAACACAGCGGAACACAGCTGGCAGATCATCATCCTGGCACAGATCCTTTATCCATACGCTAAAAATAGTGCGAATATCAATTTGCTGCGGGTAATCAGGATGTTATCAATACACGATCTGGTAGAGATCGATGCTGGCGATACTTTTCTTTTTGATGAAGAAGGAATGAAAGGCAAGTTCGAAAGAGAAAAACTGGCAGCCAAAAAGATTTTCGGAATATTGGATG
Organism: uncultured Chryseobacterium sp.; assembly: GCA_913776245.1. GTDB lineage: Bacteria > Bacteroidota > Bacteroidia > Flavobacteriales > Weeksellaceae > Epilithonimonas. The sequence goes on from CAJYLO010000020.1 coordinate 29,127, forward strand.
AGCCGTTATCCTCAGAGCTTTATAATCTTTGGATCGAATTTGAAGAAGAAGAAACGCCGGATGCAATTTTCGCTTGTGCTATAGACAGGATAATGCCTTTTATTCTCAATTCATATACTTCTGGTAAAAGCTGGACAGAAGCCGGCGTTACGGAAAAACAAGTCAGGAATATGCTGGAAAGTGCCATTAGCAGAGCATCTGACGAAATGGATGAATGTTTTCAGCTGCTGATGAAAAAATGTTTTGATGAGAAAAAGCTTTCTTAGGAATAAAAAAACGCTTCCAATTTGGAAGCGTTTTTTTTATAAATAATTTCTGATTACTTAGTTGCTGGAACCTGTGTAGCCGGAGTATTATTGGCCGGAGCCTGTTTTGCAGGTGCTTCGGTTTTTACCGGAGTTGGCATTGCTGGTGCAGTTTGGGAAGGTTTTCCTGTAAGAATAATGCTTAGCAGAATTAAAACTACAATTACAGTTCCCAGAGTCCAGGTTGCTTTTTCCATAAAATCATTGGTTCTCTGTACTCCGAATGTAGCAGAAGAAGCTCCTCCAAAAGTACCGGAAAGGCCGCCGCCTTTCGGATTTTGCGCCATTATAATGATAACTAATAAAATGCTAGCAATGATTATAAGAATCATAAACAGCGTAAATATTGTACTCATAGTATCGTCTTAATAATAAATTTTGAAGCGCAAATATAATGATTATAAATCAATAATTAAAATCTTATTTTTTAATAAATTTTACAACATTCGTTTCATTGCTTAATGATTTTAATTTGATAAAGTAAACACCCGTTTTCAGATTACTAATGTCAATTTTGTTACTTTTAAAATCATTATTCAAAATCAATTTTCCGGATTCATCAATAATCTCGTAAGCTGTAAAATTCTTATCAGATTCTATAGTCACATAATCCTGCACTGGATTTGGAAAAATTTTAACAATAGCAATTTTTTTCGATGGGTCATTTACAGCTAATAAACAAGCTGGCGGATTAGAAATTGGTCCCTCAGAATAATCATAAAAAACAGTGTTTTCTGTAAGTATATTTGCGCCTTGATAATATGGAGGTGGTCCAGGCGAGCAATTGTTAAAATAAACATGAGCTTCGTAAAAACCAAAAATAGTTTTATACCAACCCTCGCAGACTGCTGTCATTTTATCTCCTGGTCCAAAAAAATCTACATTAGTTTCAGGTTGAACATAGTTCATATAAGAACAAACATTATTAGGATCCCAAGTAGTAGGTGGTTTGAAATACATTGATTTTAAAGGTATTTCTCCAACAAAATATTTTCTAGAAAAGATTTGACCATTACCCAATCTCGCTTTCAATATAATATTCTGATTTACAGGAACATTCACTTGATTAACTCCTGATGGGGAGTTGCTAGATGGATCAGTTCCATCTGTAGTGTAATAGATTGTACCATTACCTGTTATTGTAGCATTGTAGGGTTCTAAGTTATGATTTGTATAACTATAGGGACCAAACTCTATTTGACCAAAAAAAGATTGAAATACAGTAATTAAAAAAAGAAGTAAAAGTTTTTTCATAATAATTAGTTTTAATGAGTTATCTTCAAATTTACACAATAATTTAATACCTTCGTCCGAGTTTTTCTCAAATCAATTATTTATATAATGAAACTAAAAAATATTCTTGCTGTAGCCATTGCAGCGCCATTTATGATGAATGCACAACAGGTAATGACACCGGAAATAATGTGGACGCTTAACAGGCTTGGCGTGCAATCCGTTTCTCCGGATAATTCTTCCTTGATTTACAAGATCAGCAAAACAGACCTGAAGACTGAAAAATCTAATTCTGAAACTTTTTGGTTAGATCTTTCCGGAAAATCGACCAAAATTGATATAGGAAAGAAAAGCTTGATTCAATGGGATAATAACGGAATTTATGCTTTAGAAAATAATAAGATTTTCTTGTCAAAAGATTCAGGAAAAACCTGGACTGAATTCTATAATATTGGCGAAGCAGATAATATCGTAATTTCTCCGGACGGGAAAAAAGTTGCTTTTAGTAAGGCCGTTCACATTGAAAATCTTTTAGGAAAAGATAAATACAAAGACTTACCAAAAACTACTGCTCAGATTTATACAGACCTTAATCACAGACATTGGGACGCTTGGAATGAAGGTTCTTATAATCACGTTTTTGTGGTTAATGTTTCTGATTCGGCAGATAAAGCCAAAGATCTTTTGGAAGGAAAAGCTTTTGATTCGCCTCAGAAACCATTTGGTGGCGCAGAAGATTTTGTCTGGAGTCCGGATTCTTCGGAGTTGCTTTATGTAACAAAGGCAAAATCAGGCGCTGAATATGCCAAAAGTACCAACACGGATATTTTCGCATATAATCTGGCTTCCGGTAAAACTACAAATTTAACGGAAGGAATGATGGGTTACGATGTGAATCCGAAATTCAGTAATGATGGGAAATTCCTGCTTTGGAACTCGATGGAAAGAGATGGTTACGAGGCGGATAAAAATGACATTATCATTATGGATTGGAAGTCCAGAGCAAAAACCAACCTGACGAAAGCCTGGGACGAAAGTGTAACTGGTGATGTTAAATGGGCTTCGGATTCCAAGCTGATTTATTTTACTTCCGCTTTCAGAGGAACGAAACAGTTGTTTTCTATTGATGTTAAAAACAAAACTGTAAAACAATTGACCAAAGGGGATTTTGATATTAATGATATTATTCTTGAAAATAAAGGCAAACTCTGGGTAACGAAAACGGACATTAACCACAATGCAGATTTGTTCGAGGTTGATTTGAAAAACGCTTCATTGAAACCAATCACAGACATTAATAAAGACAATTATTCCAAATTAGTTCCAGGAAAATCCGAACTGAAAATGGTGGAAACCACGGACGGAAAAGAAATGGGCGTTTGGTTCCATTATCCACCAAATTTTGATCCGAATAAAAAATATCCGACTCTGGTTTATTGCCAAGGCGGTCCGCAATCTGCATTGACACAATTTTTCTCCACAAGATGGAATTTTGCTTTAATGGCGGCCAACGGCTACATCGTAGTGGCGCCAAACAGACGAGGAATGCCGGGCTGGGGTGTGAAATGGAACGAAGAAATCAGCGGTGATTGGGGCGGACAACCGATTAAAGATTATTTGTCCGCAACCGATTTTGCAAAAACTCTGCCTTACGTTGATAGCGACAGAGTCGCAGCAGTGGGCGCAAGTTATGGCGGCTATTCTGTATTTATGCTGGCAGGTGTTCATAAGAACAGATTCAAAACTTTCATTGCACACGATGGTTTGTTTGATATGAAATCCTGGTACGGAACGACTGAAGAGCTTTGGTTTGCCAATTGGGATTTAGGCGGAAGCTACTGGCAAAAGCCAACACCGAAAGCTTATTCAGAATTTAATCCGAGTAATTTTGTAGACCAATGGAACAAACCGATTATGATTATCCAGGGCGGAATCGATTTCCGTGTTCCTTACGAGCAGGGTCAGGAAGCGTTCCAGGCTGCAAAGCTGAAAGGTCTGAAAACCAAATTCCTTTATTTCCCTAATGAAAACCATTGGGTGCTTCATCCGCAGAATGGTTTGGTTTGGCAGAGAGAGTTCTTTGATTGGTTGAAGGAGACTTTGTAAAGTACTAAACAATTTGTATCACAAAATGAAAAAAAAATCACTAATAGTTATTACTTTTTTCTTGTTAAATAATATTTTCTCACAAACTTATCAGTTTGATTATTTGATTAAATATGCAATGGCAAATCATAAGAATGGTTTCTCAAAATCCAATGATCAATTTGTAAATCCCAAAGAGTTATTTTATTATGGTAGTTTTTCGCCTACAATTGATAAACAAGGGTATAATCTTATTGTTTATGATTATAGAACTCATTTGATGCATACTTTTCGAATTTCTAAAACAGATTCACCAAGTGATAGTTCTAAATATATTTATGTCAGCTCAGGGTATCTTCTTCCAAACGAAAAACTAGAAAAAGAACAAAAAGCACAAGTTTACACTCACACTTTTATTGAAGATATTTCTGGAGGAAAAAAAATGATTCTGAAGAAATTTAAAAACGAAAAAGCTAAAAAAGCCGATGTTGAAATGACCGGAGATTTTATTAAAATAGATTCTGATTTGAGAGCTTTTTCTTATGTAGAATTGTTTAATACAAGAGCAGATTTAGTGAAATTAGAGGATAATGAAACTTATTATCTTCGTGATGCAAAATGGAAAGTTAAAGATTCTGAGGGAGAATATCACACGAATATTTACAAAATTCCTTTGACATTAACTTTGGACTCTAGTAAAATAAAACTTCCAAAGGAAAAACCAAAAAGTGCCGAAGAACAAATTGAAGAATGGAAAAAAACAATTGTAAGGTAAATAAAAAGTGTCAGAATTTCTGACACTTTTTATTTTACTCAATTTCCACAGCCCAATCTGCTTTCCAGTTCTCGTTTTGGTTCAATTTCAGAATCCCGAATTTCTCTGTTAGCTGCTGGTTGTGATTTTCCAGATCGGCAATGCCTTGCCAAGGTTCCAGACAGACGAAATCTGCATTTTTTGCCGCCCAAATCCCGAAATACGGAAAATTGGTAAACGAAAAAATAACTTTTCGATTGTTTTTATTATTTCTCAAAACCAATTTCCTGCTTTTCATTGTTGTCATTACCAAAGCATCTTTGGAAAATAATTCGTAGGATAAAGGCAAAGTTCTATTTTCAAGTTCTATATTTTTTGTTTCATTGCTGATAAGATTATCTACCAAAGGATGGATATCCAGCTTTTCATCATCAGAAAAAACAATTTCATAATCACTGTAGTTCAAGCCGTTTTCTGTGTCAATCGCAAATCCCGGATGTGCGCCAAGAGAAAAATACATTTCTTTTTCAGCCGTATTTTTTACTCTATAGGAAACCGTGAGTTTATTTTCAGTTAAAGTATATTTGATTTCCAGATTGAATTCAAAAGGATAGATTTTCAGCGTTTCTTCATCCGACTTTAATTCAAAAACGACGTCATTTTCAGAAGATTCTTTTACTGTGAAAATTCGTTTCCTTGCAAAACCATGACGCGGCAATTCATAAGTTTGACCTTCAAAAATGTATTTGTCATTTTTCAAAGCGCCAACTGTTGGAAAAAGAACAGGACTTTGACCACCCCAGAAATCAGGATTTCCGCTCCACATTATTTCTTCTCCGGTTTCGAGGTTAATGAGCGAAACCAATTCTGCTCCAAGTTCGTTAAAAGTTGCTTTAAGTTTATTGTTTTGAACCGTTATCATTTTTATAATTTATATTGATACAAATATCCATATTAATCTTCAAATTAAAAGAAGTCTGTTAACTATCGTCTGAACTATTGCAATATTTTCCTAAATTGCCGTTTTATAAGCAATGATAAAAGGATTTAATTTTCTCAAGCGCATCAACAGTTGGGTGGTTTATATGATCCTGACGGCTATTGTGTTCGGGATTGCGATTTCATCTTTCCTGATGATTGACCAATTGCGTAAACAGGAGATTCAGAAAATCAATCTGATTGCAACAGCACTCAAAGCTTATACAGATGACGAAATTTCTGCCGATCCGAAAATTCAGGAATTATATCTCGCGGTGATGCAGGATAATACCAATCTCCCGATTGTGGTAACGGATAAAAAGAAAAATCCGATTTTCCAGGCTAATATTCCGCCTAATATTGAACAGGACTCTATAAAGCTGAAAAATCTTATTCGGAAGATGGAAAATTCTTATGAACCTTTCGTTGTAGAACTGCCATCCGGACAAAATCAGTATATTTATTACGATAACTCAGATTTGCTGAATTATTTCCGGTATTATCCATACATTTTAGCCTTGTTCATCGGTGCCTATCTGCTTTTTTCCTTTTGGTTTCTTAGAACACTAAAAAAAACGGACGAGGGTTTTGTCTGGGCTGGTCTGGCCAAAGAAACGGCCCACCAGATCGGAACGCCGCTTTCATCTATGATTGGATGGGTAGAAATTATGAAGCTTGAAGATGAAAACAGTTTAGGTGTCAAAGAGCTGGAGATGGATGTTAACCGACTGAAAACCATTTCCGAACGTTTTTCAAAAATAGGATCCATTCCTGAACTCACAGATCTTGATATTAATGAAACAGTTCAGCAAAACTTTGATTACCTGAAAAAAAGAATTTCAACAAGGGTACATTTTACATTGAGAAAAACATATGAGCCTGTTTTAGTGCCTCACAGCCGGATCCTGATGAGCTGGGTGATTGAGAACCTTGTAAAAAATGCCGTGGATGCTATGAAAGGCGAGGGAAAACTGGAATTGGCATTATACAAAAAAAACAGAAATATTTACATCGATGTGACCGATACCGGAAGCGGAATGACCAAACAACAGATCCGAAATGCCTTCAAGCCTGGGTTTTCTACGAAAAAACGGGGTTGGGGCTTAGGATTATCGTTGACGAAAAGAGTAGTAACAGAATACCACCGTGGTGATGTCAGAATTGCACATTCGGAAGTTGGGAAAGGAACGACTTTCAGGATTATTCTGAAGGAAAATCAAAAATAATTTCAACAAAAAAATAAGCTTATCTTTGCAAAATGAATAAAACCACTTTTGCAGATTTCGAGTTACCGGAAAAGATTCTGGATGTTTTAGCAGACCTTAATCTTTTTGAACCAACGCCAATCCAGGAAAAAAGCCTGAAGCCAATTCTTTCCGGCCGCGACGTGATGGGAATTGCTCAGACCGGAACCGGAAAAACGCTGGCTTATTTACTTCCTGTTCTCAAAACCTGGAAATACAATAAAACCGGAAATCCTACAGTCCTGGTTCTGGTTCCTACAAGAGAATTGGTAGTTCAGGTTACTGAGATCCTTGAGAAGCTGACGGAAAATCTGACTGCAAGAGTTATTGGCGTTTATGGTGGTAAAAATATTAACACTCAAAAGCTGCTGTTCAATGACGGATGTGATATTTTGGTGGGAACTCCTGGTCGTGTAATGGATTTGTCGATTGATAATGCCATTTCGCTAAGAGAAGTTAACAAACTGATCATCGACGAGTTCGACGAAATGCTGAATCTCGGTTTCCGTCCTCAGCTGACGCATATTTTTGAGATGATGAAGGAAAAGCGTCAGAACATTCTTTTTTCTGCGACGATGACGGAAGCACTGGACGAGATATTGAATGAATATTTTGCAATTCCTGTTGAAATCTCATTAGCACGTTCCGGAACACCTTTGGAAAAGATTGCACAGTCTGCGGTTCCTGTTGAGAATTTTAATACAAAACTCAATCTGTTGATTCATCTTCTGAAAACTGAGGATAATCTTGAGAAAATCCTGATTTTTGCAAACAATAAAAAACACGCCGATTTAATTTTTGATAAACTGGATCACGAATTTCCCGGTGAGTTTGGCGTTATTCATTCCAATAAGTCCCAAAACTTCCGTTTAAGAGTGATGCAGGAATTCAGTAACGAAGAATTGCGGGGTGTTATTACAACAGATATAATGGCGAGAGGTCTGGATATTCCGGATATTTCGCACGTTTTCAACTTCGAAGTTCCGGAAGTTCCTGAGCAATACATCCACAGAATTGGTAGGACAGGACGTGCAGACAAAGACGGAATCGCAGTGACTTTCTATACCAAAAAAGAAGAAGCTCAGCTTCTTGATATCGAATTGTTGATGGACAAAGAAATCAAAAAAGTTGCATTCCCAGAAGAAGTAGCAATCTCAAAAGTCAAAATAGCTTCTGAGCAGGACGAAGTAAAAATGAAGTTCCTGACAACTGCTAAACTTAACGAAGGCGAATCTGCTTTCCACGAGAAAAAAGACAAGAACAAAAAAATCAATCTTGGCGGACCAAGCAAGCGAAAAGCACCTAAAAAATTCGGTGCGAATAGAGCGCAGCAAAAAGCGAAGTCGAAAGCTAAGAGAAAGAAATAGAAAAACGCCTCAGAATTTTTTGAGGCGTTTTTTATTGTTTTTTAATATAAATTCTAAGTATTTTATCAGGAGTTCCATCACCGTTTTCATCCATTTTATCATTTACTAAAATTTGCATTTCAGTTTTAGTTAAGGAATAAACATTTTTTATATCATGAGTGATTCCATCTATTTTATAATAAATTGTTTTTTCAGAATCATTATAAATATAATTCATCTCTTCTTGATAAGCAATATTTCCGCATTCTCCCGTTTGCGAATTACGGAAATATTCTCCTATAAAAATTCCATTATTTTTATAAATGTAGTTTGACTTTCTGATACAGTCTGATACAGGAATTGTATTAGAATAGAGAACCGAACCGTCTTTTCCGGAAATTGTTTTCTGATCAATGAGTTTCCATGTTCCCACAATCAGTGATTCTGGCTTTTCATCATCATCTTTTCGACAAGAAATAATTATTAATGAAGCTAAAGCAAATAGAATTATTTTTTTCACGGTATTAATTTTCTACAAATAAAATGAAAATTGATTAATAATGAAAATCAACTCCTGATCCACTTCCAGATCTCCTTCAAAGTCGCTTTATTCCCGTACATCAAAATTCCCACTCTGTAGATTTTAGCCGCAATATAAACCATTAGTAGAGTAGAAGCAATCAATAGGAAAATTGATAACAAAATCTGCCAAAGCGGCACACCAAAAGGAATCCTCGCAATCATCGCAACAGGCGAAGTAAACGGGATAATTGACAACCAAAAAGCCATTGGTCCGTCCGGGTTATTCATAATTGTGAAGCTTCCGTAAAGTCCCAGCATCAATGGAACGATCGCGAACATTGTGAATTGCTGAGTTTCCGTTTCGTTGTCAACTGCACTACCAATTGCAGCATACATCGAGCTGTAAAAGATGTACCCGAACAAAAAGAAGAACACAAAAACACCGATAATTCCTATATAATTCATATCCAGAAGAATATGAGAAACTTCGGTTGCCATTTGCTGAAAATCCAGGTTTTTCAGCATTTCTTCCTGTCCTGCAGGAATATTTTTCTGCATTGCAGCAAATCCTGTATTAAGAAAAAAAGCTGCAGTTACAGACATCGCAATCCAAATGATAAATTGAGTCAAGGCTACCAAAGTGACACCCAAGATTTTTCCCATCATCAGCTCAAATGGCTTTACAGATGAAATGATGATTTCCACAACACGGTTGTTTTTCTCTTCCAAAACGCTTCTCATTACTCTGACACCGTAAATAATGATGAACATAAAAACAACATACATCAACCCAAAACTCAGTGCTGTCTTGATTCCGAAAGCCATATCACTTTCCGGCCGGTCACTTTCAGTCACGTTTTGAGAAATGATTTTGAAGCTTTTATCAAGATTGACGATTCGGTCTTCGGAAATCCCAAGCATTTTGATTTTTTCCTTTTTCAAGATATTGCTTAGGTCGGCAGAAATCATCATTTTAGTATCGACACCCACTTTTTTATTGGTTAATAGTTTTGTTCCATTTTCCAAAGCATCAAAATTCTTGTCTTTCAGTTCCGGAATGATGAGGATTCCGTCCGAGCCTTTCAGTTCTTTAAGATTTTTAACCAAAGCATTTTCGGTGTTGGTAGGAACAAAAGTGTAAGTAATATCTTTTGTAGATTTTAACTGGCCTGCAAAAATCCCGCTTTTGTCAACCACTTCAAACTTGTATTCCGCTTCGTTGGCTTTGAACATAAAGCCAATCAAAGCACCAAATCCAATAATCAGCAACGGCGCTAAAAGCGTCAGAATAATAAAAGATTTTTTCTTGACCTGCGTCAGGAATTCTCTTTTCGTTATGAGGAATATATTTTTCATTATAAAATTTAAATATTAAAAAAATGAACTTTTGCTGAGCGAAGCGCCTTTGCGAACCTTAAAACATTTAGTTGTCAAAAAAACTTTGCGAGCTTTGCGTTCAAACAAAATCGATTATCAACCACGAACAGCATTGATGAAAACCTCATTCATACTCGGGATTTTTTCATTGAAGGTTCTTATCGTTCCGGTTTTCAGAAGGTCTTGCAAAAGAATATTCTGATTCTCTGTGTTTTTCAACTCAAAATTGAACAAACCATTTGTAGTTCCAAGATTTTCGATTTGATATTTTCTCGTCAGTTCTTCCAGATTTTCAGAATTAACATCCGACAAAACCACAGAAAAAACATTCTGTTTGAATTGCTCCCGAACATCAAAAACTTTTCCGTCCAGAACTTTCTTGGAATTGTTTATCAATGCTACAAAATCACACATTTCTTCCACGCTTTCCATTCGGTGTGTCGACAGGATAATTGTTGTTCCTTCGTTTTTCAGGCGGATGATTTGGTCTTTGATGAGGTTCGCATTTACGGGGTCAAAACCAGAAAATGGCTCATCCAGAATCAATAATTTCGGACGATGTAGAACCGTTACCACAAACTGGATTTTCTGCGCCATACCTTTCGAAAGTTCACTCAGTTTTTTCTTCCACCATTGGTCGATATTCAGTTGCTCGAACCAGAATTTCGCTTGCGAAAGCGCTTCCTGCCGGGACATTCCTTTCAGTTCCCCAAAATACAGAAGCTGGTCGCCCACCGTCATATTCTTGTAAAGACCACGTTCTTCCGGCATATAACCGATGTTTTTGATGTGTTCCGGATTCAGTTTTTCGCCATCAATCCATACATTTCCCTCATCAGCTTGGGTGATTTGATTAATGATTCGGATAAACGATGTTTTTCCGGCGCCGTTTGGACCCAAAAGCCCATAAATACTTGCAGTAGGAACTTCAATCGAGAAGTCCTGGAGCGCAATTTTTTTTCCGGCGTTGTATGTTTTTTTAATATGTTCTGCTCTCAGCATACAGATGTTTTTTATTTTTAGGAGCAACAAGATTGGTCCTTTGGTTCACTTTTCCAACCCGCTGTCCGCTATATCTTTTTTCCCCGGCTAAACCTCACAGGTTTTAAAAACCTGTGAGGTTTCCTCCAGCGCAAAAAAAGATGCCGCTACCATCGGGGCTATGTTGAGGTTTCGTCTTTACTTTTAAACGGTTTTTTAAACCACACAAAATTAGTTTAAAAAAGGTAAAAATGTTACAGAATACGAAATTCAAAATATAATATTAATTCTTTGATGAGCGTGAGCGTCTTTGCGGACTTTATAGTTTGAGATTTATAAAAAAAACTTTGTGGACTTTGCGTTCAAAATTCCCATAAACAACTATTTTATTTTAAATTTGCCTAAGCCAAAAGCCAACCATATGACTCAAGAATTTTTGGGAAATCCCCAATTCCAGATATCCAATCAACTCGTTTCCGCAAGCTGTCCTTCTAATATCGCATTGATTAAATATTGGGGAAAATACGACAATCAGATTCCTGCCAATCCAAGTATCAGCTATACTTTGAACCATTGCAGAACCAATACGATGATGGAGTTTTTTGCCGGAGAAGATTTTTCTGTCCAGACTTTTTTAGCAGGAAACGAAGAGCAAAAATTCGCTGAGAAAATTGAAAAATATTTCAAAAATATTGAGCCATATCTGCCTTGGATTCTGAAGGGAAAATACATCATCAGAACCGAAAATACATTTCCTCACAGTTCAGGAATTGCAAGTTCGGCTTCCGGTTTTGGCGCAATTGCAAAATGTCTGATGAATTTTGATGATATTTTTAGTAATAATTCTGATGAAGATTTCAAAATAAAAAAAGAAAGTTTCCTGGCAAGATTAGGAAGCGGAAGTGCCTGCAGAAGTCTTTATGAAGGTTTGGTAGTCTGGGGAAAAACTGAAGAAGTAATTGGCAGCTCGGATTTGTTTGCTGTTCAATATCCCAATGCGGAAATTCATCCGATTTTCAAAAATTTCAACGATTGGGTTTTGCTGATTCACGAAGGTCAGAAGTCGGTTTCTTCTACGGTTGGTCACGGCTTGATGAACACTAATCCTTATGCAGAAAGACGTTTCCAGGAAGCTCACGAAAATTTCACCAAACTGAAAACGATTCTTTCATCAGGCGATATGGAAGGTTTCATCAAACTCGTTGAGCACGAAGCTTTGACACTTCACGCCATGATGATGATGAGTGATCCGGCATTTATCCTGATGAAAACCGGAACTCTGGAGGTCATCAATAAGATTTGGGATTTCAGGAGAATTACAGGTTTGTCATTGTTTTTTACACTAGATGCCGGTGCTAATGTTCATTTGCTGTTCCCAAATGACATCGACAATGACAGAATTACAGATTTCATCAAAACAGAACTGATTCCGCTCACTCAGAAAGGCGGAGTAGTGAAAGATGTGATGAGATTTTAAAAAGCCGAAGATTGAAGCTGGAGTTGGAAGTGAAATTATAACGCAAAAGTTAACCCGTATTATTGTCATTCCGGAGGAATCTAAACTGATATATTTTTCTATGTTGAGATTACTCCGGAATGACAATAATCTAGAAATATTTATGATAAAAAAACAATATAAATGATTGAATTTCCAGAAGGAGCTTATACTTTTTATGTTTACATTTTGACCAATAAAACCAGAACAGTTCTTTACACTGGAGTTACGAACAATCTTCATATAAGACTAAATCAACATCAAACGAAATCCAATCCAAACAGTTTTACAGCAAAATATAATGTTAAGTTTTTAATTTATTATGAAAAATTTGGTTGGATTCAGCAAGCGATTGAAAGAGAAAAAGAAATTAAGACTCTTTCAAGAAATAAAAAATTAGAATTGATAAGATTTCAGAATCCTAATTTAGATTTTTTGAATCATTTGTTTCAACAGAAATTTTAAATAACCACGAATTTTGCCATTCCTTAGGAATTTCGACAGTTTAGATTCCTCCGGAATGACAAAAATTGAGTATAAATTTAATATCATAAATCAACAATGAAAAAACTAACGATACTATTCTTACTAATCATTTCCTTTTTAGGAAATGCGCAAACCGTAACCGAACCAAAAAATAATCCTGAAAAATGGTCTCAGCCTTATGAACCGTTCAGAATCGTCGGGAATTTGTACTATGTTGGAACTTATGATCTGGCATCTTACCTTATCGTAACGAATAAAGGAAATATCCTTATCAATACAGGATTAGCCGATTCTTATCCGCAAATCAAAGCAAATATCGAGAAATTAGGATTCAAATATAAAGACATCAAAATCCTGACATTGACTCAGGCGCATTTTGATCATATGGGTGCAATGGCCGACATCAAAAAAGATACGGGTGCAAAACTTTATGTTGACGAAGCCGAATTAGCAGAACTGAAATCCGGTGGAAAATCTGACTATGAATTAGGGAAATATGGCGTGACATTTAAGCCTCTCACGCCTGATTTTCTTTTGAAAAATAATGAAAAAATAAAATTAGGCAATACAACTTTGACTTTACTCCATCATCCGGGACATACAAAAGGTTCTTGTAGTTTTATCTTCGAAACGAAAGATAAAGACAGAACTTATAAAGTTTTGATTGCAAATATGCCATCCATTATTATTGACCACAAATTTTCCGATGTCCATTCTTATCCAACGATGCAGAAAGATTATGCGTATACTTTTGATGCGATGAAAAAGCTGGATTTCGATGTTTGGGTCGCTTCACACGCCAGCCAATTCGATTTGCACGAGAAACGTAAACCCGGCGATGCTTATAATCCGAAAGTATTTATGGATAAGGAGAATTATTTTAAAGGTTTGAAAGAATTGGAAGGTGATTATTGGGAAAAAGTGAAAGAGGAATCGAAATAGAAATACTTTGTACTTAATACATTTTACTTTTTACACTTAAACTATGCAAATCCATCATATCGCCATCATCTGTTCCAATTACGCAGTTTCCAAGAAATTCTACACAGAAGTTTTGGGACTCAACATCATTCGTGAAGTTTACCGTGAAGAGAGACAATCGTATAAGCTGGATTTAGCAATCGGAAACCATTATGTGATTGAATTGTTTTCTTTTCCTGACCCGCCAAAACGTGCTTCACATCCGGAAAGTTGTGGGCTTCGTCATCTCGCTTTTTCGGTTGAGAATGTTGATGAACAGAGGAATGGATTAATCCAAAAAGGCCTGAACTGCGAAGAAATCAGAATCGATGAATTTACCGATAAGAAATTCTTTTTCACCTCAGATCCGGACAATCTGCCTTTGGAATTTTATGAGATGTAAGAAGTTGAAAGTTAGAAGTAAGAGGTTAGATGTGATCAAACATCATCCATCATTTAACATCACTCATACAACATTATCTATCATCAATGTGCATAACCTGTCAGAAAGCTGACAATCATAATCGTCAGAACAATCATAGAAATCACAACATAAGTGTAATCTTTTTCTTTCAGATAACCGATCAATGCAAAGACAATTCTTACAAGCGGTGTCAGGATCAGGAGTAAAATGCCCAATTGAATAATTGCCATTCCTTCACCCTTTATGAGCGAATTCCAGAAACTTCCCCAGACTTTTTCGGAAGAATCACCCATCTCCAGCAGATTATATTTTCTAGGCATTTTAAAGCCTTCTGTAAAGAGTTTGATAAAGCCAATCAGGGAAGTTGCTACAGACAGAATAACACCTAATCTCAACAGATTCCCAACGGAACGGTTCAGGTCTACATCGGTAAAAGGTCTGGTTCTCATTACTGGAAATTTTTGGTAACGCCGTTATACATCATATAAATAGAAAGCAGCGTGATGACGATCGCGAAAAATGTCTTTAGTTTTTTTGTCTTGGAAACCATCAGGGTTTTTGAACCTATGAAACTGCCCACTACAACACCAATCAGAACCGGAGCTGCGATCACCGGAATAATCTGTCCCCTCTGGAAATAAATCAAAGCGCCTGCAACAGCCGTCACACCAATCATAAAATTACTTGTGGTAGTAGAAACCTTGAACGGTAATTTCATCATATTATCCATTGCCAGAACCTTCAATGCGCCGGAACCGATTCCCAGAAGTCCGGACATTGCGCCTGCAAAAACCATCATCAGAAATCCGGGAACACTGTTTCTGGCAGCATAACTTTTGATGCCGTCTTTATCGGGAAATGTTCCATAGAGTTTAAGTTTATGTTCCAGGCTGCCTTTAATTAATTCTTCCTGATGATCTGGCTTTCCCCGTAGATTAAGCAATACTGTCAGAATCAGAATACTTGCGAAGATAATTCCAATGGTATTGGGATTCAGAAAACCGGAAACCAATGCACCAACAACAGCTCCCATTGTAGTGGCAATTTCAAGGAACATCCCGATCCGCATATTGGTAAAGCCTTCCTTTACAAAAGCAACTGCAGCGCCGGAGGAAGTTCCGATCACAGACACAAGAGAAGCACCAATTGCATAATGCATGGGAACGCCAAAACCGAGAGTAAGAAGGGGAATAATGATAACACCGCCGCCAAGGCCTGTAAGAGAACCCATCAATCCGGCAGCGATAGCTCCAATAAATAGAATAATGATTTCTGACATAGCACAAATATAAACTTTTGAACCATATTTTTCCGTTGAAAAACTAATTTTTTTTTAAATAATTAATTCATATATAGTTGATTAATATTATAGGAATTGATGTTTTTGTTTCTTCTGGAACGGCGGTCTAAGGATTGTATTTTACATATTATTTTAAGTATTTTTGTAGAACATTTTTTCGGAATGAAATTATTCTACGTTATTCTTGGTGCAACACCAAAAGGCAGAAATATTGAACAGCACGATGTTTTCTTCGGAATTGCAGAACGTTTCGAGGACTTGATTCCCGAGATGAAAAATTTTTGGGAAGATGCCAGAATCCATACCGATTGTTATCAGGAGGTCCGGTTTGCGGATGGTTATGAAGTTAGGATTGTTCCAAAAACTGATGATAAAACGGATTTGCAATTGTTCTTTATTAATCTGGGAGGTTACAAACCAGGATATTTTGAGGAATTTCATGAACAGCATCTGATGGTTGGGAAATCGCTCAGCGATGTTATCAAGAGAGTGAAGCAGACCCCATTTTATAAAACAATGGGCTTTACGAATGCTGTAAGTCATATTGATGATAAGCACGGTGTTGATATCGATGATATTTACAATATCAACGATTTATTATCAAAGAATGCCAAAGAAAAATATTCCATTGTTCTGGAAAAATCTGATGCAGAAAATCAGGAAAATAAAATGAAAATCGGATATATTAAGATTTAGCAACTATGAAAATATTGTCTTTAATTTTTATTCTGGCATCCTCATTTTTCTTCGGCCAGAAAACCGAGGAAGATGCTGTGAAATCAACAGTTAATCAATTGTTTACAGGAATGAAAAATTCTGATTCTTTATTGATTAGAAACTCATTTTCTAAAAATGCTGTTTTGCAGACGATAACCAAAACTGGAGAAGTAAAAAATGAAAGCATTGATAATTTTGTACGAAGCATTTCTAAAGCAGAAAAGCAAAGCCTCGACGAAAGAATCACCTTTTCAAATATACTGATTGACGGGAATCTCGCTTCGGCCTGGACCCCTTATGAGTTTTATTACAAAGGTCAGTTCTCACATTGTGGTGTTAATTCTTTTCAATTGGTGAAATCGAACAATGAATGGAAAATTCAGTACATCATTGATACCAGAAGAAAGGATAACTGTAAAAAATAAATATCAATTAGGAATGGGCTTTAGCCCATTTTTTAATTTTGCGATTAAAATAAATCTAAAAAATAAAAAGAAAATTATGAAAATCGGAATTCTAGGTGGTGGGCAACTTGGGCGGATGTTCATTCAGGAAGCTTTAAAATATGATGATGAATTCTATGTTCTGGATCCAAATCCGGAGTGTTCCTGCGCACATATTTCGCATTTTACAAGAGGAGATTTCAATGATTACGATAGCGTTCTGGAATTTGGAAGAGATAAGGATGTTGTAACAATTGAAATCGAACATGTCAATGCTGATGCGCTGGAAGAGCTGGAAAACCAAGGCGTTAAGGTAGTTCCGGGTTCTAAAATTATCAAAACCATTCAACAGAAAATTCTTCAGAAACAATTTTATGAAGACCACAGAATTCCATCACCTCAATTCGAAATTATGGACGGAAGTGATGACGAGATCAAGATACAGTTACCATTTGTTCAGAAATTGAATACCGGCGGTTATGACGGAAAAGGTGTTCAGCTGCTAAAAACAGCACAAGATTGGAGAAATCTTTGGACACAGGAATCGGTTTTGGAAAATCTCGTCGATATTGATAAAGAATTGTCTGTAATTGTTGCTAAAAATGAAAACGGCGAAATCAAGACATTTCCGGTAACGGAAATGGTTGCAGATCCCAAACTTAATCTTCTGGATTTCAACATTTGCCCGGCTGATATTTCTGATGAAACTCAAAAACAAATTGATACAATTGCCGGTCAGTTTATCAGGAGCGCAGATTCTGCAGGGCTTTTTGCCATAGAGTTATTTCTGGATAAAAATGGTAAAGTCTGGGTAAACGAAACTGCACCAAGGCTACATAATTCCGGGCATCAATCACAGGAAGGCAATGTCAATTCCCAGTTCGAGCAATTTTACAGAGTTGTGACAAATCAACCTTTAGCTGATACGGATAATTTCGGATTTTCCGGTATGCTGAATCTTGTCGGAGAAGACAATTATTCAGGACAAGTGAAATATGAAGGGCTAGAAGAAGTTCTGAAACTTCCAAAAACTTACGTTCATCTCTATGGAAAAAAGGAAACCAAACCCGGAAGAAAAATGGGACACATTAATGTTCTGGCAGATTCCAGAGAAGAGCTGATGGAAAAGCTGATTCAGATAAAATCGCTGGTGAGAGTTATTGCATAAAAAGCGAAAGCAAGGTCAAAAACCTTGCTTTCGTTGCATTTTTAAATTGAAATTATTTTGCTTTCAATTTGTCAAGTGTATTGTTATAGGCTTCTTTAGTATCATCGGCTGCTTTCTTGCTGGCTTCTTTTGCATCCTGAGTTGTTTTATTGATAGCTTCTTTGGTATCCTGAGCTGCATCTTTCATATCTTGTTTGGCATTTTCAGCGGCAACTTTTGTTTTGTCAACAGCCTGATCCACGCCTTCTTTCACATCCTGGGCTGCATTTCCCATTGCTGCTTTTGCATTGTCCCAAGCCATATTAGCATCTGCCAATGCTTTTCGGGCTGCAGTTTCTGCCTCTTTGTCGCCTTTTTTGATAGCCGCATCCAGGTCAGCCTGTGCTTTGTCTACAGCTGCTTTTGCATCGGTTTCTGATAGTGTGGAGGTTTCTGTAGTAACTACAGCAACAGTGTCTTTGTTATCATCTGTGACAACAGTCTGTTCTTTTTTGGTGCAGGAAACTGTAAGTAATAATGCAGCTGCGGAAGCTGTAAATAAGATTTTTTTCATTGTAAGATTTTTTTTTGTTAATAAATGTGTTTTAAATATTAAGATAAATATATAAAATTAATGCAGATCTGTATAAATAATTTTATCGGTTGAGGTATTTTTTCATCAGCCTGAATTTTAGCATTCCTGGTTTATAATTAATAATAAATACACCACTGATGATGCAGGCTGTCGCAATGATAAACTTCGCTGAAATGGTTTCTCCCAAAATCAGCCAGCTTAAAAAGATACTGATAATTGTATTGACGTAAGACAAAATTGATACCTGTGTAGGAAGCAGGTTTTTTAACAGATAATGATAAGAGAAAAATGCAATCACAGAACCAAAAACGGCCAGATAAATGATGGCAATAATGCTTTTTAAAGACCAGGCTGATATATCAATATGGTCTGAAAATGAAAATGCGAATATCAGCTGAACAATGCCTGCAAAAGCAAACTGGTAGAAAAGATTCAGGAAAAGATTATGATTTTCCAGCTGTATTTTTTTGGTATAGATTGTTCCTAAGCCCCAGCTCATCAGCGCAATGATCAGAATCAGTAATCCCATTCTGTAATTCGGATTCATCAGGTCATCAAAACCATCCCAAAAAATGAAAACAACTCCGGAAAATCCCATCAGCAGACCAATCATCGTTCGGAAGGTAAATTTTTCCATTCCTATGGCCATACTTGCAATAAAAATAAAGATCGGAGATAATGCACTGATCAGGGATGTAAGGCTGCTTGTCAGGTTTTCTTCTGCAACTGTGGTAAGTCCATTGGCACCAATCAGCATCAATGTCGAAAGTGTCGTCTGGATCCTGAAATTTCGCCATCCGATCCATTTCAGGTTTTTTGAATAAAGTAAAATCGGAAGTAAGATCAATGCGGCTAAAAACTGGCGCAATCCTGCAACAAACCATGGCGGAACGGTTTCTACTCCTATTTTGATGCCGAGAAACGTTGTTCCCCAGACTACAGCAACAATACAAATGGCAATAATGGTTTTTGAGCTCAAAGTTTTTATTTGAAAATCTTAAAGCCAAAGGTATTCCAAAAACTCTGAATTTGCCTATAAATTTTTATCTTTGAACATCTAATAAAAAATGAAATGGTAGGAATAATAATGGGCAGCCAAAGCGATTTGCCGATAATGCAACAAGCGGCAGATTTTCTTAAATCTCTGGAAATTCCATACGAATTAACTGTGGTTTCCGCACACAGAACGCCTGAGCGAATGTTTGATTATGCAAAAACGGCGAAAGAGAGAGATTTGAAAGTGATTATTGCCGGAGCCGGCGGCGCAGCGCATCTTCCGGGAATGGTAGCGAGTTGTACCACTTTGCCTGTGATTGGCGTTCCTATTTTGTCCAGCAATTCTATTGACGGTTGGGATTCGGTGTTGTCGATTCTGCAGATGCCTTCCGGAATTCCTGTTGCGACTGTCGCTCTCAATGGTGCTGCCAATGCCGGAATTCTTGCGGCTAAAATTATTGGAACTTCCGATTCCAAGATTTCTGAGAGATTGCAAAAATATCAGGATTCTCTTAAAGATAAAGTTCTCGGAACAGTCGAAGCTATCAAGAAGCAACATCCGAATGAGTTTGATAAGTAATTTCAATAAACACAATTTTGTCAGTCCGTAGTAATCTCAACTGCTTAGATTCCTACAGAATGACAAATACAAATAATTATTTTTGACGTTTAAAAACAAAACTTATTTCGGAAGTTCTTACATTAGGTTGGATTCCAGTGACATATTCAGAGTTTCCGAAATTAGGATGCACAGTTTCTGTTTCTTCAAAAACGTCAACTAATTCCCAACCTTCATCACCTAAAGAATTAAGAGAACTATTAGAAATTGAAATTTTTTTTGATACAAATTTTTCTAATGCATCTTGTTCGTTTCCTTTGAAAATAATTGTTTTATATTCCCATTTTGAATTGCAGGACGACAAAGAGAAAATTAATAGACACAGTAATAATTTTTTCATCTCGATTTGTTTTAAAAATCTTAGACAAAACTAAATTACTTGAGTATAATTTCTTTACGGATTTCCGTAAATCTAAAAACTATTTATCCAAAATTCCTCTGATCTTATTTGCATTCACAATCAGCTCTTCCAAATAATCAAAATTCTCCTTCTCCAAAGCAGATTTGAATTTCCTCAGCTGCGTAATATGTTCATTCAGAACATCCAAGACATTTTCTTTGTTTTGACGGAAAATAGGTACCCACATTTCCGGATGGGATTTTGCAAGACGAACGGTGCTGGAAAACCCGGAACTTGCCAATTGAAAAATCGTGTCTTCTTCCCGTTCTTTTTCCAAAACGGTATTGGCCAAAGCATAAGAAGTAATGTGAGATATATGTGAAATATAGGCTGTGTGAATGTCGTGAGAATCAGCATTCATATAAATCGGGTGCATTTCCAGCGTTTTGATCACTTTTTCTACAGTTTCCAGCGCATCGTTGTCAGAGTCTTCTTTATTACAAATTACAGCAGCTTTTCCTGTAAAACTGTCTTTGGTAGCGGCGTTCGGTCCGGAATTTTCCGTTCCCCACATCGGGTGGAAAGCCACAAAGCGCTTTCTGTCCGGATGATTTTTGATTGAATCTACAATGCCGGATTTTGTAGAACCCACATCCATTACTACCTGCTTTTCATTGATCTGATCCAGCACTTGTGGTAAAATGTTTTTGGCAGCATCTACAGGTATAGAAATGATAATCAGATGCGAATTTCTGATGCCTGCATGGAAATCTGTTTTTTCATCAATGATATTGAGTTCTAGCGCTTTATTTAGGTTGTCTTCATTTTGGTCAATTCCGTAAACAAAATCGGTAAAGTTTTTTTCTTTAAGTTTCAATGCAATGGAACCGCCAATGAGTCCTGTTCCGATAATTCCTAGCTTCATTTTATAAAGTTTTCTATTAATTACTTAAAAACAAAAAACCCCGTCATCAGGACGAGGTTTTGATATTGATACATACGAATCCTAATCCTGTTTCAGGTTTTGAATTGCGTAATAATATGTTCTGTTTATTGTTTTCACAAAACGAAGATAGAAATTAATTTTGTTAAAATCAAAAAAAAATTAAGGATTCGAAATAATCAAAGTTGATGGAATATCCGATAACCAGAGACTTTTGGTGTCTATGAGATTCTTCCAGCTTTTGCTGCTGATGAGCATCAGATCCTGAGATTCCAGGAAATCTTTCTCAATGGTTTTTTCATTGTAAAGTGTGATATGATTAGGCGCAATTTGTTCGATGGTTCTTATCAGCTCACGGATTTCTGTGTTTTTCCTGATTTGTCCGGCAGCATCCAGGATGATCACCTGGGAATCATTGTTGTTGATGAGTCGCTTGGCATATTCAACCAGATAAAAATCATTCAGATCAAAAACGGGAATAAAAATCTTGTCAGCGCTTTCAAAGTTTTTGTCTACCATTATTCCCACAGGAATATTGGTTCTATTCAGGATGCTCAATGTAAAATCATCAAAAGGCGAGGTATTAAAAATATATGATTTTCCTTTTACGGTATTCAGTAATTTTTCCGGGTTGATGATCTTCGTTGTGAAACCCAACAGTTTACCCAGCAGTGTCCCTTCATAGATGGATTTGCGTATCATCACAAGCAGCAGATCATAATTGCCTTTGTTGGAAATGCTGATCAAATCATTTTCGATATCATTAGATGCCTTGAAAAGAGTAGTTACCTGCAGTTTCAGTTCCTGCGAAGTGTTGATAATGTCTGAAAATAATTCGGTCTCGTAATTTTCAGAGTCAAATGCGTGCAGACCGTCTACCGGCGAAATATTCATCGCAGTAATACTTTTATTAGCGTTCATTTTATGGGTAAAATTGTCGGCTAATTTTAACAAAGTGCTTCCGGCTTCCGGGTTTTCAAATGATAAAAGAACTTTGTACTTAGCACTTTCCTGCTCATCAATGTCATCGGTCATTGACATCTTTCCTTTGAACAGAAAATTGATGAAATCCAGCGAAGGACCTGTCATAAAGGTTGTAAATAAAGCCATTATAACCATCATTGCAAAAATCTCAGGACTCAGAACGCCGAGATCATAACCGATGTTGAGGACGATCAGTTCCATCAAGCCGCGCGTGTTCATCAGTGCACCGATTGTAAGGCTGTCTTTCCAATTAATTTTAAGGAATTTTGCAGTCAATGCACTCCCCACGAATTTTCCTGTAACAGCAATAAGGATGATCAGGACTGCTGTCATCCAGAGATGTCCGTCATTCAGCAATCCGATCTGGGTTCTTAATCCTGTAAAAACGAAAAATAACGGAAGTAGTAAAACCAAAGCAACATCTTCAACCTTCTCGATAAAAAGATTCCTGAATTTTGCATTTTCCGGCATTATCGCACCAGCCATAAAAGCGCCGAAAAGCGCATGGATACCGATAACTTCCGTCGCATAGGCAGAAATAATCAACGTAAGAAAGAAAATGGCAACAATGGATTTATTGATGAGTCCTTTCCCAGCTTGTAACTCTCCAACTCTTTTCAGGAAGGGTCTCACGATTTTTATCATCAGGAAAACATAGGCAATAGCCATCAAGATCACATAAATAGAGCTGGCAAAGGAGCCGGCTTTTACAATCGCAATGACAGCTGCAAGAATGCACCAGGCGGTGATGTCATCCGCAGCTGCACAAGTGATGACTATGGTTCCGAGTTTGGTTTTCTGAAGATTCCGCTCCTGAACAATTCTTGCTAAAACAGGGAACGCTGTGATGCTCATTGCAATGGCTATAAACAGAGCAAATGAGCTGAACTGCACACCGTCCGGCGCAAATTCCTTATAAATAAAATAAGATAGCCCGATTCCTAATGCAAATGGAATGATGATGCTGGCGTGGCTGATGACAACGGCATCGTGTGCTCTTTTTCTCAGCACACTCAAATCCAGTTCCATTCCCACGATATACATAAAAAGTATTAATCCTATCTGGCTTAGAAACTGCAGATTTCCCAAAGATTCTTTCGGGAATAAAAATGTTGAAAACTCAGGGAAATATAAGCCCAAAAGGGAAGGGCCAAGAACAATGCCTGCAATCATCTCACCGATAACGGAAGGCTGTTTCATCTTCATACAGATCCACCCAAAAAGCCTTGCTACAAAGATAATGGTCACAATCTGAGCGAGAAGAAGTGCCAGCGGATGATGGAGATTAATCATAAAAGACTCCGCAAAATTATCCCACATTGTGCCGGTTGGGTTATGACGGACAATTTTTTCACCGGCTTCAAGCGTTTTACCTTCGATGAAAAACCAATACATCAAAACAGAGAAAACTACAATTGTTGCAACGTAAAATATAATATTCCTGTACTTTGCCATAATCATTGACTTAAATTTTACCAGATTTCGAGATGTAAAGTTGAGAAGTTTTTGAATATGAATTTTACCTCACATTCAGAAATGTAATGAAATGACCTTTTTCTGCACTGAAATTATTCCGAAAGTTTTTCAGAAACCTTATTTCTGAAAGTATCGCTCACATTTAATTTTAAAGGAGCTTCGTCTGAAGAAATTATGTCCAGAATGATTTCCGAGGAAGAAAAAATTTTGATAAAATTAACATTAACCATTTCCTTTTTGTTGATCTGGACAAAGATTTTATCGGGAAGTAATTCGGCTAGATTTTTAAAACTCAGATTTTTAAGTGTGATCTCGGAATTGCTTTTAATTTTGAGATCTTTATCCCGGCTGTCAATCTCGGAAGTTTTAATGTATATGATGTCATTGATGAAAATCCGGGTTTTTCCAAGATTAGTGTTCCATTCAAAAAACCGGTTTTTTTTCTGATCACCCAGTTTTTCTGCCTTTTCAAAAGCCTGCTGAAGCCGTTCTTTTTTAATCGGTTTTCGGACATAATCTACCACATCCAGGTCAAAAGCTTCCGCTGCGTATTCTTTGTAAGCCGTTGTAAAAATGATTTTTTTGTCCCGGATAAATTCTGCAACCTGAAGACCATTCATTCCGGGCATTTCGATATCAAGAATGCAAACATCACAATCAATATTATGGATTTCCTGTAAAAAAATTTTCGGATTATTGAACGCTTTTACGACTTCAATATTTTCAATCTGTTCACAAAGCAACTTTAAATAACTGATTGCTAATAGTTCATCATCCAGAATAACGCATTTTATCATAAAATTCGGAAAGATTAATGGTTAGTTGGGCGGTGTAACAATTGTTGCTGACGTTTTTTGAAAGTTTATAATGATTCTTATAAATCAGTTTAAGCCTTTGATCAAAAGACTGACTTCCGAAACCACTGTTTTCTTTTTGTAATGGCATTTTTTCTGAAATTTTATTGGAAACTTTCATTTCAAATGTTCCGTCATCCAAAACTAAACTAACAGAAATAAAAGAATCCTGCGCCAAAAAATCCGTGTGTTTAAAAGCGTTCTCAATCAAATCAACAGAGATCAGCGGTGCAAAAACTTTCTCCTGATAAACCGAATCTTCTTTGTTGATTTTTGTTTTGATCCTGAAATCAAATAACGGATTGATTTTGATTTTGTTGATTTCAATAAGATTCATTGCAAAATTCAGTTCTTCTTTTGGAGTGACAAACTTGTTACCACTTTCGTAGAGAATATAATCCAGAATATTGGCCAGTTTATCAAGCGAAATGTACGTCTGATAAGCGTGCGATTGTACTGAATTCAGGATGTTTTTGAAAAGATGAGGATTAAGTTTGGTCTCGATATGCTCCAGTCTCACATTGTCTAGCTTGCTCTCAATCGCTTTATAATTGTCTTCGAGAAGCTTGTTTTTAGTTGTAACCGATTTGTATTTTCCAAAGAGAAAAAAACTAAGAACCAACAGGAAAAAGATGACAAAAATCCCACCAAATAAGAGATAATCGGGTAGAAGGAGATTTTTGCCGTTCATCGTTTATTTTATTTTTTTCAAATCCAGGAATTCCGCTTTATCCTTGCATTTGGAATAGTGGATTTCATAAGTAGGATTATTCTTGGGATAGTTCAGAATATATTCCGGACAAGGTTTTTTCTGGGCGTTGCTTTTATCAAAATTAATTGTTCCGTTGGGAATTATATTATCTTTTAACTCTTTTTCGGAAATCTTATTGACTTCGAGTGCTTTTTTAAATTGCTCTGAATAAGAAAAATCTTTGGTTAGCGTTTCTGCAATAACTCTATCGGTCGGGAAATAAGAGCAGCTCGTTCCTTTCTGATTCAGGATAAAAAACACGATGATTAGGCCTGGAACAAAGCCTATCAGATAAAATTTTAATTTTTTGAGCATTATTTGATTTTAAAAAATCAGAAGGTTAATATCGTGATAAGGAAGGTCAAACTTATTGCAGATCATCAGTTTGGTATGTCTTCCTTTATACATATACAGGGATTGCTTGATTTCGTTTTTGTGAACCAGCATATTTTCAAAACCGCCTTCTTCATCATAACCTAAAAGATAACTTAGGAAGAAGTTACTAATAGCTTTGGTCGTTGTTCTCGGCATTTTGGAGGTCAGGTTCGGTAGTCCGCAATGGATAACGCCGTGTTTAATAATAAAAGGTTTTTCTGTAGAAGTCAGTTCAGACGTCTCAATCACTTTCCCGTTATCAATGGTAATATCAATGATTACGCTTCCTTTTTTCATTTTCATCACCATATCTTCCGTCACGATTGGCGACAGGTTGAGTCTTGGCAAAGCACCGATGACGACATCTGCACGTCTGAGCGATTTTGTAAGTTCTTTCGGATCAATGATGGAAGTCGGAACGCGGCTGTCTACCAAAGTGTGCAGCCTTCTCAGCTTTGACAACGAGTTATCAAAAACTTTGACACTTGCGCCTAATCCAATTGCTGCTTTTGTTGCAAATTCGCCTACGATTCCGGCTCCGAGAATGACGACTTCCGTCGGACGAACACCTGTGATCCCGCCAAGCATCAAACCGTTGGACATCGCCAATAATTCTGAGGCATAAAGAATCGAAACACTTCCGGCAATTTCGCCAATCAATCTTACCAAAGAAAGCTGTTTATACTCATCCATAATGAACTCAAACGCAATAGCATTAACTTTCTTAGCTGCCAGTTTTATGAAATAATCTTTTTCTCTGAGGTTGATTTGCAATGCAGAAATCAAATACGTCATTGGTCTGAGATATTCGATTTCTTCTTCCGTAGGCGGATTGATTTTCAGGACCAGATCCTGCGAAAATGCCACTTTCGGGTCGTTCGTGATTTCTGCTCCGGCTTCGGAATAAAGAAGATCCGAGAAGTGCGAGCCTTCGCCGGCGCCGCTTTCTATGATCACTTTATGACCGTTATTGACCAATATCTGAACAGCATCAGGAATCAGACAGGTTCTTTTCTCACTCAGGCAGGTTTCCTTCGGAACACCGATGCTGAAGGTTTTTCCTTTTTTTACAACTTCCAGTTTTTCCTCTTTCGGAATCAGTTCTTCTTCGGAAAAAGGGGTGAATATGGTTGACGTGCTGCTCATAGAATCAAAACATTAATCAAAAACATTAGGCAAAGATAAAACAATTTACAGTATCTGTTAATTAAATTCGATTTCTCTTCCGGATTCGGTATTATTGATTGTCATTTCGTGAAAATCATAACCTTCCAGCTCATCCATATAGATCTCCGGCCATTCTATGATGGATAGGAAACCGCTATCCAGATACTCCTCAATCCCGAAATCATACGCTTCCGAAACATTTTTCAGCCGGTACAAATCAAAGTGATAAACTTTCCCTTTTGATGTATCATATTCATTTACAATAGAATAAGTCGGCGACGAAATCTCATCCTCGCTCCCCAATTCTTTCAAAAAATATTGGGTGAAAGTCGTTTTTCCTGCGCCAAGATTGCCTTTCAGCAACAGGATGTTATGTTTAAGTTCTGGCGTGATTTTGTGAATGACATCATTCCACTCTTCAAGCTGATGAATTTTAAATCGCATCGTGATTTTTTTGCAAAATTAAACTTTTCCGTTTTTTGTTGAGCGATTGTTTCCGATGATAATAAACTTATCTATAAATTTACGGTTTCAAATTGATTGGATTAAATTCTTAATACTCCCGTTCAGCGTTGATTACTAAAGAAACCATAGACAAAATATTTTCTACCATCCGTGTAGAAGAGATCATTGGCGAATATGTCCAACTGAAAAGGGCCGGCTCCAATTTCAAGGGTCTGAGTCCTTTTCACGAAGAAAAATCGCCCAGTTTTGTAGTTTCGCCCAGTAAACAGATTTGGAAAGATTTCTCGTCGGGCAAAGGTGGGACTGCGATTTCTTTTCTGATGGAAATCGAGAATTTTACCTATCCGGAAGCGCTTCGTCACGCCGCCAAAAAATACGGCATCGAGATTGAAGAAAATGTGCGCGAATATTCCGAAGAAGAAAAACAATCTCAGACAGAAAGAGATCTCCTTTATAAAATCCATGAAGTTGCCAATGATTTTTTCCAGGAACAGCTTTGGGAATCGGAAGAAGGAAGAGCGATTGGTTTTTCTTATTTTAAGGAAAGGGAACTGCGGGACGACATCATCAAAAAATTCCAGTTAGGCTATTCTCCTGAAAAGAAAAATGCTTTTACGGAATTTGCGCTGGAAAAAGGCTATTCTAAGGAAATTCTTGAAAAATCCGGGTTGTCTATTTTTCCGGAAAATACACCTTCGGGAATTGACAGATTCCGAGACAGGGTTATTTTCCCGATTCATAGTTTCTCGGGAAGAGTGCTCGGCTTTGGTGCAAGGATTCTCAAGAACAATGTCAAAACGGCCAAATATCTTAACTCTCCGGAAACCGAAATTTATCATAAATCCAACGTTCTTTACGGGCTAAATCAGAGTAAACAGGCAATTTCCAGAAAGAATCTCTGTCTTTTGGTGGAAGGTTATATGGATGTTGTTTCACTTCATCAGTCGGGGATTGAAAATGTGGTGGCAAGTTCCGGAACATCGCTGACAACCGAGCAAATCAAGCTCATCAAAAGACTGACAGAAAATGTTACGATTCTTTTTGATGGTGATAATGCCGGGATCAAAGCCAGTTTCAGAAGCATCGATATGCTGTTGTCCGAAGGAATGAACATCCGTGTCTTATTATTTCCTGATGGCGATGATCCCGATTCTTTTGCCAGGAAACATCCGCAGGAATTTGTGGAAAATTTCATTGATAAGGAAGCTAAAGATTTTATCGATTTTAAAGCGGAGATTCTTTTGAAAGATGCCGGCGATGATCCGATCAGAAAAGCGGAATCGATCCGGGATATTGTGAAGTCCGTATCGTTTGTTCAGAATGCGCTGAAACGTGAGGTCTATTTGAAAGAAGTTTCCAATAAATTTGGACTGAGCGAGCAGAGTTTGTTCAATGAGCTTCAGATTCAGACCAATGTAACGCAGCAGGAATCCAAACCGGCAATTGCGGAGAAAAAAAATCATCAAAAGCTGGAAGTGGTTCGTGAAGCTACAATTTCGGTTAATCCGCTTTTGGTACAGGAAGAAAAGCTGGTAGATCTGATGCTGAAATACGGTGATTTTGTTTTGGACCGAAAAGATGCGGAAGGCAATGATTATAAAATCACCGTCATCGAAGAAATTCTGAATCATCTGGATGAAGACGATTGTGAAATCCAACTGGATATCAACAAAAAAATTGTCTCTGAGATCAAAGAAGGGATTTTGCAGAATGAACTGCGCTCCGGTAATTTTTTCTTCGATTTTATGGATGAGGAAGTTTCCGGAAAACTGGCGAATGCACTCATAGAAAATTATCAGACCAGCAACTGGAATAAATACAATATCTATTTTAGTAAAGAAGAAGAAGTGGTTCCCAAATTGGTTTCCGATATTGTACTGAGACATAAAAGAGAATATATTGTGAAACTCATCAATGATCTTAAAAATTCTCTTGATGATGAGGCTGATAATACAGAAATCTATCAGAAAATTATTCTGCTTACCCAACTCAAAAACAAATTGGATCAGGAATTATTTCGGATTTTGTGACAGAATGACTCAAAAATTTTATATATTTTTTTTAAATTTGATAAAAAATAAAAAATGCAAATCTCAATTAATCTTCCTTTCGAAGAACTTTTAGCAATAATAAAGAAACTCAATCCTAAGGAAAAAGAAGAGGTTGCTAAACTTTTATTAGATGAAACAGAAGTTTCGGAGGAACAGTTGAAAACAGCTGTCAGTAGAAAGCAAGATTTTGAAAATGGAAATATTGATACGGAAAGCTGGAAGGATCTTAAAAAAAGACTTTTAAATTGAGCTACCAAATTGTTTTCCTTAAACCAGCGTCACAGGAACTGGAGGATTCTTATTCTTGGTATGAAAACCGAAAATCAGGTTTGGGTGCCGAATTTTTAGAGGAAATTGAGCAGTATTTGCAAGCTATAGAAAAAAATCCATTTCTTTTTCAATCCTACAATGATAAAATAGATTTACGCAGAATTCCTCTATCACGTTTTCCATTTAACATTATTTACTGGATTGCAGAACAGGAACAGATAGTTTACATAGATGCAGTATTTCACACAAAGCGAAAACCTAAATTCTAATGACAGAAAGTCCTAATTTCAGCAAAGGAACAAAAATTGCAAACTCAAACAAGATTAAAAAACAACCACAATTAGTATGGACATTAAAAAAGAATTCAGAGATTTCTCAGTAAAACATATGGGAAACAACGGTTTGGTAACCGATCAATATATGGGAATGTTCAACCCAACCAATTTGACGCCTTACATTATGGAGGAAAGAAGAATGAACGTGGCCCAGATGGACGTTTTTTCCCGATTAATGATGGACAGAATCATTTTCCTCGGAACTGGGATTGACGATCAGGTTGCTAATATAGTGACAGCTCAGCTTTTATTCCTGGAAAGTTCAGATCCAAGTAAAGATATTCAGATCTACATTAATTCTCCTGGTGGAAGCGTTTATGCAGGATTAGGGATTTATGACACAATGCAGATCATTAAGCCGGACGTAGCCACTATTTGTACAGGAATGGCAGCATCTATGGGTGCAGTTCTTTTGGTTGCGGGCGAGAAAGGAAAACGCTCTGCTCTGAAACATTCCAGAGTGATGATCCACCAGCCGAGCGGTGGTGCACAAGGCGTAGCTTCTGATATGGAAATCAACCTGAGAGAGATGCTAAAACTGAAGAAGGAATTGTATGACATCATTTCCAACCATTCCGGTCAGACTTACGAATGGGTAGAAAAAGCGTCTGACAGAGATTACTGGATGACATCTGAAGAAGCGAAAAGCTTCGGAATGGTAGATGAAGTTCTCGAAAGAAAAAAATAACTATCAAACCTGGTTTCTATGAGCCAGGTTTTTTTATATCAGAATCCTGACTTCCATATTTTCTGGATAATTTATAAACACTCTAAAGTTTAAAAAACATTTTGCAGAAAATATCAATTTCACTACTTTTGACACATCAAATTTTTAAAAATGAAAAAAACTCTGATATTATTGGCATCCGCTGTATTAGTTGTTTCTTGTGATATCCCGGCAGGTGGGAATAAAGGACGTATTAAAAAAACGGAAGATGTGGTAAGATATGATGACCCGAATGCGCCGCACGGAACATACAAACCGACTGAGGACACTGTAAAAGCGACCGGTCAGGTAATAATGGTGGATTCTGCAAAAACCGTAAAGCCAGAAGCTAAGCCTGCAACTGCTGAAGAGCCGAAAGCGGCACACTAATCAAGAAATTTATAAAAATATTATAATAAAAGATGTCTTGCGTTTGCAGGACATTTTTTATTTTTACGAACCTTAGATCGCTATATTTTGGTAGCATCAATTATCGTTTATCAATCATCATTTATAATTATAAAATGAGTACAACACAAGATTACATCCGGGAAAACAAACAACGTTTTCTGGATGAATTATTTGACATTCTTAGAATTGCGTCCATCAGTGCAGATCCCGCCTACAAAGATGAGGTCTTAAAATGTGCAGACTCCGTAGCTAAACATCTTAAAGTTGCGGGAGCAGACAACGTAGAAATCTGCAAAACAAAAGGCTATCCCATTGTTTTCGGTGAGAAAATTATTGATGCTGGTTTGCCGACAGTTTTGGTTTATGGACATTATGATGTTCAGCCGGCTGATCCTTTGGAGTTGTGGACCAGCGACCCCTTCGAGCCGGTTGTGAAAAAGACAGAACTTCATCCGGAAGGCGCTGTTTTTGCAAGAGGCTCCGCTGATGATAAAGGCCAGTTCTTTATGCACGTTAAGGCTTTTGAAGCGATGATGCAAACCAGCTCGCTGCCTTGTAATGTTAAGTTCATTATAGAAGGAGAGGAAGAAGTGGGATCAGCCAGCCTCGCAGATTTCCTTGAAGAAAATAAAGAAAAGCTGAGCTGTGACGTGATTTTGATTTCCGACACCCATATCTATTCTAATGAACAGCCGACTGTTACAACAGGTTTGCGCGGACTGAGCTATGTGGAAGTAGAAGTGGAAGGGCCAAACCGTGATCTGCACTCAGGGCTTTACGGTGGTGCTGTTCCTAATCCGATTAATGTTCTTTCAAAAATGATTGGAGATCTGATTGATGACAAAGGACACATCACTATTGACGGATTTTATGACAATGTTCTGATTGTTTCAGATGAAGACCGGAAGGAAATGAATAAGCTGAAAGACGATCCGGAAGGCTATAAAAAATCGATCGGATTAAATGATATTCAGGGAGAAGAAGGCTACACCACTTTGGAAAGAGCATCGATCCGTCCGACTCTGGATGTTAACGGAATCTGGGGCGGTTACACAGGCGAAGGTGCAAAAACGGTAATTGCTTCCAAAGCTTTCGCCAAGATTTCAATGCGCTTGGTTCCGAATCAGACACCGGAAGAGATCACGGAAAAATTCACTCGATATTTTGAAAAAATTGCACCGAAAAGTGTTAAGGTAAAAGTGACGCCGCATCACGGCGGAATGCCGTATGTGCTGGAAAGCAACACCAAAGAATTTCTGGCTGCTAAAAAGGCAATGGAGAAAGCATTTGGCAAAGAAGTTTTGCCTTACAGAAGCGGCGGAAGCATTCCAATCACTTCACTGTTTGAAAAAGTTTTGGGTGCAAAATCTGTGTTGATGGGATTTGGTCTGGATACAGACGCGATCCATTCACCAAATGAACATTACGGATTGTACAACTACTACAAAGGAATCGAAAGCATTCCATATTTCTTTGAGTTTTATGCTCAGTCATAAGATTAAAATCTCACCCTTTCAGAGTTCCAAACTCTGAAAGGGTTTTTTGAATAATTTACTTAGAAATGTTCTTTTAATTTTAAATAAAATCTAATTATGTCAAAAGTTATTTACATCACAGGCGGAACCAAGGGAATCGGATACGGAATCGCAGAAGTTCTTCTGAAAAATGGTCATAAAGTTGCCATCAGCGGGAGAAAACAGGAAGATGTTGAAAAAGCAGTTGCAGAACTGAGCAAGATTTCCGGCGATATTTTTGGAGTTAGCTCGGATGTGAGGAAATTTGAAGATGAACAAAATGCCATTCAGAAAATTATAGGAAATTTCGGAAAAGTAGATGTAGTGATTGCAAATGCAGGCTTAGGGGTTTTCGGCTCTGTTGATGAACTGAGTCTGGAAGATTGGAATGCTATGATAGAAACTAATCTCACCGGCTGTTTCCACACGCTGAAAGCTTCCGTAGATGAGTTGAAGAAAACGGAAGGTTATTACATCACGATTGCAAGTTTAGCAGGAACTAATTTCTTCGAAAATGGCGCGGGCTATAATGCGTCTAAATTTGGGGTAGTCGGTTTTACACAAGCTGCAATGATTGACCTTAGAAAATATAATATCAAGGCTTCTACAATAATGCCGGGTTCTGTTGCTACGTATTTTAATGGCAATATTCCTTCGGATAAGGATGACTGGAAAATTCAGCCGGAAGATATCGGAAATCTCATTCTGGATATGCTGAATATGAATCCGAGAATGTTGCCGAGCAAAATAGAAATCAGGCCAAGTCAGGTCAGGAAATAATTAGTTTTGAGAAATCTGCTTTTTGATGACAGAAAATTGTGAATGATTTAAGTCAATTATTGATATTTCTCAGTATTGTTTACATTGATTTTCTTCTGAAAAATCTTTTAAATAAAGGGTTTCATAATGTTATTTATAAAATAACAATAAATTATGCATGCATAGTATTTTTTATATAAATTAGCCACGGTTAGTCAGTTGCGATTGTATTCCTGATATGCGAAACGGTTTAAGTCTGAATTATCATCAATAGATATAATTGCAATTTCAAATAAACTTAAAAAAACAATAAATACTTACATATGAAAATATTAGTTTGTATCAGTAGTGTTCCGGATACTACAAGTAAAATTAATTTCACGGCAGATAAGTCTGCTTTTGATAAAAACGGAATCCAATGGGTAATTAATCCTTTGGACGAATTTGCTTTGACAAAAGCTATAAAATTACAAGAGTCTCAAGGTGCAACGGTAACGGTTGTGAACGTAGGCGATGCAGGAACAGAAGCTGTTATCAGAAAAGCTTTGGCAATCGGGGCAAATGATGCGGTAAGAGTTAATACAGAAGCAAAAGACAGCTTTTCTGTAGCGAAAGAAATTGCTAAAATTGCTCAGGAAGGCAGTTATGATTTGATTCTTACAGGAAAAGAATCGATTGATTATAACGGTGGTGCGGTTCCGGGAATGGTTGCCCAGTTATTGAATTACGCCTTTGTGAACGCTGCTGTTGGATTAGATGTTAATGGTTCAGAAGCAACTGCCGTAAGAGAGATTGAAGGTGGGAAAGAAACGATTTCTGTAAAATTACCGGCTGTTGTAGCAGGACAGAAAGGCCTTGTGGATGAGAAAGATCTGATTATCCCGAATATGAGAGGAATTATGTCCGCAAGAACAAAACCTCTTCAGGTGGTAGAACCTTCAAATTCTGAAGTGAAAGTAGAGGCTGTTTCTTTTGACAGTGTTGCGCCGAGAGCAGCAGTAAAATTGGTTTCTGCAGATAACCTGGACGAATTGGTAAGACTACTTCACGAAGAAGCGAAAGTAATCTAAAGTTGGAAGTCGGAAGCTAAATTTCCGATGAAAATTCCACTTTAACAAAATATTATTTAATTAATCAAATCCACGATTTCAGAGTCAAGTTTGAAAACTTCTGACTTCCGACATCTGACATCCGACAAAAATTAAAAATTATGGCAGTATTCGTATACGCAGAAAATATAAACGGAGTTTACAAGAAAGCAGCTTTCGAAGCAGTTTCTTATGCAAAAGCTATTGCAGCCAAAACCGGAGATTCAGTAACTGCAATTTCTATTAATCCTACAGATTCTTCGGATTTGCTTTATAAATATGGAGCAGACAAAGTAGTGAATGTAAAAGACGCAGGTCTTAAAAACTTTAGTGCCAAGGCTTATGCAGAAGCGGTTAATCAGATTGCCGATGGAAACATCATCGTTTTCCCTCATACAACAGATGCTTCTTCTGTAGCGCCAATGTTGGCAATTCAGAAAAATTATTCATTGATCACCAATGCGATAGATGTCCCTGAAAGCACTTCGCCTTTTCAGGTAAAAAGAAGAGCATTCTCCGGAAAAGGTTTTATGCACGCCAAAGCTGATGCGGCCGGCGTTATCGTAACTGTTTCTCAAAATGCTTTCGGAGTTAAGGAAAATGCGGCTTCAGGTTCCGAAGAAGTGAAAGAACTGAGCATTGCAAACGAAGATACTAAAGTGATCAATCACGAGCAGTCTTCAGGGAAATTAGATCTTAAAGAAGCGGAAATCGTTGTTTCTGCCGGAAGAGGAATGAAAGGTCCTGAAAATTGGGGAATGATCGAAGATCTTGCCAACGTTCTTGGCGCAGCAACAGCTTGTTCAAAGCCGGTTTCCGATATCGGCTGGAGACCTCATACAGAGCACGTCGGACAGACAGGGAAAGCAATTTCACCTAATCTTTACATTGCGGTTGGTATTTCCGGTGCGATTCAGCATTTGGCGGGTGTTAACAGTTCTAAAACCATTGTTGTTATAAATAATGATGCGGAAGCGCCTTTCTTCAAATCTGCGGATTACGGCGTAGTGGGTGATGCATTCCAAATTATTCCTGCGCTTACAGAGAAAATCAAAGCGTTAAAAGGGGCTTAATCTTTTCAGAATAAGAATTAAACCTGGGTCATTGGCTCAGGTTTTTTTGTACATTTTACTTTTTAAAAATACATTTTATAATTATTTGGGCAGCTTTGTCCGCCCTCCGTTCCCGCTTTTTTCTTTTTTTTGCAAAAAAAGAAAAAGAGCTCCACTCAGGTCGGGCTGCTGCAATTCAGCGGATTATGAAAACGCATAAGAAATTCTTCTGAAATATAATGATTTTACAACGTAAACAATCTAAAAATCTACAAATCCTAAATGAAAATCTACAAAAAATTTTATATTTGCTAAATGGATTATAAAAAATTAATCATCAGAGGGATCTCATACAGCCAGACTCAATCAGGAGCTTATGCGCTGTTACTGGAACATGAAGAAACATCGGTAAAGCTGCCTGTTGTTATAGGAAATTTTGAAGCACAATCCATTTCTTTAGGATTAGAAAAAGATATCAATCCGCCGCGTCCGCTCACGCATGATCTTTTTGCACAGTTTGTTAAAAATACAGGCTATAAAATGGAATCTGTAATCATCTATCAGATCAAAGACGGCGTTTTCTTTTCAAATATAAACTTTAAAAATCCGTTATCGGAAGAAGAGCTTATTCTGGATGCCAGGACATCAGACGCTGTGGCGATGGCGGTACGCTTCGATGCGCCGATTTTTACCACATCCGAGGTTCTGAATGAAGCCGGAATATTGCTCGAACTGGAAGAAAACCCGAAAACTGAAACGGCCGAAGAATCAGAACAGCCTTCATCAGATTTTAATGATCTCTCAGGCATTTCAATTGAAGAGCTGAACCAGCTGCTTGCAGAAGCTGTAAAGGAAGAAGATTTTGATACAGCGCTCAGGCTGCAGGAAGAGATCAAAAGAAGAAATAAAAAAATAGAATAAAAAAACGACTTATATCATTTTAAACACATGAATCTAAAATTACGATTAACGATACTCAGTTTTCTTCAGTTTTTTGTTTGGGGAGCCTGGCTTATCACAATGGCTAACTTCTGGTTTGGAACAAAACACTGGGACGGAACCCAGTTCGGAGCGGTTTTCGGGACAATGGGTATCGCTTCTATTTTCATGCCTACCATCACAGGAATCATTGCAGACAGATGGATTAATGCAGAACGCATTTACTCTGTTCTGCAGATTTTTTACGGTGCAGTTCTGTTCATCTTGCCTCATACGGAAACCCCGGATTCATTTTTCTATATAATGTTAGTGGCAATGTGCTTTTACATGCCAACCATCGCGCTTACCAACTCTATATCCTACACAATTCTGAAAAACAGTTCGCTGGATGTGGTAAAGGATTTTCCGCCAATCAGAGTTTGGGGAACAATTGGTTTTATTGTCGCAATGTGGATTACCAATCTTACCGGCAACAAAGCAACCGAAGGACAATTTTACATTGCAGGAGGTGTTGCGATATTGCTGGGTATATATGCGCTGACACTTCCGAAATGTCCGCCTCAGAAATTGATTGATAAAGACGCACCGCTAACTGAGCAGCTTGGACTCAATGCTTTTAAGCTTTTCGGGAATTATAAAATGGCCTTGTTCTTTTTATTTTCGATGCTGCTGGGAGCTGCTTTGCAGTTAACAAATGCTTATGGTGATGTTTTCCTGAGTGAATTTGCCCATTTCCCAAAATATGCCAATTCTATTGTGGTGGAAAAATCTACTATTATAATGTCCATCTCACAGATTTCAGAAACATTATTCATTCTTGCAATTCCTTTCTTTTTGAGGAAATTCGGGATCAAGAAAGTAATGCTCATCAGTATGCTGGCATGGGTTCTCAGATTTGGATTGTTTGCATACGGAGATCCTGTAAACGGACTCTGGATGATTATTCTTTCTTGTATTGTCTATGGAATGGCATTCGACTTTTTCAATATTTCGGGTTCGCTTTTCGTGGAAACAACTACGGATAAAAAGATAAGATCTTCCGCTCAAGGTTTATTTATGATGATGACCAATGGTTTCGGAGCTGTTTTTGGAAGCTATATCGCAGGCTGGGCTATTGACAGATTTTTCACATTAAAATTCAGAACAGCATCTGAACTGTCTGGCTATTTTGAGACCACGCCTGACAATTCAACATTTTTAGACATTCTTAAAAATTCCTTCAATTCTACAGTAAACCCGGACGGGACTCTTTCCAATATTGTACTTGTGAAAAACTGGCCTCATATCTGGCTTTATTTTGCAGCCTATGCTTTAGTAATTGCAATACTTTTTGCATTATTTTTCAAACATGAGCATTCAGAAGCGGATATTAAAAACGTTTCGCACTAATTTTGGCACATATTTGAATGTAAAAAAATAAAATAAAAGATATGAGAAAGTTAATTGTCAATTCAATAATGGTTTCTGCATTGCTGCTTTCTGCAGGCATCAGCAACAGTTGTAGTAAAATAGACGATATTATCGATATCACCATTCCGGTTCCTTTTGCAATTAATAATAACTTTAATGCAGATATTCCTTTTGTTATTACAACGGAATTTGTAAAATCACCGGATATTCCATTGAATCTGAATCTGGATGAAGAAATCAAAGCCAGATTTAAGGATATGTCGGTAAACAATCTGAAGTCTGCAAAATTATCCAGTTTTACGATCGATTATGTGAGTTCTTCTAATAATAACGCAATTAAGCTGGATAAGGTGAAGGATGCTGAACTATGGATCAAAGCGCCGAATGTGGGTGAAGTAAGGGTAGCCGCTGTTCAGAATAATATCAGTGATACTGCGCTTAACTTCACGCCGGATCCTGCTGTGGAATTAGCGGATTATCTTAAGTCTAACCAGACTTCTATTTATCTGAAAATAAAAGGTACTGAAACGGCTGCAACTCAAATGCAGGTCAGGATCAATTCTTCTTTTAAAATTCAGGTCAGTTTGTAAATATACTGACAGATTAAATAACGAAGATGACCGCAAGGTCATCTTTTTTTGTAATTCTGAGAATGAAAACCGTTGAAGAATCATTGGCTTGATAATAGAATCTATCTGTTATTCAAAAATTAGATTATTTTGTATAGCAAAAGATTTCAGTTCAGTTTCTGTCCATTCTTTCTGGGCATCACTTTTTAAGGTAATACCGCCGCCTGCAAAGAGTATTGCATAATTTTTAAAAAAGCTGGCACACCGGAGATTTACAAAATAATAGATAAAATCTTCAGTTTCTACTTTGATATAACCGGCATAAAATTCCCGGTTGAAATGCTCTATACTTTTAATTCCCTGGGCGCAAAGTTCTTTTGGAAAACCACAGACAGCCGGCGTTGGATGTAATTCTGAGATGATTTTATCAAGACTTTCCGGGTTGATTTCTGCAGAAAAATCTGTTTTAAGATGCTTGATGTTTCCGGAGATCAGGTCTTTGGTAGAAGAAACTTTCAGATTGGAGGAAAATTTTCTGAGAATGGAATGGATATACTCCGTTACGGCTTTTTGCTCTTCAACTTCTTTATCGCTCCAATCTTCTTCCAGCGGAAGCGTTCCTGCAAGACTCATTGTCTCGAAGTTATTCGTCTTTTTATCAAATTTTCCCAGAACTTCGGAAAATCCGCCCATCCATATCTCACCATTTTTTTCGAGTAAATAACAAAATGCAGAAGGATAACTCTCAGAGAATTTAAGAAAGCTTTTAGTGAGTGACAGTTTTTTTTGGGAGTCAATATCCAGATACATCAGAAGCTTTCTTCTGGATAGCACCAGTTTTTTGAGGTCATTTTTTTCAATAAAATCCTTTGCCTGTGCAATTTTTAATGCGTAGGATTCAGGTGTTTCCTTAGCTATTTCTATGAGTGCACTTTTGCTTTTCGCAGAAACATTAAGATTCAGGATTTCCTCTCTTGAAATTTCTTTCAGATTACCTTTGAAATCTAGCACGGTCTTGCTGTCAAAGCTTACGAAAGAAACCAGGCTGACACCCGCCGTATTATCTGCGCAGAAAAATTTATCACTGTCAGGAAGCTTAAAAACTAACATTTGGAGAGATTTAAACTTTACCAACCGGAACGATATTATTCGTCATAGTTGTATGATTGATAAGATTTCCTTTTTCGTCGCGGATTTCGATCTGCGAAACGTGCATAGTGTTGCCTTTTCTGATAAAAGTTGCAGTTCCGGTAACAATGCCGTCTCGCTTAGCCCTCAAATGATTACTGTTGATATTAGTGCCAACCGGAACAGATTTGTTAATATCAACATTAATCAAAGATAGACAGGAACCAAGAGTTTCTGCCAAAACGCAGCTTGCACCGCCATGAAGAATGCCATAAGGCTGGTGAACTCTTGAGTTCACAGGCATTGTTGCAGAAAGATGATTTTCTGACACATCTGTATAAGTGATCTCTAAAGTCTCACCTAATGTATTTTTATTGGCTTTATTCAGCCTTTCTAATATTTCTTTTTGCTTAGCTTCGTCCATCGGGTAATAAAAATTTTAATAAAAATGATTGAAAATATCCGAAATCAATAAAAAAATTAATTTCGCTATCAACTATCAATTAATATATCTGTGGATTCCAGTTTTCAGGGATTTTTGGGGTGATGTCATATTTAATATAAAACTCCTGGATTTCCTGCATCACATCTTCAAAAGACGAATTTTCTAATTTTTCGTAAGGAATTTTATAACCCAGATTAATGGTTTTTCTTTTATAATCGCCGCCTGCTAAAACGATCGGAACTTTTGCTGCCAAAGCCATATTGTAAAATCCTTTTCTCCACTTCGGAACCCAGCTTCTTGTTC
Organism: uncultured Chryseobacterium sp.; assembly: GCA_913776245.1. Classification (GTDB taxonomy): domain Bacteria; phylum Bacteroidota; class Bacteroidia; order Flavobacteriales; family Weeksellaceae; genus Epilithonimonas. The sequence continues at coordinate 69,469 of CAJYLO010000020.1, forward strand.
CTTCCGGTGTGATAACCAGACTGAAATCATCTTTTTTAAATTCATTGGCCACGAAATTGACCAGATCATTTTTCTGGCTTCTGTCAATCCCGATTCCGCCTATTCCTTTTACGATCCAGCCATAGAAAGGATTTTTGGTATGGGCGTCTTTGATGATAATTTTTAGTTTTTTGTCCAGCGCCCAGTAAGCAAGATTTCCGAGAAGATATTCGCTGTTATGCGTGTGTGGTGCAACTACAAGGATACATCTGTCTAGATTATCAACATCACCCTGGAGGACGATTTTCCATCCGATAATTTTCAGGATGAGTTTTGCAAAGAGTTTTTTCATATGCGGCTTTCTATTGTTTTGTTTGCCATATGCAATCGCTATCTAACAAACAGAACTTTGTATTATTGGATGACGAGCGATTTCATAAAAAAAAGTACAGCCATAATGACTATACTTTACAAATTTACAAAATATGTTTATTCTTAAGAAATATCTGGATATTCTTTATTGGTCTAGAAAAGATTGCTGATGAAATCTACAATCTTGATAGCGATTTCGATAACTAACTGTATCATTTTTTTGATTTTTTGGTGTTTAGATTTTATTTCTGTAACAAATTTAACAAATTTTCTGCTTCGGCTTCATTTCCTAGGTTAAAATTTTATTAAAATATTAATTAACAGCTGGATATACAACGGCTGTGCTAAGATCTATAGGGTTATAATTCTTTGCGATAAATTCCTGCATCACCTTTGCCATATCTTTGAACTGATCCTTGCTGGTGATTTTCTTTCCGCCTACCTGGAAAGTTCCCGGCGGAACATCATCAAATTTTTCTCTGAGTTCCTTCATCGGATCATTATAAAATTGTAACATTATTTTGTGCATATCTGCCAATTTCAGATCCAAAGGTTTTTTACCTCCGAACGTTTCAAGAAAATCTGATGTATCATAGGTTTTTTCAAGCTTCTGGCTTTTAATAAGTTTAAAGATGAAATTGTTTCTGCTGTCATTCAGTTCGAAAATTAAACCGGGTAATCCACGGAATTTGTACGGACCTTCCGGAATGTTGATGTCTTTGCAAAACCAAGCCGTCCAGTGTCTTCCTCCGAAATCTGTTGTAGCTTTTTGAAGGGTGTATTCTCCGGATTTTTTCGTTTCGTTTCCAAGTTTCCAATCCATTTTATCCTCTGTTTTATAGGAAAAATAATCCATCATCATTTCATAATTCGTGTTCTGAAAAGAATTTTTATTTCTCTTTACAGCTGGCGTTCCGTTCCAGTTATAGTTTCTGCCGCCTTTTTTGTTGATGGAATCATTAATGATGTTTTCATAATGATAAAACTTGGTATCTTTCGGGTTGATATCCAAAGCCATGTTTACATTTCGGTAGTTTTCGGAAGTAGAATCAGGCTTGAATTTGTATTCATAAATGAACCGATGTGTCTGGGCTTTTGATAGAGTAGTGAGAGCTAACAAAAAAAGAAGCGTATAGATTTTCATAGTAGTTTTTTTGATTAAGTTTTATTTAATGCTTTTCATCCAATCAATGGCATCATTCATAGGCCTATTATTCTCTGAAAAAGCTGTATTGTGACCTAATTCAGGATATAATTCATACTGATACTTTTTTCCTTTTGCAATCAGTTTCTTAAGATTTTCTATGGATAAATTCACAGGAACCTGAATGTCTTTTCCTCCGAAAATCCATAATCCCGGAATTGATAATTTTGAAAGACTGCTTTTAGGATCAGTATCTTCAAACTCATATTTGTCAGGATCATTAGCAATGTGGATTCTTGCGTCCTGTTCTGTATGCGTATCCCAAAAATTTTCATTGCCATTGGTGTAGAACTGAAATCTCAATTGCTCCTTTGCTGTTATCAGTGATCCGCTGAAAATGGTCATAAACATGACTTTATTGTTTTTCTCAGCAGCTAAAGGAATAATCCAACCGGCCTGACTTGCACCTGTTAACCCTATTGGGATTTTCTTATTTGATAAGGATCCGTACAAAGTATTTACAGCAGCGCTTGCATCAAAAGACAGGAGGTTAAGATTGGCAAAATCAACATTATTGGTTCCGACTTCCGGACCGGCATAGATACCTTCGGATTCGCCCACGCCTCGTTTATCGTAAGTCAGAACGGCAATTCCGTTTTCGGCTAATGTTTTGGCAAATTCCAGCATTCTCTTTTCCTGGCCCGATCCGTGAACAATAACCACTGCTGATTTTATTTTTGCCGGTGTAAAAATAGTTCCGGCTAACAAAATGCCTTTACTCCTGAATTTTACTTCTTTAGTTGTAAAGTTTTGTGAAAAAGCAGAAGTTGTGATTGACAGAAATAAAAAGCAGATTACAAAAAAAAATTGGCGCATAGTTTTTGTTTTTTTTGAAATTTTGGGGAACTAGGAGAAAAGCGGAAGTCCGAAGACTTTTTGCCCGCTTTTCAACTAATCCACTCTCAATTTTTAGTTAGTTTTAATATGGATTTCTTTTTTGCCATCTTTGATATTGATGTTCATATCTTTGAAGCTTTTCTTCACCTGCTGGTCGATTTTCATTCTTTCTAAAACAACATCAGCAGAATCTTTAGAATACTTTTTGCCGTTGATTTTTACAGAATCATTATCATCAGAATTATATTCGATAGTGGTTCCGTTGATTTTTATTTTATTCTCTTCAACGCTGATTCCGGAGTGATTGCTGTGATTGTCATCAATCCCGTCATTATCATTGTCATCATCATCGTCACCTCTTGTACTGATTTCATATTCTTTCTCATTAATCACTTTCATTGTAGAAGGAACCACAAGCTCATAATCCAATCTGTAATCTCTGAATCTGTATTCGTACGGGATCTCGTAGTAATTAGGAAGGAAGATTCTGTTTCCGACAACATCTACAGGAACTTTCATTTTCATAGGCTGGTTATAACCGTCCGCTTCTTTTTTAATGATCAGGTAAGGTGTTTTGATATCATCTTTCCTTGTAATTTCAACACTTGGATAATCTCTTTTGAAGATCTTTGTCTTGTCTGAATAGATATTATTGACATAAGGTTTGAAATTCTCAGGGATTTGTATTTTCTTACTGTCAAGATAAATGGTGTCGTTTGGAGCCGTGATGGATACGTTTTCATAATCTTCATTGTTTCCCGTATATCGGAAGTTGAGTCTTGAAGCACTTGCGGCAAGGATTCCTATCAATATGATCCAGATGATTCCCAATGTTCCCAAAGCCGGTCCTACATAATTGAATTTAGTCTTTGGAGAGAACAGTTTTATAGATAACAATAATGCGCCAATTCCGATGATAACCACAGGTAATGCTGCTATTCCGAGTAAAAGGTAACCAAGATTATTTTCTTCCAGGTAAAATCCAAGGTTGTCATTCATCCCGAATTTATCAGAACCGTAAGCAAACATCATTGCGAACAATCCAATGAAACATCCTGCTGCCGTGAGCGCCAGCAAAACAGCGAGACAATATTTCAGAATTTTGAGAAGCGAATCTCCTGCTGAATTTACTTTAGGCCGGTTTTCATTGTAGATTTCTCCGGCTCTTGTGGTTGTCTCATTGGCAAACTGTACTATTTTGCTGGATTCTTCCTTTAAGTTATCGAAGTTTAAAGGCTTTCCTTTCATTTTCAAAAAGTCAGATGCTGATTCTGCTTTTGGCAAAACTGCCCAAAGGACAACATATAAAATAACAACTAACATTGCGGATGGAGGAGCTACCCAAAGGAACAAAAATGCACCAACCCAAATCAGTCTCATCCAGGTGATATCCATTCCGAAATAAGCTGCTAAACCTGCACAAACTCCGGCAATTTTTTGCCTTTCCGGATCACGGAACAATTGTTTCTGAGCATTGCTGCTGTAGCTGCTGTAGCTTGTGGAAAATTTTGATTTATTTTGTTTTCCTTCTGAGTAATAGGCTTCTTCCTGCTCATCAATCTGTTCAGGTGTTCCGATCTGAGCAATTACTTTTTCAACATCAGAATCATTGATGACTTCTCTTTTGGAAAGTGTTTCTTTGAAAATCTCGACCATTCGGATTTCAATATCGTGCATTACTTCATCTGCTTCCTGAGCGTCCAGAGAATTTCTCAGGGCGGACAGGTAATCGCTGAGCTTGATATAAGCGTGTTCATCTATCATAAAAGAGAACCCTGCGAGTGCTATAGATAATGTCTTGTTCATAGTATTAATTTTGAGAGTGAGAGTTTTTTGTAATTTGGTTCACAGAGTCTGTCAGTTCCTGCCAGGTGGTTTGTAATTCTGCAAGGAAGAGACTTCCTTTTTCAGTGATCTGGTAATACTTTCTTGGCGGTCCGCTTGTAGATTCTTCCCATCTGTAAGCGAGGAATTCGCCGTTTTTCAATCTTGTAAGGAGAGGATAAAGAGTTCCTTCCACTACATCCAGTTTTCCTTTTTTGAGAGATTCTATCAGGTCGGAAACATACATTTCGCGTTGCTGAATCAGGCTCAAAATACAGAATTCCAGAATCCCTTTGCGCATTTGCGCTTTTGTGTTCTCGGTATTCATATTAATTGTTTGGTTAAATTCAAATATTATAAAGTTTAATGTTCTCGCTTGTTGTTTTAAATAAGCTTCGAACTTGCTTCTCTAACTTTACATTGCAAAGATATATAAATGAAATGGTATTATGCAATACAAAGTAGTAAATATTTTTAAATTATATATTTAATTAATTGATAATCAATGGTAAAACTTTCATCGTAAAAATTAAAGATTGTAAAGAAATCTAATGTTACTATAGTAAATGAACTTTTAAACAAACTGAATTCGGACGTTTAAACAAAATTGATGATGAATTTCTGTTCTAATTTTGCTTCAATAAATATTTAAAAACAATGAACAATTATCAAGGTGTATCGCAAAAGCCCATCAATTCAGGCTTCAATACGAAATCAACAACAGGAGAAGTTATCAAAGGAATCAGTCTCGAAGGAAAAATCGCTATTGTAACCGGCGGAAATTCAGGAATCGGATTAGAAACAGTCAAAACTTTGGCGAAAGCTGGAGCAACAGTTATTGTTCCTGCAAGAGACATCGAAAAGGCAAAACGGAATCTCGCCGGAATTCCGAATGTTGAATTGGAAGAATTAGACTTAGTCAATCCCGACTCGATTGATAAGTTTGCTGAAAGATTTTTAAATTCAGAAAGACCGCTTCATTTACTAATCAACAATGCAGGCATAATGTGGGTGCCGCTTCGCAGAGACAGCCGCGGTTTCGAATCGCAATTGGCAGTCAATTATCTGGCGCATTTTCAGCTAACAGCAAGATTATGGTCCGCATTGAAAAAAGCAAACGGCGCCAGAGTAGTGAACGTATCTTCTGGCGGACATCAGTTCTCCGATTTCAATTTTGAAGACCCGAATTTTCTCAATAGAGAATATGAAACATTGCTTGGATATGGACAATCGAAAACTGCAGTCAATCTTTTTTCGCTGGAATTGGACAATCGGGCAAAAGAATTCAATGTCAGAAGTTATGCTTTATGTCCGGGTGCAGTCGGCGAAACCGAATTAGGGAGAGAAGCGCCATTAGATCTGTTTCAAAAATTAGGCTATGTGGATTCGGAAGGTAATCTGTTGCCGGAAGTTAAAGCTTCATTGAAAACCATTCCGCAAGGTGCTGCGACAAGCGTTTGGTGTGCAACAAGTCCACTACTTAATGATTTAGGCGGCGTCTATTGTGAAAATGTGGATGTTGCAGAATTGAATTTTGATGTCAAAATTATTGGCGGCATCAAGCCTTATTCTTTAGATGAAGCTAATTCCAATAGATTATGGAAATTGAGCGAAGAAATGACGGGAATTCCGTTTGACATCAATTGATATTTGTAACTTTGTGTGAGACGCATTATGGATTATCAAGTCAATTATATCAACCCTGAAATCAAACTTTCAAGCTACGAAGGCAAGCTATTCAAAACCGAAGCCGCTTTTACAGACCATTTGCTGGTTTGGCTGATTTCCGGTGAGACCAAAATTATCCAGGCAGACGAAAGCTTTATTTTCGGTGCAGGAAATACTTTTTTGATTCCAAGAAACCAGTTGGCGACGATTATCAATTATCCAAAAGACGGATTGCCGCATAAAGCCGTTGCAATGCACTTGTCGGCCGAAAGATTGAGAGCGTTTTATAATGATAATCATTCAAAATCAAAAATACCAACAGAGAAAATCATCAGTTTCGAGAAACATCCTTTATTGCAAAGCTGTCTGAATTCGCTGATCCCGTATTTTGAGATGCAGTATAATTTCCCGGAAAATATTGCCTCACTGAAAATCAATGAAGCAATCAATATTCTCAGAACGATTGATGACAATATAGATGCTGTGCTTAATAATTTCGATGAACCGGGAAAAATTGATCTGGTAACTTTTATGGAAAAGAATTTTATGTTCAATATGCCGCTGGAGAAATTCGGATATCTCACGGGACGCAGTTTGACGACTTTCAAACGTGATTTTTATAAGGTCTTCAATTCCACACCGCAAAGGTGGCTCACGAAAAAACGTCTGGAATTAGCTCATTATGAAATTGCAGAAAAACATAAAAAACCGGTAGATGTTTATTTCGAAACAGGGTTTGAAAATCTGTCCCATTTTTCTTTTGCCTTCAAGAAACAGTTTGGGTATGCACCGACAAGGCTAATATCAAATGTTCAATAAAATTTAAAAAATATTGAATAAAAATTTGCAAATGTAAAAAGTTTTCATACTTTCGTTAAAGATTTACAAAATAATGAATTTCATTTTCACAACTACAACGTCTACAACAACAACTACAACATCTGTAAGTTGCAGGAAGGTGTGTTTGTGAATTTGAATAAACAATCATAACAAAAAGCCTTTCTGATTCGGAAAGGCTTTTTTTATTAAAAAAATAACTACAAATGAAAATATTAAAATTCGGGGGAACTTCGGTTGGAAGTGTAGAAGCATTGAGAAATGTAAAATCAATCGTTGAAAAAGAATTTAGCAAAAACGAACCTTTAATCCTCGTCTGCTCTGCATTATCAGGAATCACCAATTCACTTTTATCAGCGGCAGAAGAAGCCCTTGAGCAAAATGATTTCTCAGAAATCCTGAAATCTGCTGAAGAAAAGCATTATCAGCTCATCTCAGAATTATTGCCAAGAACGGCTCAGAATCCTTTACTTATGATGGTAAAAGTGAGTTTTAATGAAATTGAGGATATTTTATTCAGTGTTAAAAATCTCGGCGAATTATCAGACAGAATCAAGGACCGGTTATTATCTTACGGAGAACAGATGTCGGGCAAAATTATTGCAGCCTTCCTTCAGTCCGAAAATTTTCCAACAATTTTCCAGGATTCAAGAGAGCTGCTTATAACGGATTCCCACTTCTGCAACGCCAACATTGATTACAAAACAACCAACGAAAATCTAAAAAACTGGAAACCAGAAAGTCAAATTTATGTCGTGACTGGTTTTATAGCCAAAGATAAAAACAATGATACAACAACTCTGGGCAGAGGCGGCTCAGATTACACGGCGGCTATTCTCGGTTCAGGATTGAAAGCTGACGAAATCCAGATTTGGACGGATGTGGATGGTTTTTTAACCGCCGATCCAAGATTGGTGAAAAATGCTTTTTCTCAGCCTGAACTGAGCTATCAGGAAGCGATGGAAATGTCTTATTTCGGAGCCAAAGTCATTTATCCGCCAACGATGATTCCGGCTATTGAAAGCCAAATCCCTATTTATATTAAAAATACTTTTCAGCCGGAAAATGCAGGAACTTTGATTCATCAAAAATCCGAAGCTTCCAAAGGTCTTATCAAAGGAATTGTCTCTATTGAGAAAACTTGCCTCATCAATATTACCGGAAACGGAATGATCGGGATGAAAGGTTTTAGCGGCAGATTATTCAACGCTTTGGCGAGATACGATGTAAATGTGATTCTCATTACACAGGCAAGTTCCGAACATAGTATTTCGTTTGTCATCAATTTTGATGATGAGAAAAAAGCGAAAGAAGCAATCTATGAAGAATTTGATTTTGAAATCAATTCCAATAAAATAGATGAACCGCAGTTCGATCATGAGTTAAGCATTATTTCTGTGGTTGGCGAGAATATGAAGAAAACGAGAGGAATCAGCGGGAAATTTTTCAGTGCTTTGGGGAAAAACGGAATCAATATTATTGCGATTGCACAAGGTTCATCCGAGCTTAATATTTCTGCCGTGATTGAAAGAAATGAATTGTCAAAAGCTCTTAATGTTGTACACGATTCACTCTTACTTTCGCCAGTAAAAACCTTTAATGTTATGTTTGCAGGAACAGGAAATATCGGCAAAGAATTGTTCCGGCAATTGGAAAGAGAAAAGGAAAATCTAGCAGAAAATCATCAGATCAAAATCAATGTGGTAGGAATTACCAATAGTCGTGAAATGAAAATTTTCGATAATCCTGAATCTGTTTTTGATTTGGACGGTTTTAGAACAAATCCGCAAAAAGCAAACCTGGAAGAATTTATAAACTTAATTTCAGATAAAAACTTACCGAATTTGGTTTTTGTGGATAATACGTCCAGCGAAGATGTTGTGAAACATTACCCTGATTTATTCAATAACAATATTTCAATTGTAACTTGTAACAAAAAAGGAAATTCTTCGTCTTACGAGCAATACAGCAAATTTAAAAGACTAGCAAAAAAGAACAATGTCAATTTTTTATACGAGACCAATGTCGGAGCCGGACTTCCAATCATTAAAACCTTAAATGACCTTTGGATTTCCGGTGACGAAATTCTGAAAATCGAAGCCATTCTGTCAGGAACGATTTCCTATATTTTCAATAATTATGTAGGTGAAAAAACCTTTGCTGAAGTTGTGAAAACTGCGCAGGAATTAGGTTATACAGAACCGGACCCGAGAGATGATCTGAATGGAATGGATTTTTCCAGAAAAATGCTGATTCTCGGGAGAGAAATCGGATTGCCTTTGGAAATGTCCGATGTCAGTATCAAAGATTTCCTTCCGGAAGCTTGTCTAAAAGCGGATTCGATTCCTGCTTTTTACGAAGAGCTGGAAAAACACGAACCTTATTTCTCATCATTCAAAAGTGAAGCAGAAAATTCCGGCAGAAAATTGAGATTAATCGGCGTTCTCGAAGATGGTAAAATTAACATCGAAGTTCAGATTGTTGATGCTGATCATCCATTTTTCGGATTGTCAGGAAGCGATAATATTATCTCGTTCACAACTTCCAGGTACAAAAATACGCCGCTGGTAGTGAAAGGACCTGGCGCTGGCGCAGAAGTAACGGCTGCAGGTGTTTTTGCAGATTTGGTAAGAGTTACAGCTCAATAATACTTGTTAATGATTAATTATCAATGATTAATTTTCAACAGCAATCAATTAACAATTAATAATTAAAAATGGATTCTATAAAAGTTTTTGCGCCTGCAACCGTTGCCAATGTCGTTTGTGGCTACGATGTCCTCGGTTTTGCCATCGATGAGCCCGGCGACGAGATTATTCTAAGGAAGAATGATTCCAATCAAATCATCATTACAAAAATCGAAGGTGATGGCGGAAAACTTCCAAAAGACCCAAATAAAAATGTGGTTTCGCACGTCATCAAATTATTCCTCGAAAAAATCAGATCCAGCCAAGGAATTGATATCGAATTATATAAAAAAATGCCACTCAACAGCGGAATGGGTTCCAGCGCGGCGAGTAGTGTCGCGGCTTTGGTTGCGATTAATGAATTAATGGGAAAGCCTTATTCAAAACAGGAACTGCTGCCGCTGGCAATGGAAGGCGAACGAATTGCTTGCGGAAATGCGCACGCCGATAATGTGGCGCCCGCACTTTTGGGAGGCTTGGTTTTGGTAAGAAGTTATGAACCTCTGGACGCACTGAAATTGCCATATCCAAAGGATTTGTCGGTGGTTTCGGTTCATCCGCAAGTGGATGTGCCGACTGGCGAGGCAAGGAAAATCATTAAGGAAAGAGTCAGCCTGAGATCTGCGGTTCAGCAATGGGGAAATGTTGCTGGTTTGGTGGCCGGTTTTTGCACCAACGATTTGGATCTGGTCAGCCGAAGTCTGGAAGATGTCATCATAGAGCCGGTTCGCGCGATGCTGATTCCGTATTTTTATGAGATGAAACAGCTGGCTTTGGATAATGGTGCGATCGGGTTCGGGATTTCCGGTTCCGGTCCTTCCGTTTTTGCTTTGTGCCAAACAAAAGAAGTTGCAGAAGGAATTTCATTCAAAATCAAGGAATTACTCAATCAGAAAAAAATAGAAAGCGAGGCGTTTGTGACTCGAATTAATGATGAAGGTGCGAGAGTTATTTGCGAGTAAGATGTTAGATGTTAGGAGCCAGAAGTACTAGCTAACATATATAATCTCATCTATCATTCGCTTTCTTACTTTTCACATCTCACTTTTCACAACTAACAAAATGAAATATATATCAACAAGATTACAAGAAGAAACCAACATCAAAACAGCTATTCTAAAAGGTTTGGCAGACGACGGCGGGCTTTTTATGCCGGAATACATTCCAAAACTAGATTCGCAGTTTTTTGAAAATTTACCAAATTTAAGCTTGCAGGAAATCGGATTTACAGTTGCAAGTGAATTTCTCGGCGAATCTATTTCGGATGAAAATTTAAAACAAATCATCGATGAAGTTTTGAATTTTGAAATTCCGGCCGTGAAAATCACTGAGAATATATATTCACTGGAATTATTTCACGGCCCGACGATGGCTTTTAAAGATGTTGGCGCAAGGTTTATGGCAAGAATGATGTCCTATTTCTCCGAAGGAAAACCGATGAAAGTGATTGCTGCAACATCCGGAGATACGGGAAGTGCGGTTGCCTCGGGTTTTTTTGGCGTTCCGGAAATTGAGGTTTATATTCTTTATCCAAAAGGAAAAGTGAGCCCGTTACAGGAAAAACAACTCACAACTTGGGGCGGAAATATCAAAGCTTTGGAAATAAACGGTACTTTTGATGATTGTCAGGCTTTGGCAAAACAGATTTTGTCCGATGAGGAACTGAATCGAAAATTTACTCTATCATCAGCCAATAGTATCAATATTGCTAGATTAATCCCACAAACTTTCTATTATTTCTGGGCTTTTGCGCAATTGCAAAAATTCGGAAAACCAATTGTTTTCTCTGTTCCGAGTGGGAATTTCGGGAATTTGACAGCCGGACTTTTTGCTAGAAAAATGGGATTGCCTGTTCATCAATTCATAGCATCGACCAATGAAAATAATGTGGTTCCTAAGTTCCTTGAAACAGGGAATTACGAATCCAAGCCATCAAAACAAACCATCAGCAATGCAATGGACGTAGGAAATCCGAGTAACTTTGAAAGGATGAAAAGCTTATTCAATAATGATATTTCAGACTTCAGAAAAGAGATTGTTTCTTATTCTTTTTCGGATGAAGAAACGAAAAATATAATGCGAAAAGTGAAGAAAGAATTTAATTATACACTTGATCCGCACGGTGCGGTTGCTTATTTGGGATTAGAGACTCTTCGACAAGCTCAGAGTGACAAGGAAGGTGAAGATTTTGTTGGGATTTTATTAGAAACGGCTCATCCTGCAAAGTTTGTGGAAGTGGTAGAAGATGTTTTGAATGAGAAAATTGTCATTCCGGAAAAGCTGGAAGCGTTCAATAAAAAAGAAAAACAATCTGTAGAATTTCCTGTAGATTTTGAATTGGTGAAACAATTTTTGATGGAGGAGAAGTAACCACAAAAGGAACAAAAGTTTTCATTCTGAAAGAATCTAAAGAAGCTGTCAAAATTCTTTCAGAATGACAAATTAGATTTGAATTGAGTATTTTTTCTTTTGTTCCTTTTGTGGTTTTAGAATGATTTTAATTAAATAGTTTAATTATCAGTTTCTAATCCGAAAAATAATCCTATCTTTGCACCCGAATTACATAATAATTATTAAAATAATATTGGAATGTATCTAACAACAGAAAAAAAAGCAGAAATTTTCGCAAAGCACGGATCATCTGCACAAGACACAGGAAGCGCTGAAGGACAGGTTGCTCTATTTACTTTTAGAATCAACCACTTGACGCAGCACTTAAAAGCTAACCACAAAGATTTCAACACAGAAAGATCTCTTGTAAAGTTAGTAGGTAAAAGAAAAGCTCTTTTAGATTATTTGAAGAAAAAAGATATCAACAGATATAGAGCAATTATTGCTGAACTAGGAATCAGAAAATAATTCCGGACTCAGTCAAAAAATTAAAGCAACTCAATTTGAGTTGCTTTTTTTATTGAGGATTTACTTTTTTACAAAAAATAATTCTGTCATTGCCTGAAATATCTTTAAAAAGTGCTGATTCCGAAAAATTACGGAATAGTTCAAGTGTTTCATTTCCCAGTTTTTGATTAATTTCCAAAAATATCATTCCGTTTTCAGACAGATGGTTTTCGGAATTGTCAGCGATTTTTTTATAAAAAATCAATGCGTCTGAAGTAGGAGAAAACAGTGCGATATTCGGTTCAAAACCTTTCACGGAATCTTCAATTTCAGGATTTTCATCAATTCCGATATAAGGTGGATTGCTGATAATCACATCATAAATTTTATCCAAATCTTCATTCAGATAATCTTTTTGAATAAAATTGATTTCCGTATTGTGAAGCGCGGCATTTTTCCTGGCAATTTTCAAAGCATCCTCAGAAATATCAATCGCAGAAATATCCGCATCAGGAAAATGCTTCTTCAAAACGATTGGAATGATTCCGCTTCCGGTTCCGATATCCAGAATTTTGAGTTGAGTATCTGAGTGTTTTAGTGTTCGAGAGCTGTCAGTCTGAGTGGAGTCGATGACTTCTTTTTGACCCTGTTCCTTTATTTTATTTATAGCCAATTCCAGTAATTCCTCAGTTTCCGGTCTTGGAATCAAAACGTGTTCATTGATAAAGAATTTCATCCCAAAAAATTCCGTTTCGCCGAGAATCTGCTGAAAAGGTTTTCCGGTTTTCAATTCCGAAATGGTTTCTGATAATTTCTGTGATTCAACTTCAGACAAATCTTTATCCAAATTAAATCTTAACTCAACTTTATTCAATTCTAAAAAATGCTCACAGAAAATTGCAAATAATTCCTCAATTTCTGATTTGGAATAGAGGTCAGGAAGTTCTTTTTGGAAAGCAATTTTAATTTCGGAAAGTTTCATAATGAAATTTGACGCAAAGTCGCAAAAAATAATTGATTAGCAAAACTAAAAGTCGCAAACCAACTTTGCGACTTTTGAAATATTATAAAATTTATCTTGCGCCTTTGCGATTGAATAATTTACCTTGTAAAAACCAAATTAGTTTCAGTTGATAGTTTTTCATCCAGACGGTAATTTTCCAGATTAAAAGCTTTCAGCTCATCCAGAGTCTGAACCTGATTTTCCGCACAGAAACGCAAAACCAATCCACGGGCGTGTTTTGTATAAACCACAATGGTTTTCAAACTGCCATCCGGCTGAATTTGCTTAAAATCAAAATCAATGACTTTGGCTTTCAGTTTTTTTCTGTCAACAACTTTTCCGTATTCATTACTTGCAAGATTAATAAGTAATTCACCTTTTTTTAACTCAGAATTCAATTGTTGTGTTACTTTTTCTGTCCAGAACTCATAAAGATTTTTGTAAGAATCAAACTGGAAAGGTCTTCCCATTTCCAATCGATACAGCATTACTTTATCCGATGGTTTAAGAAGTCCGTAAAGGCCGGAAAGAATTCTGAAATTTTTCTCCAGATATTTTACGGCTTTTTCATCCAAAGTCTCGGCATCCAAACCTCTGTAAACTTCTCCTGTGAAAGCAAACATTGCCGGTGCTGAGTTTTTTGCAGTAGGTTTTGCTGTCCATTTTTGGTTGCGTTCCCAGTTTTCATCTGCCAGTTTTGATGAGATTTCCATTAACTCAGATAAAAATTTCGGCGATTTTTCTTTCAGATGAGACTGAATCAGTTCCGAGTCTTTAATGAATTTTGGCGTTGTAGTTTTTAAAAATTCTGTAGAGTTTTCTACATTCATCAGTTTGGCAGGCGAGGATATGAATTTCATTGGCTGTTATAAGTTGATTGTTTGAGCTTTCAAAGATTTTTAGAATTTACATTATTTTTGATTCTTTACAAAATTCCTTTCCCCTGGCGGATAATTTCCGGTTCGCCGGAAGTCAGGTCTACAATAGTTGATGCCACATTATCACCGTAGCCGGAATCTATAACGAGATCTACCAGTTTTTCATATTTTTCCGCAATCAGTTCCGGATCTGTGGAATATTCCAGGATTTCATCATCATCGTGGATGGATGTAGAAACAATCGGGTGTCCTAATTTTTCGACAATCATCTGCGGAACAATATGGTCCGGAACTCTGATACCTACGGTTTTATGACCTTTGTAAGCTGTCGGAAGATTTCTGTTGGCTTCTAAAATGAAGGTAAAAGCGCCTGGAAGATGTGTTTTGAGGAACCGAAAGGTTGATGTTTCAATTGGTTTTGTAAATTCCGAAAGGTGGCTCAGGTCATTACAGATAATGGAAAATTTCTGTTTATCCATCTTGATGCCCTTGATTTGGGCTAGTCTTTCCATTGCCTTGTGATTATAGATATCACAGCCAATGGTGTAAATCGTATCCGAAGGATAAATGATAACTCCACCGTTCTGAAGAACTTTTACGGCTTCGTCTATCAAATTCTCTTGCGGATTCTGCGGATATATTTTTAAGATTTTTGCCATAGTTGATAATTTATGTAAAGTTAATTCAAAAAACCCTTTCAGAATTCAAAATTCTAAAAGGGCTAAACAAAAAGAGAACCACTTTTGTGATTCTCCCTGATAGTTGCGAGGACACGACTCGAACGTGCGTCCGCCTATGGCGGATATGTGCCCTCCATTTATTCAATCAAAGATTTAATGAATAATCTTCCTTGTCCTGTTTTTAAAAATTTTTCTCTTTTCATTGCTTTTTTCTTTTCAGTAAAAAATTCAACGTGAATTACAGTCCAAGGTCTAAATTTAATTGTATATCCTGATTTAGCTAAGTAATTGTGAGATTTAAATCTTTCCAACAAATTTGATGTAAAACCAGTATAAGTTTTATTGAATTTCTTTGAGTATAAAATGTAAACAACAAATTCTTCCATAAATAAAAAGAGAACCACATTTTGTGATTCTCCTGATAGTTGCGAGGACACGACTCGAACGTGCGACCTCCGGGTTATGAGCCCGACGAGCTACCTACTGCTCTACCTCGCGATATTGTTCTGCAAATATACGGCAATTTATTTACAAGTCAAGTATTATCGTCATTATTTTACAAATAAATTTCAGATATAAGATTTTGTTTCTATAAATCAGCAAGTTATTTTTTTTAACTTCTTTTAACTAAAAAAATAGTTGTACAAGTGGAAATTAATACTACATTTGTATTACTAAGTTTTTAGTGATATAAGATTGATTGTTTTTAAAGAAAAGATTATGAATAAGTTGACCAAAGCAGAAGAACAGGTAATGCAATACCTTTGGCAGATAGAAAAAGGATTCTTAAAAGATATTCTGGAATTGTTTCCCGAGCCGAAGCCGCACACCAATACGATTTCCACGATTCTGAAGATATTAATGGAAAAAGGCTTCGTTAGTCACAAGACTTTTGGCAGGCAGCACGAGTATTTTCCTCTTGTGACAAAGGAAAATTACAGCGGACGGTCTATCAGAAGCCTGGTCAAGAATTATTTTGAAGGATCATACACTAATGCGGTTTCTTTTCTTGTTGAAGAAAATGAGATCAGTGTGAAAGATCTGGAGCTGCTTTTAAATGAACTCAAAAATAAGGAATAATGGAACCAGTTTTACTTTACTTCGGCAAGATGATCCTCTGCTCAGCAGTGATGTTTGCCTATTATCTTTTATTCCTGAAAGACAGGACTTTTCACCATTACAACAGGTTTTACCTTTTGTCTTCGGTGGTAATCAGTATGATTCTGCCTTTGGTAAAAATCTCATACTTTACGATAGAAACTAATAAGAATCTGTATCTGCTGCTCAGCGGACTCGGTAATCAACCTCAAACTAACAATTATGATATCACTATTTATTCAGTTTTTTATACAATTATTGGAGTGGTTTCAGTCGCTCTTTTAATTAGATTAATTCTAGGGATTCTAAAAATCAATTCGATAAAAAAACAATTCCCGAATGAAACCATTGAAGGGATCAAATTTTATCAGACCAATCTGAACAATGCACCATTTTCATTCTTCCGAAACCTGTTCTGGAAAAAATCCATAGAGATCAATTCTCCGGTAGGACAGCAGATCCTGAAGCATGAGATGGTACACATAGAACAGAAACACAGCTGGGACAAGCTCCTGATGCAGATTTCCAAATCGGTTTTCTGGTTCAATCCCGTGTTTTATTTTATCAATAAAGAAATCAATCTTATTCACGAATACTTGGCGGACAAGAAAGCAGTGAAAAAATCCGATACCAAAGCATTTGCGCAGATGCTTCTCGAGAGTCATTTCTCCGGTTCGATTTTGCCTGTAACGAGTCCATTTTTATCATCTAACCTCAAAAAAAGATTAACAATGATTACAAAAAACAAGACCAAGTACAGCTACGCACGCAAACTTTTTGCGCTACCGATTTTATTTTTGATGGTGTTTGCTTATATGGTGAATGCCAAAAACAAAGAAATCAATGAAACAAACAAAGCGATAGAAATCGCTGTGAAAGAAATGAAAACGGATACAATCAGACCGAAGCAAACCGAGTTTGATAGTATTGCTTCAGAACATCAGAGACAGACTAAAGCGTATTCTGATGCCTTGCAGGAAGACCATTTGAAAATGTCGGCAATTAGCAAAAAAATGGCTGAGAAAAGCAAAGAACTAACAGCTCTGAAAAAGGCTAAGAAGGAAGAATCTCCGGAATACAAAGCTCTGGAGGATGAAATGGAATCGCTAGCAGCTCAGATGGATAACGTTGTGAACTCGGATAATTACAAGAGGAATATCAAAGGTTTGGAAGAACATTCCGAAGCTATGGCGAAAATGTATGATTCTCCCGAGTTTAAGAAAAAAATAGCTGATGCCGAAAAAGTTGCCAGAAAAGCCGAGGCTATGGTCAATTCTCCGGAATTTAAAAAGAGAATTGCCCAGGCTGAGAAACGGGCAAAAATTGCCGAGCAAATGATGAAATCTCCGAAGTTTCAGAAAGATTTGAAGAATGCACAGGAACAGGCTGAGAAAATACAAATTAAAGTCAATTCTCCCGAATTCCAGAAAATGATTCAGGATGCGCAGAAAAAAGCTCAGGATGCTTATGAAAAATATGGTAAATTTTCTGAGGAAGAATTTCAGAAAATGATGAAAGACCAATTTGGAAAAGATGCTTTTACTGATGGAACGGTGGCTTTTGGATTTGATGCAAGTGAATTTCCGGATTTCAAGGATCTGACCACTAATTTCAATTTCAATTTTTCTGATGATAAGCTCTTTAATGAGGCTAAAACCAATTTGTCTCCAAAAGAATTAAGGAAATTGGAAAAAAAGAGAAAGCAGCTCCAGGATAAGCAAAAAGAATTACAGGAACAGCAGAGAAAACTTCAGGATAAGCAGCAGCAGCTGAACAAGGAAATACGCCAGAACTCATCTTTGAATATAAGCTTTAATTCTGCCGGCACCGAACCGAAAGTGGTGATTTTGGACAAAGTGATGAGTTATTCCAACAATCCTAAGCTTATAACTATGAAATCAGATAAAATCAAAGTTTC
Organism: uncultured Chryseobacterium sp.; assembly: GCA_913776245.1. Taxonomy (GTDB): domain Bacteria; phylum Bacteroidota; class Bacteroidia; order Flavobacteriales; family Weeksellaceae; genus Epilithonimonas. The sequence continues at coordinate 87,292 of CAJYLO010000020.1, forward strand.
CGATGCTTCTGTAACTAATAAAGATTTGGTTTATTATATTAATGGTAAGCTGTCTAATGCTTCAGAATATCAAAAAATAAACCCGAATAATATTGCCTCTGTAAACGTTTTCAAAACAAATGGTACAGGCAAAATTGAAATTATCACAAAATAATATTTTATTTTCATTATACTTTAGCCGGTTCGCCGGCTTTTTTTACACTTACATTTATGAATCACAGCGGTTTGCATACACAAACCCCAATAAAGATGGCGCGATTGCGTCATTACATCGATAAAAATCTGCATATGAAAAAACTAACATTACTTTTTGCGTTTTTAAGCATTCTGACCATAGCTCAGAACAAACGGTTCATTTATGAATATCAATTTATTCCGGATTCCACAAACACAGGAGAAATCAAAACCGAAATGATGTTTCTGGATACCAATCAACAAGGTTCTAAATATTACAGCTACACGGTTTACAATTCAGATTCACTGATGAAGGCAGATCTGGAACGCCAGCTGAAAGCAACAGGATCTATCAATGTGAGAACGGACATGAGAAAAGGTGATGTGCGTTATTCTGTCACCAAAACTTATCCGGATTATAAAATCAGCCTTCACAGGAGATTGTCTATGGATGCCTATAACATTTCCGATGACCGGAAAATCAACTGGAAAATTTCATCGGAAAAAGAAAAAATCGGCAACTGGAACACCCAAAAAGCCGAAGCGGATTTTGCAGGACGCCATTGGACAGCCTGGTTCTCAACGGAAATTCCGATTCAGGATGGTCCTTACAAGTTTTGCGGTTTACCGGGCTTGATAGTCAGGATTGAAGATAAAACCGGTTCCCATAAAATGGAATTAAAGGGAATCAAAAATATTCAAGGAGAATTGGATATCAATGTTTTTGATGCGAAGGAAATCGCTATCAATAATAAACAGTTTCAAAAGGTTGTAAAAGAATATGAAAATGATCCGACAAAAGGCATCAAACAGCTTCAGATGGGCGGCGCAACAGTAGTCCTGACCGGAAAAGACGGGAACTCTGCCAAAGTTGCCAAAGAACAGGAAGATCGACTGAAGAATCAGATCAAAAAAGATAATAACAGGATTGAGCTGGATATTCTCAACTAAAAAACTCCACTTAAAAAGTGGAGTTTCGTATTTAAAAATTTTATTTGTTTTTCAGCTCATCACGGATTTCCATCAGCAATTGGTCTGTAGAAGATGGTCCGGCCGGAGCTGCTGCTTCCTCCTTTTTCATTCTGTTGATCATTTTAACCATTATAAAAACCACTAAGGCTAAAAGTAAAAAGTTAATAGCAACAGTTAAAAAATTGCCATAAGCAAATATTGCCGCTTCAGGTGCTATTTCTTTTGCTTTCGCCAGCGTGGCACCAGCAGGTATATTTTCAGAGCCTTTACCCATAGCATAATAGATGCTGCTAAAATCCGGTTTCCCTGCTATTGCAGCAACCACTGGCATTATAAGATCATCAATAACACTGGTAACGATTTTTCCAAATGCACCTCCGATAATCACACCGACTGCTAAGTCAAAGGCATTGCCTTTTATAGCGAATTCTTTAAATTCTTTTACAAAACCCATAGTTGTATTTTTTATAGTTATCTAACAAAAATATAATTTTTTAGTTTAAAAGTCTTTATTTTTTAATTTTTCATAAAAATTTTATTAAGTAAATTTGATCGTAATTTGAATTATAAAAAAAATGAAAATCTTATCCGCTCGGCAAATAAAAGCTTGCGATATCGCTACAGTAAACGCAGGGATTTCTTCTCTAAACCTGATGGAAAAGGCGGCGGCAAAATGTGTGGAATGGATAGAATCTCATTTTAAATCGGCTCAAAAATTCCTGATATTTTGTGGTAGCGGAAATAATGGCGGTGATGGTTTTGCTATCGCAAGAATGCTTTACGAAAAAGGATTTGATGTCGAAGTCTTTATAGATAAGGATCATCTCAATTTTTCACCGGATGCCGAAGCCAATCTCAGAAAAATAAAACATATCAGTGGAATCGAAATCAAAGATTATGACAGGTTTTCAAAAGTAAATAAAGAAAAAACCATTATTATTGATGCTATTTTCGGATATGGACTTAACAGGAAATTAACGGGAAAAGTTAAAAATATCGTTGAGAAACTAAATGAGATCAGCCTTCCGAAAATTTCAGTCGATATTCCGACGGGATTATATGCAGACTATTTAACAGAAAGTGCCTCAACAGTTTTCAAGGCGGATTTTACGCTGACATTCAAGTTTTATAAGCGAAGCTTTCTGCACGCTGAAACCGGAAAGTTCTGCGGAGAAGTTACTGTCTTAGATATTGATCTGGACAAAGATTTTATTACAAACACATCCACAGATTATTTTACCATTGATGAAGATCTGATCCGTTCCATTTATAAACCCCGAAATGAATTCAGTCACAAAGGAACATATGGTAAAAGTATTCTGGTTGGCGGGAGTTATGGTAAAGTTGGCGCTGTTTTGATGGCTGCGAAATCTGCTTTGAAAACCGGCAGCGGACTGACTTTTACAATGGCGCCGAAGTGCGGTTATGAGATTCTGCAGTCTCAGGTTCCGGAAGCAATGTTCGTTAATTCGGGTGAAAATTATATTGATACTATTGAAATTCAGGAAAAGTCGGTTTATGGAATTGGACCGGGTTTAGGAAAAGAAAATATAACAAAAGATGCGTTGTTTGATTTTCTGAAATCTTACAGTGAGCCGGTCGTCTTAGATGCTGATGCACTCAATATATTAGCTGAAAATCAAAAATTAGATCTGATTCCGAAACATTCGGTCATCACACCGCATCCATTAGAGTTTGAACGTTTATTTGGCAAAACTCAAAACTCTTTTGAAAGAGTTGAACTGGCCAGCGCAAAAGCTTTGGAACTCAACTTATTTATTATTCTTAAAGATCACCATACTGCGGTTATTACACCTGAGCAGAAAGTTTTTTACAATATCACAGGCAATTCCGGAATGGCAAAAGGAGGAAGCGGTGATGTCCTGACAGGTATCATCATATCACTGATTTCTCAGAAATATGACATTGAAAAAGCCTGCATTTTCGGTGTTTGGTTACACGGTAAAGCAGGCGATTTTGCAGCAGCAGAATTTTCAAAAGAAGCAATGCTTCCCACAGATCTTATTGATAAAATTGGAAATGTTTATCAATATCTAAATATTTAAATTTAATTTAGTTTAGTTTAGACTTCAGCATATATAAAACCCCCACTTCGGTTTCAGACAGATTTTCATTTTTTCTCAGGAGCTTTTTAATTTCTTTCTGAAAATAGTTAATGGTTTGTCCGTTTTTATAATGCTCAAAAATCCTTGGATCTATATAAGAATCTCGGGCAACAGAAGGTGTATTACCTAGTTTTTCCGATACAGCAACAATGGCGTTCCGAATGCGCTTTTTCATTTCCTTTTGTTGCTGTTTTTCACAAATACCAAGTTCGTCCAGGATTCCTGCGGCAATCATTGTTCCAGCCCAGGTACGGAAATCTTTGGCAGAAAATTCATCGCCCATTATTTCTTTGATGTAATGATTAAGATCCTGGCTTTCAACAGTTATCAGTTCGCCGTTTTCATCATAATATTTAAAAAGCCTGTAGCCGGGCAGTTCTTCCAGTTCTGAAATGACTTTTGATAATTTTGAGTTGATGATATGCTTCTCCTGGAATTTTCCGGATTTCCCTTTGTAAGCGAAAATCATTTCATCACCGTCTATTGTCAGGTGTTTTTTTCTGATAGTCGTCAGTCCGTAGCTTTGGTTTTGCTGGGTGTATTTCGGACTTCCCGGGCGGAAATAAGCAGAATCCAGAAGTCTTACCATTGCTGCCATCACTTTTTCCCGTGACATTTTTTTCTTTCTGAGATGTTGGCCCGTAACACGCCTCATATGTTCCAGGCTTTCTGCAAAATGCAGGATTCTGTCAAATTTATCCGCATCTTTTTTTGCCCGGAATTTCGGATTATAGATATATTGCTTACGGCCTTTTTGGTCTCTGCCTACAGCCAGTATTTTGGCTCTTTTGTTTGTGGTGATTTCCACATCCGTCCAGGCAGGTGGGATGACCAGCGATTTAACATATTCAATTTTATCCTTGTCCTTTATCTTTTCCTTATCAGGTGTTGTATAGAAAAAGTTCTTTCCTGTAGATTGTCTCAGAAGTTTCATGTGATTTGATTTGGTATTCTTCCATTAACAAGAAAAATGCCGATTTTAAAAACGCATGAAAAGAGTCTGAAGTGCTTTTTTTTAATTGTTTTTATGATTTTATTAACAGTGGCAGACAAGGGTTTTTGAGTGAAAATCTCTATTTTAGCAAAAATTTTTTTGATGCCAAAGACTGTTGATGACTTTAACAAAAGAAGATTAAGATCCAGTAATATCACTGTTGTTATCAGTATTTCACTGGTTTTGTTTCTTGTAGGATTATTCGGATTGATACTGATCAATGCTCAGAAATATTCTGATTATATCAAAGAGCAGCTGGTGGTAGAAGCTTACTTTGATGAGTATCTGGATCCAAGAGATTCTGCGAAAACATTGAAATTCCAGGAGGAAACTTTTACAAAGATTAAACAGCAGAATTATGTCAAGCAGGCCAAATATATTTCCAAGCAGGAAGCGTCTGTTCTGGCAAAAAAACAATTGGGAATAGACTCGGATGCATTATTTGAGGAAGATATTTTTCCGGCATCTGTAGAAGTGACCCTTAAACCGGAGTTTGTTGACCCGGCAAAAATAGACGGTGTTGTAAATCAGCTTAAGGCGATTGAAGGCGTAAAAGATGTTGTGAATGATAATAAACTTACTATAGATGTTTACAATAACCTGAACAGAATCCTGACCTGGATTTTTGCCTTTTCAGTTTTATTCCTGATTGTAGCAATTGTACTGATTAATAATTCCATCAGGCTTAAAATCTTTTCAAAACGATTTATTATCAAAACCATGCAGCTTGTGGGCGCGAAAAGAAGATTCATTCTCATGCCTTTTATCAAAGAAGCCCTTATTCTGGGATTGATTGGTGCATTAATCGGTTTGCTGGCTTTAGGAGGAACCTGGTATTATTTTACAAGTCAGATAGGTACGCCTTTCGTGCAGGATACTGATCAGTATATATTACTGGTAATCATTATTCTTTTTGTAGGTGTTTTTATTACCATTGCAAGTACTATCTTTGCAACGTGGAGATTCTTACGCAGCAACGTAGATGATCTTTATTATTCATAAAAATGGCAAAAAAGACAAACAATAAATATTCTGCGGATGACTTTGGAACGCCGTCCGACAATACAGAAAAAAAGACATTTTATTTCGGAAGTAAAAATTTCAGACTGATGCTGATTGGTCTTGGAATGATTTTACTTGGATTTGTGCTGATGTTAGGCGCAGATGCCAACACCACACCTGATGGCAGGTTTGACCCGAATTACTGGAACGAAGGAATTTTCTCCTTCAGAAGAATCAGACTTGCGCCTTTGCTTGTAATAGGCGGTTTTGCAGTCCAGGTTGTTGCAATTCTTAAAAGAAATAAATAGATTTTTAATTAATCAGTTAACACTTTGTCAGAGTTTCTAACTTTGACAAAGTTTTTTTTAAATAGTACATTATGGATTTAGTCAAGGCAATTATTATTGCAATCATTGAAGGTCTTACGGAATATTTGCCCATTTCCTCAACGGCTCATATGGGTTTCACAGCAAGTCTTTTGGGCTTGGAGGAAACCGAGTTTCTGAAGATGTTCCAGGTATCTATTCAGTTTGGTGCTATCCTTTCTGTAGTGGTTGCCTACTGGAAAAAATTCTTTGATTTCAGTAATCTTCAGTTTTACTACAAGTTGGCTTTTGCCGTTATTCCGGCTTTGGTTCTCGGTTTTTTTCTTGATGATGCTATAGAATCTGTCCTCGGAAACCAGATTGCGATTTCTGCTGTTTTGGTTTTGGGAGGCGTTGTTTTACTGTTTGCAGACAGCTGGTTCAGGAATCCTGTAATCCATAATGAAAAGCAAATTACAATAAAGAAAGCGGTAACCATCGGTTTCTGGCAATGTCTGGCGATGATGCCCGGAACGAGCAGAAGTGCGGCTTCCATTATTGGCGGGATGACGCAGGGACTTTCCAGAAAAGCGGCAGCTGAGTTTTCATTTTTCCTTGCTGTTCCCACTATGTTGGCGGTAACGGTCTATTCCGTTTTTGTAAAAACCTGGGGAAAAGAAACACCAAATCCCCAGAAAGGTTATGAAATGATTATGGCATCACAGGATCATATTCTGATTTTTGTAATTGGAAACGTTGTGGCATTTATTGTGGCATTAATTGCGATCAAATCTTTTATCAGCCTTCTTAATAAGTATGGTTTCAAACCTTGGGGCTGGTATCGTATTTTTGTAGGAATTGCTTTGCTGATTTATTTTTATTGGTTTAAATAATTTTTATTTGGGCAGCTTTTCCGTCTTCCGTTCCCGCTTTTTTCTGTCATTGCGAACGAAGTGAAGTGATCTAAATAAGCTTAATCACTCGCAATAACAGAAAAAGAGCTCCACTCAAGCCGGGCTGCAAGAAATTCAATGGTGCAATGGAAAAAAAATATTCACAACTATTAATCTATCAACTCAAAAGTGACAGCAGAAGAATTACAATCCGGCTACATATTTCTCTTGGATAAACCTTTGGACTGGACCAGTTTTCAGGCTGTCAACAAATTGAAATATAAGCTTAAAAGAGAGTTTAAAGAGTTACCGAAGAAGTTTAAAATCGGGCACGCAGGAACTTTGGATCCTAGAGCAACAGGCCTTTTGATAGTGTGTACTGGAAAATTCACCAAAAAGATTCCTGAGATTCAGGATGCGCCAAAGGAATATTGGGCAGAGATCAAAATTGGTGTGCAAACAGAGTCTTATGACACGGAAAAACCGGAAATTCTGCCAACCGATTTTTCCAATATTACGGAAAGTCAGATTAATCAAACCTTAGAAAAATTCGTAGGCGAGATAGATCAGAAACCGCCTGTATTTTCTGCAATAAAAATTGATGGAAACCGCGCTTATGACCTTGCAAGAAAGGGGCAGGAAGTTGAAATGAAATCAAGAAAAACAACGATTCATTATATCAACAATATCGAAATTAATCTGCCTTTTATTTCATTTACAGTGGGTTGCGGCAAAGGAACCTATATCAGAAGTCTTGCACATGATATCGGGCAGGAATTAGGCGTTGGTGCTTACCTGACACAATTAAGACGCACAAAGATTGGTGAGTATTCTGTGGATGATGCTAAATCAGAGTATCTTGATAATGATTTTCATTTTCTTATTGAAAAGAAATAGATATATGAAAAAGATTTTTATATTTTTAGCACTTACGGCTAGCCTCTTGTATTCTGCTCAAAACGAACAATATAAAATTCCCAAACAGGATTTATTCTTTACTTTCGATACACAAATTGGTTTTAACTTAGCAGATATATTAAGAAAAAAAGAGACATTTTCAGATGAAAATCCTGTGCTTGAGAAAACATATTTCACTTATGGTTTTTCAGCTTATTTAGGATACAATTTTGTTGCTAGATTTTCTTTTGCAACAGGCCTAAAGTATAATTATATTGTAAATGATATTCATCCGATATACTGGGTTTTTCAACCAAGATATTACTTTAATGTTGATAGTGATGAGCCAGTTTATTTAGGTTTATACTATGGTAAAAAAGTTAATAAAACAACAATTGAGCAGGCTAATATTTTTGGAGTTAATGCAGGTGTTTTCCATCCAATAAGTTCTTTTAGTAATCTTTCTTTTGGAGGATTTTTAGAACTTCATTCACTCAATAGCGATCCTAGCTGGTTTTTGGGTGTTAATTTTGGTATCAATATTTTTACAGGAGCAAATAATTACTAATGTGGAAAAAATAAGGATCAATAAATATCTTTCAGAGGTTGGTTTTTGCTCCAGAAGAGCAGCGGATAAGCTTTTGGACGAAGGCAGAATCACCATCAACGGCAAAATTCCGGAACTGGGAACGAAAGTTTCTGATGAGGACGAAATTCTTGTTGACGGAAAATCGATTCGGAAAACAGAAGATGATTTCGTTTATATTGCTTTCAATAAGCCGGTCGGCATTGTTTGTACAACAGATACAAAACGTGAGAAAAATAATATTATTGATTATATTAATCATCCAAAACGAATTTTTCCAATCGGAAGACTTGATAAACCAAGTGAAGGTCTGATTTTGCTGACCTCCGACGGCGATATTGTCAATAAAATATTAAGAGCCAGAAATAACCACGAAAAGGAATATCTGGTGCGTGTCGATAAACCTATAACTGAAAAGTTTCTTGAAAAAATGCGAAATGGCGTTCCGATTCTTGATACGGTAACTAAAAAGTGCGAAGTTGAAAAAATTGATACAATGAATTTCCGGATTGTTCTTACGCAAGGTCTTAACCGACAGATCAGAAGAATGTGTGAACATCTCGGCTATGAAGTAAAGAAACTCAAGCGGATCAGGATTATGAATATAAAACTGGATCTGCCTGTAGGCAAATGGCGGGATCTTACTGAAGATGAAATGACTCAGTTAGGAACATTACTTTCGGATTCCAGCAAAACTTATGAATAAAATAAAAGCCCTGAAATTCAGGGCTTTCTTTTGAAGGAATTTTGGCTGTTATGGTAATAAGACTTTGTCTATAACGTGTACAACTCCATTGGTAGCCATAATATCAACAGCTGTGATATTGGATGCAGTTGTGTTCCCGTTACCTTTTACTTTAGCACCTCCGGAAAGTGTAATTGTAACCTTTCCGCCATTTACAGTAGTTGGCATAACGCCTTCTGTAAGGTCAGATGAAAATACTCTTGCTGCTAAAACGTGGTAAGTAAGAATACTTGTTAATAAATTAATGTCAGCGTTCTGAATTGAAGCAATGGTTGTAAAACCGGCATCAATAAAAGCCTGGTTAGTTGGTGCAAAAACAGTAAGTCCGTTTGTAGTTGATAATACTGCGGCAACATTAGTACTTCCCTGGCTTGCTCTCGTTACTGCAGCGACTAAGTAGGTCAGATTTGGATTTCCCTGTGCTAATTCAACGATGTTTTGTGAAGGCGGCATCAATACCTTATTGATAATGTGAATCACACCATTACTGGCATTGATGTCAGCACTTGTTACCATTGTTGATCCGTTCACATAAACGCCAGTGCTTTTCTTGGTAACATAAGCTTTTGAATTACTGGCAGTTGTAAGTTCAGTGGTTCCGCTTGGAATGTTGGCAGCCGGATATTTTTGCGATAGAACGTGATACAAAAGAATGTTTTTAAGCGTTTCTACAGGAACTGCATTAATTGCGGCTTCTGTTCCTAAACCTGCTGCTGCAAAAGCTTCATTAGTCGGTGCAAATACTGTAAATGTCCCGCTTGCTGATAGTGTTTCTACCAGTCCCGCTCTCACAACCGCTGTTTTTAGCAAAGAGAGATTTGGCGTGTCGGTGACTAATGCTGCGATAGATTTTTCGCTTTGCATCATTGTGTCATCGTCGTTATCATCACAAGAAAAGATGAAGAAAGAAAGTGCAAATAATCCGAGGATTAGTTTTAGATAATTTTTCATAGAGTATAATTTAATTGGTTTTTATTTTGTTTATTTATAAACTAATTTTATAAAAAATTGTATATAAATTTATTATCAAAATTTTTGCCAATTTAAAGCTCCATTAAATTTAAGTTAAAAAAATTCATGTTTTTATTTTAATTTATTGATTTACAGTTATTTGATTTTATCGTAAGTATAATCTCATCTTTTCTTCATATTCGGGTTTTAGCTTAAGGAATTTTATAATCTTTTTATCGTCCGGATTTGTAATTCTGTAATATATAATTTTATCTGCAGAATATTTGAAATAGGGATGTGTTTTCAGCCATTCTTCAGGGGCATCAGAAAGCGAATATTTTTTGACATTGGAATTATCTATTTGTGCAGAATAAATAAGCTTTTCACCCATTGCTCTGTCAATTTCATAAGTTTCCAATAATTGATTTTTATGGATAAATCCACCCAGTTTTTTTCTAAAGGCCAATATTCCTGCAGCATCTTTTTCTGTAAAGCCAAATTCCCGAAGTTGTTTAAATGTGATCTGATTAACATCGACTTTGGAGAAATCGGTTTTTTCTGTTATTGCATTCTTTTCATCTTTAGGTTTTTCCGGAAAAGAAAGCTTTATCCACGGCTTTATTTCTGCAAATTTTTCTTCAGAAATAACAAAACATTTCTTGATGTCTTCCAGGGATTTGAAGCTTCCTCTCAGATTTTTGTCCCGGTAATTTACGATGACATTCGCTTGTTTTTCCGTAAATCCCAGAGCTTGCCATTGCTCGGCATTTAAAGCGTTTGGATCAAAATAATTGCTGATTCTGAAAGTTGCTTTCTCTTGCTTGGTTGGGGATTTTTGTGCGATGTTTACAGGTGTTTTGTCAGGAAGAATAAGATAGCCTGACATCTGAGAAAATTGCTCGTCATTAATAATAAAACATTCCTTTAATTTTTCTTTACTAATGAAACTTCCGCCAAGATAATTTTTATATTTTAATATTGCAGCGGCCTGTTTCTCAGAAAAACCAAGGTTTTGCCAATCTTTTTGAGAATAGTGATCCGGATTGAATTTTCCTCTTATTGCAAGTTTTTTCTTCTCATATATCCTGTAATTATTTTGATAATTTTGCTTAGAATTATTTTCGGGAAGTAAAATATATGGCTCTAATTGCTGATATTTTTCCGGTGAAACTGCATAACATTTTTTGAATTGGGCTTTTGATTGGAAACTTCCGCCAACGATGTCCTTGTACTTTAGAATGCTCTTGACTTGCTTCTCGCTAAAACCAAGATGTTTCCATTGATCAGCATCCAGATGATTGGGGTCAAATTCAGTAAGAATAACTTCTGGCTGAGAGTTGGATAAGAATTGAATGGCAGGAATATCATCTCTTTGATTTCTTTTATAAATTGAAAAAGAGAATTGTCCGATGATAATTAATAATCCGAAAATTACAAGGCTGTATATCTGCCTTTTCCTGATCTGGAAAGGTAAATTGGGTTTCATCAATTTGTGTTTATACGAATATAATGATAAAACCGATAAAAATTAAAATAAATATGAAATCTGGACTAAAAAAATTAATCGTTTAAAGAATTTTTCAGTTTAATGAGTTCTGCTTTAACGAATTCGAGACGGTCTATTAAAGTGATGGTTTCAGAAATTCTGGAATTGGTAGTCAGCGCAACTCTTGCACCATCTAAAGTGTAACCTTTTTCTTTAACAAGATGGTAGATAATCTTCAGGTTTTTAATATCTTCCGGCGTAAAGTATCTGTTTCCTTTTTTGTTTTTTTTGGGCTTAATGATGGGGAATTCCTGCTCCCAATAACGGATCAGCGATGTGTTCACATCAAAGGCTTTGGCTACTTCGCCAATAGAATAATAGAGTTTGTCCGGAAGATTGAGTTTCATTTGGAGTCAAAAACTTTGAAGATTACAAATATAATATTTATGGATTAATTAACTTAATAAGCGATTTCCATTTTTACTTTTTTACCTTTCAGCTTTTCTGTGGAAAGTTTTTTCAGGAGTTCAACCGTCTTTTTCCTGTTTACAGCTACATAGGAAGTCGTGTCTTTTACTTCTATTAATCCAATATCATCTTTTTCAAGACCGCCCTTTTTGATAAGATAACCAACGATATCCACTTTATTTACTTTATCTTTTTTGCCTGCGCTAATATAGATCGTTTGATTAGGCGTTCTTTCCGGGACTTTTGTGAAGCCCGAAACGCTTTCCTCTGGTGTATTGTTTTTAATGAAAGGAAAATTTTCGTCTTCCGTCATGATCAGATAGGCGAAACCTTTGGCATTCATTCTCGCTGTACGGCCGTTTCTGTGGATAAAAGCATCCTCTTTTGGAGGAAGCTGGTAATGGACAATTGACTCAACTTCCGGGATATCTAAACCTCTTGCAGCCAAATCTGTGGTGATGAGAATTCTGGACGAATCATTTCTGAATTTCAAAAGCGCTCGCTCTCTTTCATCCTGTTCCATCCCGCCGTGGAACGTTTCCCTGGCAATTCCTTTTTCCCTCAGAAGTTCGGAAATTCTATCGACAGCGTCTCTGTGATTGCAGAAAATCAAGGTTCTCTTATTCCCGATTTTACAGATCAGATTAAATAATGTATCCAGTTTTTCTTCTGGAATCGTCATTACTTTCTTTAGCTGAATATCCGGTTTGTTTTCGCTGAGCTTAAGGAAGTTAATCACTTTCTCATCCTTCAGACCCGTAAATTTCGGAATCTCTTCCATTGCGGTTGCGGAAGTCAGGATTCTCTGGTTAAGTTGGTTTAATGAACCGATAATAAATTCCATGTCTTCCTGGAAACCCAGTTCCAAAGCTTTATCAAACTCGTCCAAAACCAAAGTCTGAATGGGATCGGGATTGAAATTGTTATTTCTGAGATGGTAAACCACTCGTCCAGGCGTTCCTATCAGAACAGCTGGCGCTTCTTTAAGATTATTGACTTCAATTTTTTTATCGTGTCCGCCATAGCAAACCGACACTTTGAAATCCGTTCCCATCGCCTTGAAAACCTGCTCAATCTGTAATGCCAGTTCTCTTGCGGGAACAAGAATCAACGCCTGAATTCCTTTAGTATCTGTTTTCAGATTTCTGAGAACAGGAAATAAGAACCCCAGTGTTTTCCCCGAACCTGTTGGAGACAGTAAAACAATATCTGTTTCGTTTTCGGACGCTTTATATATAGATTTCTGCATCTGATTCATATCAGTGATCTGCAGCTTTTGAAAAATTGATTCTAATTCCATTCTGCAAAGGTAATTCTTTTTGGTTCGAGGTTCGAGGTTCAAGATTTGAGATTGTATGTTAAGGATTAAAGATTCGGATTACTTCAAATTTTTAAAGCGCCGTAGGATCGAAATGTTTGTAGCATTATTTGTCAGGTTGAAAGTTTTAATATGGTTTGATTTTCAATTGATTGTGATTATTTTTATTCTTTTAATAACTGTTGTTCAATTCAAAAAAAATGATTAATTTTGCACCACTTTTGTGAACGTACTTTTGGCGAAGTAAAACATTAATAATTAACATCTTCCGTATTTTTCAAGATTCACAGCAAAGCCAAAGTTTGAAAATGATGGAATACAAATTTTTTAGAAAATGTCAAAAGAGACAAATTCAGCAGAGGTTCTTTTGAACCAAAACGTAGCACCGGAACAATTTGATTGGGAATCTTTCGAATCAGGACTTAATGCAGAGGACAGAAGCGAGAAGAAAGAATTGGAAGCAATCTATAATGGTTCTTTGAACGATCTTACAGATAACGATGTTATCGTTGGTAAAGTGGTAAGATTAACAGACAAAGAAGCCATCGTAGACATCAACTTCAAATCAGAAGGTGTTATTTCTCTTAATGAATTCCGTTACAACCAAGGCCTTAAAGTAGGTGATGAGGTTGAAGTAATGGTAGACAGAAGAGAAGACAAAACAGGTCAGTTACAGTTATCTCACAAAAAAGCAAGAACGCTTAAAGCTTGGGATAAAGTAAATGAGCTACACGAAACCGGAGAAATCGTAAACGGTTTTGTTAAGTCTAGAACTAAAGGTGGTATGATCGTTGACGTACACGGAATCGAAGCATTCTTACCAGGTTCTCAGATCGATGTTAAGCCAATTAAAGATTACGATCAGTTCGTAGGTAAAACTATGGAGTTCAAAGTGGTGAAAATCAACCCTGAATTCAAAAACGTAGTGGTATCTCACAAAGCATTGATCGAAGCGGATATCGAAGGTCAGAAAAAAGAAATCATCGCTCAGTTAGAAAAAGGTCAGGTTCTTGAAGGTACTGTTAAGAATATCACTTCTTACGGTGTATTCATTGACTTAGGAGGTGTTGATGGATTGATCCACATTACAGACCTTTCTTGGTCTAGAGTGAACCACCCATCTGAAATCCTTGAGGACGGACAGACTGTAAAAGTGGTTATCCTTGATTTCGATGATGAGAAAACAAGAATCCAATTGGGTATGAAGCAATTAGAAGCTCACCCTTGGGATGCGCTTTCTGCTGACTTAAAAGTTGGAGATAAAGTAAAAGGAAAAGTAGTAGTTCTTGCTGACTATGGTGCATTCGTAGAAATCGCTCCGGGTGTAGAAGGATTGATCCACGTTTCTGAAATGTCTTGGTCTACTCACTTGAGAAGCGCCGGAGACTTCGTAAAAGTTGGTGATGAAGTAGAAGCAGAAGTACTGACTCTGGATAGAGAAGACAGAAAAATCTCTCTTGGTATCAAGCAATTGAACAAAGATCCTTGGGAAAATATCGAAGCTAAGTATCCTGTTGGATCTAAGCACGTTGGAACGGTAAGAAACTTCACTAACTTTGGTGTATTCGTAGAGTTGGAAGAAGGAATCGACGGTCTGATCTACATCTCTGATCTTTCCTGGACTAAGAAAATCAAGCATCCATCAGAATTCTGCAACGTAGGTGACAAACTGGATGTTGTAGTTCTTGAATTGGATACTCAGGCAAGAAGATTATCTCTTGGTCACAAGCAATTGACTGAAAATCCTTGGGATAAATTCGAAACTAAATATGCTGAAGGAACTGTACATACAGGAACTGCAGTAGAAGTACACGATAAAGGTGCTTCTGTACAGTTCGAAGATGCTGAAGTAGAAGCGTTCTGCCCATCAAGATTATTGGAGAAGGAAGACGGATCTAAAATCAAGAAAGGCGAAACTGCTGAGTTCAAAGTAATCGAGTTCAACAAAGAATTCAAAAGAGTTGTAGTATCTCATACAGGTATCTTCAGAGATGAGGAGAAAAAGAATGTGAGAGATAACTCTAACAGATCAGGAAATGTCGCTTCTTCTTCAAACAACGAGGAAAGATCAACTCTTGGTGATATCGATGCATTAGCAGAACTTAAAAAGAAAATGGAAGGCGGGAACTAATCCTTAATTCATTTCATAATCTAAAGCCACCTTTATTTAAGGTGGCTTTTTTACCCAAAAACAACTAACTATACTTTAGATAATGAGAAAAATTTTATCAGCTATCGGCATTGTTGCCAGCTTGTTTTCAAGTGCACAAATCAATGTGAGTGAGGGGTTTGAAAACACAACCTATCCTGGTTTCACCAATGTTTCTTTTTTCAGAAGCAGTGTTATTACCGCTTGTGTCGGTTCATATGTTCTAAACAGAGAATTCTGGAGCGGCGGAACAGTCGGGTCCACAACTTATGCATCCACTGCTTCTAACGGAGGCAAATTGGATATTTCCTTCAAATATAAAACCCATATCTATTCCGGAGGTTCAGTAAACGGAACCATGAAAGTAGAATATTCCATAGATGGAGGAACCAATTATCTTCCGGTTCAGACGGTTAATCTTACTTCTGTTATTTCCTGTACGAACTTTACGGCTTCGCTGCCTCAAAATGCGGTTCCGGCCGGCTCGGATTTCAGATTAAGAGTTTCAGGACAATGGACTTCCGGTGATTATTGGTTGCTTTTGGATGACTTCAAAATTACACAATCGCCATTTTTAGCAGCTTCAGAAGTCAGCAAAAAGGAAAATATGGTTTACCCGAATCCGTTTAATAGTGTTATTTTTATAAGCAATGCCGAGAAAGTAACAGGCGTTACTATTTCTGATGTTTCAGGCAGAACAGTCAAAACGACAGACCGTGTTTCAAAGGAAATTAATCTTAGCAATCTGAAATCAGGCGTTTACATGATGTCAGTCAGATATGCGGACGGATCATCTTCAACAGAAAAGATCGTAAAAAAATAAAATAAAAAACCGGAAAGTCATTTCCGGTTTTTTATTATTCTGCAGCTTGCTGTGCATCGGTTTTTAGTTCATCAGCTTTATTTTTTAGCTGATCTACTGTCTGATTTGCTTTATCTTTCAAATCATTACCGAACTTTGTAAGATTATCTTTAGCATTATTAATGGTATCTTTTACCTTCTGCTGATCTTCCGGAGAAGCCTTTTTGTACTTCCACCAAGCCAAAGCTCCAAGTCCTAATAGTGCTAATAATCCGTTGGTCTTATTTCCCATGATGTAAATTTTTTGATTAATATTTTATTGCAATTTAATAGAAAAATTTATGCCATCATACTGTTTTTAAGAAAATATTTATGGCGTGCCCTTCGCAGCCGCTTGCCATCCCTTTCCCAACAATGCCAATCCAAAGGTCGCGCTGTCCACTATTATCTTTTGTTGCCCAAGCTTTTTCCATTGCAAACAAAAGGATAGCCGTTTCCATCGCTCACGCGCTGCGCCTGTCGGATATTCTCAGGGCTTCATATCTTTTTTACGATTTCAGACAGTTTTTTAGTCAGTTCCTTTCTGCTGAATTCATTGATATCGGCAGAGTTTATAATAGATTTACCATTTTTCCGGTCCAGATAAAGTGCAAAGATATAATCCTTAATCTTATCTGTTTCCGAGTAATCAAAATGCTGACCTGCATTGGTTCTATTAAGAATAGTTTCCACATCTGCATCTTTTGGTCCAAAAGAAATAATCTTTTTGCCCGTTGCAAGATATTCGAAAAGTTTTCCCGGAATGATTCCTTTTGAGCTTTCGTTCGGGAAGTTAGTAATTAGCAACAAATCAGAAGTTCGCATTTCAGTCACAGAATCCTGGTGAGCCAGATAGCCCAGGTTTTTAATACGATCTTTCAAAACCGAGTTTTCTAGCGCATTCAGAATTTTGTCATCCACTCTTCCTACGAATTTTAATTCGAAATCTTCTGCAAAATCAGAACTTGCCTTGCATAATTCTTCCAGAGCTTTCCATAGATTCTCAGGATTCCGCAGTTGTTCCAAAACCCCAACATAACTTATTGTGAACTTCCGTTTCGGAGTTGAGTCGTTTTTTTCTGTTGATTTTAAAACCTCAAACTCTCCAACACTTGAACTCTGAAATTCTCCAATTTTACCTTGCTCCGAAATATCAAACCCATTCGTAATACAAAATGAATTAGCGCCTTTTTTCCTGAAATTTTCGGCATCTGTGTAGCTTGTTGCCAAGGTTATATCTGCTGTCTGGAAAACTGCTTTTTCAAGTTCTTTGTGTTTCCTGTCAGATCTTTTAGTTAGTTTGAGATGCTTATAATAAGAGATTTCTGTCCACGGATCCCGGAAATCTGCAATCCATTTCAGATCCGGCAATTCTTTTTTTAATCCCAGACCTATAAGGTGAAGGCTGTGAGGAGGCCCTGTTGTTACCAGAAGATCAATATCATTTTCCTTCAGATATTTTTTAAGAAATGCGATGGATGGCTTAACCCAGAATTTTCTGGCATCAGGAATGAAAAAATTGCCGCGGATAAAGATCGACAGTTTGGATAAAAATGACTGATTTTTCCCGACATCAAATTGACCTCCTTTGAATTTTTTGTTACTTTTACTGAATTTTTCAGCCAGCTGATAAGGTTCCCAAATATTAGTTCTGATGATTTTTGTATTCTTCGGAACTTCACTTTTAAGTGTTTCATCTATCAATGGGTAACTCGGATTTTCCGGGGTAAAAATAACAGGTTCCAGACTGAATTCAGGAAGATATTTTGCAAATTTCAGCCAGCGTTGTACGCCAGGCCCGCCTGCTGGCGGCCAGTAATAAGTTACAATTAAAACTTTTTTAGAATTTTCCATGTCAGAATTTCTGCTTCATCAGAACATTCTGTAAATTTATCTGTTTTTTTGAAAGTTTTAATAATAAACTTCTCATAATTTAGCTTACTATGATTATCAGAGAAAGATCCAATTGGTTTTTGATGTTGTTTATCTGGAGAGGTTCTGTTTTACGAAAGATTATTCCGCAACTTTTAATTATCACAGCATTTTCTGTCGTAGTCCTTTATTTCAAAGGCAACGTCTACGAATACAAAGTCCATCTCAACCCGGCTATCTTTACATTGCTGGGGCTTTCGTTGGCCATTTTTATGGGATTTTGCAATTCCGCCAGCTATGAAAGGTTTTGGGAAGGAAGAAAGCTTTGGGGGGCATTGGTGATCGAATCAAGGTCATTGACCCGCCAGGTCATGACTTTGGTTAATGATGATTCGCACGATTCTGCATTGAAAAAGCAGCAATTTGTCCGGATGATTGTCGCATTGTGCTGGGCTCTTAATTTTCAGCTAAGAAATAAAGATCCGAAGGATAAACTGAGAAATTTACTATCCGAAGAACATTTTAAAAGAATTGAAGATAAAAAATTTTTACCGGTAATTCTTCTAAGTCTGATGGCTGAGTGGATTAATGAACAAAACAGGAACAATAAGATGGATACCATAATCCTGTCGTCTATAGATGCACAGCTTAACAGTATATCACAGATTATCGGGGGATGCGAGAGGATTGCAAGTACACCTTTACCTTTTGCATATAGCGTTTTGCTGCACAGGACAGTTTATATGTACTGTTTCTGGCTGCCGTTCGGACTGGTAGATGTGGTGGGCTGGATGATGCCTGTGATTGTACTGTTTGTAAGTTACACGTTCATTGCCCTGGATGCAATTATTCAGCAGATTCAGGATCCGTTCGGCGAGGAGGAAAATGATCTTGCGCTTAATAATCTATGTGATACCATTCAGTTTTCTGTCTATGAACTGGCTGATATCGCTCAGCCTGATCTGAGGACTTCCAACCATTATTTTATTGACTGATGGATTTTTTCTCAGAGCAAAAATTCGGAAAGCCGGATAGGATATCAAAAGGTGATTACAGCAATTGTGAATTTCTTCAGTGTGATTTTGCAAATACTGATCTGTCCAATTACAGATTTTCCGATTGTGAGTTCAAAGACTGCGATTTCAGCAATGCTAAAATTTCCGGTGTCGTGTTTCGGGATGTTATTTTCCAAAATTGTAAAATGATCGGGCTCAATTTTGAAGAGATTAATCAGTTTAACATTTCCTTTAGATTTGAAGATTGTATCTTGAATCATTCTTCATTTTATGGAACAGATATCAGGAAGACTGTTTTCAAAAATTGCAGCCTGACTGAAGCAGATTTTACAGAATGTATTTTGTCTCATTCTGCTTTTACGAATTCGTCTCTTGCAGATGCGATTTTTGAAAAAACCAATCTGGAATATTCTGACCTGAGTTCTGCAATCAATTTTTCCATCGATCCAAATCATAATCAATTAAAAAAAGCAAAATTTTCAAGAGACAATCTTTCAGGATTATTAAACCAGTTAAATATAATTATAGACTAAATTTGCCAATATTCCTCAGGAATTTTTTCAATATTAATAAAATCAGAAATGAAGAAAATTTTATACGCAGGTTTGTTAGTGTCAATAACAATTTCTGCACAATACACAGATATTAACATCATTAAGGAAGTTAAGGTAAAGAATAAAGGAGTGGTGGTATCCGCTCATCCTCTGGCAAGCGAAGCGGGTGCAAAAATGCTGAAACAAGGTGGTAATGCCTTTGATGCTGTCATTGCAACACAATTAGCTCTGGCCGTGGTTTATCCACAGGCAGGGAATATTGGCGGTGGTGGGTTTTTGGTGGCTGTAACTCCGGATGGAAAAAGTATTGCCTTGGATTACCGGGAAACTGCACCTTCAAAAGCCAGCTTTGATATGTATTGGGATAAAAACGGAAATGCAGATACCGATCTTTCGCAAAACGGCAGGCTCGCAGTGGGTGTTCCGGGAAGCATTTCCGGGATGTTCGAAACTTTGAAGTATGCTAAATTGCCTTTTTCTAAACTCATTGAACCTGCAATAGACCTTGCACAGAAAGGCTTTGCGATAACAGAACAGGAAGCCGGATTACTGAATGCGCATAAAAATGATTTTCTCAAGCATAACAAAAATAGAACCGCATTTGTAAAGGATGATGGCTGGAAAGCTGGCGATCTTTTACTACAGCCGGAACTTGCACAGACACTGAGACGAATTCAAAAAGCAGGCAGTAAGGAATTCTATGAAGGAAAAACAGCGGAATTGATTGTTGCTGAAATGAAACTCGGAAACGGAATTGTTCAATCCCGGGATCTTAAAGACTATAAAACAAAAGAACGTAAAGCACTGTCTTTCGGTTATAAAGGGCATCAGATCATTTCAATGCCAATGCCTTCCAGCGGCGGAACTTTGCTCGCCCAGATGCTGAAAATGGTTTCTTACGAAGATTTGTCAAAATACCAAATGAACTCGGAAGAAGCGGTTCAGATTATGGTGGAAGCGGAACGAAGAGCTTATGCCGACCGAGCAGAATATATGGGAGATCCTGACTTTATTGAGGATAAAACCCAAATGCTGATTTCAGACGACTATCTCAAGAACCGATGGAAATCTTTCAATAAAAATACTGCAACACCAAGCAAAGATGTCGGTAAAATCATTAACCCAAATCAAAAGGAAAGTACGGAAACAACTCATATTTCAATTTTAGATAAATTTGGGAATGCTGTTTCTGTCACTACAACGCTCAACGGACTTTACGGTAGCAAGACTGTGGTTTCCGGCGCCGGTTTTTTCCTTAACAATGAAATGGATGACTTTTCAATCAAGCCAGGTGTTCCTAATATGTTTGGCGCTGTTGGAGGTGAGGCTAATAAGATCCAGGCAGGTAAAAGAATGCTTTCTTCGATGACGCCGACGGTTGTACTGAAGGATGGTAAAGTGAAAATGGTGGTAGGAACACCTGGAGGAACCACAATTCCAACCTCGGTATTCCAGGCAATTGTAGATGTTATTGATTTTAAACAAAATGCTAATTTCTCGGTTAATGCCCCAAAATTTCACCACCAATGGCTTCCGGAAGTGGTGAAAGTTGAGAATAAATTCCCGGAAATTACTATTAAAGCTTTAGAAAATAAGAACTATAAGTTTGAAAAGATTCCCCAAATCGGAAGAACAGAAGTGATTTTAGTTGATGACAATCAAAACATCCATGCAGTTGCGGACGGACGTGGTGATGATTCTGTTGCAGTAGAGTAAGTTTAATATTATTTAAATCTAATTGTAGATGCCAATAGAAATTCCCAATAATCAATCTGCGCCTGTCTATTTTCCAAAAGAGAATTATAAAATTGCTAGATATTTTGATTTAGTTAAATTTATTTCTCTTATTCAGACACAAAAAGTTTTTTTCTCGAGGTTGGATAAATTTGAAGATAAGTATGAAGGTACAGTTACAGAATTAACAAAACAAGAATATACAAATTGGTATAGAAATTTTGCGAAACATAAACTTGAAGATCTTATTAAAAATAATTTAGATGACTATGTTGAAAATGAAATGTTAAATGAAAATGATGCAAGGGAAAATTTTAAAAAACTTGTTTGTGTTTCGTGTTGGAATCAATACTCTTCTGAATCATATGCTTTATGGAAAATATATTCTGATTTATCAAAAGGAATTATGATTACTACAAATGTTAATCGTTTGATTGAAGCTTTTAATAATACTAAAGAAAAGATTCAATTAAGTGAAATTAAATATATTGATTATAAAACCGAGAGAATGCCACTTGGCAATATGAATTATCCGCTTATACATAAAAATATTCATTATGAATATGAAAAAGAAATACGCCTAATTCATACAGTTAATTTTACGAGTGGACTAAAATATGATTGGAGTAAAGAAGAAATAGAATTTGGAAAATACTTAAATATTAGTTTAGAGCATCTTATTGAAGAGATTGTAATTAGCCCTTATGCTCCAAAGTGGTTTTTTGACTTAGTTTATAATCTTTGTTTAAAATATAATATTAAAAAAGAAATTAGATATTCTGATTTAAAATAATAAAAAAGCTTCCAATTTTGGAAGCCTTTTTATTATTGAATCTCAATAAGCTTAGGTTCTTGCTTTCTTGCTTTTTCTGTTTTCGGAATGTTGAGTTTTAGCACACCATTTTCATATTTTGCCTGGATCCGTTCCTCATCCACAACATCTTTTGCCAGCTCAAAACTACGCGAAAAAGACTGGTAGCTGAATTCTTTTCTCATATATTGGCCGGTTCTGTCTTCTGCTTCATTTTTTTTGGTAGATGAAATTGTCAGAAGATTACCTTCCAAAGTGATCTTGAAATCTTCTTTTTCCAATCCGGGTGCAGCTACTTCCACTTCAAAGCAATCATCAAGTTCCCTGATGTTTACAGATGGAAGTGTGGTTCTTGTTGAAGAAAAATTATTATTGCCCCAGTTAAAAAGTTCGCGGCTGAAAAAGTCATCGAACAATGTTCTCGGACTGGCAGGGAACAAATCGCCAGTGTTTCTTTTTACAATTGACATAACAAACTGATTTTAAAAGGTTAAACAATATTTTTTATAAACACATTTCCATAAATCCCAATGGTATGCCAACTGTTTTTATTGTGAAATTCTGTCATTTTAGATGAAAATTTGTCATCCATGAAAAAAGGCTTCCGAATTCGGAAGCCCATTGTTTTTATATTCTGAAATTTTGATTATCTGGCGATGTTCACAGCTCTTGTTTCCCGGATTACAGTTACTTTGACCTGACCTGGATAAGTCAGCTCATTTTGAATCTTTTCAGAGATGTCATAAGAAAGCTGGTAAGCATTTTCGTCATTTACTTTTCCGCTTTCTACCATCACTCTAAGCTCTCTACCAGCCTGGATAGCGTAAGCACTGGAAACACCTTCGAAGCTCAAAGCTGCTGCTTCCAGATCTTTTAATCTTTGGATATAAGATTCCAGAACCTGTCTTCTGGCGCCCGGTCTTGCGCCTGAAATTGCATCGGCAACCTGAATAATCGGTGATAGGAGAGAGGTCATTTCAATCTCGTCGTGGTGCGCACCAATTGCATTGATCACTTCAGCATTTTCACCAAATTTTTCAGCCCATTGCATCCCAAGAAGTGCGTGTGGCAATTCGGATTCCTGTTCAGGAACTTTCCCGATATCGTGCAACAGACCAGCTCTTTTCGCCAGTTTAACATTTAATCCTAATTCCGCAGCCATAGTTGCTGCAATATTGGCGACTTCTCTGGAGTGCTGTAATAAGTTTTGACCATAAGAAGAACGGAATTTCATTCTACCAACAATCTTTACCAGCTCAGGGTGAAGCCCGTGGATGCCAAGATCAATGATAGTTCTCTTTCCGACTTCTATGATTTCTTCTTCAATTTGTTTTCTGGTTTTATCCACCACTTCTTCAATTCTCGCCGGGTGAATTCTGCCATCAGTAACCAATCTGTGAAGTGACAATCTTGCGATCTCTCTTCTTACCGGATCGAAGCAAGACAGTAAAATGGCTTCCGGTGTGTCATCTACAATGATCTCAACGCCTGTTGCAGCTTCCAAAGCACGGATATTTCTACCTTCACGGCCAATGATTCTACCTTTGATCTCATCAGACTCAATATTGAAAACAGAAACCGAATTTTCGATGGCCTGTTCTGTTCCGATTCTCTGGATCGTCTGGATAACGATTTTTCGCGCTTCATTTTTCGCATTAAGCTGCGCTTCTTCCATAATGCTTTGGACGTGTGCCTGAGCTTTGGTTTTTGCTTCTGCTCTCAGAGATTCTACCAATTCGCTTTTTGCTTCTTCTGCGGAATAGTTGGAAATTTTTTCCAGCATTTCCACTTTCTGAGCGGTTGCAACATCCAGGTCGTGCTGTTTTTTCTGAAGAACCTCCAGTTTTTTGTTATAATCGCTGATTTGCTTTTCAAGATCTTTTTCCAGCTTTCCGGCCTTGCTGAGCTCATCATTAAGCTTACTTTCCTTGTCTTTGATGCGTTTCTCAGACTCCTGCATTTTCTTTTCTCTGGACTGGATGTCTGCATCGTGCTGGGATTTCAGTTCAAGAAATCTTTCTTTGGCTTGAAGCTGCTTTTCTTTTTTTACGGCTTCTGCCTGTACATTAGCTTTTTCTATAATGTTTTCGGCGCTCTTCTTGGCGTCTTCTATCATATATTTTGCCTTAGAATTGATAGAACTTTTCCCGAAGAAAAGTCCTGCTACGGCTCCTATCAGAAGTGCGACAACACCGATAATAATGGTAATTGTGTCCATAAATTTATATATATTGAGTTTTAATTGTCATTTTCAAATTTTGTAAAAAGTGATGTGTGAGAAGTAAAAAGTTCAAATCTTATAACTTTTCACCGCTAACTTTTCACATAAAAAAAACCTACAACAGTTCAGTTATAGAGTAAACTCCATAAAAACACGATTTGGACTGATTTTCATTTTCTGTAATCTGCGCAAGGCAGCACGCCATCAAACGAACTTTCGTCCGGTAATTTTTAATTGTTGAGTTTACTTCTTTGTGTTAGAACTATTGTAGGCAACTTGTAGCCGGAATATTAATCTTCCAGCTGTTCCAGGAGCGCATTGATCTTACTCACACGCTCGTTTGTATTTTTTATATTTTTCTCGTTATTTAAAGAATATACTTCTGCATTGGTTCCCAGTTTCAAAGCGCACATAGCAAGAGCATCCTGTTTGTCTCTCACATCAAAGCTTGCCTCGAAATCCTTGATCATTGTTTCTATCTGTTTTCCCACTTTCCGAAGGGTTTCTTCTTCGGCAGCAGGCACATTCAGCGGATAGTTTCTCCCGGCAATATTGATTGTTATTCTTCTGAAATCCATATTTTATAAACCGTTATTTTGAAGTTCGGAAACACACATATCTATTTCTTTTACCAGTCTGTTGATATGATTTTTCATCAGACGGTTATGTTCGGCATTTCCGGATATCGCTGAATAGAGTTTTAATTCTTTATTTTCTTCTGCCAAATTCTGGTTCCTGCGTCTTTCTTCTGCATATTCTTCTTTCAGCTTTTCTAGTTCATCGGACTGTTCTGCATATTTTTCCGAAAGATTCCTGAACTTCTTATGAAGGTTGAGAATCTTTTTTTCCAATACAGAAAAGTTGTTTTCTAATTCGCTTAGCATCACCAGAATTAAATTCTAACTTTTACAAAAATAGGAAAAATTAATGATGAATTAAAGGCTTATTGTTGTTTTGTTAAAAGAGTATGCTTTTTATTTGATTTTTAGAGATTTAAAGTTTTTGTCAACGCCTGCTTTTTCTTTCAAAGCTTAATAAAATATTACAAAGATGATATCCTGCGCAGCTGCGTGAGGGCGGAAGGCATTGTCGGAGCTCCTCCGCCGGAGGCGGAGAGCGACTGCCTGCAGACCGACCTTTTAAGAATTACGCGCTCGCGGAGCGAGCGCGTAATTCTTAAAAGGTCACGTCCTAAAAAAAGGACCTAGACAAGTCCTTTCATATTGATTTTATTCGAATTTCAGTACCAGCATAAATGCCCGGCTTTGCATCGTGGAAATGGCTGGTGTCCAATAAGGTGGTGTGCTGGATTTGTCCTGAACCAACTCATTATTGGTGAAAAAAGTTCCCCTGAGTGCCGGTGTCAGTTTGAACCTGCTGAAGTAAAACTGTATCCCGATTTCTGCAGACCAGCCGAAGTTATGACTGGTTGTCCGGAATGTATTGACACTATTATCACCTTCTGAACGTTCGTTGGATTGCAGATTCATCAGATAGTTGACTCCCGCTGCAGCGTACGGACGGGAATTGTACCAGCGGTCACCGTGGATCTCCAGCAAAATAGGAACATCAACATAGGTTGATTTTACAATTCTTTTTTTATCTACATCAGTCGGATCTATCACCGGCGCAAGTGTTCCGTCCGGTAAAGGATATCCTGAAGGGTACATTTCGTTAACTTTATCAAAAGTATTGAATGTAAGCTCTCTTTGTACGAAATGCAAGCCCGGCTCAATTCTCAGATCCAGAAATTCATTAAGCCGCATTTTCCCGATAAGTCCTGCGCCAAAGCTGTAAGTAGGCTTGGATTCGACAAGGTTTTTATTACCATCTGTTCCATAAATAGGATTCAGAACCATTTTATAGTCAAAATTATTGGCAGCAAGATAAAATCCATAAGTAAATTTATAGGTGTCCATTGCTTCCATATTTTCCGGTCTGTCTTTGGTTCGGAAAAGGTTATTGAACGTCTGTGCATGGAGATTGCTCCCCAAAGCAAGACTTAGTAATAAAATCTTGATCAATCGCTTCTTCATCCTATTTTGTAGCTTTATAAATGGTGGCTATTCCTAAACTTAGTTTTTTGTATTCTACTTTTCTGAATCCTGTATTCAGAAGTATTGATTTCATTTTTTCTCCGTAAGGAAAGGCATTTACGGAATCCGGAAGGTAGGTGTAAGCACGGTTGTCTTTAGAAATCAGGCGGCCGATTGCCGGCAATATATTCTTAAAATAGAACATATAGAACGGTCCCAAAAATCCTTCGACTTTGGAGAATTCTAATATATAAATGCTCTTGTTTTCTTTCACAACTCTTCTAAGCTCAGAGAGACCTTTTTCCAGATTTTCGAAGTTCCTCACTCCAAATGCAACGGTTACACCATCAAATTTATTGTCTGGAAAAGGAAGTTGTTCCGCATCGCCTTTCTGCATAGTGATCTTACCGTCAAGATTTTGCCTTCTGATTTTCTCGATTCCCACATTCAGCATCTGCTGGGAAAGGTCAAGCCCAACCACATCTGAGTTGGTTCCTTTCTGTACCGCCAATGCTAAATCTCCGGTTCCCGTAGCAACATCCAGAACAAGTTTCGGATCATCATTTCTAAGCCAGCTGACAAGCTTGTTTCTCCAAAGTACATCTATTTTCATAGATAACACATGATTCAGAAGGTCATATTTCGGAGCAATGTTGTCAAACATATCTTCGACCTGACTTTTTTTGCTGTTTTCGGAGTTGTAAGGTGTAACTTTATTGTGATCCATTTTTAATCTAATGATAAATGATAGTTGATAAATGATTATTTCTGATGTTTAAATCATTTGTTTTTATAAAATAATTTACTGGAACTTATAGTAATTATTATAGTAATTGATGAAATCCTGTTTTCTGAATATCTTCGACCGGCTTTCTACCTTTGCAACATTTTTGATGAGTTTGTCATAATCTTCATCCAGATTATAATAAAAGTTTTCATCATATAATTTGCTGGTTTTTTGCACATCGCCCAGATAATGTTTTTTGTCGATCTCAATTCCGGGTTTTGCGGCCAGAAGTGAATCTTTGTTCAGCCCGTAACCATAATATTGCGTATTGATGTAATAATCTTTATGCGTAATATTCAGCAAACCTCTCACTTTCTCAACAGTAAAAGCTGAATCATACATCAGCTGTTTGTTCTGATTAAAAACTTTGATACTGTTTTTTCCGCGGTTCAGATCAACTTTAAGGTACTGACCGGCAGAAAGAATTTTTTCCTCACCATTATTAATCCTGAAATAATAAGTTTCCGGAGTCGGATTATCTACCAGATAATAATTTGGTTTTGCAAGGAATAAAAAATAGATTGCAAAAGCAAAAGCCATTGCCAGCACAGAAAAAATCAAACCTTTTACCGGAGCACTCAGATTTTTCATATCAAGATTAAAGATGCGAATTTACGGATTTTTTTTCAGCCTCTATTTTTTAAAATCTGATATTAATCAACAGCATTATTTCTGAAAAACAAAATCTCAGTTTCTCTCAGATTTTCTACATTATCAGCTTTAAAACTAAACTTTGGTGCTTTAGTTCCGTTCAGGAGTTCAAGACCTGGATTTTTGAAAATAACGGCTTCATCCCAAAGGTTTTTGTCAATGAATTGTTGCAGTGTAAAGCTTCCGCCTTCTATAATTACGGATTGAATTTGCAATTCATACAATTTATCCAGAATTTGATTAATAGAATTTTCTCTGTTTATTTTGATGAATTTCAGATGGCTTTCTTCAGTATTTTTAATCGAATTAAAAATAATGGTTTCCGCCTCGTTATTGTAGATATTGAAATTATTCGGAACCTCCAGATTAAAATCTATTAATATTCTGATGGGATTCCGGCCTTCAATTTCCCTCACAGTCAGGCTTGGGTTATCGTGAAGTGCTGTGTTTTTTCCAACCAGAATGGCGTGCTCCTCACTTCTCATCTGATGAACAAACTGTTTTGACAGAGCATTGCTGATTTGGTACGGCTGGAAATCCTTGTCCATAAAACCGTCCGCAGATTGTGCCCATTTCAGGATGATGAAAGGTCGTTTTTCTTCGTGATAGGTAAAAAAACGTTTGTTCAGCTGTCTGCATTCACTTTCAAGAATACCTGATGCTACATCAATTTCCGCTTCGGTAATGATTTTTTTGCCTTTACCATTCACCTTGTCGTGGCTGTCCATTGCACCAATAACTACTTTTCTGAACCCGAGCTCTTTGATCTTCAGTGCACAAGGCGGCGTTTTCCCAAAGTGAGCGCAAGGTTCCAGGGAAACATAAATTGTAGATTCGGGAATGAGATGTTTGTCTTCATCTTTTACAGAATTGATGGCATTGATCTCAGCGTGTGGTTCGCCTGCTTTTTTATGAAAACCTTCTCCGATAATTCTGTCTTTATAAACAATAACAGAACCAACCAACGGGTTTGGATAGGTTTTTCCCGAAGCTTTTTCTGCCAATTCTATACATCTGCGGATGTAACTTTCATCATTCATTCTTCTGTAAGCATTATTTTTTAGGTTCTACAGCAGTAGGTTTGTATGTAACAGGCGGAACGGCTGTTGTAATTACGGCCTCCATTAGTTTGCTTCTCTCTTTAGAAAGTGATCTGGAAGCGTATTTCAGATCGCCGGCAAGACGTTTGGAATAAGAAAATATCAGAAAAGATTTTTTGCCGTTGGTGTCAAAGCTTTTAAACCTGTCAATGTTATATTCTGCGTAAGATTCGCCTTCTTTTGGAGTTACGGTGATCAGATAATCCACAATCATTTCTTTTCCGTCCGGGCTTTCCGTAACACCAACAAAAGCATATTTGTCCTGATTTTTTTCTTTCAGTTTTTCAACATAATCCACTTTTTGCTTTGCAGCCATTTCCATGTCGATTTCCTTGTCAAAATAAGAGATATTGATAAGTTCTTTGTAGTTTTTGTAATCATCATCTCTGAGCGTATATTGCTGCTGCGCCCAGGTTGCTGAATTTTGTTTGCTCCAGGCCAGAAAATATTCATTTTCATTGAATTTCAGTGGTCCTGGAATATTCAGGCGGTCAATAACTTCCGTTGGAACTGCAGCTGTCGTTTCTTCGGTTTTAGTTTCCTGAGCGTAAACCAGGGACGAAAAAGCCAAACCGATTGAGATAGCAAGTAGATTTCTTATTTTCATATATTTAAATTTGTTGTTTGTATCTAATACCTTTTAAATTATTTTTCAGAATCAATTTCCTTTAGGATTTGATTAATCTGATTTAATGCATTTTGATATTCATCTATCAAGCCTTTGCTATTATAACTCAAATTAGAATAATTAGACTGCATCCTTTGACTTTTATAAAAATCGGATAAATTAAGACTGCCAGGATCCGCATCTTTTACTTTCAGCTGTTCAGAATTTATAAAATTAACTCTGAATGTCAGATTAGGCAAAGTTTGTTGATAATAAGCCAGTATCTTATTCTTGAGATTATCATTCTCTATAGTTCCGATTTTACCACTCGATTTGAAACCTTCATATCTTCCGACATTGAATGCAGATCCTAAAAGGTAGAAATTAGAATGTGAACCCACCAAACTATCTGTAACTGGCGTTTTTTGATTTTTTAATGAGAGAATAAATTTATAATCGCTATCAAGATTTGACAATGTTTTTTTATTTTCTTCAATCAGTTTTGAATCTGCTTCCAGATCAGTTTTCAGTTCTTTTAGAAATTTGTTAGATTCTTTTTGCTCGTGTCTGTGCTCGCTCCAGCCGTGAAGCCAAATAGAAAGTGATACTGCAAAAACAATAATAAAGATTTCGACAATGATTTCTTTAATTTTTTCGTTGACTGTATGTTTTGGATTTTTTACAGTTTTATAAATTTTTCTGGAATGCTTGCTGATTTCTTCTTGCATAAACTTATTGTTTTTGTAGTTGTCAAAAAATTAAATTCTATTTTAATTCTTCCGGGATCTCACAAACAGGAATGGGGTTCATCTTATGTTGGGTCGCTCTGTTGAATCTCAGGTAGATTTCCATTACTTCTTTTTCTCTCCCACTAAAATCTTCTGCATTTTTTCCTGCGATCTGCTGTTCCATTGCCCATTCCAATTCAGGATAAGTGGCGCCAATTTGATCCTCGTCCGTTCTATCGACTTCCCAAAGTCCGTCTGTCGGTTTAGCAACCTGAATGCTTTCCAGAATTCCTAATTCTTTGGCAATCTCATAAACCTGAGTTTTGTAAAGATCTGCGATAGGAGAGATGTCTACGCCGCCGTCGCCATATTTTGTGAAAAATCCGACTCCGAAATCTTCGACTTTATTTCCGGTTCCGGTGACTAAAAGTCCGTTAAGCTGTCCGTAATAATAAAGCGTTACCATTCTCAGTCTTGATCTTGTGTTGGCTTCTGCCAGATTTTTATGAGGAGAATCGTCTTTGTAACCTTCCGTCGTTTTTTCAAAACTTTCAAAAGTCGGCGTTAGGTTAACGGTAAATCCTTCGACATTAGGATAATTGGTTTTTAAAAAATCGATGTGATCTTGTGCTCTGTCTACCTGATCTGCTTTCTGACGAATCGGCATTTCCAAAACTAAAGTTTGCAATCCTGTTCTTGCTGCCAAAGTTGAAACAACTGCGGAATCGATTCCTCCCGAAACACCGACAACGAAACCTTTTGAGTTGGCTTTGGTGGCATAATCTTTCAGCCAATTGACGATATGATCTATTACTTTTTGTGTCTGCATTATTTTTATTTTCTGTTATCTTTTTCTAATTCGTACCAATTGCAAATATCACCTTCATCAATAAAGTTTCCTTTATTCTCAAAACCTAATTTTTTGAGAATATGATTGGAAGATGCATTACCTACATCAGCATAAGCATAGATTTTTTCGGCATTCAACTGATTAAAACCTAAATTCAGTGAAGCCAAAGCAGATTCCGTAGCATAACCTTTTCCCCAAAATTCGGGGAGAAAACGATAGCCCAACTCATAAACATTTTTAAAACCATTGACTTCATCCGCCAAAAGCTTTATTCCGCTCCAGCCGATGAAGCGATCGGTTTCTTTTTCGATGACCGCCAATCTTCCGGTTCCGTTAATTTTATATTGATTGATGATATTCTCAAGCATTCTTGCGGATTCATCTTTACTTTTTACAGGAGGAATTCCAACATATTTCATCACATCGGGATTGCTGTCCAGAAGAAAAATGTTGTCAACATCGTCCTCAGTCAATTTTCTTAAGATTAATCTTTCGGTAAATATTGGGAGCTTCATCTATTAAAATTGTATTTTTGCTTTTCGAAAAATCTTAATGTAAAAATAATGAAGTTTTTCAGATATATCACGATTTCTGCTTTTTTAGTTTTCGGAATCACTTCCTGTAAAAAGGAAAATGAAAATCAATGGAATGTCGACATCAAAAATCCGGTCAAAAACATACAGATTACTGATCTGTCTGGTGAGTTTTATGACACTTCCGTAAGTCTGGAAGATTTTAAAAAGAAATATCCGTGGTTTCAGGGTTCTGTTCCGGATTCAGATTACGGAAACCGAAGGAAGGATACAATGGAAATCCGGGTTTATAAAGAAGCAATTTCTAAGATTGATAAGACCAAGCTAAATAAGGAGCTTGTGGATTTGTTTTCCCACATCAGAACCTATTTCCCAAAATTTATTCCGCCACACGTCTATCTTTACTCTTCGGTGATTGACCCTCAAAATGTGATTGATCCTATTTTTCTGCGGGAAGATCAGAATATGCTTTTTGTGGATATAACTGCTTTTATGGGAGATGGCAATAAGAATTACAGAGGCCTGGAGCTTTATTTTCAGAAATCAATGAATCCGGAAAATCTGGTTCCAAAAATCTCTGCATTTTTTGCAGCAAGGCTGGTGCCGGTTTTGCCGGATCAGCAGAAGTTTCTGGATCAGATCATTTATCAGGGTAAAATTCAGATTCTTCAGGACGCGTTCTTGCCGAATGTTCCGGATCATCTGAAAATGAATTATACAAAAGCTCAATATGACTGGGCTGTCGCCAATGAAGCTAATATCTGGAATTATTTTGTGGAAAATGATCTGCTTTTCAGTCCGGACGCAAATTTGGCAGAGCGATTCATCACGCCTGGCCCATTTTCAAAATTTTACACAGAAGTAGATAGAGAGAGTTCACCACAGATTGCTATCTGGACAGGCTGGCAGATCTGCAAACATTATCTGAAAGCGCATCCGGAAGAAAAGTTGCAAGTGTTTTTGAAAAAGAATGCTACAGAAATTTTCAATGGCTCGGATTACAGACCTAAATAGGTTGGAGGGTTTTAGAGTTTTAGAGTTTTAGAGTTTTAGAGTTTAGGAATTATAAATCTTATTTTAAGTTTGTCAGTTTTGTGAACTTAAAACATTCAATAAATAAAAAGAAACTTTGTGAACTTTGTGTTTAAGAAAATATCAATATTATAATCAATGAAAAAAACAAAAATAGTTATAGATGTAGAGCTGGATGACAATCACGTGCCGGAGAAAATGTTCTGGAAAGCCGAAGATGGCGGTATCAAAAGACAGGAGACCAAAGCGGCAATGATTTCCGTCTGGGACAGCAAAGCAATGGAAGCACTCAGAATCGATCTTTGGACAAAAGATATGCCTGTTGACGAGATGAAACGCTTTTTTCACCAGATTTTAGTTTCTTTGGGACATACTTACCAGAGAGCAACCAGCGAAGATGATGTGGCAGATTGGATCGGGGAGATTGCTGAAGAATTTGCTGTGAAGTCGGCTATTAAAATGTAGTTGGCTTTTTGCTGATAGCTTATGGCTATTGGCTTTACAACTTATAAAATAAATAAAAATCTGCGAATTGCAAAAAAGCTAATTGCTATTTGCTATTTGCCAAAAGCAAAATAAAATGAAATTCAATACAAAAGTTATTCACGGCGGACAACACCACGAGCCGGCAACCGGTGCAGTCAATGTTCCCGTATTTTTAACATCAACATTTGCTCAAAAAAGTCCGGGGCAGTTGCTTTCCGGTTACGAATATTCCAGAGGAGCAAATCCTACAAGACAAGCTTTGGAAGATTCTTTGGCAAGCATCGAAAACGGCGCAAGAGGTTTAGCTTTCGGTTCTGGTTTGGCGGCGATTGATTGTGTTTTGAAATTGCTGAGTCCTGGCGATGAAGTGATTGCTGTGGACGACCTTTATGGCGGTTCTTACAGGATGTTTACCAGATTATTCGAAAAATACCAGCTCAAATTTACATTCATTGGTTTTGATAATGTGGAGGAATTGGAAAATGTTATTACCGATAAAACCAAATTGATTTGGCTGGAAACGCCGACCAATCCTTTGATGAAACTGGTAGACATCAAAATGGTTGCTGATGCTGTGAAAGATAGAGGTATTTTGGTGGCTGTGGATAATACATTTGCAACGCCTTACATTCAGAAACCTTTGGATTTGGGTGCGGATATTGTGATGCATTCTGCGACAAAATATCTGGGAGGACATTCTGATGTGATTGCCGGCGCTTTGATTGCGAAAGATGCGGAATTAGGCGAAAAATTACATTTCATCCAATTTGCGAGTGGCGGAATTTTAGGTCCTCACGATTCTTATCTCGTGTTGAGAGGAATCAAAACTTTGGCGCTCAGAATGCAAAGACATTCTGACAACGGTTTCGAAATCGCAAAATATCTTGAGAATCATGCTTTGGTGGATAAGATCTTCTATCCGGGATTATCGTCTCATCCGCAATACGATTTGGCGACGCGACAAATGACGGAATTTGGCGGAATGGTTTCTTTCACGTTCAAGTCCGGGAAGAAAGAAGACGCCATTAAATTCCTGGAAAATATAAAAGTTTTCACTTTGGCAGAATCTTTGGGTGGAGTAGAATCGTTAGCGAATCTTCCTGCGATGATGACGCACGCTTCAATTCCAGAAGATAAAAGAGCAGTTCTCGGAATCACGGACGATTTAGTGAGATTGAGCGTAGGAATCGAAGATGCAGAAGATCTGATCGCAGATTTGGAGCAAGCATTTAACTCAATTAGTTAAATCGTAGAGTTGTTGATTTGTAAAACCGTTTTTTATATTTACTATTTGGCAAATCAACAAATTAACAAATCAACACATAAAAGATATGACCTTTCGTGATGCGACTTTAGAAGACCTCCCAAAGATTGTGGAAATTTATAATTCTACGGTTGCATCACGCCTGGTTACTGCTGATTTGGAACCTGTTTCTGTCGAGAGTAAACTCGCCTGGTTTCATCAGCACAATTCAAGATTTCGTCCGCTTTATATAGTTGAGGATTCTCAGAAAAATATTATTGGCTGGGTGAGTTTTCAGGATTTCTACGGAAGACCGGCTTATCAGAAAACAGCGGAAATCAGTATTTATCTTGATGAAAAATTTCGGGATAAAGGTTTTGGAAAGCAGATTCTGGAATTATCCATAGAAAAATGTCCGAGCCTGGGAATTGAAAATCTTTTAGCGTTTATCTTCGCACATAATCTTCCGAGTCTAACCTTGTTTGAGAAATTTGGTTTTGAATTGTGGGGAAATCTCAAAAATATCGCTGAACTCGACGGTGATAAAAGAAGTCTTATTATTCTCGGAAAAAACATCAAGGATTAACGGAAATGGAAAGTATCACACATTGTTTGTATTGGATTATTTCCATTTTAGCGATTCTGTCGATACTGATTCCTGCTATCAGAAATACATACTGGACTTTCAGAATTTTCGATTATCCGCGTTTTCAGAAATTTATCATTCTTCTGATTCTTATTGTCACTTGGTTTTTCGTTTTCGAACATCCAAATATTTATGAATACTCAATTCTCATAATTGAAGTTATTTCTGCCTGTTATTTGTTCTATATCATCCTGCCTTACACAGATTTTGGAAAAACTATGATTGATAAAACACAACCAAATCCTGGCGAAAAAGTTCTTGATATTTTGGTTTGTAACGTTTATCAGCATAACCGGAATTATCAGAAACTAATTGATTTGGTTAAGAAAAAGAATCCGTCTGTATTGTTTTTTCTGGAAACTGATAAAGACTGGCAAGATGCATTGAAAAATGTCACACAGAACTACAAATACAAAATCGAGGTTCCTTTGGCCAATACTTATGGACTTTTGTTTTACAGTCATTTTCCGGTGAAAAATTATGAAATCAATTATTTGATTGATGATGATATTCCGTCGATTGTTGCAGATTTGGAATACAATAATCAGATTGTCAGGTTGTTTGGAATTCATCCTACGCCGCCGGTTCCACAGGAAAATCCGGAAAGTACGGAACGCGATGCCGAAATTCTTTTAGTTGGCGAAAAGGCTGAGGAATTTGGGAAGCCAGCGATTGTCTTCGGAGACCTGAATGATGTCGCCTGGTCCAGAACAACCAAGCTGTTTTTAAAATCGAGCGGAATGCTGGACCCCCGACGTGGACGTGGAATGTTCAATACCTTTCACGCCAAATATTGGTTTTTGCGTTGGCCGCTTGACCATTTTTTCGTGAGTCCGCATTTTCGTTTGGTCGATATGAAGGTTATGAAATCTGTTGATTCTGACCATTTTCCGATTTGGATTTCTTTGGTGATAAGAAATGAAGATACGGAAAATCAGCTCGATATTTCTGAGGAGGAAGAAGATGAAGTGGATGAGAAAATCCAGGAAGGCATCGAAAAAGGTGACGCCAATTAAATTGATTCAAAATATTTCTCACGCAGAATTACGCTAATCACGCAGATTTTTTTCAATAATGAATCCGCTAAATTTGCAAAATCAGCGAGATATAATTTTAATTTTTTGCTGATTCTTTAATTTTAAATTTAATCCAAATTTTATGAAAAAGCTAATTCTTGCTTTCACAGTTTTCTTTTGTGTTCAATTATCTTTGGCTCAGAAATCTGAAGCTACTCCTATTTATATTGTTGATAATGTGATCGTTTCTAATGTTTTGCTTCATAGTTTCAATCCGAATGATATCGAAAGTGTTCAGGTTTACAAATCACCATCCACACAAATTGAGCAATATGATGACCTTGTGAAGAATGGTTTGATTAATATCAATATGAAAAAGCCTTTGAACCTCGAAAAGATAACGGTTGGTGAAGCGAAGAAAAAATTGAACCTCACATCAGAATCCAGATTTTTCCTGAATGATATCGAAGTTCATAATGAATCAATCCTTATTGCGGAAGACCTTTTAAAAAGAGCCAGAATTCTACAACCTGACAAGAAATTTAATAATTATAAAGTTCCTGCAATCAGTATCGATACTAATTAATTGGCTTTTAATAATGAAAGATTTTCAAGAGCTTTAGCCTGATGCTGATTATAATTAAAGATTAAAATTACAATTGTCATCTGAGTATTTTGATTTTGCTCAATATAGGCTAAGTCGAAGGATTCTATGTTGATATTCAGCTTAAACAGCAATTAACTTTTTTGTGGTTCAACTAAAGAATAATCTTTAATTTCGCAATATGAAAATAGCATTTTTAGGACCCGAAGCTTCCTTTACGCAGTTGACAGCGACTCAGTTATTCCCAAATGAAGTATTAATTCCAAAAGCGAACATTTTAGAATGCTTTATGGCGGTTCAGAATAATGAAGTGGAGAAGGCGGTTGTTCCATTGGAAAACTCTATAGAAGGAACGGTTTCTATGACGCTGGATTATCTTTATCAGACACCTGAAATCAAGATTGAAGCAGAGGCGGTAATGCCGATCGCACATCATCTGATGATCCATCCGAGTCAGGGTAATCAGGAATCTATTGAGAAAATCTATTCTCATCCGCAGGCGCTTGCGCAAAGTTTTCATTTCCTGAATCAAAAATATCCTGACGTTCCTAAGCAGGATTTTGCATCAACAGCAGCCGCCGCAAAACGGGTTTCTGAAAATCCTGACCGAAAAATAGCCGCAGTCGCCAACAAATTTGCGGCAAATCTGTACGGCTTAAAAGTTATTGATGAAAATATCCACGATGTGGAGGAGAATCACACCCGCTTTATTGTCATTTCCAAGACCGAAAATTCTTATCAAAATGTGATGGAAAGTATCGGAAAGAAGACAGCGCTTTTAATTACTTTGCCAGAAGATCACGCCGGAGGCTTACATCAGGTTTTATCCGTTTTTGCGTGGC
Organism: uncultured Chryseobacterium sp.; assembly: GCA_913776245.1. Lineage (GTDB taxonomy): Bacteria > Bacteroidota > Bacteroidia > Flavobacteriales > Weeksellaceae > Epilithonimonas. Next base: position 124,568 of record CAJYLO010000020.1, read on the forward strand.
GAAATATGAACCTCAGCAAAATCGAATCCCGGACTTTGAAAACCAAATTGGGAAATTATTTCTTTTTTGTAACTGTTGTAGGAGATTGGAACAATGTGCTTTACATCAACTCCATTGATGAATTGAGAGCAATCGGTGCGGATGTTAAGTTTTTGGGAAATTATAAGGAGTTTTTGTTGGAGGGTTAATAGATGATTTTATTCTGTCATTCTTGATTTCAAATCCATATTAGCGCCAATAATTCTTGTAATTTCAATTTCATTGACATTCAAAATTCTGTAAAAGATAATATGTCGATTCGCTAAAAATCCAAAAATGTCAGAAGCAATCTCGCTGTAGTTTTTACCAATATTGGGATTCTCTGAAAGCATTCGGCAGAAGCTGATTAGTTCTTCATAATATTTATCCGCTTGATTCTCCGACCAAGATTGATAAGTATATTCATAAATATTTGAAAGGTCTTCTACAGCTTTGTTTGTAAAGAAATATTTAGCCATTTTTAATTTTGGCTTTTAAGGATGCAAGATGATTATTGGGTTCAAAATCTTTTGCAATGCCACTTTTAATTCCTTCCTGAACAGCGTTTTTAAGAAATTGCAATTTATTTTCCTCCTCTTCCAAAAGTCTCAATCCTGCGCGGATAACTTCGCTGGCGTTCTTGAATCTTCCTTGCGAAATTTTATCGTCTACAAAGTCTTCAAAATGATCTCCTAGAGAAACGGATGTATTTCGTCCCATTTTAATTTTTTTAGGTTAATCAAAGTTACCAAATTTTGGTAATTATTTTAAACTTATTTTTTTAATCTTCATCCCGAGTGTCGTCAAGATTAACAATTTTCTTATTAATAAAAAAATAAACCGGCAGCCCAAGCAAAATCAATCCCAATCCTGGCCAGGTATATTGTGGTTTATAAATGAATAACAGAATACAAAATCCGGTTCCGATTACAAGATAAAGAATCGGTGTGAAAGGGTAGAGAAATGTTTTGTAACCTCTTTCCAGTTCAGGTTTTTTGATTCTCAGATAAATCACTCCAAAGACGGTAATCATATAAAACAAAACGATTACAAACGAGATCATATCCAACAAATCACCGTATTGCCCACTCAGACAAAGTAAACTGGCCCAGATTCCCTGCATCCAAAGTGATTTTGCAGGAACGCCGCTTTTGTTATTTTCAACGGCGGATTTCAGAAACAAGCCGTCTTTTGCCATCGTCTGGAAAACCCTGGCACCTGCTAGAACAATGCCGTTCACACAGCCAAAAGTCGAAATCATCACAAGAACCGCAATGATAATGGTTCCTGCATTGCCGAACATTTTTTCTGCAGCAGCAACAGCAACTCTGTCATTCGCTGCAAATGCGATAGAATCTCTGTCGAGTGCGTTCAGGTAAACAAAATTCACCAACAAATAAAGAATCATTACGGCAGAAGTTCCCAGAATCATTGCTTTTACAACGTTCTTTTTTGGATTCTCAATTTCGCCGGAGATGAAAGTCACATTTTCCCAGGCTACCGAACTAAAAACAGAACCGACCATTGCGGCTGCAATGCCGCCCAGAATAGTCGCTCCGGAGATACTTTTCCATTCGGTTTGTTTCAGATTTTGGTAGGCGTCCCAGCCAAAACTCATATTAGAGTTCCAATTGGACTGATTGACTAAAACAAAACCTAAAACAATTAGACCCAAAAGTGCGATAATTTTGGATGAGGTAAAAATATTCTGGAGAAGTTTTCCGCTTTCTACGCCTCGTGTATTGACGAAAGTTAGAAACAAAATCACAACAATCGCCAACATCTGGATCCACGTAATTTTAAAATCACCGTTCTGAAAAATCGGAGCAGCGTCATTAAGTGCAGGAACCAGATAAGCTGTAAATTTTCCAAATGCCACAGCAACCGCCGCAATCGTTCCGGTTTGAATCACGGTGAACATTCCCCAGCCGTAGAGAAATCCCATTGGTTTACCAAAAATCTCGGTGATGTAAGTATATTGTCCGCCGGCTTTCGGAAACATCGCTGACAATTCGCCGTAACTGATTGCGGCAGCAACAGTCATAGCCGCAGTGATGAGCCAAACGACAATCAACCAGTAACCGGAACCGAGATTTCGCATAATGTCGGCACTCACGATAAAAATCCCGCTTCCTATCATCGAGCCCATAACGATCATTACAGCGTCCCAGAGTTTGAGTTTCTTTTCCATAGTTTTTCTTTGTAACCAAATATATAAAATCTTAACTTATCTTTTCTTAGAGTTTCATTTCGAATAATAACCTTAAACTGAAAATTTTTAGGTTGATAGCTTATTAAGGTAAAAATAAAAGTAAAATTTTCTTAATAATTTTCTATAAAATGAAGCTTTTGTTAAGCTTTTGATAATGATTTGTGTGTTAGAATAGAAATCTTTAATTTTGCCAACTTAATTTTGAATCTGATGGAATTAGAATACATAGAACATCTGAGCCCGATGCTGAAAGGTGATATTAAAAATTACCTGATCGATATCGATGGAACGATTACGGATGATGTCCCGAATGAAGAACCGGAAAGAATGATTACCTGCGAGCCGTTTCCGGATGCGTTGGAAACAATTAATAAATGGTATGATGAAGGTCACCAGATCTGTTTCTTTACATCAAGAACCGAAGATCTCAGACAGATCACAGAAGAATGGCTGGACAAACACGGATTCAGATACCACAGTGTGCTGATGGGAAAACCAAGAGGCGGAAATTACCACTGGATAGATAATCACCTTGTAAAAGCAACAAGATACAAAGGAAAATTCACGGATATGGTTGAAAAACAAGTAACCATAGAGGTTTTCCGGGACTAAAAATATCAATGATAAAATAATAGGCGATAAATGATGTTGTTTAGAGTCAATGAAACATCAATAATCATCTATCATCTATCAAACATTAACTATAAAAAACATGAAAGTACTTGCTAATGACGGGCTGACACAGTCCGGAATAGATGCGCTAAAAAATAACTTATTCGAAGTGATTACGGATAAAGTACCTCAGGATAATCTGATTACTTATATAAACGAGAACCAAGTTACAGTATTGCTTGTAAGAAGCGCCACTAAAGTAACAAAGGAAATAATAGACCACTGTCCGAGCCTGGAGATCATCGGCAGAGGTGGTGTTGGGATGGACAACATCGAGGTGGCTTACGCAAGAGAAAAAGGCAAACACGTGATCAATACGCCTGCAGCTTCTTCGGAATCTGTAGCGGAACTGGTTTTTGCTCATTTGTTTTCGGGAAGCAGATTTCTTCAGGATTCTAACAGGCAGATGCCTGTGAAAGGTAATACCGAGTTTGCAAAACTGAAGAAAGCTTATGAAAAAGGCGTTGAACTGAGAGGTAAAACGATCGGAATTGTAGGGATCGGAAGAATCGGGCAGGAGGTTGCGAGAATAGCGCTTGGATTAGGAATGAAGGTGATTGCTTCTGATACCAGAATCGGGAAAGCAAGTGTACGTGTGGACTTCTATAACCAGCAGTATATCAATGTGGAAATAGAAACGGAGCCACTGGAGCAATTGATCCAGCACGCAGATTTTATTACGCTTCACGTTCCGGCTCAGGATGGGCCTATTATAGGAAAAGCGGAATTGGAGAAAATGAAAACCGGAGCAGCCATCGTGAACTGTGCCAGAGGTGGCGTGATAGATGAGGAAGCTTTGATTGAGGCTTTAGATTCCGGTAAATTAGCATTTGCAGGTCTTGATGTTTTCGAGAACGAACCTACACCTTCCGAAAAGATTCTGACACATCCGAAGATTTCTCTTACACCTCACACCGGTGCAGCTACGGAAGAAGCTCAGGACAGAATCGGAACTGAACTGGCAAATCAGATCGCCAGCATACTTTTGGTTAAATAATTTAACTTAAACATAAAAATTAAGGCTCGTTTTTTAACGGGCATTTTTTATTTTCCCGGTTCAGATTAAAATTTTACTTTTGTTGAGAATTTTTATGGCAGCTTAATCCGTCTTCCGCTCCCAATCTTTTTGTTCCGCTTCGCTCCACAAAAAGGATTTCCGCTCAAGCCGGGCTGCAGTTTTTGCCTTAGAAGTAACATTCTCTTATGAAAAGAAAAGTCCTACTGATATACACCGGTGGAACCATCGGTATGGAAAAAGATTACTCAACAGGAAGTCTCGTCCCATTTGATTTTTCCACCATTTTCAAAAGAATCCCGGAAATGAACCTTCTGGAATGTGAAGTATCGGTTCACCCATTCGAAAATCCGGTAGATTCTTCTGATATGGGACCAAAAGAATGGCGGATGATTGCCGAGTGGATCCATAAAAATTACGACGCTTTTGACGGCTTTCTGATTCTTCACGGAACAGATACAATGTCTTACACGGCTTCTGCGCTTAGTTTTATGCTGAAAAACCTTGGCAAGCCTGTGATTCTGACAGGCTCTCAATTGCCGATTGGAGATCTGCGGACCGATGCAAAAGAAAATCTCTTGACAAGTCTTTATTATGCCAGTCATTATGAAAATGATGAAGCAGTGATTAAGGAAGTTGCTATTTACTTTGAATATAAGCTTCTCCGCGGTAACCGCAGCTTAAAATATTCCGCCGAATTCTTCGATGCTTACCAGAGTCCTAATTATCCTATTTTAGGGCAATCCGGTGTTCATCTCAACATTGAAAAAGATTTGCTTTGGACACCGAAAGGTAAATTTCAATTAGATACTTATCTGAATGAGAATGTCCTGTTTTACAGGATTTTTCCGGGAATGAACTTCGAATCTTTGTTGGAACTGAAAACACCGGAAGCGATTGTTTTGCAGGTTTTTGGTTCAGGAACCATCTTTAACAGTGAAAAAACACAATCTGTTCTGCAGGAACTGAGAAACCGCGGAATCGAGATTGTGGTCATCAGCCAATGTATTTCCGGCGGCATCAGCTTCGGGAAGTACAGCAATAGCAACATTTTTACAAAAGTTGGCGCCATCAGCGGAAAGGATATGACCGCAGAAGCAGCCATAACAAAAGTGATGCATATTTTAAAGAATCCAAGCTACAAGAATTCTTTTCACAAGGCCTTCAGCGAAAATATTTGTGGAGAAATTACAGAAGACTTTCAATAATCTTTTGTTAATACAGATATTTCATTATATTTGCAACCTCAATTAGAGAGGTGTCCGAGTGGTTGAAGGAGCTACCCTGGAAAGGTAGTATACGGGTAACTGTATCGAGGGTTCGAATCCCTTCCTCTCTGCATTTTAAAAAGCGTTGATTATCAACGCTTTTTTTTATTTTACCTTTTCCAGAAGATACAATTTAGTCCCGGAAAAAGAAAGTTTCGGCATCAGGATGCCTTCCAGAACCATTGTTTTGCTATTTACATCAATCACAGAAATGTAATTACTAGAATTGAATTCGATGTAATTTTCCTTTTCCTTGGTGAGCGGATTTTTCCCGAATTCGAAGCTGTATTTTTGCCATTCTTCATCTTCGGAGCTGCAATGAACCGGTTTGAACTTTGATCTTTTGGATTTAAAAACAATCTGGTCAAAACCTCCTGAACAATCTGAACTGAAAGATGTGTCCGGATTCTGATCATTGGTAAACTCTTCAAATGAACCTTTGTAGGCACCCAAAATTTTCCAGGTTCCGTCAATTCGGTCTTCATCAATTTTTCCGCTGGCTTTGCTTACAGCCCAACTCACCCCGTTAACTGTTCCCTTGACAGCTTTATAACCAACTTTAGCAACCCCTTTAACTGCTTTTGCAGCAGTAGAAACGATACAAGATTGCAATAAAACAACAGAACATATTAAAACAATGCTTTTTTTCATATTCAGATTTTTAATATACTAAGATAGTCACTAAAATCATTTATACAATCATTGTGAAATTTTAATTTTTTTAATCAATAAAGAATCATTAATATTACTGGGTTTGTTTTTAATAATCTCTATTTCAATATGAGATAAACTTTGTTATAATAATTTAGCTATTAGCTGTTCGAAATTGTTGTTTTAACCGAATTTATTGCTGATTATAACACAAATATTGTTGGTAAATATTTAATATTCAATAAGTTATTTTTATTTTCCAAAGATTTAATGGAATAATTGTTGGTCGCACTTTCTGAATATAAAAATAATTGTTATGAAAAATTTTTTGTTCACAATGTTTGGCGTTTCAGTGATTATGCTGAGCTGCTCCAAAAAAGAAACTAGTTATCAGAACAGCGGCATAGATTCCAGTGCTTCTGATAATGCGACGGGCTATAACCAGAATAATACGGATTCGGTATCTGTAAAAACGGATACAATGAAAACAAGGATTGATTCTGTGCAGACGCGTTAAACCCCGCATTATTAAAACTTTTTAGTTTTTCTTCCCAATAATTAAAATTGGGAATTTTTTTTAGATTTATTCTTCCAACACTTTTATGACCAGAATCATAAATTTTCATAGCCTATAATTTTAATTTTGAAATCAATTTAGTGGCTGCTTACAGTTGCAGGCCTGTTTTAACTTCTGATTTTTAAAATAGAAAAAGTTATCTATGAACTGTGAAAAACTACAAAATCTCTGAGGTCAGAACGTTTCGTGAAGATCTTGGATCAGAGTCAGAAATTTGAGAAGAATGCCATTGTCTATGCAAAAGAAATCAATCAAAATGTTTTTCTTCTTTTTGTGATCGTTGACAGTCTGAAGTCTAATAAGATCTATGCATCTATTGCAAGCTATAACAACATTGAAAGTATCGGGAAAGAAGATCCGCTTCAGGTGATGTTCCATCTGGACATTAATAGTAAAGAAGATTTCCATTATCTTGAAAAATATGTTAATGTTTTAGTTTAGCATAATATGTGGCAAAGCTTTTGTTAAGGTGAGATTAACAAACAATATTACATTAAACATTCAACAAAACTTATGGAATTCCCTAAAATATTATTAAACAAAATCAGTCACTATCTTATCGACAGGAATGAAAAAATTTCTATTGCAGAAACAGTGACTTCCGGATTTGTACAGCTGGCATTCTCACAGATGCCGGATGCCCAGCAGTTTTTCTGTGGTGGTATTACAGCTTTTACCAATGATGAAAAAATCAGACATTTCGGGCTTGATGCTGAAGAGGCTCAATCCGTAAATTGTGTATCCGAAGGGATCACAGAGAAAATGGCACTGAATGTGGCGCAGAAGTTCGGGACAGAATGGTCTGTTGCCACTACTGGTTATTCTGTTCCTGTTGCAGAATCTGATTACGAAATCTTTGCTTATTACAGCATTGCTTACAGAGGTGAAGTTATTTTTTCTGATAAAATAGAGCTGCATCCGCTTACTAAAGCGCTGGATGCCCAGAATTATTTTGCGGAATGTATCCTTAGCAGCCTGCGTTGCGAGGTTAAAAAGAATCTCTTACAGCTGAGTGTCTAGCTCATCAGTAAAGGAATAAAAAACCTCTGACTTAGACGGGTCAGAGGTTTTTTATTTATTGATAACGCTGGTGCTCCTTCGGTTTCGAAAATCTTTCAATAACAGGTTTGAAGAGCGCCCTGTATTTTTCGATATCGAATAACTGAGAATCTGTCAGGGCTTTATAGGTAAGCCAGATGCTGAACGGAAATAAAACCATATTCGGGATCCAGGTTGCCAGGTAAGGATTCATTGCACCTTTCCAGGCCAGGTTTTCCATTGAAAGATTCAGAACATAAAAAATAATGAAAATAACAATGGCAATAATTACCGGCAATCCCATTCCGCCTTTCCGGATAATAGAGCCCAGACTTGCTCCGATGAGGAAGAAAATGATGCAGGTAAAAGAATAAGAGACAATTCTTTGCTGGTACATCACAATTTTATTATGCTGTTTTATAGTATCTCTGATGCCGGTTTCATTTGAATCTACGCTGGATTTTAAGGCTTCTATTTTGTTATAGGCGCCCCAAAGTACTTCCAGTTTTTTATCTTTTTTCAGCGTGTCGATTTTATAAGGCTGGGTGATTTTTTCCTTGGATTTGGTTTTATCAATGTATTCTACGTAATTATTGGTCTGTGAGATAACAGGAGATGCAATAGAGTTAAGCGTTGCGATGTTGCCCTTTCTGTTCTTCTCCAGAGTTTCCTGAACTTCGGTGTAATTCTGAAAACGATAGTCATCCGTAATTTTTTCCTGTTCTATGGCATTATTGATAAGCTCGCTGATGTCAAAATGATTCACAAGACTGTCAAACTTTACAGACTGGTTGGGCTGTTTCAGTCTTTCATTGTAATTTTTGTTGGAAACATCATCAGTAAAAACATAACCGTTATACAGGATCAGCTTCAGATAATTGCGGTCTACAGCCGGAGCGAATTTACCGCTTTTGGCTATGATGGTTTGCTGGTCATCATAGGAGCTTGCATTTTTATGAAGGAAAACGCCTTCCAGTTTCTCACCTTTTTCACCATAGATTTTATCAAATTTTACCGAGTATCCCGATATCTGGTCAATAAAAACACCTGGTGTAAAATTAATGGCCGGTTTTGATGAAATGATATTGAACATCATATTTTTGGCCTTCCGCTGGAAATCCGGAATCACATTATTGGAAAACAGAAAGAGAATCCCTGCAAGAAATGAAACCGTGATAAAAAGAGGCATCATCACACGGACGAGCGAAATTCCCGCAGCCTTCATCGCAGCAAGTTCATAGCGTTCGCCAAAATCTCCGAAAGTCATAATAGACGACAAAAGGATGGTAAGCGGCAAAACCATACTCACCACACTGATGCCAAGATAGAAAAGAAACTTGGATATTTCCCAATAGGTCAGGCCTTTCCCGGTGAGCTGAGACATCTGCGTCCAGATAATGTTTACAATAAAAATGAAAAACAATACACTGAATATGAACAAAAAGGGCCCGAAAAAAGTCTTGATGATATATTGATCTAATTTTTTCAAATCCGAAATTTAGACCTCAAAAATACTGTAAAAAAAGCAATACTGAAATCGATTACGGAATTTTAGCAAATTTTTATGCATAATTATTCGGGCAGCTATTTGATTACATCGAAAGCTATTTAATATTTATTTTTTATGGCAGCTTTTCCGTCTTCCACTCCCGCTTTTTTCTTTTTTCAGAGAAAAAAGAAAAAGAGCTCCGTTCAAGCCGGGCTGCGTGCAATTCAATGAAAAAACCGCAGCTGGTATCATCTGCGGTTTATATTCAGAATAATAGAACATCTATCATCTATCCGTCCATTATCTATTAACGCTTCTTAAAAAATATAATCGGTGCTGAGGAAATTAGAATCGTGGTCTCTCACAATGGTGTTCAGAAGTTCTTTGTTGGCATCTGTAATTTTTGCCGCAACTAATGACCGGATAGAAAAAGATCTCAGCGCATCAAACACAGAAAGCGTTCCTTCCGCACTGTCTTTCCTTCCTGTGAATGGGAAAACGTCTGGTCCGCGTTGCGCCTGGCAATTGATGTTAACACGGCTTACGAGATTCACAAAAGGATCAATCAGTCTGGAAACTTCCATTGCATCTTCACTGAAAATACTCACCTGCATTCCGTGGGAAGCATTAACCTGGTAATCAATAGGCTCATCAATTGTTTCAAAAGGAACGACAGGAATCACCGGCCCAAACTGCTCTTCATGATAGAGCTTCATACCGCTGTTCACAGGATAGACCACAGCAGGGAAGAAAAATGACTCTTCATTATAACCTCCGTTTTCATTAAGCACTTTTGCGCCTTTAGCAAGAGCATCTTCAAGGCATTCCTTCAGATACGGCGGTTTATTAAGCTCCGGAAGCGGTGTGATTTTCACATCTTTTTCCCAAGGCAGACCGCCTTTCAATGCAGAAACAGCTTCGGTCAGCTTTTGGGTAAATTCTTCCGCCACATCTTTCTGAACAAAGATTAATTTCAGGGCAGTGCATCGTTGTCCGTTGAATGACAATGATCCAAGAATACACTCACTGACTGCAACGTCCAGATTAGCATTTTTGGTAACTATTGCAGCATTTTTGGCGTCGAGACTCAGGATTGCTCTTAAACGATTAACTTTTGGATGAAGTTTTTTTAATCCATTGGCTACTTTACTGGAACCAATGAACGCCAGAACGTTGACTTTTCCACTTTCCATAATCGGCGTGATGATCTCAGCTCCTTTGCCATAAAGTGTATTAACTGTCCCTTTCGGAAAAGCCTCCTGAAATGCTTTCAATAATGGATAATGAGCAAGAACACCGTGTTTTGGTAATTTGAACAGAATCGTATTTCCCATTATCAAAGCAGGAATCAATGTTGTGAAAATCTCATTGAGCGGATAATTAAACGGACCCATACTCAGCACTACGCCGAGTGGCGCTCTGCGGATTTGCGCAATGGTTCCTTCCGCCTGCTGAAATCTGGACGACTCTCTGTCAAGGTCTTTCAATGCATCGATGGTTTGATTGATATAATCTACAGTACGGTCAAATTCTTTAGTAGAATCGGGAAGGGTTTTCCCTATTTCCCACATCAGAAGCCTGATAATGAGGTCACGTTCTTTGATCATCAGGTACACAAACTTTTGCATACACTTGATCCTGTTTTCAACAGACATTGTCGGCCATTCACCTAATCCGTTGTCATAAGCTTTTACGCACGCTTCCAAAACTTCAAGAGCCTCAGACGGGCCAATGCTGGGAACGCTTCCCAATAGTTTTCTTTCAAGTCCTTTCTCCGTCCGGATGCAGACCGGCGAATATATTTCCTGAACATCACCATTCCACGGAACCAGTTCACCATTCAGAAGATATTCCCGCTGGTGGATTATCGGAACTTTATATTCTTCCGGGATTTCAATTTCTGATTTGAACAGGCTCTTAAAATTGTTTTCTGCTGAACTCATAGTTTTTATGTAATGTAAAATTAATTTGATTTTCGAAGTATAAATTTAGAGATAAAGATTGATTATTGGTGTTTTTTAACATCGATTTATTCTATGTGGGAATATAAAAACTCAACCACTGATTGAGTTTTAATTTGAATATTGAAGAGTCTTCGACCCCGCTCAGCATTACATTAAATTAGCAATTGTCTGAGCGGAGCAAAAGACTTTACTATATCGCTATTTATTATCCGTAGACTTCAAAGCCCATGCAATCAGGGCTGGCTGCATAAAGAGTCTTGCCAATCGTTTGTTGTCCGTGTTCAGGCCGAAAGCATTTCTTCTTTCTTTATACTGTGTGTAGTTTCCCGGAAAAACGGCAGTAAATAATCCGGCGGCTAACTTTCCTACAAGGGATTCATATTTCCTGGGAGCAACGATGATGGCTGTTCCCATTGCGATTTCCACAATTCCTGAATAGATCACGGTGTCATCCTTTTCCAAAGGCACCCATTCCGGAACCTGGGCCTGAAATTCTTTTCTGGCGAAGGTCAGGTGTCCGATTCCAGCTGAGATCAGCATTGCGCCTAATCCGTATTTTGCGATGGTTTTGATCGTATTTGTTTCCATATTGAATATTTTATGGAAGCGGTTCAAGAATGATTCCAAAGATTGAAATCACAACCACAAAAGAGACAAAAGCTTTATGAACTGATTTTCATATTTACTCTGTAAGTGTATTTTTCTTTAACCAATTTGGATAGTCTTTGTCGATTAGTTTTTGAGGGCTTTCCACGAACCAGCTGTAGCCATTTCTTCTTTCTTCGGAGACATCATTGTAGTTGTATTTGATGCTTCCATCTCGGTCGCCGAAGATGGGTTTGTTGGTTTCCAGATCGTAGAATCTTGCCCAGATGACGGAATTTTTATCTTCTGCCAAAGTTCTTACCGCTTTATTGTCTTTTTTTACAACATCATAGCTGTAACCTTCTATTCTATTAGCTTTGAACCAATTGATAGCAGATTTCACCGCTTTTTCAATTTCTGGAGTGGATGGTTGCATCATCAGGAATCTAACAATACTTACCGATTCCGCACTTGCCAAAGAAGCCGGTTCAAAAGCTCTGGCTTTTTCTGGTTTCAAAGTCACTTCGTTGTATTGGTCTCCCCAGATGGTAGGTTTTCCGTTTTGAATATACTGGGTTTTCAAAATACAATGTATTCCTTTTGCAACGGCGATTTTGGATTGCTCTTTTAATTTTGAATCAACAACATCAAAACCATTTTGTCCTTCGGCTGTGTGGTATAAGATGGATAAAGCATTGATCATCGCATTATCGTTATAAGTAATCTGCTTCCTGTATATGGCAGTATTAGGGTAGTATTGCGGGAAACCTCCGTTGACGTACTGCATCGTCAGGAGATAGCTGATGCCTTTCTCTGCGGACCTGAGGTAAGCCGGGTTTTTGGTAACTTGATAAGCTTTGATTAGGATTGTGATTTCTTTGGTGGTCGCACTGTTATCGATGGTGGCGTGCTCATCTCCAGAAGCTTTTATTTTAGTTAACAAATCTTTATCAATAGGTAAACTGTAATCCACGGCTTTTGTCCCTAATTGTTTTCCCCAACCACCGATGGGAAGCTGGTACAATAATACTTTCTCGGCTAAAGTATCTTTGGTCTGAGCAGAACAAGATAAAGTGGCTAAACTTAATATCAATAAAAGCTTTGATTTCATAAATGATGATTTTGTGCAATCGGTTGCATTGTGCTAAGATAGAGATAATTGCTGATTTAGAAATAGGGGAATGATTGGGAACTTCAAACTATTGTGAAAGTAGGGTAGAAATGTGTTGATAATTGTCGTTTGCTTTGAATGGTTTTTGACAGTTTGACATATTATTTTAGGAGTTTACCGCTTCGTCATCTCTTCGTCGGTTCTTCGTCCGAAGTGTGTTTTTGGTGGCTTTGCGTTTTGGACGGTTTTTGACAGTTTGGCAGAATAGTTTTTGATTGTGAAGCATAAAATCTATAAATGAAAATACCGCGGATCGGCATACTGAAAGTCAAAATCCAGTTCCTTAATTAATTTTTCCGATGAAATGATTCTACCTTTGTCAGCTCGACAGCCGGAATAGGGTAATCCCTGCTGAGCCCGTAAAACTTCTTCTTTATTAGGATGAACGGGTGCCACTAAATTATAGACTTTAGATCCGATTTTATTTTTCAGCATTATATCAATCACTCTGCAGATATCTGTATAATGGATATAATTCACCAATTGTTCAGGATTGGAGCATCTGAAATTTTTCAACAGTCGCTCATCGCCCATCAGGCCGCCAAGTCTCAGGATGTTGGTTTGGGGGAACTTTTCCAGAATGAAGCGCTCGCTTTCTGTTTCGCAAGCCGGCAAATCATCTTCGGTGAACTCTTTTTCCGTATTAGGGTAAACTCCGGTGGAGCTTGTGAAAATAATCTGGCCCTTGTAATCCCCAAGAAATTTCAGAAGATTTATACGTTTTCCGACCATTGAAACATCAGGATTGCGCAGCCCTGAAAATGGAATAGCAATAATAATGGCGTCGAGATCTTTGGCCGGTTCCCATTCTGTCTGGCCGGGATCAGCATTTTCACCAAAGCCGGCAAGCGTTGGGAAATAGCCTTTTTTCTTCATCATATCTGCTTTGGCAGGTGTAGTGGTGGTGGCAAAGATGTTGTATTGCAGAGAAAAGTATTCTGCAATGCGGCTTCCCAGCCAGCCGTAACCAATGATCCCGAGTTTTTTCATGACAGTAATTATGCCGCTAAAGTATTATTTTAATATCAAAAGTATTGTCGTTTAGGACTAATTTCAAGTTAATGGGAACATATCATCTTCGGATTGCGTTTTACTATTCGTTCAGGTGAAATCCAATGGTTCTTAATGGCTCTTCTTTAGCTTTGTAAGTTTCCAGCTCTTGTTTCAGGTTTTCGATTCTGCCGGCGAAGCGATCGTAAGAATTGGCAGAAGCTTCGGATAAGAATTGCTGCACATTATTAAAATATTCTGCAGTAAGCTTGGATGCAGACTCTTTTAAAGAAGCGTCCAGGATTCCCTTGCTGATCGTTATCGTTTCGGTTCTGTTTTTTAAGTACAGATTTCTGATTCTTTTTTTAAGGCTCTGGGTAAAGTCGATGATCATAGTGTTGGAAAACACTTTCATTTTTTCTGCGGTTTCCTGCCAGAATGGTATCTGATCGGCATGATTGTTTTTCAGGATACTGAGAAGCGTTGCATTGTCATTCAGGTTTTTCGTCATATTAAAAAGCAGCATTTCTGCACGTTCCTGTTTATCAGGCGGGAATACGGGAATCAAAACATCGAATCTTCCCGGAGCCAGGATCTCAGATTCTATTCCCGAGATTACTTTTGCAGAGCCCATCATCAGAAGATTTTCTTTTTCAAATTTTTCAATATTATGAAAGATACATTCTTTCACCTCTTCATATTCATTTCCTGTGCTTTGATTTTCCGGTCTTTGGGCCATTATTTCATCAAAGTTTTCAAGAAATAAAGCGATTTTGTTCTTTCTGAACATTTCGGAAAGATAATCTTCAAATTTTGTTTTTTTATCATTGTCGAAAATGGATTTCAACCGGGATTTTCTGACTTCGAAAAATTCAAAGCCGATCATCTCAGCGATTTTTCTTGCCCAAAAGATTTTTCCGCTTCCCGGCGGTCCGTAGATAACGATTCCTGCTGCTTTCTGAATACCCCAGTTCTCGGATTGCTGGGGATTGATGAACGGTTCCAGCATATCGGAAATGTAGAAAAATAAATCTCTGTAACCAATAAAATCCCGATGTTTCAGCTCTGTTTTATCACCGAAGTAATTATAGACAAATTGATAATCTCCGCCCAGCTGCTGGTCAATTCCAAAAGAAGAGACTGAAGATTTGTAAATGCCATTGTCGAAAATATTGGGAAACTTATTCCGGATTACCGCTTCTATTTTGTCGGCCGGCTGATGAATTTTTTCCGAAATCTCTTCAGGTGTTTTGTCGCTCTGCAGATCTTGGTCGTATTTCTTCAGAAATTCCAGGTTATGGGTTGCAAAATCCTGAAAATTTTGAGTTATATTCATATTTGGCAAAAGACAATCTGAAATGTCAAGCTCAAAATCCTGAATGAATTGTTTAAGGGTTTCTTCCGAGATGTCCAGCGTTTTGGAAAATTCTGAGATATTCTGAATCATTTTTTTTGAAATATTTTATGAATTTAAACAAAAACTGTACAAATCAACGTAACAAATCTGTCAAAGCAAAGACTTTTATATAAAATATTAATATGGAGAAAATACTGGAAGTAAAAAATCTGACCAAAAAGTTTAAACATATTGCGGTCAATAATATTTCCTTCGACGTAGAAAAGGGAAATGTCTACGGGCTGCTCGGTCCCAACGGAAGCGGAAAATCCACTACATTCGGGATGTTGCTTTCTACTATCAACCCGACTTCCGGCAGCTGGAAATGGTTCGGAAAAGATGGGACGGATACGGAAACGCTCAAGAAAATAGGCGCTATCATAGAGCAGCCGAATTTCTATCCTTATCTCAGCGCGGAGAAAAACCTGCAGATTGTAGCTGAAATCAAGGGTGTTTCCGAAAAAAGAATTGATGAGGTTTTGGATATCGTCAATTTGCTGGCAAGAAAAAAAGATGCATTCAGAACATATTCTCTCGGGATGAAACAGCGATTGGCAATTGCATCAGCTTTGCTCGCTGATCCTGAAGTTCTGATCCTGGATGAGCCAACCAACGGACTTGATCCGGAAGGAATCATCCAGATCCGCGAGATCATCAGCAAGATTGCAAAATCCGGAACCACCATTATTGTCGCAAGCCATCTTTTGGACGAGATAGAAAAAATATGTTCACACGTCATCGTTCTGAAACAAGGAACAGCCATCTATTCCGGTTCTGTAGATGCGATGAGCAATACCAAAGGTTTCTTTGAGCTGAAAGCAGATAATATGTCGCAATTAATTTCTGCACTGGAGTCATTTGGGATCTTTTCTTCTATAAAAGAACATGATAATCTTATTGTAGCACAGATTTCGGAGGATATCTCTGCTTCGGAACTCAACAGAAAACTTTTTGACAAGGGAATTGCACTCGCACATCTGCAAAAGAAAAAAGAAAGCCTTGAAACCCAATTCCTGGAACTTGTAAAACAAAATAACCTATGATACGCCTTTTAAAATTAGAATATCTCAAAAACCTGAATTACAACCCGTTCAGGATCTTTGCACTGCTGTATTTTCTTGTTCTCACTTTGCTGTTGTTTATTGGTCTGGTAGATTTTGATCTGGCAGGGCTGAAAGTTAATCTGAAAGAACAGGGAATGTATAATTTTCCGGGAATTTGGAACTTTACCACCTATATTGTCGGCCTGCTGAAGATTTTCCTGGGATGCATCATTGTATTTTCCATTTGTCAGGAATTCAGTAACAGGATGTTTAAACAAAACATCATTGATGGTCTCAGCAGAGAAGAATTTATAGCTTCCAAATTGCTTACAATTCTGGTTTTTACCATATTTTCTACATTGCTTGTTTTTGTTATTGCCCTTGTTTTGGGGAAGACTTATTCTGATACTCAGGATAGCGAATTAATTTTTAAGGAGATCTATTTTATTTTCAATTATTTTCTCAAATTATTTACATTCTTCACATTCTTGATGTTCTTGTCTGTTTTGTTCAGAAAATCGATTTTTGTGTTTCTCGGATTTTTTATGCTCTGGTTTGCGGAAGGCATTTTTTCCGGAATTGAAAAGTTTACGCTTTTAAAAAATGTGGCGCAAAAGGATAAGGCACGAGTGATGCTGGAACATCATTTCATCAGTGATTATCTCCCTCTGGAAAGTATGTCTAGCCTGATTCCGAACCCATTGGTAAGAACGAAAATGGCACAGATGATCGGGATGGATTTTAAGTTTGAATATCCGGTTTCAAGTGTTATTGCGTGTGCGGTCTGGTCTTTAATTTTTATTGGCGGCAGCTATTTAATTCTTAAAAGAAAAGACTGGTAAAAGCTTATTTTTCAATGGTTATATTTAATCATTCTATTTAACAAAAATGCTATTGAATTTTCGATAGCATTTCTTCATTAAAAAGACTATTTTTATTTTCAATAAATGCCTTATTTTAGAGGATTTACAATGCTTTTTTTTAACCCAACTTTAACGTTTAAAGTGTTGATTTTAACAATAAAACGGATAATTTTGCATGGATGGATTTTAGGTCTTTTCTAACCGCATTGGTTTGTTTATTTTTCACACAGTTTTTTGTAGCTCAGAAGAGTTACAATGCGCTTGTTTATGAGGGTAATAAAAAATTTGATGCGAAGGAATATAATGCTGCAACAGGGAAGTATCTTGAAGCTATCTCTGAAAAGAGCGGAAATTACACCGCTCACTACAATCTTGGCAATTCGCTTTACAAAAGTAAGAAGTATGAAGAAGCATCTGCAGAGTATCAGAAAGCTGTTGGACTTACGAAAAGCAAATATGAGAAAGCCGCTGCATTATATAATCTTGGAAATGTTTCTATGCAGTCTAACAATCCGGAAAAGGCAGCCGATTTTTATAAGCAATCGCTGAAACAGGATCCTTATAACGAGGCTGTACGCAAAAATTATGAGATTGCTATGCTGAAGGATAAGGAAAAGAAAGAGCAGCAAAAGCAGAAAAACAACGGAAAAGGAGGAGGAAAAGATCAGAAAGATCAGGATCAGTCCGGGAAAGGCAATCAGAAAAAGGACGAGCAGAACGGACAAGGCGACCAGCAGAAAGGTGAGAGCCAGGGAAAGCCAAACCAGCCTAAAAAACAAGAAAATAAAATACCTGAAGAGGCAGAAAATACAATACTGCGGGATATAGAAAACCGGGAAAAGGAAACCGCAAGAAGAATTTTAAACAAAAGAGCCAATTCGATGCCGCAAAGCAACGAAAAGGACTGGTAATGATAAAAAAAAGTTTATACATATTATCCATTCTGGCATCGTATTTTTCGCTTGCCCAGGTCAATCTTTACTCGGAAGTCAATACGAAGGAAGCCCGTGTCAATAATCCTTTTGTTTTTACTGTTGTACTGGAGATTTTCGGGGAAGATCTGATCCAGGAAACACCAATCAAGCTTCCTGACTTTTCAAAATTTGATTATGCCGTTTCTTCCGAGCAAAGCACTTTCATAGATCCTGTCAAAAAAATCAGGATCAACCAGATTATTTGCCAGATCTCTCTGGATCCGAAACAGGCCGGAAATCTCCGTGTAGGTTCTGCTCTGGTAAAAGTGAATGGGAAGATCTATAAAACGGAACCGATTGATATCAACGTTAAGGAAGCCGACAAAAAGCCGCTTGCCAGCAATACAAATCCTGCCAAAAATATGTACGTGAATATGCAGGTTTCTGACAGGGATGTCTACAAAAACGAGCCTGTTATCGGCGTTATTAAAGCATATTCAAAAAATATATCTGGATTTCGTCATCTGGAGCCGGCAAGATTTGAACCCGCAAAAAATTTCGCTATAAGATCTATTGCTAATTTTGATGAATCTATTGAAGAGTCTGATAATGATTTTTCTTCCCAGGTTATTGCTATGTTCGTGATTGTGCCCAAAGTAGCCGGCATAATGGAAATTCCGCCTGCGGAAGTTCCCTTTAAAAATCATAAAAGCGAGCTGGTGTCCAATAAAGTGAAAATCAACGTGAGAAAACTTCCTGAAGGTGCGCCTGTCCATTATAATAATGCTGTTGGAAAATATGATTTTAAGATTGATTTTGTGGACAAAAACAAGGAAAATTTTGAGATCAACAAAGCATTTAATATCAGTGTGAAGGTGAGTGGGAATGGTAATCTCTCCCCATCAATTTTGCCAAAAATCCTTCCTTCTCCGGAATACGAAGTCTTTGAACCAAAAATTATCAATAATTCCATCCCGACATCCGGGGGTATTGAAGGAGAAGTGGAAGCGCAATATGTCATCATCCCGAAAAAACGCGGGGATATCAGAATATCAACCGAAGATTTTTCTTATTTTGACCCCAAAGAAGAAAAATACGTTGAAGTCGGACAAAGATTTCTGATGCTAAAAGCAGTTACTCCACAGGATATTGCCAATTCCAAGTCGACTCTGCAAAAAGTCAATGAATATACCAATAATGTGTTGGATAAAGTTGATTCCCAGGTGATAAGCACTCAGAAACTGAAGATCAAAGAACATAAAAGTGTCAATTGGTCAGGCATCGTTGGAAATCTGATTATTGTTCTTGTGGGTGGGCTTATATTCATTTATTTTTCCAGAAAATACAAAGAAAAGAAAAGATTGCAAGCTTCCAGAGAGACAAATCTTAAGCAGCCAATTGTTAATATAGAAGAAACGGAAGCACTCCTCAGAAACAAGGCAGATTTTGATACCAATTCTTATTTGAGCTATCTGGGAAGAATGTTGGATGAGGATAATCAGAGCCGGTTTTATGATGCTTTTGAGACCTTAAAGTCCGACGCAGACCAATATTGTCTGAATCATTATTCATCAGATTTTTCAGAATATCTGAGGTCCAAAGCAGGAAGCAGTTATTATGAAAAATACAGTAAGCTGCTTACAACTATTAGTATAGAAAAGTATTCTCCTTTTTCTTCAAAAGAAAAACTGCAGGATATTTTTAGAGAAATAGAGGAAGTCTATAAACTCCTTTAAGGAATTATCAATTATATTTCTTATTTTTGCGAAATCTTTAAAGTAATAATTATGGAATTTTTAGAACAATTTTCTGTCAAGGAAACAATGACTGCTTTTATGGTTTTATTTGCTGTTATTGATATTCTTGGATCTGTGCCAATAATTGTTTCGCTGAGACAAAAGTTCGGAAGAATAGAATCTGAGAAAGCTGCGATAGTTGCAGGATTGCTAATGATTTCATTCTTATTCATAGGAAATAATATTCTGAAATTCATTGGTGTGGATGTCAATTCATTTGCAATTGCCGGTGCTTTTGTTATTTTCATCATCGCGATAGAAATGATTCTGGGAATTGAAATTCATAAAACCAATCAGCCGCAGGCTGCTTCTATTGTTCCGATTGCATTTCCGCTCATTGCCGGTGCTGGTACATTGACGACAACGCTCTCACTAAGAGCTGAATATCACGATATCAATATCATTTGTGGCATTGTACTTAATACGATTCTTGTTTATGTCGTTCTGAGGCTTGCGCCCTGGATTGAGCGAAAAATGGGTGAGGGTTCATTGCAGGTTTTGCAAAAAGTTTTCGGAATTGTGCTTTTGGCAATCTCTATTAAATTATTTACTGCTAACTTTGCACAACTGTTTCAAAATTATATTCATTTCTAATATCAGAAATTATGAAAACGTTTTATAAAGTATTTTTAGTTTTATTCATCATATTCATCGGGATCAATATCTATGCAATTGACTGGAGATCCGGTTTTTTTGATGAGGATAATACCAAGTTCATATTCTCTATTTCAGCGGGCATCCTGGGTGTTATAGTCGTTTACATCCTTCATACCTGGAGTAAGCTGGCAGAAAAAAGATAAAAAAAACGCTTCAGATTTCTGAAGCGTTTTTTTTTAATTCATTTCGGAAAGTGCATTTCTCAGAAACTGAATACCTGTTTTGTTAATTTTATGCTGTGATGGTTTACTATCCCATTGAGAAAGGATTTCTTCCACAAGTTCATCTTCGCATTCGTATCGGTCTTCGTCATCAAACATCACGGTTCTTGCAAAATGAATGAGTTCATCTTTACTAAGTTCTTCGGACAGAAACCGGTCACAGATTTTTATTAATTCTGTTTTAGTTATGATCATTGATATTTTAGTTAATGGTTCAATGTAAATACTATCTGTCATAAAGTTTATCATATAATCTGATAAAATGTTCCTTTATAGCTTTCCTTTTTAATTTCAGAGTAGGAGTTAGCAAACCATTATCTTCAGTCCATATTTCCGGGGTTAGCTCAATTTTTTTGACCTGTTCCCATTTTCCGAGATGTGCATTTATTTTAGAAATTTCTTTTTCGATCTCAGCTTTCAGCTCTTTAGAACTGGCAATTTCTTCAGGTGAACTGCCGATATTGAGATTGTTTTTTGAAGCCCAGCTTTTAACGAATTCAAAGTCTGGCTGAACTAAAGCTGTAGGCATTTTCTCACCGTCACCTACAACCA
Organism: uncultured Chryseobacterium sp.; assembly: GCA_913776245.1. Taxonomy (GTDB): domain Bacteria; phylum Bacteroidota; class Bacteroidia; order Flavobacteriales; family Weeksellaceae; genus Epilithonimonas. The sequence continues at coordinate 145,660 of CAJYLO010000020.1, forward strand.
TGATCTGCTCAATGAATTGTGATGCTTTTGCAAGATTTTCAATGACCTGAGGTGCCACATATTTTCCTCCGGAAGTTTTGAACATCTCTTTTTTCCGGTCTGTGATGAAAAGAAAGTTGTCTTTATCCAGCATTCCGATGTCACCGGTTCTGAAATAGCCGTCTTCTGTAAAAGCCTCCTTCGTTTGCTTTTCATCTTTGTAATAACCTTGTGTTACGGTTGGCCCTTTTACGGTAATTTCGCCGTCTTCCTGTATTTTTACATCAATGTTTTTTATAGGTCTTCCAACAGATCCAAGCTTGGTATGCTCAAAGCTGTTAACAGCAATTACAGGTGAGGTTTCTGTTAGTCCGTAACCTTCCAGAATAGGGATTCCCGCTGCATGAAACATCGTGTTAAGACGTTGTGATAATGCAGCAGAGCCGGAAACCAATGTAATGATATTGCCGCCTAAACCTTCTCTCCATTTGCTGAACACCAATTTATCCGCTATAATATGAGCCAGGGATTTAGAATCACCGATTTTATATTTTTCGGCTACTTTAAGTGACCATAGAAATATTTTAGATTTTATACCGCCAGCTTCCGTTCCGCGTTTATAGATTGCATCATAAACTTTTTCCACCATTCTCGGGACCACCGTCATATATTGCGGTTTTATTTCTTTCAGGTTTTCACTTAGTTTCTCGTTGCTTTCCGCAAAATAGATAGAAATTCCATTAGTTGTAAATAGATAGAGAATCATTCTTTCATATACGTGGCAAAGCGGAAGAAAGCTAAGGCCTTTGTTCTTGGAATCTTTATGTGGAACTCTGTCTTCGCAGCCTAAAACATCAGATACAATGTTTTTGTGTGTAAGCATTACGCCTTTTGGCTTTCCTGTGGTTCCGGAAGTGTAGATAATGGACGCCAGATCATCTTCTGATATCGAATCTTTCAAGGCTTCCACTTCCTGCTGATTATCGGTTCCTTTTCCGGATTCTAGTAATTCTTTCCAGTTTTTAGCATTCCTGACGTTATCGAATGTAAAGATATCTTTCAGTTCCGGCAGTTGATTTTTTATTGAATTGATTTTGTCAAACAATTGTTCATCGGAAACAATACAGATTTTTGACCCGGAATTTTCCAGATTGTACACGCAGTCTTCGGAAGATATGGAGGGATAAATCGGAACTGTAACAGCGCCAATCTGTAAAGCCGCCTGATCAAAAAAACACCATTCAACTCTGTTTGTGGATGTGATGAGCCCGATTCTGTCGCCTTTCCTGATGCCGTATTTTAAAAGCGCCCTGGACAGCTGGTTGGTAATCCTGATGTATTCATCCGTAGATATCTTCTCCCATTTTCCATTTCTTTTGTCGCATACGAAATCATCTTTTTCGAAATGTTCTTTCGAATAGTAGGGAATATCGAAAATCCTTTTTACTTCCATTGAATGTTAAATTTTTTAAACCGACGTTTAGCGCAAATATAAATAAATAAGAAGTTTCCGGGCGTTAATATTTACATAAAAAAAGCTATCCTGTGGATAGCTTATGATTAATCTTTATACATTCTGTCATACAGATCCTGGAATTCTGCTTTAATAGCTTTTCTTTTCAGTTTGAGCGTGGGTGTAAGCAGTCCGTCATCTATGGTCCAGACTTTTGGTGTCAGTTCAATTTTTTTGATCTGTTCCCATTTTCCAAGATGTTCATTGATCTTTTCAATTTCTTTTTCAATTCTTGATTTGATAGCAGGATTAGCCGCGATCTCTTTATGGGAATCAATGACTTTTACATTATGCAATTCGGCCCAGTTTTTAGCAAAGGCAAAATCCGGCTGAACTAAAGCGCAAGGCATTTTTTCACCATCACCAACCACCATAATCTGTTCAATGAATTTGGAAGCTTTAGCCAGGTTTTCAATCACCTGTGGCGCAACAAATTTTCCTCCGGAAGTTTTGAACATTTCTTTTTTCCTGTCTGTAATAAAAAGAAAATTATCCTCATCCAGATGGCCGATGTCACCGGTTCTGAAATAGCCGTCATCAGTGAATGCTTCCTTGGTTTTTTCTTCGTCTTTGTAGTAACCTTCAAAAACGGAAGGCCCTTTTACCACAATTTCTCCATCAGATTCTATTCTGACTTTTAAATTTTCCAGTGGAACACCGACTGAACCAACTTTTACTTTTCCAAAGCTGTTCACAGAGATTACCGGAGACGTTTCCGTCAATCCATAGCCTTCCAAAATCGGGATTCCTGCGGCGTGAAACATTGTATTGAGCCTTCTGGATAAAGCAGCCGAACCGGAAACCAATGTAATCAGATTTCCGCCAAGACCTTCTCTCCATTTTTTGAAAACCAGTTTGTCCGCAATGGTGTGCATAAAGGATTTTGGTTTTCCTAACTCGTATTTTTCGGCAATGCCTAATGACCAGAGAAAGATCTTGGATTTTAATCCGCCGGCCGAAGTTCCTTTGTTATAAATAGAGTCGTAAACTTTTTCTACTAATCTGGGAACAACGGTCATATACTGAGGCTTCACTTCTTTCACATTTTCGCCGATTTTTTCGATGCTTTCTGCAAAATAGATCGAAATTCCGTTGCTTACATAAAGATAAAAAATCATCCTTTCGAAAACGTGGCAAATCGGAAGAAAGCTTAATGATTTTACTTCTTTATAATCAAGATTTTTATCTTTAGGAATTCTTGGTGTGCTCGCTGTGACATTAGAAACCAGGTTGTTATGCGTGAGCTGAACACCTTTTGGCTTTCCTGTGGTTCCGGAAGTGTAAATAATGGTGGCAAGATCTTCCGGATTGATAGAATTGGCCAGATCATCAACTTCAATCTGAGTTGCATCATTTTCGCCAAGATCCAGAATCTCGTTCCAGTTTGGAGCTCCATCGATTTCATCGAAAGTAAAAACTCCTACCAATGAAGGAATCTGAGGCTTGGCTTTAGTTATTTTTTTATATAACTCCGCATCAGAAACAAAGCAATATTTGATTTCGGAGTTGTTGAAGATATAAACATAATCTTCAGCAGAAATTGTTGGATAAACCGGAACAGTGACCACGCCAATCTGTGAAATTCCCAGATCCATTACTGCCCATTCTGTCCTGTTATTAGAAGTGATGAGTCCTATTTTATCGCCAGGCTTTATACCAAGTTTCAAAAGTCCTCTTGAGATTTTATTTCCCTGGTTGATGAATTCGAGCGTAGAAGTTTTTATCCAGTTTCCGTTTTTTTTGGTTACAAGACAGTCTTCTTTCGGAAATTTTTCCAGCGCAAGAGCAGCAAAGTCAAAAATTCTTTTAACGTTCATAAAATATTCTTATTAAAATATTATTAAAATTCAGTTTACATTATCGTAAATATAATTTTTTTTTCCAAGATTACAAAATGTTATATTTTCCTTTGAAATTTTCTCAAAAAGTTTAAATTTACGGACGAAAAATATAATCAAAATTTTTATGGATTTCAATTTAACAGAAGAACAACTGATGATACAGCAGGCCGCAAGAGATTTTGCACAGGCAGAGCTTTTACCAGGTGTTATAGAAAGAGATGACCAGCAGAAATTTCCGTATGATGCTGTAAGAAAAATGGGAGAGATGGGCTTTCTCGGGATGATGGTGGATCCGAAATATGGTGGCGCTGGGTTAGACAGTCTTTCTTACGTGCTTGCAATGGAAGAAATTGCTAAGGTTGATGCTTCTGCTGCAGTTGTAATGTCAGTAAATAACTCTTTGGTTTGCGCAGGGTTGGAAAAATTCTGTAATGAAGAGCAAAAAATGAAATATCTGAAGCCTCTGGCAAGCGGTGAGGTGATTGGTGCATTTGCGCTATCCGAGCCGGAAGCCGGATCTGACGCTACTTCCCAGTCTACAACAGCCGAAGATAAAGGTGATTATTACCTTCTCAACGGAACTAAAAACTGGATTACCAATGGTGGAAACGCTACATATTATATTGTCATTGCACAAACCAATCCGGAGAAAAAGCATAAGGGCATCAATGCTTTTATTGTGGAAAAAGGTTGGGACGGTTTTGTTGTCGGAAAGAAAGAAGATAAATTGGGAATCCGCGGAAGTGATACCCATTCTTTGATGTTTACGGATGTTAAAGTTCCAAAGGAAAACAGAATTGGAGAAGATGGGTTTGGGTTCAACTTTGCGATGGCTGTGCTGAATGGCGGTAGAATTGGGATTGCTTCCCAGGCATTAGGAATTGCTTCCGGTGCTTACGAACTGTCTCTGAAATATGCCAAAGAAAGAAAATCTTTCGGAACGGAAATCATTAACCATCAGGCTATTGCTTTCAAGCTTGCAGATATGCACACCAGCATTATGGCAGCAAGAATGCTGATCTATAAAGCAGCTGCTGAAAAAGATGAAGGAAAAGATATCTCGGAAAGCGGCGCAATGGCAAAACTGTACGCTTCTCAGGTCGCAATGGATACCACTATTGAAGCAGTTCAGATCCACGGTGGCTATGGTTATGTAAAGGAATATCACGTAGAAAGAATGATGCGCGACGCAAAAATCACGCAGATTTATGAAGGGACTTCAGAAATCCAGAAAATTGTAATTTCAAGATCAATTGCAAAAAAATAATTCAACCCGAATTTTAAAATATAATGAGCTCCCGAAAGGAGCTTATTTTTTTAGTGTTTGCTGATGTTTTTCCAAAGCATTCCATATTTCAAAGAACGTTTTGTTGCCTTCTTTGTCTGAAAAATTAGTATTGAACATCATAATTCTGCCCAAACTGGTTTTAGGGTCAAAGAACATCATCGACATTATTCCAGGGTCGCCGCCGGTATGTCCAATATATCCTGTGTAACCAAATCCCATAAAAATCCCGACGTTGTAAGATTCGTTATAAGGATTTTTGGTATTTCTTTCCCTGAAATTGGATTCGGAAAGTTGTGGTTTGAAATATTCTTTGTAGCTTTCTTTGGAAAGAATCGTCCCGCTGCCATTATAACCTTTGATAAGTTCTGAAAGATATTTGCTAAGGTCCGTAATGTTCGTGATGAAGCCACCGTCCGGATAAGTAATCAGCTCGTAGTAGGGAAGTGGAGTAGTTGGATTTTCGTAAAGCCTGGAGTATTCCGAAACATCCACTTCCTCAGTTTTCCAGCCGGAATCTTTCATTTTCAAAGGCTCCAGAATATATTTTTTTGTGAATAGATTGAAGGATTCTCCTGTTGCCTGTTCTACGATAAAAGCCGCAAGTGCTGTTCCTACGTTAGAATATTCATAAATGGTTCCGGGCTTGTGAGCGCTAAAACTGTCTTTGTTCCACTTTCCTTTTTCAGTAAGAACATTTTCCAGATAAGTTTTCAATGAAATGATAGAATCAGCAGGATTGAAAGATTGGTCGTCCTCAAAGGTCAGTTTAAGACCGTTGAGATTCTGATTCGGTTTTAAATAGTAATTTTTTGAGGAGTAAAATTCATTATCTTTAATAGATGAAGTATGGGTAGCCAATTGTCGAATCGTGATTTTATCTTGAGGAAAATCAGGATTATAGACTTTGAATAGCAAATATCTATCAACGGAATCATCAAGATTTAATTTTCCCAATTCCTGAGCTTTCAATAATGCGATTCCGACTAAGGTTTTGGAAACAGAACCGATATTCTGAATGGTTTCCGTGGTGTATTTCTTATTGCTTTCGATATCGGAAAATCCAAATCCGTGTTTGTATAAAGTTCCATTCTCATCAACAATTGAAACCGCAAATCCATTGAATTTTTTCTGCTGGTAAATAATATTGATTTCGTTAGTTAATGCCAATTCACTGTTCTTAGCTTCTTTTGAAGCAGCACAAGACATCAACACAAATGATAAGACTAGATATGAATAAATTTTCGTCATAATCCTTTTCAGTTTAAAACAATTAGATAAGCATTGGTGTTACATTGGTTAGGTAAAAATAAAAAACTCCCAATCCGGGAGTTTGATTTTATACAGCTGCCTCTTCTTTCGGAAGTTTGAATTTCTTAGAATAAATCATAATCAGGAAACCTGCAATCATAAACGGAATACTGAGAACCTGACCGGTATTGAGTCCTGCGAACTGGATGAATTCATCACCTTGTGGCTCTTTCAGGAATTCTACGAAGAATCTCACCGCCCAAAGAATAATAAAAAACAATCCGAATAACCAGCCTTGCTGATATTTTTTGTCAGTTTTTCTGTAAAGAAACCATAACAGGACGAACAAGCAGAAATAGCCCGCCGCTTCAAACAGCTGGCTTGGATAACGCGGAATGGTCACACCATATTCCGAACTCTGCTGTGGGAAAAGAATTGCGAATGGTGAACTCGGGTCAACAGGCTTACCGATGATTTCCGAATTGAAAAAGTTCCCCATTCTCACAAAAGCACCGCCCAAAGCCACTACAATCCCGATTCTGTCATACACCCAAAACGGATTTTTCTTGATGATTTTGAAACTGTAATATAATGTTGTAAAAATTAATGCAATCGTAGCACCGTGACTGGCCAGCCCGGAAAATCCTGTGAAATGCAATCCACCTTTGGTACTGATTGGCAGGAAAACGCTCAGAAAATCTTCTTTGAACAGTTCCGGCTGGTAAAAAATAACGTGTCCCAACCTGGCTCCTAAAATCGTCCCAATCAAAGTCCAGGTGAAAAGCGGCTCAAGGAATTTCTCATCGACGTTATCAATTTTGAAAATTCTTGCCATTATCACATACCCTAATCCAAATGCAAAAATGAACATCAAACTGTAAAAATGCAGCATCACGGGACCAAGAGGAATGCCTTTCATTGGGTCCCATATTTTGAATTTTGTTTCCAGTTCAGTATTATCACTTGGTTTCAGAACTTTATCAGATTTCAGAAGATATTTGAAGTTCTCGATATTTTTCTGTTCGAAAACAGGATCAAGCGGTTTGAAATTTTTATCCAGAAACTGGAATTTATTGGTCTTGAAAGTCTCCAAAATATTCTGGATGCTTGCCAAATGTTCCGCAGATTCCGGTTTGATATTGTCTTCATTCAGGATAATGAGTTCGTTCGGAACGTTGCGGGAAGCTTGGTTAGCCAGCACATCTGTTCTCTGAGATGCAAAGATTTTAACGTTAACGCTCTCATTGTTATTAACTTTTAAGATTCCGTCTGATAAGTCATTAGCATTATTCTGCGAGGAAAAAAGCTGAAAAACTCCAGCAAAAAGAATTAGAAAAAATCTAAGAAAGATATGGTTCATTGATAATTGATTTTAATGGTTTTTTGGTGGCACAGGATCGTAACCTTCTCCTCCCCAGGGATGGCAGCTGCCAATTCTTTTGATTGCGAGCCAGCTACCTTTGAAAAGCCCGTGAACTTTCAGCGCTTCCAAAGTGTAATGTGAACAGGTAGGCTCATATCTGCAGTTTTTCCCCAGCCAAGGCGAGATGAAAAATTGATAGAACTTTATCAGTACCACAAGCGGAAAAGTCAGAATCCTGTTCAGCATTTTTAGATTTACTGATACAAAAATAGCAGAAAAATCAAATACCGAATCAACTTTAACCAACAATAACATTTAACTTTTGATTTGGGCAGCTTATCCATCCTAGTTTATCCTGAGCTTGTGGAAGGTTTCCCGCTTTTTTCCGGCTTGTGAACGGAAATAGTCATTATCTAGAACTTTCAAGATCCGCAATCCGGAAAAAGAGCTCCAATCAGGCCGGGCTGCGTGCAATTCATTTCATAAACAATCGCGATGTTAATTTAATTTAAACAAAAATTTAATTTAATCTTATCTTAAAGTCAGAAATTTGAATTTCTTAGTGAAAATCAGGATTTTTGCAAAATGGATAAAAGGATTTTTCCGCTGGCTTTGGGGGCGTTAGGAATTGGAACAACGGAATTTGTGATTATGGGATTATTGCCCGATGTTGCAAAATCACTGAATATATCAATTCCACAGGCCGGACATTTGATTTCGTCTTATGCATTCGGCGTTGTTGTCGGAGCGCCTGTTTTAATTGCTTTTGCAGCGAAATATCCACCAAAGAAAATTCTGACCTACCTGATGATTGCCTTTGTAATTTTCAACGGATTGTCCGCCCTGGTCAATGATTATTATACGATGATGATTGTCCGATTTTTTTCAGGACTTCCGCATGGCGCATTTTTCGGCGTAGGAACTGTGGTGGCAACAAGACTGGCAAAACCCGGAAAGCAGGCGCAAAGCATTGCTATGATGTTCACCGGATTAACATTGGCCAACCTGGCAATGGTTCCGTTTGTCACCTGGCTTGGTCATCAGCTGAGCTGGCGTTATGCGTTCGGCGTTGTTTCTCTTTTAGGACTTTTAACACTGATCAGTTTAAAATTCCTTTTACCTTATATGGACAGCCTTCGAACAACAACACTCAAAGACGAACTGGAATTTTTCAAATCGGCAAAGGCCTGGCATATCATCGCCATTACAGGAATAGGATTCGGAGGTTTGTTTGCGTGGTTTAGTTATATCACGCCTTTGATGACCAACGTTTCCAGATTCGAAACAGATTTTATTGCTTACATTATGGTTTTAGCCGGTGCCGGAATGGTAATCGGCAATTTCCTTGGAGGTATAATGGCTGACAAAATGCGACCGGCTTTGGCTGCGGCAATTTTGCTTAGTGCTATGATTCTGGCTTTGGTTGGTGTTTTCTTCTTGTCAGAATATCAGTCTGTCTCTTTGGTACTGACTTTTGTCTGTGGTGCTTTGTCTATGGCAGTAGGAACGCCGGTCAATATTATTATGCTTCGTTCTGCCAAAAACTCGGAAATGATGGCGGCCGCCTTTATGCAGGCGGCGTTCAACGTGGGGAATTCGCTTGGCGCCTTTTTTGGCGGTTTGCCTTTGGAATTCGGTTTGTCCTATAATTATCCTTCTTTGGTTGGAGCTGGTTTGGCAGGAATCGGGTTGTTGCTTTGCCTGGCTTTTATGAAGAAATATAAGCCGGTTATTTAGACTTATCAATTGTACGGAAAGTCAGACTGATTCTTGGTTTGATGATTTTTGTGGTTGTGGGTAATCTGTGGAGCCAGAATTTTTGGGTGACATCTTTCATCATCAGCAGACTTCCGTTTTCGAGAATTAATGAAACCAATTCCTTCGTCGTTTTATGTTTGAAATTGAATTTGCGCTCCGCCCCAAAACTCAACGAACTGATGGCACCATTATCTTTCAGATCCTTTTCGCCGTCGCTGTGATAGGCCATTCCTTCCGAACCATCGTGGTAAAGATTCAATAAACAGGAATTGAAGGTTTCGCCACTTACATTTTCAATTTTTTCTTTGATTTCCAATAGTGTTTTGTTCCACGGCAAAGCAGTTTTTGTTCTTCCGGAATAGGTGTAGCTGAAAGGTTCACTTCCGTACCAGGCGACTTTCCGTTTGGTTTCAATCAGTTTTCCGAAAATGACCGCTTCATCACTTTTCCATTCGATTTCGGTCATTAATTTTTGAAAATAATCATTCGCTTTTTCTTCAGAAAAGATTTTTCCGTAATAGGAAGTCACGCCGTCGTAAGGCAGAATGTTTTCAATAATGTCAAACTGGTCGTCAAAAAGGCTCATTATTTTGTTTCGTCAAAATTATCGTAATACGTAAAATCTTTGGTGATTTTTCCATTCTTGATGGTGAAAATGGTACAAATCGGCAGTTCAAATTTGGTATTATCCGGCGCTGTTCCTGTCGAAACAAATTCAACAATAACATTGCTATCGCCAGAAACATAAATTGTTTTGATTTCGTCTTTCAGATCTGGGAACATTTGGTTGAGTTCCGAATACTTCCTGACAAACTCCTGCCGGCTTTGCTTTACAGTTCCTGTTCCCAAACTCGGGTCTTTGAATTCTGCATTATCTGCATATAATTCCGAAAGCGCTTTCCATTGATGTTGATTGAATAATTGAAAATATTTTTTTACGAATTGTTCGTTAGTCGATTTGTCCTTCGAATCACAATTATTGCAGCCGGTTGTCATTACAGAAATGAATAATGCTGTTATCAGAATTTGAATGATTTTCATAGTATATTTTTTTAGATGCTCTTAATTCGTTCCTCTTCCAAATCAATCTGATACAATTGCTGACGGATGATTTCCTCATCAATTTTCGGGTCTTTGTTCATTTCTGTCAGGTATTGTCTTTGGCTTTCAAGAAGTTCATAAAATATTGCTTTCGACTCATCGCTCATCCAGCTGTCATCATTCGCATTGATTTTTTCTTCCCAGTGTCTCATTATTCTTTCAAATCCGGGATTTCCGTTCAAGCCATTATCATATTTATGTTTCAACTTGTCATAGATATGTTGCCGCAATCCGTGCTTGATTTTTCGCCTGGTTTCCAGTTCGTCTTCTTCATTGTAAATTCCTCCAAACCAACCCGTTCTTTGAATCAGCACAGGCAAAGTAAGCCCTTGAATTACCAACGTCAGTAAAATAACAATAAATGTAATGAATAAAATCAAATTTCTGTGCGGAAAAGCTTCGCCATTTAAAGTAACAGGAATCGCCAAAGCAGCAGCCAGTGATACGACACCACGCATTCCGGTCCAGCCGAGTAGAAGTGGCATCAGGTAACGTCTGCGCCTGGAAGAAGCGTTTGGAATGACGCTTGGACGGAAAATAATCGTTGCAACCAAAGCCGCATAAGCACTGATAATTCTGGCCAAAATCAAAACAGCTGTTACCAAAATGCTGTAACCGATTGCTGTCTTCACGGGAACACCTTCGGAGCGGATGCCGGCTATAATCTCCGGAAGTTCCAGACCTATCAGCAAAAATACAACACCGTTAAGAATAAAAACGAAACTTTCCCAAACACTGTAACCCTGTATTCGGCTGGCGCTGTTCAGAAAAATCAATCGCTTGGAAGACATATATAATCCACCGGCGACCACTGCCAATACCCCTGAACTGTGTAATAATTCTGCTATGAGATACATAAAGTAGGGCTCAATCAATGTCAAGGCAATGTCTGAAGCCGGTTCTGTATCCAGTAATTTATGAACCTGAACAAAAATCCAGGCCACTAACAATCCGATCCCGACACCGCCAACAATCATCCATAAAAAACTGGTAGCCGCTTCCTGCCAGATAAATTGTCCTGTTCCGACAGCAATCAGTGCAAATCGAAAAATGATGAGAGAAGAGGCATCATTCAGAAGACTTTCGCCTTCAAGAATTGCTGATGTTGATTTTGGAATTTTAACGAATTTGGTAATTGCACCCGTGCTCACAGCATCAGGAGGTGAGACGATGCCGCCCAGAAGAAATCCCAGTCCGATTGTGAAACCTGGTATAAAATGATTGGCAAAAATGGCCACTGACAATGCCGTGAAAAATACCACCAAAAAAGCAAAACTGCCGATGATTCGCCACCATTTTTTCATCTCTTTGAAAGAAATACTCCAGGCTGCTTCAAAAAGTAAAGGCGGAAGGAAAATGAAAAAGATAAGGTCCGGATCTACTCTCACCATTGGTAAACCAGGCAAAAAACTGATTAGCAAGCCCGCAACCACCAGCAAAATAGGGTAGGCAATCCTGAGTTTGTTGGCCAAAATGGTAAGCAAAACTATGGCCGCAACCATTGCAAGTAAAAAAGGTAAAAGCGTGTGCATCAATTATTGTTGTGTTTTTAAAGTTCAAAATAATTCTTAAAAATATAAAATTGTCCGGATTTTTTATCCAAGTTATTTCTGATTTTTGAAACCTTTGTTCGATTATTCTTATTTTTGCAGTCGATTTATCATTTATTAATCATCACTTATCATTTATATAATGAAGCCGAGCTTAGCAAAAGGAACAAGAGATTTTACTGCGAAAGAAGTTTCCAGACGAAAATATATCATCAATAAGTTACAGAAGAATTTTGAATTATTTGGGTTTCAGCCTCTGGAAACACCAAGCTTCGAGAATCTTGCCACGTTGACCGGGAAATACGGCGAAGAAGGTGACAGGCTGATTTTTAAAATTCTTAATTCCGGAGATTATGCTTCTAAAACCAATGAAGATGACTGGACGAATAAAAATTCTCAGAAACTCATTTCCCAGATTTCTGAAAAAGCGCTTCGCTATGACTTAACAGTTCCATTCGCTCGTTTTGTGGCAATGAATCACGGGCAATTAGCCTTTCCTTTTAAACGTTATCAGATCCAACCGGTTTGGAGAGCAGACAGACCTCAGAAAGGGCGATTCCGGGAGTTTTATCAGTGTGATGCAGATGTGGTGGGAAGTACAAGCCTTTGGCAGGAAGTGGAATTGTTACAGTTGTATTTTAAATCATTTCAGGATTTGAAATTATCGGTTTCGATTCATATCAATAACAGAAAAATTCTTTCCGGATTAGCCGAATATGCAGGCATTGCCAATCAATTGATTGATTTTACTGTTGCGCTCGATAAACTTGATAAAATCGGAAAAGAAGGTGTAGTGAAAGAAATGCAGGAAAAAGGTATTTCTGAGGAAGCGATTTCTAAATTGGATTTCCTTTTTAATCAATCTGATGATGCGCTGGAAAATCTTTTGAACCTGAAAGAAAAATTCGCCGGAAATGAAATTGGACTAAAAGGTGTAGAGGAACTGGAATTCGTTATTACCAGTGCTTTGAATCTCGGTATTGATTCTCAGAATCTTGTTTTTGATATCACATTAGCCAGAGGTCTGGATTATTACACCGGAGCTATTTTTGAAGTTAAAGCCGATGAAGTTGCAATGGGCTCTATCGGTGGCGGTGGACGTTATGATAATCTGACGGAAGTTTTCGGTGTCAAGGATATTCCTGGAATCGGGATTTCTTTTGGACTGGACAGAATTTATCTTGTAATGGAAGAATTAGGTATTTTCCCTGAGGATTCTGAGAATAATGTCAAATATCTTTTCGCTAATTATGGAGAAACCGAATCCATTGAAGCTCTGAAGCTCATTTCGGAATTAAGAGCAAGAAATATTGCTGCAGAACTCTATCCCGAAGCTTCCAAATTGAAAAAACAATTTACTTACGCAGAGAAAAAAGGTATTGAAAACCTGGTTTTTCTTGGTGCGGAAGAGATTCAGAATCAGAATATAACGATCAAAAATCTTTTGTCTGGGGAACAAAAGACTATTAGAATAGAAGAGTTTCTGAATTAAGAATTTAATCTAGTTTTCGGATACCAATCCGCTTACATTATCTATCGAAGAGAAATTGATATCATTTTCCAGCTCCTTTTTTCTTTTCCGGATAAAGTCTGTTGGCCTGATGCCGTTAATCTCAAAGAAAAGATCGGAAAAATTTTGTCTGGAAGCAATGCCGCATTCCTTAGCCAAAGTGTCGATCGTATAATTGAGATAGATATTTTTCTCAAATAAAAGTCTCGTTATGTATCTGATTCTCAGATCACCAAGATATTTATTGAAGTTCATTCCTTTGTACTCATTGATCACATGCGAGAGGTAATTGGAATTGGTTTCCAGCTGAATAGCGAGTTTCTGAATAGTAAGGCCTTTCTGAACGAACTGATTTTTTTCCTCAAAAACCTTGAGCTTTCTGAGCAGTTCCTCTTTAATCGTATTTGTGATGTGCGCTCTCTTATCATCAGAATTATCCTGATTAGCATTGATGGCTGCAGGACTTTCCGGCGGTCTGTAATTATGGTTCTGCAGTTTCTGTTGCAAAAGCACATACTTCTGAAGGATATCTTTTTCCTTTTTGAATTTTTTATAAAGAATATAGACAAGAAATCCGGCAATAGTTACAAGAATGCTGATAAATATAAAACTCCATATATTGGCTTTTTCAAGCTTTCCTTTTTCTTCAAGTAAAGCATTGGTGTCGTATTCCCGGTGAACTTTTGGTGACAGATAGGAAAAGTCGCGGGAGATGATGCTGTCCGCTTTCAGAAGCTGTGTGGTGTAAAAGAGCTGTAGCTTAGGATCATTTTTGGACTTATAATGGTTAATAAGCAACTCATAATTCTCTCTCAGTTCAGGCAGTATGAACTCCTGTTTTGTAAATATTGAATCTATTTTTTTAAAATAAGATATTGCAAGGTCTTCTTTCTTAAGAGCCAGATAACTTTTACCAATATAAAAATAATCTACTGATTCCCAGGCAAAATCATCTTTCATGAGATGGAGCGACTGTGTGAGATATTCGATTGCAGACTCAAACCTGTTGTTGTTATATTCCGAGATGCCTTTTGCTTTAAGAAAATAACTCCTTTCCTGAGCAAAATCCGGCTCATTGAATGTCTTAAGAAGGCCTATATTGACCAGGGAATCTACCTTGTCAAAATCTCTCATGTTTCTGTAGCAGACAATCATTTGATGTAGACTGTTCAGGTAACCTTTTGTATTATTAAATACCTGAAATTTATGAGCTTTGGTATTATTGGACTGAGATTCGAAGTAATCCAAACATTCTTTGAAAAGCTGTAATGCTTCCTCATTGTAACCTAAATAATTTTTTACTACACCAAGGTGATAAGAAACTTTATTTTTCAGGTAAAGGTCACCCGTATTCTTAGAATATTTATAAGCCATCAGATACTCATCCAATGCAGGCTTATATTTTTTCATATTCCCGTAATAGACACTGCCTTTTAATACGTAAGCTGTTGATATCCTGTCATCGCTGGAAGATTTATAAGCAGCATCCAGGCAGCTGTCGGCGTATTTTAATTTTCTGTCAAGGGATTTTGTATAGTAAACCGCATCTCGGTAAGCCTGGAAAAGTTCAGCATATTTTTCCTCTTTTTTGGCTTTCTTGATATAAGGGTTAAGATAGAAAAAGGCTCTGGAATCATTTTCAGAAAAACTTTCATAACCTTTTCTGAAATCCTCATAAGTCTTTGGGACTGTGTCTTTAGAAAAAACATAGCCGGAATAAAGAAACAATATGATAAAGCACAAATTTTTCATTAAAATTTTTTTGAGCTTCATCATTTGTGTGTACAAAAGTACGAAAATCTAAATTATAATACATTATTAATGACAAAAAAAATGCCGTAACCTTATTTATGGTTCGTTTTATTTAAAGATCTGATTGTTAATTGTTTATTGATGTATTAATTTATGAATTAGGACGTCAGAATTCCAAAATCGAGACAATAAAAGCTTTCGCACTTCAAAATTAGGATATACTTTCGTATCAGGAAATGAGAATAAAATCTTTCTTTTGTAAACTTTTAAAAATTTAAAATTATTTATCCATATGAAAAAGTTCGTTTCAATCTTAGCTATTGCATTTGTATCTCTAAACTTTGTTTCTTGCCGTCAAGATGATGCAGCATCTGACATAGAAGTTGCTTCTGCTCCTCAGCCAAGAACTAATTATAATAAGAATGGTGATACTATTAAAACTGATTCCACAGCAGCGAATACAAGTGCATTACAGAGACCGGAAGTAGATCCGGATCCACCGGTAAAAGATGGAACTAGATGGTAGTCAAAACTTATTAAACATTCATTCTATACACAATTTTCTGCCTCAATTTATCAATATGAATTGGGGCAGATTCTGAGAATGTGTGAAATCGATTACTTAGTTTATCTTTTTTATGATTATTGTCATGACTATATCTCTCATGAAAAAAACGAGCGTTACATTATTACTTTTTTCACTCACCTGCCTACACGCTCAGGTTGGTATTAATACTAAAAATCCGCTGGCCACTCTGGAAGTCCACAGGTCTGAGCTTGCAAACGTTCCGGATGGGATCATACCTCCGAGGATCTCTGCAGATTCTCTTCAGCTGAAAGATCATCTTTACGGATCTGCCCAGAATGGTGCAATGATCTATATCACAAAGCCTACCACCAAAAGCACAGGCAGAACAAGCCAGATGACAAGTTCCGGCTATTATGTTTATGATTCCGCCCAAACCAATCAGGATAAAAGTACCGGAGCATGGAAGAAAATGTCTAATGATCCTAACGCATTTGCGGCCAGTAGTATTTCACCAGTTTCGTTTACTGCAGTTTCGGCAAAGAATAACTTTCAGGGAATCCAGTTTGATTCTGCTTTTAATAATGTAACCGGTGCGGAATATCTTGACGGAAATCAGTATGTGGTCCCCGAAACCGGGTTATATGTGGTCAATTATTATGTCAATTTTGATTCATTATCTTTAAAAATGTCCGAGGTTCCAAGTCTTGCAATTATGAAAGCCGGGTCCGACAAAAATTTATCATTATTGTCTGCAAGACCATTTGGTAATATTATTCCACAAAGCGGAAAGTCTGATCTTGCTCAGGTCACGCCACAGGCTTCTGTAAACCATATTTATAACTTAAAAAAAGGTGAGAGACTCAGCTTTGGTCTTATAATTGCAGGTGGGAATGCGTCCAATTTCGGAAAAGCATCTTCAGAAATATCAATTTATAAAATAAAATAAAAATATTATGTCTAGATTTAATAATGTAGTCGTGGGAAAATTCGTAGGCATTTCTTTATTCGTTTTACGAATTTGTTTTGGCGACAGAATATTCCGTAAAAAACCCAATTACCAAAAAAGTTTATCTACTTTTGCAGGAAATCAAACTGTATGAAGCCAGGACAAACTCAGACACTTAAAATATCCGAAAAAATATCTTCAGGATTCATTCTGAAAGATGATGAAGGCGAAAAAGCTTTTATCCAGAAAGTTTTTGCAGATGATTCATGGGAAATTGGAAATGAAGTGGATGTGTTTGTATATCAGGAAGAAGGAAACTTGAAAGCTACTACAGAACGAGCCAATGCGGAAATAGGAGAATTTGCAGTCATGACCTGTGTGCAGAGTCTGCCAAGCGGCGCTTTTATGGATTGGGGAATCATCAAAGACCTTTTTATACCATATAAACAGCAGAAATCTAAAATAGTAGAAGGTAAGCGTTATCTTGTGCATGTATATATAGATGATGCAACAGGTCTGATCACAGGTACAACAAAGTTTAAGCGAAACCCTCAGTATGATCATTTGCCCTTCCAAAAAGGGGATAAAGTTGATCTTATTATGATGAACGAATCCGAATTGGGATGGAATGTCGTCATTAACAAAAAATATATCGGGTTGATCTATGCATCCGACATTTTTAAAAAGCTTTATCCGCTTTCTGAAGAAGCCGGTTATATCAAAGCCATCCGTGAAGATGGTAAAATAGATGTTACACTGCAGCCGGAAGGCTTTGAAAACGTAGATGAGTTCAAGCAAAAAATCATTGATAAGCTTAATGATAGTTACGGTTTGCTTTACCTTTCCGATAAATCTTCTCCGGATGAGATAAAAGATGAACTGCAGATGAGCAAAAAGAATTTCAAAAAAGCCATCGGAAGTCTCTATAAAGATAAAGTCATTGAGATTCTTGAAGACAGAATCAGGCTTTTGTAAATCTCTATGCAAAATATCAGTTTTCTGGGTTTTTAAAAATTTATTCGGTTATTGGAATCGTTTTTGAATCTGAAAAATGAAATCTGAAACGATGAAAAAAATTCTCATCAGCGGCGCAACCGGTCTTGTAGGAAAGAAACTTTCGCAAAAACTATATGAATGTGGCTATCAGGTAGAAATACTTGTTCGGTCTAAAAAGGAAAAAACCAATTTCAGGTCTTACCTCTGGAATTACGAAAAAAAATATCTGGAAGAAGGTGCGCTAGATAATACATTTATATTCATTCATCTTGCTGGTGCATCAATTAGCAACCGATGGACAGAATCTTATAAAAAAGAAATTTATACCAGCAGGATAGATTCTGCTCAGTTTATCTATGATAGGATGAAAGAAAAAGAAATTCATCCCGAAGCCGTTATTTCATCATCCGCAGTCGGTTTTTACGGACAGATGACTTCCGAGCATATTTTTTCTGAAAATGATATTCCCGATGAAGATTTCCTGGGAAATGTCTGTACGGACTGGGAACTGAAAGCAATTCAGTTTGAGGATCTGGGAAGCAGGGTAGTACGCGTACGGACGGCAACGGTTCTTGCTGAAAAAGGAGGAGCTCTGGAAGCATTAAGAAAGCCCATCGATTACTATATCGGAGCAGCTTTAGGTGATGGTAAACAATACTTTCCGTGGATTCATATTGATGATCTGGTAAAAATATACCTTAAGGCTGTTGAAGATGTATCTATGAACGGTGCCTATAATGCATCTGCACCGGAATTTGTAAATAATGAGACGCTCACACAAAAAATAGCGTCACACCTTGGGAAAAAAATCATCTTACCCAATATTCCGAAATTTATAATTAAAACCATTCTTGGCGAGATGTCTGTCATAGCTTTGGAAGGCAGCAGGATCTCTTCAGAAAAGATTGAAAATTCCGGATTTAATTTCAAATATAAAATATTGGACGATGCACTTTCTGATGTGCTGTAGATTACTCATTATTCATTTTTTCGCTCACCGACCTCCGGAAGTTGATATCATCCAAAACCCATTTAAGAATCTTATCTTCAGATGAAGTGAGGTTTCCAAAATCGGGATCTACCGGAAAATCCGGAATAACGCCCCGGCTTTCATTCTCGAATTCAATATTAGGACGGATCAGGAAAAGCCCGATCGGAAGAATAAGTTTTGAATTAGGCAAAGTAACCGTATTATTCACGCCGGAAACCGTGCCGTCATTGGCGCCGCCGGTTTCCTCGCCCACAATGACAGCCCTTTTTTCATATTTTAATTTAGCCGATAAAATGGCCGATGCCGAAAAACTCGCACCATTTACCAAAACATAGATCTTTCCCCTGAAAGCATTCGCTTTTGGTCTTGTAGGTCTGGATGCAAATTCTCTAAAATAATAACGCTGATCCTTTTTAGATGATAAAAAATAGTTGCCTGCCAGAAAAAACGGATAGCCAACTGCCGTAAAAATGGATGAAAAAACGGTTTGTCCCCGGAAATAATTCTGATGCATTCCGGATGTTTTCGAAGTCATTTCCGGAACTTTTATCAAGGTGAATTTTTTGTCTGACAGGTAAGAATACAGTGTATTGATCTCGGAAAGCGATCCGCCAAGATTATCCCTGATATCAAGAATTAGATACTCTGAGCCGGCTTTTTTAATTTTAGCAAATGATTCTGAATAGAATGCTCTGGAAAGTGTTGCCGAGAATGTTTTTATCCTGATGTAGGCAATACTGCTGTCACTTTTCAGAAATTTCAGACTTCTGTTATAGCTTTTGGAATCAAGATCATAATCCCGGACTTTCTGGAAAGTGGTCACTTTTTGCTGTACTTTATCCTTTGTCAGTTCCTGATCCGTTTTTTTCTGTCTTCGGATTATAATGTCAGATATTTTATTATCCGTTTTTGTAACGAGTTTTGCGCTGTCCAGATAACCGTTTTCCAATGTATAAAAGTTGAAAAAGGCAAGATTCATAAAGTATTTCTGAAAGGTTTTATTGTAACCGTCTGAGCTGAAAAGCTTTCTGTATCTGTCCGTGAGGTCGGAAACGTTTTCGCTGTTGATTTTCAGAATTTCAGTTCCCGGCTTTATATTTCCGACATTCTGTTTGTTTTGCGTTACAAACATCCTGTTGTCTATAATTTTGTATTCCATCATTGCAAAAAGCGGTTTTTTTGTCTTTAATTCTTTTTGCTCAGATTTTGAATATTGTCTTGGTAATGCTCTCAGCCGGAGATGTCCTTCATTAATACTGGCAATTACCGGCGATAATCTGAAATAAAACTGATTAGGAGTCAGAGGTTCGGTGATGCTTTGTTTCAGGCTGTCAAATTTTTGATCGAGTTGCGGTTTGGAAATATACCAATAAAGATGGGGATGAAATCTCTGAAGTTTTTTATAGGCAAAATCGACATCCTTTTTCAATTCGGAAGACTGTATTTTCTTTTCCAGAAAAAGATTGTTTTTCCTTGCAGAACTGCAGGAAAAAACGATCAATAAGGATAAACAGATTAATACAAACCTCATTATCTTATTTTATGGATAAATGATTAAAGTCTTCTATCTTTTTTCTATTCACTTTCATCTAATAAATAAGTGTGAAATTACAGATTTTTGATGGCAGTTATAAAGTCATCGGTAATATTATCCGGCGTTGCCCAAGATGTAATGATCCGAATGGCAGAATGCTCTTGATCCACTTTTTTCCAGATGTAGAAATTAAAATTTTTGGATAATTTTTCGATTTGAGAATTATTGAGAATCGGGAAAATCTGATTGGTGAATGTTTCTGATAAGAATTGAAAACCTTTCTTCTGAAATGCGGATTTGATTTTCATTGCCTGGATATTGGAATGTTTTGCCAGGTCAAAATACAGGTCATTTTTCATCAGTTCCGAAAACTGAATGCCCAGCAATCTTCCTTTTGCCAGCATTGCGCCTTTCTGCTTGATATGAAACCCAAATTCTTCTTTCAGCTTGTTATTGGTAATAATAATCGCTTCGCCCAAAAGCGCTCCGTTTTTTGTTCCTCCGAGATAAAAAACGTCGGTCAAGTTGGCAATATCTTCTAATGTCAGATCATTGATTTCGGAAGTCATAGCTTGTCCCAATCTGGCACCATCCATAAAAAGGTACAGATCATTGGCTTTACAAAACTCAGACAGTTCCTGTAATTCTTTTTTGAGATAAATCGTTCCGATTTCTGTAGAGTTAGAGATGTAAACCAACTTTTGTTTCACCTGGTGCGGCTTATTAGTATGCGAATCCAGAACGGACTGAATATGTTCCGGTTTCAGTTTTCCATCTGAAGTCATAATTCCGTGAACTTTATGACCTGTGGCTTCAATAGCGCCGGTTTCATTAGTGAAAATATGACCTGTCTCTGCAGAAATAACGCTTTCGTGTGGACGAAGAATAGAAGAAATTACAAGCAAGTTAGCCTGTGTTCCACCGCTCACAAAATGAATGTCGGCATCGGTGTTATTCATCTTTTGTTTGATTAACAGTCTGGCTTCTTCACAATAATCATCATAGCCGTAGCCGTTTTGCTGAACAAGATTTGTTCTCATTAATGCTTCTAAGATGATAGGATGACAACCTTCTGAATAATCGTTTTTGAAAGAATAGTTCTTCATTGTTTCTTCGTCGTAATATGATGTAAAGTTAGGTATTTTGTTGTGAGAACGGACTCGCACCATATATAAATCTTACATGTATTTAAATTTTTGGACTTATAATTGTTAGAATAAAAATAAATTTCTCCTAACTTTTGTTTAAATTTGGACTATGAATTCCTTAACTGAAGAAAATTACCTCAAAGCACTTTATCATCTTGTCAATGAGAATGATGAAGTCTCTGTGAATGACCTGAGCCGGCAGCTGAATATCAAAATGCCGTCGGTCAATAGTATGATAAAAAAATTTGCAGATAAAAAATGGGTAAAATATGAATCTTACAAGCCGATCAAATTAACCGAATCCGGAAAAAAAGAAGCTTCGCTGATTGTGAGAAAACACCGTTTGACAGAAATGTTTCTGGTAGAAAAAATGGGCTTTGGCTGGGAAAACGTTCATGAAATTGCCGAACAGCTGGAACATATTCATTCTGAAGTTTTTTTTGATAAAATGGATGAAATTCTGAATCATCCTAAGGTAGATCCGCACGGCGAACCTATTCCGGACAAAGATGGAAATGTGATCCGGCCGGATCTTAAAAAGCTCAGCAAATGCAAAGAAAATGATAAGGTGGAGCTTGCTTCTGTAACAACTTCTTCGGAAGAATTTCTTAACTTTCTTAACAAAAGAAATCTGAGTCTTGGGACTGAAATCAAGGTTTTGCAAAAAGAGGATTTTGATCAGTCTATGAAAGTTTTCTACAATAATCAGGAGGAAAATTTCAGTAAAACCGTCTGTGACAGATTGTTGGTAAAGTAAAAAAGAGACTTAAGTTTTAAGTCTCTTTTTGTATTCTTTAATTGAACATATCTTTTACTTTCTCAAAGAAAGTCTTTTCTTTTCCGGTAGGTTCAGCGTTCATATCGCCGTTTTCCATCTGGTTTTTGAAGAATTCTTTTTGTTCTTTAGTCAGTTTCTGAGGAGTCCATACATTGATGTGAACAAACATATCACCTTTGCCGCCATAACCTTCAATATTAGGAAGGCCTTTTCCGGCTAATCTCAGAATTTTTCCGGATTGTGTTCCTTCATCAATCTTGATTTTGACTTTTCCGCCTACCACATTAATTTCCTTCGTCGTTCCTAGAGCTGCTTCTGCAAAAGAAATATACAGTTCCTGGTGAAGATTGTCGCCCTCACGCTTGATGGTTTTATCTACTTCTTCTTCCACTACCACTAAAAGATCACCAGGTGTTCCTCCCAAAGGCGCATCATTTCCTTTTCCTCTAACGTTGAGTTGGATTCCGTCTCTTGCACCCGCCGGAATATTGATGGTGATTTCTTCCTCTTCTTTTACCAGACCTTGTGCATTGGCTCCGGAAGGGATTTTGTCTGCTACTTTTCCAACACCGTGACACGTTCCGCAGGTAGTTTGCGTCTGCATCTGTCCGAACATCGTATTCATTACTTTTACCTGGACGCCGCTTCCGCCGCAGGTAGGACAGGTTTTAGAAGTAACACCCGCAGCCAGCTTCATCTTTTTAACTTTAACGGTTTTCTGAGTTCCGTTGATCATCTCTTCAAGATTAAGCTTGATGCGGATTCTCAGGTTAGAGCCGCGTGCCTGCTGCTGTCTCTGACCGCCGCCAAATCCGCCACCGAAATGTCCGCCGAAAATATCGCCAAACTGGCTGAAGATATCTTCCATATTCATTCCGCCGCCGAATCCACCGAAACCGCCACCGCCTGCTGCACCGCCCATTCCGGCGTGTCCGAATTGGTCATATCTCGCCTTCTTGTTATCGTCGCTCAGCACTTCATAAGCTTCTGCCGCTTCCTTGAATTTTTCCTCTGCTTCCTTGTCTCCCGGATTTTTGTCCGGATGATATTTAATCGCCATTTTTCTGTAGGCTTTCTTTATTTCCTCTGCGCTGGCCGATTTGGATATTTCTAAAACTTCGTAGTAATCGCGTTTTGACATAATTCGTAATTAATGATTGATAGTTGATGAATGATAATTGATATTTAAAATGAAAGAATCATTTATCAATTACCTCTTATCATTGATAATATTTAGTTTCCGGTTACAACTTTAGCAAAACGGATTACTTTGTCGTGCAGCTGATAACCGGTTTCTATCACATCTACAATTTTACCTTTCAGTTCAGGTGTAGGGGCCGGAATTTGAGTAATCGCCTCATGGAAATCTACATTAAAATCATCACCTGCATTCACTTCAATTGGCTTAAGGCCTTTTTCTGCCAGTTTATTTCTGAATTTCTGATAGATCAGCTCAACGCCTTTCAGGTCGGATTCGTTTCCGTTTTTAGCAATTTCTTTCAAAGCTCTTTCGAAGTCATCCAAAACGCCTAACATTGATGTCATCAGATCTTTTGAAGCATACAGATAAAATTCGTTTTTTTCCTTCAGAGTTCTTTTCTTGTAATTTTCAAACTCTGCATATAAACGGATGTATCTGTCCTTTTCATCTGCCAAAAGTTCTTCTGCAGTTGGCTGTTGTGACACATTTTCCTGATTTTCCTGCTCCGTTGTTTCGTTTACCGGTGTGTCCTGATTCAGATTTTCTTCGTGTATATCTTTGTTTTCTTCCATTATTGATAAATTTATAGGGTCTACTTCTCAATTTTTCTGCCAATGCTCTTGTTTTGACAATTAGGCAGAAGTTTTTTAGCTCTTGCTGAAGCATTTTTGACAGTCCGTTCAAAAAAGCTTATTTTTATCAAAAATTTAGGAATGAGACTGACGGAAGAAAATGAGAAAAAACTATCTGCATTAGAAAAAATTGCCAACGGAATCATCTGGTGGGTTGGCTCTATTCAGTCATTGGTTTTTCATACTATTTTTTTTATTGTTTGTTTTGCATTGCCAATTTTCAATATTGTTGAATTTGAGCATATGCTGCTTGTTCTTACAACGGTAGTTTCGCTGGAGGCGATTTATCTTGCGATTTTTATTCAGATGTCAGTGAATAAAAGTTCTGAACATATTGAGGATCTGAAGGAAGATGTTAATGAAATTCAGGAAGATATTGATGAGATCCAGGAAGATATTGATGAGATCCAGGAAGATATAGAAGAAATCCAGGAAGACGTGGAGGAAATCCAGGAAGATGTTGAAGAAATCAATGAGGACGAAGATGATGAAGATCATAGTGAACGTGCGAGAACGGTAATGCTGAAAAGCAAGGTCACCAATAATAAGAACGATATTAAAAACCTGAAAGATAAAATCAAAGAACTTGAAAGCCTGATTGAAAATCTCAAGAAAGAAGAGGAATAAATCGTGTTTTATAAGACTGATATTATCACCCTGAAGCACTCGAAGACTTCTTTATTTGTCAGTCTGAGGCTCTCGAAGACCATAAAACTAAATTTCCAATTTCATAATCTTCTCCATTTGTTTTTGGTTCACAGCTTCCGGGAGCATTCTAAAAATAAAATTCCTGACTCCTGTAAAATTTTCCCATTGTGCTATTTTTCCAAGCGTCCAGCTTGTGTTTACAATATGATGAACTTTCTCCTTTCGGATTTTTTCAAATTGAGAAAAAACTTTGTTCCAGTCTTTTTCAGTTTCCAGAAGCTTCGATAGTACATAAGCATCTTCAACCGCCTGGCAGCCGCCTTGTCCCATATTTGGCGTTGTTGCGTGTGCAGCATCGCCGATCAGGCAAAGGTTTTCTGTTGACCAATTGTTCATCGGCTTGATGTCGATAATGTCATTTAGAATAATATTTTTTTTAGCAGTTTCAGAAATCATTTTCAAAATGTCAGGATGAAAATCCCTGAATTCCTTCGACAAATCAATATCTTCAGAATAAAATTTTTCATTCACCAAAGCATACCAATATAAAGTATTTTCCCGAACTTTCACAAAACCGAAACGTTTCCCTTTTCCCCACATTTCGTAAGCATTATGACTGTATTTTTCTGGAATTTCGGTTTGCAGAACGCCTCGCCAGCATTTCTGGCCGGCATTTCGGATTTCTCCAGATTTTAAAATTTGATTCCGAACCAAAGATTTTACGCCATCGGCTCCAAAAACAATTTCAGTTTCGATTGCCGTTTTGTCCTCAAAAGTCAAATGATAATGGTCTTTCTTCTCAATTGTCGAAAGACGTTTATTTAGAACAATGTATTCAGAGATATTCTCGCTCAAAATTCTTTGTAAATCCGCTCTGTGAATGGCAATGTTGCAAACATTATATTTTTTCTCGAGTTTCAGAACATCGGTTTTTGAAATGGTTTTCAGTTTTTTGTCCGTAATGATCAGAGCATGCATTTTGGTTCCAGCATTTTCGATTTTTTCTTTCAATCCAAGCTTATCAAAGATTTGCATGGCGTTGCCCGCCATCGCAATGCCTGCGCCGACAGGTTTGATTTCCGGTACACTTTCATAGATTTTAAAATCGATGTTTTGCTGCTTTAGAAAATTCCCTAAAGTCAATCCGCCAATTCCGCAACCGATGATTGAGATGGTCATTTATAATTAGTTTTGTTCTTTTTATATCTAGTCCATTGAAGTAACATAGAAACTCCTACGAATAGATAGAATAAAAAGATAATGATATCAAAAAAGTCGAAACTTAAATTTAAATCTTCATTTCTTTCGAGCAAAAAAATAATTACACCAGAAATAATTGGTACAAAGAAAATTGTAAATAATATGAATGGATAGTTTTTAACATTCCAGAAGAAAAAAGGAATTTTTCCACCAGTAAAATGACCGGGATTTAGGCTGTTTTTATGCCAATCTTCAAAATCATTCTGAAAATTTTCATCTACTTCAACATCATTTTCATCAAGATTTAAACTATTTATAAAATCAAAAACATCCTGTTTGTCTTTTTCCTCACAATAAAGAATGTTATTTTCCCAATCGGCTTCGAACAATATTCCTTTATCTTTCAAACCCTGACAAACAAAGTCTAAATTAGACGCAAATTTGAATTTTTTAACTTCAACCATATTTAAAAATAAAAAAGCAGGTCAAAAACCTGCTTCTAATTTATAATCAAAAATCTTATTTACCAAGATAAGATTTCAGAATCTTACTTCTGGAATTATGTTTCAGCCTTTTGATCGCTTTTTCCTTGATCTGACGAACTCTTTCTCTTGTTAAATCGAATGTTTCACCAATTTCTTCCAATGTCATAGGATGTTTCCCATTCAGACCGAAATATAATCTTACAAGATCCGCTTCTCTCGGAGTTAAAGTATTCAAGGCTCTTTCAATCTCAATTTGAAGAGATTCAAGCATCAGATCTTTATCCGGACTTGGCGATTCTCCTGAACGTAACACGTCATAAAGGTTAGAATCTTCACCTTCCACAAGCGGCGCATCCATTGATAGGTGACGACCACTGTTTTTCATCGATTCTTTGATATCTTCCTCGCTCATATCCAGAACTTCTGCCAATTCTTCCGGAGAAGGCGGTCTTTCGTTCTCTTGCTCAAGGTGAGCATAAGCTTTGTTGATCTTGTTGATAGAACCGATCTTGTTCAAAGGTAATCTTACAATTCTCGACTGCTCAGCCAAAGCCTGCAAAATCGATTGACGAATCCACCAAACAGCATAAGAGATGAATTTGAAACCTCTCGTTTCATCATATCTTTTCGCCGCTTTCATCAGACCAAGATTTCCTTCGTTGATGAGATCCGGAAGAGAAAGTCCCTGATTCTGATACTGTTTAGAAACCGAAACCACGAAACGTAAGTTGGCTTTGATCAGTTTTTCAAGCGCAGCTCTGTCTCCGGCACGGATTCTCTGAGCCAGATCCACCTCCTCGTCGGCGGTGATCAGTTCAACTTTTCCGATCTCTTGCAGATACTTGTCCAGTGATGCGGTTTCCCTGTTGGTAACCTGTTTTGTAATTTTTAATTGTCTCATTATAAAAACCTCATTCTATTAGGTTGCATTATATTATACGATGAGAACATCAAAAAGGTTACAAATATTTCAATTTTATCAGCTTAAAGTTCAATTTTAACGCATTTTAAAATTAATTAGTAAAATTTGGGCAGCTTGATCCGTCTTCCGCTCCCGCTTTTTTGCCACGCCTTTACCAATGCAAAAAAGAGCTCCGCTCAAGCCGGGCTGCAGGATTCCGCATAAAAACAACATTAAGTAATAAAATCAATGTTGTCATTCCGCAGGAATCCAGACTGTTGAGATTCCTGCCTTTAGATTTGTATTGTAAAAAATTAATACATTAGAAAGAGCAGAGCATTTAATTAAACTGAAAGATTCCTGTGAATAAAATTCATATTCCGATTAAGAATTAAATGCCCTTTTCTA
>CAJYLO010000021.1 GCA_913776245.1 uncultured Chryseobacterium sp.
TAGAAAAGGGCATTTAATTCTTAATCGGAATATGAATTTTATTCACAGGAATCTTTCAGTTTAATTAAATGCTCTGCTCTTTCTAATGTATTAATTTTTTACAATACAAATCTAAAGGCAGGAATCTAAACTGCTTTATTCTAGTGTATTGAGATTCCTGCGGAGTGACAAACAAACTGTCAAAAACTAAATTATTACTAAATACGGACAATCATATTATTTTAATGATTTTCAATCCGCTCGATCAGAATAGTCGGCGAGATTTTTATATTAATATTATAAAAGCCCGACTTTCAGAATCCGATAAAAATCACGATTTTTGCAATCTCAAATTTTATTATGTCTTTAGAACAAGAAATCAGCAAAAGAAAAACTTTCGGAATCATCTCCCACCCCGATGCGGGAAAAACCACTTTGACGGAAAAACTCCTGCTTTTCGGAGGGGCGATTCAGGAAGCCGGTGCTGTAAAATCCAACAAAATCAAAAAAGGTGCGACCTCCGACTTTATGGAAATCGAGCGTCAGAGAGGGATTTCGGTGGCGACTTCGGTTTTGGCTTTTGAATACAGAGATCATAAAATCAACATTCTGGATACGCCTGGTCACAAGGATTTTGCAGAAGATACATACCGAACGCTGACTGCGGTTGATTCTGTAATAGTGGTAATTGACGTTGCAAAAGGGGTTGAGGAACAGACGGAAAAACTGGTTCAGGTTTGTAGAATGCGAAACATTCCGATGATTGTTTTCATCAATAAGTTAGACCGTGAAGGTAAAGATGCTTTCGACCTGCTGGATGAAGTGGAGCAAAAATTAGGTTTGACGGTTTGCCCGCTTTCCCTGCCGATTGGTATGGGAAGCGACTTCCAGGGAATTTATAATATTTGGGAAAATAACATCCAATTGTTTTTGGAAGAGAAAAAACAGAAAGTTGGAGAATCTCTGAAAATTGATGACATCAACGATCCTCAAATTGATGAATTGGTTGGCGTAAAAGCAGCGACAAGTTTGCGTGAAGAATTGGATTTGATTCAGTCGGTTTATCCGGAGTTTAATCGTGAAGATTATATGAATGGTGATTTGCAGCCTGTTTTCTTTGGTTCTGCTCTTAATAATTTTGGTGTTCGTGAGTTATTGAATGCTTTCATTGATATTGCACCAATGCCACAGCCGAAAGAAAGTGAAACCAGATTGGTAAAACCTGAAGAACAGAATTTCACAGGATTCGTTTTCAAAATCCACGCGAATATGGATCCGAAACACAGAGACCGTCTGGCGTTTGTGAAAATCGTGTCGGGAACGTTCAAGAGAAATGAGAATTATCTTTTGGTGAGAGAAGGTAAAAAAATGAAGTTCTCCTCTCCTAACGCGTTCTTTGCGGATAAGAAAGAAGTTGTGGACGAGAGTTTTCCCGGTGATATTGTTGGTCTTCACGATACAGGAAGTTTCCGGATTGGTGATACGCTGACAGCCGGTGAAAAACTGAACTTCAAAGGAATCCCGAGTTTCTCTCCGGAACATTTCCGTTATATCAATAATAATGACCCGTTGAAAGCGAAACAATTGGCAAAAGGTGTAGATCAGCTGATGGATGAAGGTGTAGCGCAGCTCTTTACGCTGGAAATGAACAACAGAAAAATCATCGGAACGGTTGGTGCGCTTCAGTATGAGGTGATCCAATACCGTCTGGAACACGAATATGGTGCGAAATGTTCTTACGAACCTATCAGCATCCATAAAGCGTGTTGGGTGGAAGCAGACGAAAAGTCGGAGGAGTTCAAAGAATTTGCGAGATTGAAACAGCGTTTCTTAGCGAGAGACAAATATAACCAATTGGTTTTTTTAGCCGATTCGTCTTTTACGATCCATATGACGCAGGAAAAGTTTCCGAATGTGAAACTGCATTTTATTAGTGAGTTTAAGAATCATTAAAATATTTAATCCGCAGTGTTTTCTGCGGATTTTTTTGTAAAATAATTGTAATAATAATTAAATTTGATTTTAATAAAACCAACTATTTTAATTTCAAAATTTAAATAATAAAATACAACTATGAAAAAAATACTTTTAATGTTTTGTGTAATTTCTATTAATTTAGCTTTTAGTCAAACACCAAATAATAAAGAAGAATTCTATAAAGTAATTGGTAAAAGAGTTTTTATAAATAAAGATGCTATAGCTTATACTTTTACAACCTTTACTAAAACCAATGGAAATACGACTCAGAAAACTAATAGTCCAAGTGTAGATAGTCCCTTTCAAATTTTCATTAAAACCGACGAGAAAAGTTCAACAATACGAATTAATAATAAAAATACAAGAGAAGATATTTTTTTAGAATTTAATAAAATATATAAATATAAGTATGATGAAAAAAATCAAGGATATCAGTTTGTCGGAGATAATAAGTATGAAGCAACTTATATTATACCAAATAATTCCAAAGACAATCAATCCTTAATCATTGATATGAATAACGGAACATCATATTTTTTTACAATATCTAAGTTTAATGATATTTAAAAAGACAATTAATATTATTTAGTTTATCAAGAATTCAGTTTTGGATTCTTTTTTCTTTTCCAATCTCTTGTAAAACCCTTGTAAAATCAATTCAAATATTTGATTTTCATAACTTTAAAATATTACAAAAAGTTTCGGATTCATTTACAAATTATTCTTTTCATTGTTGGATAGTTTTACATCAATAAAATTATTCACAATGAAAAAGTTACTATTGACCGCAGTTATTCTGAGCACATTCACGATGTGCAAAAAATCAGATTTGCAGGAAGCTAATAATACAATCAAAAATACAGATTCTTTAATGGATCAAGCTTCTGAAAGTTTAGAAAATCTGGATTCGGATGCAACAGCTACATTAGATTCACTTAATCTGAAAGCCAAAGATCTGATTAAAACCAAAGAAGACATTGAAAATGCCTTTGATAAAAGCAAGGAAAAAATAGATTCTATTTCTGAGAATGTCGAGAAATTCAAAAAAGACAACGAAGAGAAAAAAGTAGTGGCAGCGATTGATTCCGTAAAAGAAAAAGTCAAAAAAGAGATTGCAAAGCCAAAAACTGTTACCAAAGTGATCTACAAAGACAGACCTGTAAAGGAAACAGTGGTTCCGGAACCATCGCCACTGGTGAAAAATGGCAGCTTTGAAATCAATGTCGATAATATGGAAAATGCGAAACAATTCCTTAGAACGATAATCAGTAAATACGACGGAATTGTAAAAACAGAAAACCTGGTAAGTAATGATGAGTTCCAGACTTTTTATCTTACTGCAAAAGTACCTTATGAAAAATTTGATTACCTAGCGGAAGATCTCGTTTCTATTGGTTCAATAAAAAATAAAAATATAGAAATAAAAGGTGATACTTACAGCCGGGGAAAACTTTCCAATCTTGAGATTACATTGTATGACAACTATATCAAAGAAAAAGATCTTGATAAAGATAAAAGTTTTGGAGACAAATCTTTAGACGCCATTTCTTCCGGCTGGAATGTGATCGGCAGTATTTTACTTTTCCTTCTTCCCTTTTGGCCATTATTTCTGATTGGCGGAATTGCCTATTATTTTTACAAAAAGAAAAATCGGAACAAGAATCAGAACTCACCAGAAGAAGAAAATAATCAGAATGAAAACAAGTAGTTCGTAATCGCAAAGACAAAAAGATTTTACTCTTACAAAATAAAAGACGCTTAAATAAAGCGTCTTTTTTATATAACTGAAAAATTTGATTTTAGTTCATCAGGCTTTTGCTCAGGTTGAGCGCATCCTGGTTTGTTCCGTCGTACTGTAAAGATTTTGCGATATACTGCTTTGCCTTTTCAGGATTTGTATCCTTATCCAGGAATGCTATGAAGAAATAGGCGTAAGCGAGATTTTGTTTGCTGGCATCTACTTCTTCCGGTTTTACCTTGGCAATATATTGTTCGTAAGCCGTTTTTGCAGCTTCATTATTTTTAGCTGACTGATTGGCGTAGCCGATACTATAATAAGCCGGTGCCCAATCCGGAATAATGGTTGTGATTTTATTCCACGTTGAAATGGCAGAACTCCAGTCATTAGCATTCTGATAAGCTGTGGCCAAAGCTACCAAAGACTGCGTATCATCCGGTTTAGCTGCAATTTTTTGTTTTAATGCATCAATCTCCGGATTGGTTGTGGTCTGTATTTGAGTTGTTGTTTGTAGCGTGTCTGTATTCTGAGTCGTTTGGGCAGTTACAAATCCTGCTGTTAACAATGATACACCTAATAATAGACTTTTGATTTTTACTTCCGTTTTCATAACCTTTTATTTTAAGTTGTATATTACTAAACAATTATAATTCCATAAAACTCTGCTATTTTCAAAAATTATAAGTTTTAATAGGCTTTTAAGAATAAAATAATAAAGTTTAATAAAATTTAAATTTTTATCTTGACTTGGTCTTAAAATTGATATGTTTATTTATATACTAATTTTTTAAAATATTAGTATATTTGATTTATAAATTTCAATTTCCATGGATTTTACAATTATTAAAAACCTGATAGACCTTGTAGAAAAATTTTATCAGGACAATGCTAATAGCTATTATACTAAGGATATTGCCGGATTCCGAAACTGGATCTATGATCAGGAATCAGATAAACGCAGAAAAGGGGAAAATGATCCGGCTTGGGAAGGCAAAGAGTTTGGGCGCTCACCGGAAAGTGTTATCAGTACGCTTTTGGTTCACCTCAACAGGTATGCTAAAACCTACTCAAAGTCAGCTATTGCGGATTCTGATTTTCACACTCAGGAAGAATTTATTTATCTCATCAACCTAAAATCTTTCGGCTCTATGACAAAAATGGAGCTGATCAGGAAAAATGTACAGGAAAAACCTGCGGGCATTCTCATCATCAACAGACTGATAAAACAAGGCTGGGTAGAGCAAACCAACTCTGATAAAGACAAAAGAACAAAAGTTCTTAAAATAACCGAGGCAGGTCTGGAAGCTCTTGAACACCAAATGGACAAAATACGGGCAGCTACAACCATTGTTACAGGAAATCTCAATCACAACGAGAAGATGGACCTCATAAGGCTTCTGGATAAGCTGGAACAGTTCCACCACCCTATTTTTTCAAGAAATATAGACAGTCATAAGTTGATAGAGACTGTTTTAAAAGATTATCCGTTCGGAAAAAACTAATATGGCAAAGAAAATAGCAATTATAGGTTCAGGATTTTCCGGTTTATCTGCTGCGGCTTATGCATCAAAAATGGGGAATGAAGTTCACGTTTTCGAGAAGAACAGTAGTCCCGGCGGCCGTGCCAGAAGCTTCCAAACTGAAAATGGATATACTTTTGATATGGGTCCAAGCTGGTACTGGATGCCCGATATTTTTGAAGATTTCTTTGCAGACTTTGGTAAAAAAGTTTCTGATTTTTATGATCTGGTATCACTTGATCCACAATTTGAAATGGTTTTTGAGGACGGAACGATGGAGATTCCGCAGAGCTATGAGGCTATGAAAACACTGTTTGAAAGGACTGAAGCCGGAGCCGGGAAAATGCTGGATGATTTTATGCAAGATGCGCAGTTCAAATATGATGTCGGGATGAAAGAATTTGTGAATAAACCCTGCCATTCCTGGTTCGAATTTGTTTCACCGAAAATTGCAAAAAGTGCTTTAAAATTAGATCTTCTTACTGATTTTCATCAATTCGTCAGAAAATATTTTAATCATCCTAAACTGATAACATTAATGGAATTTCCCGTGATTTTCCTTGGTGCTGCTCCGAAAGATATTCCTGCCCTTTACAGCCTGATGAATTATGGCGGCTATAAACTCGGAACCTGGTATCCAAAAGGCGGCTTTATCAAAATCATAGAAGCGATGGAGACGATAGGAAAGATGCAAGGTGTTCAGTTTCATTTCAATTCTAATGTAGAAAAAATTCTTGTAGAGCTTAAGCAGGTTTCCGGCATTATTGTAAATGGTGAAAAATTATATTTTGACAGCGTCATTGCATCATCAGATTATAATCATACTGAACAGGTTTTGCTGGATAAGGATTACAGTAATTACGATGAAAAGTATTGGAAAAAGAAAACATTTGCGCCCTCGTGTCTGATATTTTATTTAGGATTCAAAGAAAGAATTCCTAATATCAAACACCACACACTTTTCTTTGAAAATGATCTGGACGTGCACACCACAGAAATCTATACTGACAAAAAATGGCCGTCAAAACCACTTTTTTATGTTTGCTGTCCGTCAAAAACTGATGATAACCTGGCTCCTGAAAACTGTGAGAATGTATTTCTTTTGATGCCTATTGCAACCGGCATAGAAGATTCTGAAGCGATGCGGGAAAAATATTTTCTGGAAATGATAGAGAGAATTGAAAAGAAAACGGGAGCAACTGATCTTTTATCAAAAATAGATTATAAAAAAAGCTATTGCCTCAATGATTTTATCAATGATTATAATGCTTATGAAGGAAATGCCTACGGTTTGGCAAACACTTTATCTCAGACCGCAGTTCTTAAACCATCGCTTAGAAATAAAAAAGTTAAAAATTTATATTACACAGGTCAGCTGACTGTTCCCGGGCCAGGCGTGCCGCCATCTATTATTTCCGGGAAAATTGCTGCAACAGAAGCTAATAAAAAATTAACAGAATAATCCTGATATGAAAAAACTATTTGACGAACTTTCCTATAAAGTCAGTAAACAAACCACAAAACAATATAGTACAAGTTTCTCGCTGGGAATTCTTGCATTATCACCAAAGATCAGGAACGCGATCTATGCTATTTATGGCTATGTCCGGCTCGCTGATGAAATTGTAGACAGCTTTCACGGGTACGATAAGCAAAAACTATTATCCCGATTCCGTGAGGAAACTAATACTGCATTGGATGAAAAGATTTCACTCAACCCTATTCTGCATTCATTTCAGGCTACTGTTCATCATTATGAGATTGATTTGCAGCTTATTGATCAGTTTCTGAAAAGTATGGAAATGGATCTTCATAAGATTGATTACAATTCTGAACTTTACAAAGAATATATTCTTGGTTCCGCTGAGGTTGTGGGACTGATGTGTCTGCAGGTTTTTGTGGAAGGCGACAAGAAAGAATATGAAAAACTGAAACCATATGCTATGATTCTTGGCTCTGCTTTCCAAAAAGTTAATTTCCTGAGAGATATGAAGGACGATTACTACGTTTTAGGCCGCACCTATTTCCCAAATGTTGATATAGAAGATTTTAACAGCGAGGTAAAAGCGGATATTGAAAAAGAAATCCATAACGAATTCCAGAAAGCACTGGAAGGCATCAAAATGCTTCCGGCTTCTTCGAAATTTGGGGTTTATCTGGCTTACAGGTATTACGTTTCATTATTCCGAAAAATCAAAAGAACATCAGCAGGCAAAATTATCAATCAGAGAATCAGGATCTCTAACCCCAGAAAAATTTCTCTGATGATGGGCTGTTATTTTGAATATAAAATGTCCCTGATATGAAATGGATGATTTCTTTTTTTATATTTTGCTTTTCTATGCTGCAATCACAGGATTATGACATTATCAGGAAAAATTATCAGAAAGCGGTTTCAGATAAAAAAGTATGCAGGGAAATGCTCAACCATTTTGAGAATAAAAACAATGATGGTCTTGATCTTGCCTATCAAGGCGCATTTCAGGCTATCTGGGCAAAACACACCAGTAATCCTTTTGAAAAGCTGACGACTTTTAAAAAAGGTAAAAGAAATCTGGATAAGGCCGTCAAGCAATACCCGGATTTATTAGAAACCCGTTTTCTGCGCTATTCTATCCAGAAGGAAAGCCCGGCTTTCCTGGGATATAAAGCCAATATTAATGAAGATAAGATGCTCCTCAACAGAAATCTGAAATATGTAGAAGACCTCATTTTAAAACAGATGATCCAGAATATTTTAAAAAGCTAAAAATGGTACATCAATTATACAAGGAACAGCAACTAAACTGCAGTATAGAAGAAGCCTGGACCTTCTTTTCATCTGCAAATAATTTATCCAAGATCACGCCGAAAGAGATGAACTTTATTGTAAGAACCAATCTCCCAGACGATAAGATCTATAAAGGAATGATCATTGATTATTATGTTTCGCCACTTTTAGGAATCAAAATGTCCTGGCAGACCGAAATTACAGAAGCCGATTTTCAGAGGAGCTTTACTGATTTTCAGAAAAAGGGACCTTACAAACTCTGGAATCACCGGCACGAATTTATTGAGAATGAAGACGGCGTTCTGATGAAAGATACAATTGATTATGAGCTGCCAATGGGATTTTTAGGCGAACTGGCGCATCAAATATTGGTTAGAAAAAAACTGGAACATATCTTTGATTACCGAAGAAAAGTTCTGGAAAAAATGTTCAATTCTAAAAAACAATTATGAATTTCCTAATAGTTTTAACAACTTTCTTCCTTATGGAGGGCGCAACCTGGGTCATACACAAGTATGTGATGCACGGTTTTCTGTGGAGTTTACACCGGGATCATCACGACCATAGTACGGACCCGCCTCTGGAAAAGAACGATTACTTTTTTGTCATTTTTGCAGTGCCTGCAATTATCCTGATGTACTTTGGAAGTGTTAATGACTTCAACTATCTGTTTTATATAGGTTTGGGTGTGACAATTTATGGAATGGCTTATTTTTTTGTCCACGATATTTTCATCCACCAGAGGATTAAAGTTCTGAAGAATACTGAAAATCCTTATCTTTTGGCAATCCGGAGAGCGCATAAACAACATCATAAACATATTGGTAAAGAAGAAGGTGAATGTTTCGGATTTCTCTGGGTTCCTGTGAAGTATTTTAAGATGTATTTCAATAAAAACAAAAAAGAAGCTTAAATGCACTTTACTTACCTGCTCATCGATTTTTTCACGGTCATCGTTTGTTTCATTTTTTCATTTCATCCAAAAATAAGATTTAGCAGACATTTTGGTGCTTTTTTCAAAGCCTCATTTCTTGTTGGTCTTGTTTTTATAATGTGGGATATCTGGTTTACAAAAAATGGTGTTTGGTGGTTTAATGATGATTACCTGACTGGCCTAAGAATATTCGGTTTACCAATTGAAGAGATTTTATTTTTTATATGCATCCCTTTTTCCTGCATTTTTACTTATTTCTGTTTGGATAAATTCTTTAAACTTGACTGGAAGCCTTTGCCTGAAAAACTTTATGTAATATTTTCTGTTATCATTTATCTAACTGTTGCTTTTGTTTTTTATGATAGCGTTTATACATTGGTGACCTTTCTTACATTATCATTGACTCTGATTATTTTGTATTATAATCTTGGTGTGCGATGGATCGGGAAAGTATCTTTTATCTATCTGATTCTTTTGCCAGGTTTTTTATCTGTTAACGGCATTCTTACCGGAACAGGTTTGGAGAATCCAATTGTAAATTACAATCCTTCTGAATTTATAGGATTTCGTATCCTTACTATTCCTATAGAAGATTTTTTCTACGGACTGGAACTGATTCTTTGGAATGTCTTTTTTCTGAGGAAGTTTATGAAACAATAGTAATAATTTGATATTATTGTTTTTGATTTTTCAATAAAAAAGAGTTACAACATTTTAGTTGTAACTCTTTTATTGTGGTCCCACCTGGGCTCGAACCAGGGACCACCTGATTATGAGTCAGGTGCTCTAACCAACTGAGCTATAGGACCTCAAAATTGGTTGAATTTTGTGAGTGCAAAAATAGCAAAATTTCTTTATCTTCCAAATGTTTTAGGGTTTTTCTTGACACAATTCTACCAGTACGCCATTGGTAGATCTGGGATGAAGGAAGACAACTAATTTATTATCAGCACCTTCTTTTGGATCTTCTGATATAAAAATAAAGCCTTCTTTTTTTAACCTTTCGATCTCAGAAAAGATATTCTCTACTCCAAATGCGATGTGATGGATACCTTCCCCTTTTTTATCCAGGAATTTTGCAATGGGACTTTCTGGGTTTGTGGCTTCCAAAAGTTCGATTTTGCTCTCTCCTATTTCATAAAATGATGTTGTAACACCTTCTCTTTCTACTGATTCCTGTTTGTAGTTTTCTTTGCCTAAAAGTCTGGCAAATAAATTATCAGAACCGGCTAAAGATTTTACAGCAATGCCAAGATGTTCGATTTTCATACAGTAAATTAACGATTTTGAAATAATAAAAAATGTCAAAGCTAATGGCAGATGCTCATTAACTTTGACAAAGCTATAGTTGATGAATTAAGGATTGAATCCCTCAATAATTTTTGAAAAATCCTCAATTTTTAGTGCTGCGCCGCCAATCAGACCACCATCAACATCGGGCTGAGAAAATATTTCTTTTGCATTATCCGGCTTCACACTGCCTCCGTAAAGGATGGAAACTTCATCTGCCACTACTTTTCCGTATTTATCTGCGATCAGGCTTCTGATGTAAGCGTGTATTTCCTGCGCCTGTTCAGGGGAAGCGGTTTCTCCAGTGCCGATAGCCCAGACAGGTTCGTAGGCGATAACTACTTTTTTGATTTCTTCTGCTGACAATGTGAAAAGTGCGGTTTCGGTCTGATTTTTTACAACCTCGAAATGTCTTCCTGCTTTTCTTTCTTCCAATTTTTCGCCATTACAATAGATGGGCGTAAGGCCTTTGTCTAAAAGTGCTTTTACTTTTCTGTTAGCGTGGCTGTCGGTTTCTCCGTGGAAAGTTCTTCTTTCTGAGTGAGAAACGAGACTTCCGTCTGCGTGAACAGAAGCCAGCATATCCACAGAGATTTCACCTGTATATGCGCCACTGGCGTATTCTGATACATCCTGCGAATAGACGCCTATTTCTCCGTTTTTGAAAACTTCTTTTGCTGTTGTAAGATACAATGCGGGTGGTGCAATATAAACCTCGCAGTTAATAGCATTGTTTTTTTTGTATTCCAAAAGCTGAAACATCAGTTCCTGCGCTTCAGCATAAGTTTTATTCATTTTCCAGTTGCCTGCAACGATGTTTTTTCTCATTATATATTTAATTTAATTTCCAAAGATTTTTTAGTAGAATGTAAAATTTGTGTTCATCATCACTAACTTTATTATCTGCTTTTATCAGTGATTTTGCAAACTGTACGAATTCTTTTCTTTCCTTTTCTGTAGAATCCTCTTCAAAACATTTGGCGTGGAATTCAAAATGATCCTGCCATTGATCTGATGTAAGTTGGGCGATGATTTCCAGCTCATCATCCAGATTGAGACGGAACGGAAATTCTTCTGCCATATATTCCTGGATCTTCATGCCTTCTTCTGGCTTTATTATTCCGTCTGCAGCGGAAAGAATCATTAGTAAGTGATAACCTGCAATAGGTTTATTGGATTTTCTCATATAGTAAGGTCAATAGATAATAGTTTTATGATGATATACTATTATCAGTTTATTTATTGATTCAAATTTAATATTAATTATTCAAATAATCTTTTGCACCCAGTTTTTCGACTATTTTTCCTTTCTCGAGTATAAGAATGAACGGATTACTTCTTGCGATAGTTTTGATGGCAACTTCGTCCATCATGTAATTCGGGATTTGTTTATAAAAATCAGGCTGAGTGCTT
Source organism: uncultured Chryseobacterium sp. (assembly GCA_913776245.1). Taxonomy (GTDB): domain Bacteria; phylum Bacteroidota; class Bacteroidia; order Flavobacteriales; family Weeksellaceae; genus Epilithonimonas. Next base: position 11,622 of record CAJYLO010000021.1, read on the forward strand.
ACACCATAAACTTTGGCTTTTTCCGTAAGGGCTTTTATTTCTGTTTTTTTGACAAGTTCCGGATCAGCATCTTTTGGCTTATAAGTGAATACAAGGATAACTTTGGGCTCATCCAGGATATTGCCGGTAACATCATTTCCATGGTTATCCTCTATTTTAAACTTGGATATTTCGGATTCATATCCTTTCTTGACAATTTCGGAAGTGGTTTTGCCGTCTTCAATTTGCCAGTTGGCATCTTTCCAGTATTCTTTATTGATATAATCGTCCTGATTAACTTTTTTTACCTCGCCGGTTTTGAGGTTTTTAAGAGAATAAAATGTTTTATACTGACTTGGATTATCACTGATTTTTTTCTTTTCAGCAGCCAGATCAGTGCCTATAGCATAAGCTCTGAAATCGATCATCGGCTCATGAACAATTCCACGAAACATCACAAAAAGCATTATAAGAATAAAAACGCCTAATAATGGAATTTTCCCGATTCTTACAACCTCACTCTCTTCTCTTTTTCTGTAAAGAAAAGTCAAAATAATAAGTAAAACCAAAAGTGTGATATCTTTCCAGAATGATTGCCAGGGCGTGAATTTCAGCGCATCGCCAAAGCAACCGCAATCAGTCACAACATTGTAATAAGCTGAATAAAATGTCAGAAATCCGAAAAATACGCAAAGCGCAATTAACGCATATAATGTTTGCTTAAGCTTTATTTTCAAAAGCAGCATAAAGCCAAGCACTAATTCCAATAAAACAACACCAATTGCAAATGCTAATGCATACTTTTCCAGAAAGGGCAGATCGAAAACAACAGGAGAAAAATATTCTTCCAGCTTAAAAGAAAAACCTTTCAGATCCACAGCCTTTACAAATCCTGAAGCGATGAAAATTAGGGCAACGATATAACGTAAAATTGAGCGCATAGATTTTCTGTTATAAATGAGTTAATTATTTAAGATGTTAGTTTTTTAATTTAATCAGACAAAAAACAGCATAATTCAGCATATCAAAATAATTGGCATCCAAACCTTCAGAAACCAGGGTTTTCCCTTGATTATCTTCGATTTGTTTGGTCCTCAAAACTTTCTGATAAATCAAATCGGTGATTGATGAGATTCTCATATCACGCCAGGCTTCGCCATAATCGTGGTTTTTGCGCTCCATCAGCTCTTTTGCTTTTCGGGCATAAGAATCATAAAGATTAATGATTTCTTCCGGATTGGCGTTGAGTTCATCGGAAAAACCTTTTTCCAGCTGAATCAATCCGATAATTGAATAATTAATGATTGCGATGAATTCATCTTCCTCGCTTTCATCCACCATTTTTACATCCGTCATCTGCAACGTTCTGATCCTGCTGACTTTAATGTAAATCTGATCTGTAATTGAGCTGGGACGCAGGACACGCCAGGCAGTTCCGTAATCTGTCATTTTCTTTTGAAAAAGCTCTCTGCAAGCTGTTATAACGCTGTCAAACTGTGCGGAAGTATTGTGCATAAATCTTTCTGTTGTTTCAAATATACAAATTTTGAATCTAGATAAAACTTTAATTGTGAACAGTCAATTTATAATCTGATTATTCTTTAATGATCTTTGTTTTCTGAATCTCTTTTCCTGAGTGATCCTTTAAAATTATAAAGTAAATACCTTTTGATAATGCGGACAAATCCAAAACATCCGTGTTGATTTCTGATCGGATAAACTGACCAAGCGAATTAACAATCTCAATATTAGTCTTTTTTGAAATCTTTAAAATATTTTTTACAGGATTGGGATAAACCCGGATTGCTGTTTTAGAAATATCATCAGAAGACAAAAAACAATTTGTACTATATTGTGTCGTGGAGTTTTTCTTAATCCAGTTTATATTACTGTAAGCGACATCATCAACTTCAACACACATTAATTCAGGGTTTTCCCATATTTCAATATATGTAATCAGAGTATTGGAGCCATTTTTAAGATTCAGCGTTTTTAATTTGTTGTTAAAAGCTACAAAATGATAAAGTTGTTTGTTTTTACTCAGATCCAAGCCTGAAATTTGATTATTCTGACAAATAAAGAAGCCTAAATCCTTATTGTTTGTAAGATCTAATGCTGTTAGCTGATTATTATTGGCATACAGGCTTTTAAGAAGCACATTTTTACTGATATCCAAATTAGTTATCATATTGACACCAATCCAGAGCTCTTCCAGAAGCAGATTTTGGGAAACATCAATATTGGTCAGTTTGTTAGATCCGCAAATCAGGCTTTTTAGTACGGTAATTTTGGAGACATCTAATGCTGTCAATTGATTAGCTGATACATTCAATTTCTTCAACAGTGTGTTTTTAGTCAGGTCTAAACTTGTAATCTGATTGTTGTAACAGTTCAGTTCCGTCAGATTAATAAATGCTTCAATACCTTGCAGAGATTTTATGCTTTTGCCGGCGCAATCCATCAATCCGGTATAAGCCGCTGCTTCCGAAATCTGAATTTCGGAATCCTTATTAGTATTGATCTGATAATTGAGCAGCAAGCTTGTTTTAAAATTTTGATCAGGAATACTAACATTCTGAGCTGCAAAAATCAAAGGAAATAAAAGGAAAAACACGCGTGCTTTCATAGTAATTAGGTTATTTTGTATGCAAAAGTAATTTTATTAATTGAAATAAAACAGGCGTAAAGATTATTTTCTTATAAAAAACCAAAGCCTTATCTTTGTTAAATGGACAATATTTTTGGCGAAGCTTTTCCTTTCTCGATCAATTGCAATGGCAGATTAGTTGATCTTTCGGCACCAAAATTAATGGGAATTCTGAACCTGACTCCGGATTCTTTTTCGGACGGCGGAAAATTCAACAATGAAAAATCGGCACTTTTACAAGCCGAAAAACTTTTAAATAATGGCGCAGCAATTATAGATGTTGGCGCACAATCCACCCGTCCAAATGCTCAATATTTGAAAGCTGATGAAGAAATAAGAAGAATAGGAAACGTCATTTCACTAATTAAAAAAGAATTTCCGGAGAGTCTGATTTCATTAGATACATTTTATTCAGAGGTTGTGAAGTTTGGTTATGAAGAAGGTATTGACATTGTTAACGACATCTCGGCCGGACAATTTGATTCTGAAATTTTGGATACAGTGTCAAAAACAGGTTTACCCTATATATTGATGCATATTAATCCAACTTATGATTCAATGCATGAAAAAATTAAATTTGATGATATCATTATTTCCGTCAATCAATTTTTCTCAGAAAAAGTAAGTCTTTTAAGACTAAAAGGAATTAAAGATATTATTCTAGACCCTGGATTTGGTTTTGGAAAAACTGTTGAAGATCAATTTAAAATGATTGATGGTTTTCAGTATTTTGGCTTTGGAAAATTCCCTTTATTAGCCGGAATTTCCAAGAAATCCTTCATTTATAAGCCATTGGGCAAACAACCTGATGAAGTTGAAAAAGAAACACTGGAACTTCATCTGAAATTATTAGAAAAAGGCGCAAATATTGTAAGGCTTCACGAGCCGGAAACACTAAAAAGCAAGCTATGAAAAAGTTGGCCCGATATATCAGGAAAATTCTTAAAAATTCATTCGATAATATCAGGAATGAGCGCCTGAAGCAAAATCTTTTGCAGGCCATTCCATTTTGGATCGGCTCCGTGATTACAGGTTTGATAGCGGTTTTGTATGCTCAGCTGTTTGCTTTTGGCGAACATATTTTAAATAAAATTTTAGGTTGGCATCTTTGGATGATTTTTATTCTTGCGCCTTCGGGATTTGTGCTTTCCTGGTGGCTTGTAAAAAAATATGCACCGTTTGCAAGAGGAAGCGGGATTCCGCAGGTAATGGCTGCTGTAGAACTTGCCAATCCAAGAGATAATCATCTTATCCAGAAATTATTAAGTTTCAGGATTCTATTTATCAAAATCATCTCCAGTTTTGTGTTGGTAACATCCGGCGGAGCTATTGGCAGGGAAGGACCAACGATTCAGATTGCGGGTTCGGTTTTCAGAAAAGTTTATGAATATCTTCCGGGCTGGTGGCCAAAAATTTCTAAGAAAAATATGATCCTTACAGGAGCCGCAGCAGGACTTTCTGCGGCTTTCAATACACCATTAGGCGGAATTGTTTTTGCGGTGGAAGAATTATCCAAAACACATATCAACTATTTCAAGACTGCGCTTTTTACTGCGGTCATTATTGCCGGTCTTACAGCACAGACTTTAGCCGGATCTTATCTTTACCTTGGTTACCCGAAAACCCAGGGTGTCACACTGTGGATCATGTTTCCGATTATTTTTGTTTCAGGCATAGCAGGCATTCTTAGCAGTCAGCTCTCTGTTGCAATGTTAAAGATCAGTAGGCTTAAGAAAAAACTCAAAACAGATTTTAGCAATATAATATTTCTATTGATATGTGGGCTTGTTGTCGCAACGATTGCGTACTTCATCAACAGGGATATTTTAGGCTCTGGTAAAGATATAATAGAACGGGTACTTTTTACTGATAATAAAACCGAAGCTTGGTATGTACCTATTCTCAGAATGCTTGGTCCGGCGCTGGCTTTTACCTCTGGTGGTGCTGGCGGGATATTTGCGCCTGCACTTTCCACTGGTGCATCCATTGGAAGTGTCTTTGCAGATATTATGAATCTATCTGATAATGAAACCAATGTATTGATTCTTGCAGGAATGGTAGCTTTTCTTACCGGAATTACCCGTGCGCCATTTACGTCCGCAATCTTAGTATTAGAAATGACAGACAGGCACTCTCTCATTTTTCACCTGATGCTGGCCGGGATGATGTCTTCTATATTTTCATTGCTGGTAAGCCGGCATTCATTATACGAGGAACTGAAAGTAAATTTTCTGAGGGAAATTAGAAAAAATTAATTATAATTATTTATTATTTAGAAATTCGTATAATTAATCACGGTTTATCAATAATTCAATTTTAGATTCCTAATCAATATTTTTCAATCAATATAGATATTCTATTTAGAATTATTATATTTTGTAAATTAAATTTGTTTATTTCAAAATTATTTCGTTAAATTTGAGAGAATTTAAAAAAATAATTTATGAAAAAAATTCTATTTTCATTGTTATCTGCCGGATTTATGTTTTCTGCAGTTAACTCAAATGCACAGACTGTGCTTTTTGAAGACAGTTTTGAAACCTACACAGATTTTGCGATTGCCAACGTAGGAAACTGGACACTTACGGATGTAGACCTGAAAACAACTTATGGTTTTCAAGGCATCACTTTTCCGAACACACAGGTTGCCAAGTCATTTCAGGTTTTTAATTCCACCACAACATCGCCGGCGATGACACCGACAGACACCTCCGACTGGACGGCAAAATCTGGCGATAAAATAATGGTGGCATTTGCGGCAACATCATCTCCTTGGAACAATGACTGGCTTATTTCGCCACAGATACAACTTACTGCCGGACAAGGAGCGACATTAAGTTTTTGGGCTAAAGGTTGTGATGCAGAATACGGCGCAGAAAAGTTTAAGGTTTTAGTCTCCACTACAGGGACGGCAGTTGCTAACTTTACTGCGATTTCACCAGTTGTCACCACTCCTTCTGATGCTACCTGGCACGAGTATACCTATAACCTGAATGCCTATTCAGGACAACAGGTGTATATTGCTATTCAGTGTACTTCAGAAGATCAGTTCGGCTTTGCTGTAGATGATTTTAAAGTAGTGTCAACACCTCCTGCAACAACAGCGCCGGGTTGTTCAACATTAACCTCTCCTGCTAACGCAGCTACAAATGTGTCTGTAGCTTCTGCTACATTGAGTTGGGCAGCTTCTGCAGGTGCTGATTCTTACGATGTTTATTTTGATACAAATCCTAACCCTACAACTCTTTTAGGGAATGTTTCAGCAACCAGTTATGCATTTTCATCTAATTTGGCTTTAAGCACAACTTATTATTGGAAAGTAGTTCCTAAAAATGCTGTAGGATCTGCTTCTGGCTGTACCGTGTTCTCATTCACAACAGGTTCAACGTTGCCTTATTGCGGTCCATTGGCTTATACTTTCACTGTAGAACCAATAACTTTGGTCAATTTTGCAGGAATTAACAACACCACTTCTGCATCTACATCAGGAGGAACGGCTCATGAATTCTTCCTGGATCAGGTTGGCAATGTTACAAGGGGTACAACTTATACTATTACTTTGAAAGGAAATTCAGGAGGTAATTTTACAAATAATTATATGGTCTTTGTTGATTGGAATATGGATGGTGACTTTGCAGATGCGAATGAAGCTTATTCTGCAGGAAGTATAACCAACTCTACAGGTACAGATACGAAACAATTAACTTACGATATAACAGTTCCTTCCGACGCTGTTGTTGGTAATACCAGACTAAGAGTTAAAAAGCTTTTCGGAACCACCAATCTTGCCAATCCTTGTCTTGGTGGAAGTTTCGGACAAGCGGAAGATTATACATTGAATGTAGGCTTGCTTGCTGTTAATGATGTTTCTAAAGCTAATAATATCAAAGCTTATCCGAACCCGGTAAAAGATGTTCTCAATCTTGAAGCTGCTGGTAATATCAAATCCGTAAAAGTATTTGATACTGCAGGAAAACAGATTCTGACAAAAGAATTAAATGAAGCTAAATCTCAGATTGATTTCAGCAAATTAGGAACAGGAGTTTACGTAGTCACTACCACTTTGGCTGACGGTACTTCTACTTCTACAAAAGTTATCAAAAAATAGTTATTGATAAAATAATCATTTAATCCCGCCCATCGGCGGGATTTTTTTTGTAATAAATATTTGTAGTTCAGAAAAAAGTTGTACTTTTGCAACTCGAATTTTTAATTAAAATTAATTAACATTATGAATAATTACGAAACTGTTTTCATTTTAACTCCCGTTCTATCTGATGCTCAGGTGGAGGAAGCAGTGAAAAAATTTGAAGATCTATTGACTTCAAACAATTGCGAAATCGTTGCCAAAGAAAATTGGGGAC
>CAJYLO010000022.1 GCA_913776245.1 uncultured Chryseobacterium sp.
GCAAAACGGAAGTAACCGCAGCGCAGAAAGACAGTTCTTTTGAAATCTATTTGCCTCCATAGCTCAGTTGGCCAGAGCACGTGATTTGTAATCTCGGGGTCGTGGGTTCGAATCCCTCTGGAGGCTCTAATATAAAAGTATCGGGGAGATACCAGAGCGGTCAAATGGGGCTGACTGTAACTCAGCTGCTTCGGCTACGTAGGTTCGAATCCTGCTCTCCCCACTTTTTATATTAAATTTGTAAATTCAAAAAATAATTTTAAATTTGCAATCTCGTTTACCAACCTTTTTGGAAACAAAATGCGGAAGTAGCTCAGTTGGTAGAGCGTCAGCCTTCCAAGCTGAATGTCGCGGGTTCGACCCCCGTCTTCCGCTCAAGAATCACAAACCGTACGGAATGTGATTTTTTTTTAGGCCGACTTAGCTCAGCGGTAGAGTGCTTCCTTGGTAAGGAAGAGGTCACGGGTTCAAGTCCCGTAGTTGGCTCAAGAAGTCCTGAAGCGATTCAGGATTTTTTTTGGAATCACTTTTATGTTAGATTTAATGTAAATTTGCATTTCCGGTCTCTCCGATGTGATGAAGCCAGTATTTTTTTGTGCTGGTGTCAAATCAATAAAATTTGTATAAAATAATTTTTGATATTTAAAAATTCATTATATTTGCAGACCGAAAAAAACAATAGTTAAATAAATTAAATATTAAAATCATGGCAAAGGAAACGTTTAATCGTAACAAACCGCACTTGAACATTGGTACTATTGGTCACGTTGACCATGGTAAAACTACCTTGACTGCTGCTATTACAAAAGTATTATCAGATAAAGGATTAGCTGAAAAGAAAGACTTCTCTTCTATTGACTCCGCTCCGGAAGAAAAAGAAAGAGGTATTACAATCAATACAGCTCACGTAGAATACGAAACTGAAAATAGACATTACGCCCACGTTGACTGCCCAGGTCACGCGGATTACGTAAAGAACATGGTAACTGGTGCTGCTCAGATGGATGGTGCTATCCTTGTAGTTGCTGCAACTGACGGACCAATGCCACAAACTAGAGAGCACATCCTACTTTGCCGTCAGGTAAACGTACCAAGAATCGTTGTTTTCATGAACAAAGTGGATATGGTGGATGATGCTGAGCTTTTAGAGCTAGTTGAACTAGAAGTTAGAGATCTTCTTTCTTCTTACGAATATGATGGTGATAACTCTCCGGTAATCCAAGGGTCTGCTTTAGGTGGTCTTAACGGAGATGCTAAATGGGTTGCTAAAATCGATGAATTGATGGATGCAGTTGATAACTGGATCGAGCTTCCTGTAAGAGATCAGGATAAGCCATTCTTGATGCCAATCGAAGACGTATTCTCTATTACTGGTAGAGGTACTGTTGCAACTGGTAGAATCGAGTCTGGTGTTATCAATACTGGTGATCCTGTTGATATCGTAGGTATGGGTGATGAAAAATTAACTTCTACAATTACAGGGGTTGAGATGTTCAGAAAAATCCTAGACAGAGGTGAAGCTGGTGATAACGTAGGTCTATTGTTGAGAGGTATTGAAAAAACTGACATCAAGAGAGGTATGGTTATCGCTAAGAAAGATTCTGTGAAACCACACAAAAAATTCAAAGCTGAGGTTTATATCCTTTCTAAAGAAGAAGGTGGACGTCACACTCCATTCCACAACAAATACCGTCCTCAGTTCTACGTAAGAACTACTGACGTTACAGGTGAGATCTTCTTACCAGAAGGTGTAGAAATGGTAATGCCTGGTGATAACTTGACAATTACAGTAGAATTGTTACAGCCAATCGCTCTTAACGTAGGTCTTAGATTTGCGATCAGAGAAGGAGGTAGAACAGTAGGTGCTGGTCAGGTTACTGAAATCTTAGATTAATTCTTAATCAAATATAAAAAGTTCCGTAAGGAAGCTTGCGGAACTTTTTAATCTACGGGCATCGTCCAATGGTAGGATACCGGTCTCCAAAACCGTTGATCAGGGTTCGAATCCTTGTGCCCGTGCAAAATTAAAATATGAGCTCATTAATTAATTTTTTAAAAGGTTCTTATACAGAATTCAAAGATAAGGTAGAATGGCCGAAATGGCCGGATCTGCAGTCTTCTACAATTGTTGTAGCCGTTACGACTGTGCTTCTTGCTTTATTTACATTTGGAGTAGATTCTTTATTTAGTGTAACTATCAAGAATTTTATTGCGACGTTTATTAATCTATTCAACTAATCCAAATTACTTTCCCTATGAGCGATATGAAATGGTATGTGCTGAAAGCTATTAGCGGACAGGAAAATAAAGTGAAGAACTATATTGAGAACGAGATCCAGAGATTAGGTATGGATGCTTACGTTACTCAGGTAGTGATTCCTATGGAAAAAGTGATCCAGATCAGAAACGGTAAAAAAGTACCAAAAGAAAAACCTTATTACCCTGGTTATCTTATGGTGGAAGCCAACCTGGTGGGTGAGGTTCCGCACGTCATTAAGAATATTCCGGGTGTGATTTCTTTCTTAAGTCTTACAAAAGGTGGTGATCCTGTTCCAATGAGAAAATCTGAAGTTAACAGAATGCTCGGGAGAATGGATGAGCTTTCCGAGTTTGCTACAGATGTCGAAATTCCTTTCACTGTTGGTGAAAATGTAAAAGTTATCGACGGACCTTTTAACGGATTTAATGGTACTATTGAAAAAATCCTGGAAGACAAAAAGAAAATCGAAGTTTCGGTTCTTATTTTTGGAAGAAAAACACCAATGGAGCTCAGCTTCATGCAGGTAGAAAAAATATAAACAACAAATATTTTATAAGACACCCAAGATCATCTTGGGTGTTTTTTATATAATCAATTCGTTATTAAATTCAGTAGGCGTTTTCCCGACATATTTCTTAAAAGCCCGGTTGAAGTAAGAAATATTATTATAGCCCGTATTGTAACAGCATTCCGAGATGCTTTTTCCCTGCAGGATCATCGCGCAGGCTTTATCGATCCTATATTGATTTAGAAATTCGGTAAAAGTCATTTTAGTTGTTTTCTTAAAAAAATTGCAGAATGATGGTAATGTAAGGTTGGCAAGGTCTGCAACTGCATGGATGTCAATATCTTTATCAAAATTTTTTTCTACGTAAGTAAAAATAGCCTGTAACCTTTCTTTATTTTTTGAGATGATGGTGTGAGGCATCGCTTCTTTATTCAGCAGCTGATAATCTTTCTGAACGGACAGCGCAGCTAATATTCTTTGCAATTGAAAGTATTTTTCAACGCCTTTCAGTGCCATTATTTCATATAGCGATGGCAACAGTTTATCTTTGGTTTCGCTGCTAAATAATATACCGAATTTCGAAAGTACTATCATTTTACGGATGTCATTAAACTCCTTCACATTGACCGGAAACTGAATGATATCCTCAGAAAACTGTATTACAATTTCTTCATGGGGATCCAATGAATTAAGCCCGAAACCCGAATGAGGAATGTTAGAGCCAATCAAAACAAGATCTCCATCTCTGAAATTGCTCTTGTGATAACCGACGTGACGGCTGCCGTTTCCAGACACCACGCAGACCAGCTCAATTTCCGGGTGATAATGATATTCCCACCTTAGCTCGCTTACCGGAACTTTGATATGCAGTGTCCGGAATGAACAGTCAGGATCATTCTTAATATTCTCGTAACTTACTTTCATTGTGTTAAGTTAAAAATTAATCAAATATATAATTTTATATTAATACAGTGTCACTAATGATGTATTGTGTTAAATATACGTGAACAAACTTCGGATAAATTTGTATTGATGAAAAACTTAACAGTAAAAACCGCCCTTTTTTTAAACTACTTTCTGTTTGCGATCCTGCTCAATTCTGTCGGAACGGTGATCTTGCAAATGCAGCAGAATTTTGACATTTCAAAATCCCAAGCCAGTGTTCTGGAAGGCTTTAAAGATTTGCCGATTGCAATCTGCTCATTTCTGCTGGCATCTTTTCTTCCAAGAATTGGTCTGAAAAGATCAATGATGATAGCATTAGCCTTGGTTGGGATAATGTGTTTTACAATGCCGTTTGCCAACGCTTTCTGGTTCTTCAAACTTTTGTTTTGCATTGTCGGGATTTCTTTTGCGTTGATTAAAATTTCCGTCTTCACCACAATCGGACTGATCTCAAAAGACGAAAAAGAACATTCCAGCATTATGGGCTATCTGGAAGGGTTTTTTATGATTGGTGTCTTATTTGGCAACCTGCTCTTCAGTCTGTTTATAGATGATGCAGATCCAAAATCAAGAAGTTGGCTGAATACTTACTGGTTTCTCGGGGCAATGGCTTTGATCTCATTCTTTTTCATGATGTTTTCAAAATTTGATGAGCAGGATGCCAAAAGCAATACATCGGATTTAAAGAATGATATAAGAAACAGTGTCGGATTATTTAAGCTCAGAAGGGTTCTTTTTTTCTTAGCGTGTGCCTTTCTTTTCGTTCTTGTAGAGCAAAGCTTTCAAACCTGGACACCAACTTTTTACAAAGAAATTCTGAACCTTCCTACCACAATGGCAGTGCAGGCAGGAGCTGTTCTCGCAGGTGCATTTGCATTAGGAAGATTTCTTTCCGGCTTTTTTTCAAGAAAATTAAAGTGGATTTATGTAGTCTCATTTTGCATTTTAGGATTTGCAATAAGTATTTTATTGGTACTTCCTCTAACAAAAAATATCAATTTAAGTGAAAATATAAGCTGGTTCAATGCGCCTTTAGCAGTATATATTTTTCCTCTGATGGGCGTTTTTCTAGCCCCGATTTATCCAAGCATCAATTCGGTGATATTAGCATCGGTCCCAAAATATTTGCAGAGTTCAATGTCTGGTTTAATAGTCGTTTTCTCAGCAGTCGGCGGTACTTTGGGTTCTATGATTACAGGCTTTGTTTTCCAGAAGTTCGGTGGCAGCCACGCATTTTACCTTTCATTTATCCCATTGATGCTTTTGTTATTTTTTGCAATGATGATGAATAGACAAACGAATAAAATTAAAAAGTAAATGAAGAATTATCTAGACATAAAAGATATCTACCAGCTATTTGAGAAAGTACAGAAATCAGAAATTTTTGAAGATCAGAAGACGATGACAGATGTAATACCAAGACATCCTATTAATGATATCGTGGAACTGTATGAAAAAAGCAAAGATCTGCCGGATTTTATTCTGAAAGATTTCGTGGTAGAACACTTTATCATCTCAGAAAATCTGGAAGTAGATTTCAAGATTCAGAAAAACAGTCTGTCAATAGATGAGCATATAGAAAAGCTTTGGAATGAGCTCACCCGAGTTGCGCCTGAAAGCAAGGGAACATTACTGATGATCCCGAAACCCTATATTGTTCCGGGAGGCAGATTTAATGAGTTTTTCTATTGGGACAGTTATTTTGTAATGCTTGGTCTTCAGACCTCCGGAAGACTGGAAATGATGTATAATATCGTAGAAAACTGTTCGTACCTTATCCATACCTTCGGATTTGTTCCTAATGCAAGCCGAAGCTATTTTCTTAGCCGCTCGCAGCCACCATATTTTTCCTTGATGCTGGATTTGATATTTGAAACGACTAATGATACTAATGTCTATATCAGGTATTTCGAAACAATGCAGAAAGAATATGAATTTTGGATGGATGGTTCAGAAGAGCTCAGTAATGGTTCTGCATTGAAAAGAGTTTTGAAAGCCGATTCCGGAGAAGTTCTGAACAGATATTATGACGATGAAAATAAACCACGTCCGGAAAGCTATATGATGGATGTCAATGACTCTAAAACATCTGGAAACCCAGAGTTCTTCCGAAATATCAGAGCTGCTTGCGAGTCTGGCTGGGATTTTTCCAGCAGATGGTTCAGAGATGGCGAAAATATACAGACCATTTATACTTTGGATCTCGCCCAGGTAGATCTTAACTGCCTTCTCTGGCATCTGGAAAATACATTGTCTAAAACTGCAAAGCTAATTGATAGGCCAGATCTGGGGAAAAAATATGAAGAGCTAGCTATGCGAAGGAAAATTAATATTCAGAAATATTTTTGGGATGATACGGTTGGACTTTACAAAGATTATGATTTTAAGAATGGCAAATTCACTTCCTCAGAACATATCGCTGCTTTATACCCTTTATTTTTAGGAATAGCAGATCATCATCAGGCAGAATATATCGCCGAAAATCTAGTGAATAAGTTTCTTAAACCGGGAGGTTTGGTAACTACAACCAAGGAATCCGGTCAGCAATGGGATTTTCCGAATGCCTGGGCGCCATATCAGTGGATCGGCTTTACAGCGATGAAAAATTATGGTTTCGATGACATTGCATCGGCAATAAATAAAAACTGGTGCAGTAATGTAGAAAGGGTGTATGAAAATACCGGGAAGCTGATGGAAAAATATAATGCAATGGATATTCACAGCATTGCAGGTGGTGGGGAATATCCGAATCAGGATGGGTTTGGATGGACCAATGGTGTCTATAGTAAATTAAAAGTAAGCAGATAATAAACCTTAAATAATCAATATATGAAAAAGAGAACTATTTATTGGGCAGTAGGTGTTGCATCACTTTACTTCCAAAATGTCTACGGACAAGAAGCTACAAAAGATTCTGTGAAAACAAACAGTATAGATCAGGTAGTCATTACCGGTAATTCCAGGCCAAAACCAAAGTTAGAATCTTCTACAGCGATCTCGACGTTTACGGCAAAAGAAATCCAGAAGCAAAATCCTATCAGCGCGGCGGCTCTGCTTCAGAGAGTTCCGGGATTCGCTGTGGAGACTTCCGGCGGTGAAGTAGGAAACAACCTTTTCTCCAGAGGTATACCTTCAGCAGGTGCTTACGAATTTGTGCAGGTTCAGGAAGACGGATTGCCTGTTTTTGAAGATGGCGCATTGCAATTTGCCAATGCAGATAATTTTTTCCGGGTGGATAATACCACAGGAAGATTGGAAGCATTAAGAGGCGGCTCGGGTTCCATTTTTGCAACAAATTCTCCCGGAGGTTTGATCAACTTTATTTCAAAAGAAGGAACCAACGATTTTAAAGGGGTTGCAAAATTGGAAACCAGTACCTATGGTTTGATGCGTACAGATTTCAATCTTGGCGGAGCACTTATTCAGGACAAATTATTTTTTAATGTGGGAGGTTTTTACAGAACGGATGACGGATTGAGAAAAACAGGCTTTAAAGCAAATAATGGGGGACAAATCAGGATGAACCTGAAATATGTTTTTGATAAAGGCTATGCCAAAGTATATTACAAAAAACTGGATGACAGAAACACTTTTTTCCTGCCAATTCCTTTGAACCGGGATGGAAATGATATTAAAGAATTTTCCGGTTTCGATGCGAATTATGGAACCTATAGCTACAACTCAATCAGCCAGCTGAATATTCCTCAGCCTGGTGGAGGCTATTTCAAAAGAAATCTTCAGGATGGGATTCATCCTAAAGTAGATGCTGTTGGAGCGGAATTCAAATATGATCTTGGTGGTAATTTTTCGGTGCTTAATAAGACAAGATATACCAGTATCAATATGAATTATACGGGAATTTTCCCAGCTGGAAAACCAAAAACTGCTGCCGAATTTGCATCGGAGAAAGGTATTGCAGCGGGTAAATATCAATATTCTTTAGTGGGTAATGGTCAGCTTGTTAATCCTCAATATGTGCAACAGCTTGGCTTCTGGGCGATTGACAAGCAGATGGATAATTTTGTTAATGATCTGCAATTCAGCTATAAACTGGACAAAGGTTCTGTTACAGCAGGCTTTTATAAATCCAATTGGAAATCCAATCAATACTGGAACTGGAGTAATATCCTTACAACCCCAACAGACAAACCACAATTGCTGAACCTGGTAGATACGTCTCTCAGCCCGAATGATGTCGGCTATTCCAAAACGTATAACGGGGTTACACAGATGTCTTTCCTGCTAAGAGATACACAGACACAGGGAAGTCTGAATGATGTTTATGCTAATTTGGATTACAATGTAACGGATAATCTCAACATTAATGTCGGTGCACGTTATAGCAGGGATTTTTACAGAGGCTATTACGTTAATACCACATCGGCAAATCTCAACAATTCTGGATTGACAACAGATGGGACTCACGGTTTTTCTACAACAACAGCAGATGATAATATGAGTGTACTCGGAAATCAGTATAATTACTGGAGATATGATATTGATAAATTATCCTACACTTTGGCTGCAAATTATAAAATCAATTCTAATAATGCTGTTTACGGCAGATTTTCTCACGGATTCAGATCTCCTAACGAAGAAGCTTATTACAATTATTTCTCTACCCCAAATCAGGATCAGCCTCTTAAACCGGTTACAACCGATCAGATCGAAGCAGGGTATAAATATTATACGAGTAGCTTCACAATTGGTGTGATTCCGTTCTATTCTACACTTAAAAATCTTTCATTTACAGATGTTTTTTCAGACGGAAGCTCAGAAAACACCTTTGCTGATACCAGAAATTATGGTGTTGAAATAGAGGGCTATGCACGCCTTATCAGCAATATTGTTGATGTTACATTCAATGGTACGATCCAGAATCCGAAATACACAGGCTTAAGTGGTAACAGTGTTTTGGAAGGTAATATTGTGAGAAGAATGCCAAGATTATATTTTAATATTTCTCCGGCAGTCAATATCACAAAAGACTGGAGAACTTATGTAAGCTATAACTATTACGGAAAACGTTTCCAGGATCAATCGAACGAAGATACACTGCCGGCATTCGGAGAAGTGGGAGCCGGAATGTCTTACCAGCTTGGAAAAGTTCGTTTTGCAATAGATGGGACCAATATATTTAATGTTATCGGACTTACGGAAGGAGATCCAAGATCGCCATCTGTACAGCAAGCTGGTAATACGGTTATAATGGCAAGACCAATTATGGGAGCTGCTGCAAGAGCATCCATCACTTTAGATTTCTAATCATTTAGATTTTTCATAGTTTCAGGATCCACTCATTTTTGGGTGGATCTTTTTTATAAAATAAATAA
Source organism: uncultured Chryseobacterium sp. (assembly GCA_913776245.1). Classification (GTDB taxonomy): domain Bacteria; phylum Bacteroidota; class Bacteroidia; order Flavobacteriales; family Weeksellaceae; genus Epilithonimonas. The sequence goes on from CAJYLO010000022.1 coordinate 9,047, forward strand.
AATCAAGATATTCTGTTTGCGGATTCAAAAAATATTAATACTTTTGCAAACCGAAAAGTGGGTTTTCTAATGTGAGAATGGATCATCCACTGAATAATAAATGCTTCCAAACTCATTAATTATTCAATTTAAAAAACAAAAAATGGCTAAAAAAGTCTTTAAAATGGTAAAACTTCAGGTGAAAGGTGGCGCTGCCAACCCTTCTCCACCAGTAGGTCCGGCTTTGGGTTCTGCAGGTGTGAACATCATGGAGTTTTGTAAGCAATTTAACGGAAGAACTCAGGATAAGCCTGGGCAGGTTTTGCCAGTAGTAATTACTGTATACGAAGACAAATCTTTTGAATTCGTAATCAAAACCCCTCCTGCTGCAATCCAGCTGATGGATGCTGCAAAAATCAAAGGAGGTTCCGGTGAACCAAACAGAAACAAAGTAGGTTCTGTATCTTGGGATCAGGTAAAGAAAATCGCAGAGGATAAAATGGCAGATCTAAACTGCTTTACAATGGATTCTGCTCTTTCTATGGTTGCAGGTACTGCTAGATCTATGGGATTGAGAGTAACAGGAACTAAACCAACTAACGCTTAAAACTTAGAGAAATGGCAAAATTAACGAAGAAGCAAAAAGAAGCTTTAAGCAAAGT